>CAKRFU010000023.1 GCA_934320845.1 uncultured Lachnospiraceae bacterium
GGATTTACCCTCACTTTTTTACCTGACAGCATACTCATAATATCATCTTTCAGTCCTTCATAATTCAGCGTTATAAATGTATTGATTGATTCAAACGATGATGTATTCCTCCAGTACGAATCAAATTTATGCCTATTTAATGCCATCGACACAGAATTCGGATTATACATATGGATTCCATCAATCAGATAGCCGTTATACCATGCTCTTACCGTTTCAAAATCCATATCATATTTTTTACATAACACTTTAACTTCATCTTCCGTAAACCCATAATACTGTGTAATTGGACAAGAATCCAGCATTGTATATTCACTAAAATTGTTCAATGCCGACTCATCCCTAATCTTTTTAATTGGCAAAATCCCAGTGATATATGCCAATGCCAAAAATGATTTTGATTCCTCTGATTTGAATAACGAGTGAAGGAACTGCAAATATTTGTGTACAAGCTCCTTATCGCTGCTGTTTCTGATAACACAATCCCACTCATCGATAATAATTACAAATGGCGTATTTGTCTTTTGATAAATAGACATAAGTATTATACTGAGTTTTTTTGAGTAGTCAATTTCTTCATTAAATGACTTTCTAAAATCATCTACTATATATTCTTTGACTTTTTCTACCAAATCATCTTTGAAATCATCCCAAAACGAAGAAATATCCAAATGAATAACATTATATTTATTCATATATTTTCTATAGTCTGCATTTCCGGCTATCTTCGTATCGTCAAAAAGTTCTCTCGAATCACATCCCAGACTATAATACGCATCAATCATACCGGCGGCATGCGATTTTCCAAAACGTCTTGCATGGCTTACCGCCAGACATTTATCTTCTGTCGATAACCGCATATTCAACTGTTCAATCAAACCTGTTTTATCTACATAAATTCTGCTGTTTCTGGCCTGTCTAAAACTTGCATTACTTGGATTAAAATATACACCCATTTATAGTCACCTCATTTCTATGCAGCTTATATATAAACATCATAACACATATCCTATTCTCTTATAATCTGTCCCCAATTATCTCATTTACAATTTTTCTTACTATATTTAGCTTAAAAAAATCTTTTTCTACATTATATTATATAGAAGCTATAGCCTTTTTTCAATTCAAAAAGTTAAAACACGCCTACGAACGCAAACTTAAAAACCGAAGTCAGATGACTTCGGTTTTTATATATGATTATGCCTGTTTTTCCTACAATCGGTATATTTTTTACCAATACTTTATAACTATATCAATTCTACTTTGTTTTTATAGTCTTTTTGACTGTATAGTATTTAGATTTAGTTATTGTGATAACAACCTTTGTATTTTTCTTAAGCTTCTTTGAGAGCTTAAACGTAAATGTCTTTCCTTTTACAATTGCCTTTTTAGCTTTTGCGTTTCCAACTTTTACCATTACTTTTGCACCCGTTACAGAAAGTGTTCCTGTTATCTTTTTAGTATTCTTCTTTGCTGCAACTTTCTTTACTGACATCTTTTTCTTCTTTGTTGAAGGTTTCTTTGTGGATGCCGGCTTTTTAGTTGGCTCTGTTGAAGGTGCCGCAGTCGGTTCTTTTGTCTTCTTTAGAGCTTGCACTGCGGATTGCCCGATACTTTGAATTATCAGTTGAAGAACTGTTTTCACTTGAAGATTTATCTGAATAAAACCTCTGCCTAATTCCAACAAAAAATTCTCAATTTGCCGAACCAATGCTGCTTCCAAATCACTTTCCAGTATAGGCTTTTCTTCAGGAATACCCAGAAATTCAAATACATATGGGTCTTTAATCGCATCTTCCGGCTTTGCATATTCTATACCTTTTGAAGCAAGTTCTAATACAGTTTCCTTGTTGGCATCGCATTTTGATAAAAGAAGCCTCTCAAAAAGTGAACTTGCCATTTGCCTTTTTAATTCACGCACTGACCATTCGGCATTTTCGCATTCTTTCTCATAAAACTTTCTCTTATCATCATCAGATACTGACAAGAGTTCACAATAATGTGTCCATGTCAATTTGCCAGTCAGTGACTGGCAAATTGGATATCTCAAATATAAGAGATGGAAGCAAAAATCTTGGACAGTCATTTATCATTGTTCTGAATACATCATCATATGGGGTGCTTTCCTGTTTTTTGTCTGTTTCAAGATTTTTATTTTTTTGTGATTTCAAGCAATTATTAATTTATAAATCTTCAACTTACAAACCAAATAAATTCTAGCACCAGTCACTTTCCACACAACACTGCTCCCGCATTGCAAAAATACTTTTACATTAGAATATTTTCACCCCTTAGAGCACGCCCATGCTGGGCGTACCCAAAAAACCGAAGCTTTCCTTTTGGGAGGCTTCGGTTTTTCTTAATTCAATATTTGGAGTTTTTCGCTTTCGCTTTAATCTTGGCTTTCACTTCATTTTTGGGCTTTCGCTTCAATTTTTGGCTTTCGCTTTCAATAACTTTGTCTTTATACTTTCGAGCTTTACTTTACTTTTATAGTCTTTTTGACTGTATAGTATTTAGATTTAGTTATTGTGATAACAACCTTTGTATTTTTCTTAAGCTTCTTTGAGAGCTTAAACGTAAATGTCTTTCCTTTTACAATTGCCTTTTTAGCTTTTGCGTTTCCAACTTTTACCGTTACTTTTGCACCCGTTACAGAAAGTGTTCCTGTTATCTTTTTTGCATTTCTCTTGACTGTTACCTTTTTCACTGACATTTTTTTCTTTTTAGTCGGTTTTTTAGTTGGTTTTGCTGTCGGTTTTACTGTTGGTTTTACTGTTGGTTTTACTGTTGGTTTTACTGTTGGTTCTGCCGTTGGTGCTGCTGTTGGCGCTACCGTTGGTGCTGCTGTTGGTGCTACCGTTGGTGCTACCGTTGGCTTAGTTGTTGGTTTTACTGTTGGTTTTACTGTTGGTTTTACTGTTGGCTTTACAGTTGGTTTTGGTGTCGCTACGCTGCTGCTTCCGCCTGAGCCACCGCTTGATTCAATTTTAGTCCATACTGCGTACAACATTACAACTTCGTTAGCGTTTGCAAGGTTTGTTGTGATTTGCTGTTCGTCTGTGTACTCAACTTTGCCTGTTGTTGTTGTTGACCATCCTGCAAATTTGTATCCATATCTTGAGTATGTGTTGTTTAAAAGCTTCTGCGGTGTGTCTAATGTGAACTGCTGTGTTTTTATGCTCTGTGTTGAGTCACTGAAGTTAGGGCTGAATTTGACTGTGTATTCGTTGGTTGATTCATAAATACGAATGTTATCAAATCCTGCTACACCACTATATCTTCCGCTTAAGTAGAATAATCCTTTTACATCTGGTATGTTTTCTGCTTTAAATGTTTTGACTGCAAGTTCTTTTCCTGTGCTGTCTGTTATCTCAAGTTTTATGGTTTTCTGTGTTTTGTCAACTGTTGTTTTAAAGTGTGCCCATTCTCCTGCTGCAAGTGTTACATCATTGCTTGCTGCTGTTGTTTCTTCCACGATTTCAGAACCGTTTGTTCCAGTAATTGTCCATGTTTCAGAGTTTGTTGTGTTTATGCTCCACAGGTATGATGTGTCGGCTATTGCTGTGTTTTTCTTTGCATAGTCTGCTGATGTAAGTGCAAGCTGTGATTCCCGATTGTTTCCTGCTTTAAGCTTTGAATCAAATTCAACTACATATTTGTCTGGCAATGTGATTTCGCCAAATGATGTATACGCGTCTCTGCTGTTCTGGTTGCCTGGGGCAAATTGAACATAGCTCTTATAGAGTTCTGAGGCGTCTGATTCAAGTGTAAGGTTTAATGCTGCGTTGTATGATGACCAGTTTGTATACTCTACAGCACTGTCATAATTGTAAGTTCTGTACAGGATACTTGCATCTTTTATTGCCTGTTCTTTCTGCTTTTCGGCATCTTCAAGAAGTCCTGTCTGAGCTTTCTCATCATTGTACAATGCTCCTACATCCGCTGCTGATAATTCACGATTGTAAATCTTTACATTATCCATTAAGAGAGGTGCTGAACCCCACCATGAACCATAGCCGAGGTAGAAGTTTGCTGATGAAGATATTACGCTAAGCATATCTTTTGCTGCGTCCTCGTATGCTGTTCCTGCATATGTTACATTGTTTGTCTTGTCACTTACGAGTTTTCCGTCTACATATACTCCAAAGTTATCTGTTCCAAGTGATACTGTTACATGATGCCATTCTTTTTCTTTTATAAGGTTTGTAACTGTATTAGCATGATTTAAATCAAACCACTTGTTTACACTTACTGTTCCGTTGTAACCAAGATAAGCATTTGGTGTAAAGTATAATCTGCCGTCTTTTCCATCTGTAGTATCTTCATCGAAGAATGACCAGATAGCATCCCATACATCAGTGTCATTTCTGTTTACCCAAAGTGCAACTGTAGCACCTGTCAATGATGCATCTTTAAGAGGATTTTCAAACTGTGTATAACTTGTTGTCTTTGCGTCAGCAAAACCGAAGTTCTGATTTAAAACTTTGCCAGTTCTGCCTGCGGCTGCGAATATAGTTGGTTTGAAACCATTTTCCAATGCTTTTGCAACTCCGACCTGAGAAGTGTTAGCTTCGTTTTTGAAACCATCTTCAAATGTATAATCACCTACAAGACCTGTTTTATAATCAGCTCCAGCAGAAGATTTTACTACTGTGTTATAAGTTTTCTTTGTGTAATATTTGCCATATTTTACAGTCATTGTGAGAGTTACTTTTGTATCTAATAAAACATCTCCTCTTTTTCCTGTAGATGAAAGTGCTGTCTCATCTGATGACTTCCAAGTAACTTCTGCTCCGTTACTTGCTGTAGGAAGTTCAACATCACTGTAAAGGTTTGCCGGGATAGTTACCTTAACTTCCTTTGCTGCCTTTACAACTCCTGCTTCATCTGTGTAACCTTTTGTTCCCCAGAATGTTACATTGTTATCTCCTACTGTTGTAAAGCACATTGTCTCACAAGCTGTTCCTTCAATATTCTGCTTGATAAATACACCGCTATATGTAACGCTTCCTACTTTTATTGTCACATATGGTGAATCAGCTTCCTGTGACCATGTTCCTGTATAATCACCTGTTACTGTACCATTTTCCTTTAAAGTAATCTTTTGTTCTTTAGAACATTCAAGTGTAGTAGTTGATACTGATGGTTTCTGATACAATACTGAATACTCGCCAACTACATCAGCCTTGTCGTATGCTGTCTTTGACAATGTCTCTCCTGAATACTCAAAAGGTGTTGTTACAAGTCCGCCGTTTTTAGCTGTAAATAACTGGTGTACTCTCACCTCATGACCTTCTGTACCATCGTTAAAACGAGTATGATATACAAGATAAGCTTTTCCATCATCATCTACAACTGCTGAGTTGTGTCCCTGTGCGACACGCCCTTTGTCAAGATAGCTCCACTCATAATATGACATAAGACGCTCACCTACTGTACCATTTCCATTGGCATCACCGCCTGCTTTAGCACTTGTAGTGTCAGTGTCAGAAGCTCCTTTTCTTGCATCCTTTCCTGCGACATCTTTGTATGGTCCTGTAATATTTTTAGATGAGAATACACGCATATTGTATCCACCCTTAGCTGTAAGACCACCATATGAGAGGAACAGATAATATTTGTCGCCAATTTTTTCAATATAAGAAGCCTCACCTGAAGCCATATTGCCACCTGCAAGTTTGTAACCCATGTAAGGGTCTGTTACATTGTCCTTATATTTGTAAGATGCAGTCTTATCACGAAGACCAGTAGCCTTGTCAAGTTTAAACATCCAGATACCGCCTGACCATGAACCATAACTCATCCAAAGATTTCCCTCTGAATCGTAAGTTACACATGGGTCAATGGCATGTGCTCCATAATTTCTATTCCACTCTGTGTCAGATTTTGCAAATCTTGCAATGTCTGTATCTACCTCTGTGCTTACTGATGCGAAATCTGTATTCTTATAGCTTTTAATACCTGACTTAGTAAATCCTGAATAAACTACTGTGCCCTGATTTACCCAGTCGCCGTTAAGCGAATCTGATGTGAGAAGTACAATGCTTGAATTCCAAGAATTTCCATTGATACTCATATACATGCACCATTTTTTCATGTCCTTGTTGTAAATCACATCCGGTGCCCACAGATTACCAGTCCAGTCATAATCTGCATCACCTTTTGCAGACCACTCAAATGCGCTCTTAAAAAGCTCCTGACATTTTGTATTATCGCTTATGTTGTTTTTAAAATAGTTCCAGTTCTGCATATCAGTTGACCATGCAAATGCTCTGTGTGAACCAAAAATAAAGTAAACTTCTTTTCTTGACTTATCCTGATTCTGCTCTCCATATACTTTCTGACTGCTGTCACCTGTATATACACTGTCAGTGTAACCTATTATGACAGATGGGTCATGAACAGTTACATGAGATTTTTTATTTTTGCTGTCAAAAAGTGTGCTGTACTTTTCATTAACCTCTGCTTCTGTAAGTTCTACTGCATCAGCATCAATATCAGGATCAGGTGCTGTCTGCAATTTCATCATATCTGCAGGCATATCTGAAACGCGGCAAGATTCACCTGTAACTGACACATACAATTTTTTTGTAGTATCAACATTAAATGTAGTTACACTCTCTACACCATTATTATTAAATGTAATACTTGCTTTGCCATCTGCAATCTGAGTCTTAATTGATACATCTGTACCTTTTTTATTGGCTGCAAGCCATGCCGCCCAGTCTGCCGGTGCATTATTTCTAGTAAATGTAATATCATCTGTATTCCACTCACCGGCTAAAGTACCTGTATTCTGGTTAGTAGCATCTCCTTTAAACCAGCCATACAAATCTGAACGAATAACTCCTACTTCTTCATATCCTTCACCACCGACTTTATTTTCATCTCCATAATAAATTACTAAACTCGGTGTATTCCAGTTGCTTGTTGCACTCAAAAAAGATTTTGATTTGAAGTTTACGGTTTCCAAAGTATCAGTGACTTCAGTACCATAACTCCAGTTTGCCCACCATGAAGCAAATCTAAAACTATTCTCAGTACTATAGTAATCACTAACCATATCATCTGGAAGCCCGGAAACCTCACACTGTTCTCCACTTACAGATACATACAGTTTTTTGCCTGCCTCTGCTGCAAAAGTAGTTGTACTTACCACTCCATTATTATCAATCTTGATGCTTGCTTTGCCATCAGTAATCTTTGTAGTAATATTTACATCTACACCTTCTTTGTTGGTTGCAAGCCATGTCGCCCAGTCTGCCGGTGCACTATCTACAGTAAATGTAATTCCTTTTGCATTTACAGCAGGCATATCACCAGTATTTGTATCGCCAAACATACCAAAAAGGTCTGAGCGGACAACTCCTACTTCTGAATAACCTGCACCTCCAACACAGTTTTCATCGCCATAGTATATAACAACGCTTGGTGTGTGCCAATTGCCACTTGCTGTACTATCAGACTTTGATTTAAAAGAAATATTTTTTTCTTCTGTGGTAACTTCGCTTCCTAAACTCGCATTTTCCCACCAATTGCCCATTTTAACACTATTTACTGATGCAGCCTCTGCCTTTTTTGAAAAGCCTGTTGGCAGACTTGGTGCTGCTGTAATAGCAACGGCTGTAGAAACTGCAATCGCAATTATCTTTTTTAATCTACTCCTAATCATACTTCTCTCCTTATAAAAAATGCTCAAACTTATTTAACAATCACCTTTACAGACTTAGAAGCTGCCTTATATGCAGATGTCTTAGCTACTGTAAGTTTTACTGTAACTTTTCCCTTTTTCATACCCTTGATTGTAAGTTTATTTCCTTTAAGTGCTGCTTTTGCTACCTTTACATCTTTCTTTGAAAGCTTTGTCAATTTGATTTTTGCTTTAGAATTGGCTGAGACAGTAAGTTTTACTGATTTACCCTTCTTTACTGTAACTGATTTAACATTCTTGCCTCCCTTCTTCACTGAAATAGATGCACTCTTAAGCTCAGGTGCTGTAGTTGGCTCTGTAGTTGGTGCTACTGTAGGCTCTGTGCTAGGCTCTACCGTTGGCTCTGTGCTAGGCTCTGCTGTTGGCTCTACAGTAGGTTCTGCGCTAGGCTCTACTGTTGGCTCTGCTGTAACAGCAGGTGTTGTTGTTGGCTCTACCGTTGGCTCTACTGTTGGCTCTGCCTGTCCGGTAACCAGACTTTCAGGCAATCCTGAAACCTCACACAACTCACCTGATACTGCAATATATAATTTTCTGCTTGAATCAACATCAAAAGTAGTCGTGCTCTTAGCACCATCGTTCTCAACTGTTACAATTGCTTTACCGTCCTTAATTTCTGTTGTGTATGACACATCTACACCATCTTTATTTGCCTGAAGCCATGTTGCCCAGTCTGGTTCAGTACCTCTGTCAAATGTTATCCCGCCTGTATTCCAAGCCTGATCTAAAGTAAAGACTGTCTGAGTATCAGCCTTTCCTCCAAACCAGCCATAAAGGTCAGAACGAATAACTCCAACCTCATCATATCCTGCACCATTAACCTTATTCTCATCACCATAAAATAATACAAAAACAGGTGTATTCCAGTTTGAGTTTCCGGTTGAATATGTTTTAGCTTTAAAGCTTACGGTTTTAGATGTATCTGTAATCTCATCGCCATAACTGTGATTTGTCCACCAGCCATCAAACTTAAGACTGTCTGTACTTACTGTCTCGTCTGCCGAAGCCACAATAACATTGTGATACACTGCAGGTACTGACGCCATACCTACTATTGCTGCCATTGCCAATGCTAAAAATTTTTTGTTTCTCATTTTACTTCCTCCCGATAATCTTTTTAAAATATTTTAGTATAATTCTAAAAATCATTTAGAATTAACTAAAATATTTCATATTATTTTATATAAGTTTATAATAACATAAATTAGTTATAAAGGTCAATACACATTTAAATTCAAAGCTTTTTTTGTGCATTTTATCCAATTTTTTTATTATTTGTATATTTTCATATTTTTTAAACTATTTTATCAAAGTATCAAAAACAGCAATAATTACAGCAGTTCTACACTAATTTTTCTTTCTCAAAAGAATAGTGGCAAAATCTCTCTTTTTGCTTTTATTGGTGATTTTGCACAAAAAATGACCGAAATCCATATAAGTAGATTTCGGTCATTTTCTTGATATGTTATATATTTTCGGAGACATATCTTCAATATTTAATAAAGAGAGAAACAATCAATTTCATTACCCTTTCATAATATATTACCCTAAATATATTTATTTTGTCAATAATAATTGCACTTGACTTTCACTATTTTTTAATAACAAAAAAAGAACCGGTCTGAGAAAAATCTCAAACCGATTCCCTTCTTAATATACCTCATACCTTCAAAAATCAAAAGTAATGAAAAATATATTTTAATTCATAACTAAATTACACTAATGTAATAGTTTTTGTTGTAGATAATCCACCTTTTGTCAATGTAACTACAACATCTCCTGGTGTAAGAGCATCAACTACTGTATCCTTATCAGTAGCTACTGTTACAGTAGCATCACTAACTGCTGTTCCAACTGCGCTCTTTAAAGCTGCACCATTAGTATAAGTAGATGCTGCTTTAGTTACAGTATCTGCTGCTGTTGCTGCTTTTTTCAAGTCATCGCTTGCAGTTTTTAAATCTAATAAATTAGTTACTTCAGCTTCTACAAGCTTTTTAACACTAGCTGTTGCTTTTTCATAATCTGCATAAGCTGTATCAAATTTTGCTACTGTGTTTGCTGCTTTAATTGCTGTTATAATAGGCTGTGCTGTTGCTTTATCTGCAACATTCGCACCTGTTGAATCTAATTCTGCAAAAGTACCTGCACCTGTTAATGTATAATAGTTTCCAGCTGTAATAGTCTCACCAGTCTTGCTAGCTACTACTGAATATTTAAGTCCATTATCAGGATCTACTGTTGCGTCAGCTTTTACTGTTACTTTTAATACAGCTTCGTTAGCCCAGTCAATTGTTGCTGATGCTGGTAATGTAAGAACTACATCTTTACCACTTACAGTAACTTTTTCTACACTGTATGTCTTATTAAGTGCATCCAAAGTATAATTAACTGCAAACTGTTCTTTTATTACTGAATTTGCGTATACATCTGAGTTAAAGCTTAATTTAATTGTCTTTGTTGCTGCATCATATGACATTCCTGTAGCTTTAAATCCAACTGCTTCTTTCCAGTTAACAATTGTTGAAATTTCTTTCAAATCACCAGCTTTTGCTGTTACTGTTGTTGACTTACCAGCTGCTTCTGAATCTACTGAAACTGTTGCAATACCATTTGCATTAGTTTTAACTTTTTCTGTAGTTTTTGTACCATCAGAAGTAATCTTTGTGAATACAACATCAATGTCAGCTTTTGCATTACCCTTGTTATCAACAACTTTTATATATACATCTCTTGGCGCACCTGTTACTGCATTCTGAGATAAAGGATTAACAAAACTTGCTGTATATCCTGTTGTTACACCAAAGCTATAGTTGATTGTAAGTTCTTCATCTAAGTTAGGAGTTCCCTCACCAACAAACTGTAATGTATCAACTAAGTTTGGATTATACTTGTTAACCAACTTTATAGTACCATCTTTTGTAACTACTGAAGAATCTAATTTGTTAATGATAGCACCTATTCCGTTAGCATTTGAAGTTACTGTAGCTATAGAATCTTTAATATCTACTGTTCCAACTTTTGAATCTGAAGATTTTGCAACATTAAATTTAATACCTGAAACTTCTACAACTTTATAGTTAGAATCATAACCTTTCATAGCAACATCAAGCTGTGCGGCATACTTCCATGTCTCACCAACTGTGATTGCATCAGCGGCTACTGAAAGCGAACCATTAACAACACCTGCGTCTAATGTTGATTTTTCAACACCATCTATTGCAGAATTGTTATATTTTAATCCTAACTCTACCCAATAAAGATCAGCTAATGAAACTTTCTTATCACCTAATAAGAGAACTACATTATATTTACCAGATTTATCTTTTGCAGATATACCCTTTAATGAAGTTACTGAAGCTGCGCTAACCTTAGCAATAG
Organism: uncultured Lachnospiraceae bacterium; assembly: GCA_934320845.1. Taxonomy (GTDB): domain Bacteria; phylum Bacillota; class Clostridia; order Lachnospirales; family Lachnospiraceae; genus Butyribacter. The sequence goes on from CAKRFU010000023.1 coordinate 11,093, forward strand.
CCTGACCTTTTGTATTTGTTACCTCTTCAGTTGTAATATTTGCAACACCTTCGCCTGTAAGACCTGACCACTCAATCTGTGCATTTGGTACTGATACAGGGTTATTATTGCTATCAACTAACTGAGCTGTAAATGTAACTGACTGACCTTCTGCTGCTGCAAAGCTTGCACGCTCAACTGTAGCCTTTTTTGCTGCAACTGGATTCCACATAACTGATGTGTAAACTTTTTCATTCTTAGCATCAATAGATACATTCTCATCATCACAAGCAATTGTACCAACTAAGTAAGTTGTACCAGTCTGAGTAGAATCAACTTCTACAGTGCCATCGCCCTTATCAGTTACTGCACCAACACTCTTTGTTGCCTCATCTTCTGAGATAACATAGAAGTTTTCTGCTTTTGTTGTATCTAACACATTTACATTTGTGTAGCTGCTAGCTTTCATTTCGTTCTGAGTAGCACATGCATAGTATCTAGCAACTGAACCATTTGCATTGTAGCATTTGATGATTGCATTTCCAACATAAGGGAATACTGGAACAGTCTTTGTAACTGAAGCATAATCTGTTCTATCTAAACCAAGAGCAGTCTTTTCAGCAGCTGAAACTGTTTCCTCTTTTGAATATACAGGTGTTGCTGTTTCCCATTTGATTGATGTATTCTTTAAAAGAACTTTATCACCATTTACAACACTTTTCTGATCGTAAACATATGTTAAATCTTTAACATCAAAACCTGCATTATTATCTGCATTAACCTGACCCTTTGAAGTAATTTCAAGATAAAGACCATCTGAACCCTCTAAATCAGTTTTAGCAATCTGAAGACCGAAATTGCTCTGTTTAAACGATTTAGTATTACTTCCATAAGTCTCTAATGTAGTTCCTATAGCATCACCTTTGTATTTCTTAACAACAAGTTTAGTGTATTTAGAAACATTTACACTATTGAATGCTAATGTTGCATATTCTACATTAGCCATATCCTTTATATCATAAGGAATCTTTAATGTCTTTGTTGCATATGTGTCATATGAATCTGACTTCTGGTTAACCTTCTGTACATATGATGTAACCTTATCTTGTTTCTTTGTCTCACTAGGAATATTCAAGTATACAGCTGTCTTGAATGCTACCTTGTGATCTTCACTTGCTGTACTAACCTGCTGTGCTCCAACATACTGGCTATTTCCACCTGCGATATTTGTAATCTGACTTACATATCCAGCATTTGACTCAGTTTTAGCTGAGTTAGCACCTGGGACAAGATTATTATTATATGCTGAAGTACCATTCAAATTAAGGACATCAGCTGTTCTGAATTCCCACCAATGCTTTGTAAATTGTTCTGTAGAAGCATAAGAAATAGTAGCAACATTCAATTTACCTTCAGCTACTATATTCTCTGTTGCCTCTGTAATCTTGAATTTGTAGCTTCCAAGATATGAGTTATCAGTATTTTTAACATTGCTTTTAGTAGGACCAACTACAAATGTTGCAATACCCTTAGAGTTTGTTGTAGCTACAACTAAGCTCTTTTCTTCATATTTTCCTGCTGTTGCTGTATCCTCTTCAAATCTGAGAACAACATTATCATTTGCAACCGGCTCGCCCTGTTTGTCAGTTACCTTTACCTGAATTGTAGCATCCTGTCCAGCTAATACTGTATTGCTATAACCTTTTACAGAATTTGTAACAATTGCATCTACCTTTTCAACATCCTGAACGATAGGTGCCTGTGTGATAGCTGGTGTAGTTGCTGGCTCTGCTGTAGGAGCTACTGTTGGCTCTGCTGTAGGAGCTACTGTTGGCTCTGCTGTAGGAGCTACTGTTGGCTCAGTAGTTGGTGCCTTTGTAGGTGCCTTTGTTGCAGAAGCTTTCTTCTTTACTGTAACTGTGCACTTATATGTGCCCTTGTATGTACCCTTTGTAACCTTAACAGTGATTGTAGATTTTCCTGCTTTCTTAGCAGTAACCTTAATTCCTGTAAATTTAGATTTTTTGGATACCTTTTTAACTGTTGCTACTGACTTTTTGCTTGTGCTGACTTTCACATACTTAGCCTTGATGCTCTTGATAGTCTTTGCTTTTTTCTTATTTGTCTTAAGAGTTAAAGTAGTAGACTTTCCAGCAGTAAGTGTTTTCTTAGTAGCACTAAGCTTAGCCTTCTTTGCTGCAGCTGATGCCGAATTAACCGGGATGTTTACACTAGTAACTGCAAGAGCTACTGATAAACCAACGGCTACAGACTTCTTTGCTTTTTTAATCATTGTTATGCCTCCTTAATATTTTACTTGCTATACATTACCATTATACAAAAAAGATAGCCTTTGTCAAGAAGCTTTTTCATTTTTTAACAAATATCTTCTTTTTTTCTCCCTTTTGCATAATCAAGTATCTCCTTTGTATGCGCTATAATATATACTTACTTTATGTCATTCTAATGTCGAATTTAACATTTTTTCACAATTTTTTCATATTTTTCTCTATTTTCAATTTTCTGTTCATTTGAATAATTAGAATGTTGATATATTGTAATTCTATTTCCTGAGACTATTTTATCTTTTAACATCCAATAAAGTTTTTGCCCACCATATGTCGTATTGTTCTTTACACAAAACGAAACAATACAACAAGGCGATTCCATCCCTTTCCTGTGTTTTAAAAAAATGTATACAGTTTTATTTGAATTTTTTAATTTGCTTTCGATTATGTAGTCACAGCGAATCATAGAATTGTTTTTCGGTCCATCCTTCGGAGAATATATACTAATGAAATTATCTACATCTAAATACTTTTCCAGATTTCTAAATGCAAAAATACGCTCTTCGATATTTTTTTCATCATTTAAACTGCCCCTATAATTGTCACTAGACGCTAAATATTTATCTGTTATCGGCTTCTTTTCAGAAAGAATCCATTGAATTGTTTTCTTTTTGTCTTTTGGTATATTGATATCAGTTAGATATTGAAATCCAACCAAATGATAAAAATCTTTCAGTTCAAAATCTAATGTTATAACTCGTATTCCCTTTTTTGCAAGATGAAAAACATATTGCGTAGTTTTGACTAAATGCAGAAAATTATAAGCACATTGTTGAACTTTATCCATTTGCATCTCCAATTCTTCTATGTAGTAAAAAAGCCCTGCAAAACTGCAAGGCTTAATAAGCATTTATACAACTTTCTTTCGCTTTCGCTAGATGGATTATGGTAAGTTGTCACCTTTGTGAGCCTCCATGTTCACCGCTTTCCATCACGGCTCGCATTTCATAGACGAATAGCATTTTATGAGTCTGCTTCTCAAGAAGTTTCCTTCTGCTATTATATTATGTTCTTTTAGTTAGTTTGTCAACCTAAAAATGTTCTTATTTAAAAACATTATTGTTATATTGGATTGACTTCACAATCTTTTCATATTTTTCTTTGTTTTCAAATACACCTATCATTTCTCTAGTGAGACTTATGCCGTCATTGTGTGCAGGCAGCTCGTTTCTTTTAAACCACTGTGCTTTTGACAATTCTTCTGTGTCCATCGTGATATTTTCATCGCCGTCAAGTTCTGCAAAATATCCCATCAGCACATTACTGTCATATCCCCACGGCTGGCTTTTATAATATGTAAGATTTTTTATCTTAAGACCAACTTCTTCCTGCACTTCTCTTTTTACGGTTTCTTCTATAGTTTCACCTATCTCAACAAATCCTGCTATAAGTGCATATTTTTGATATTCTCTGTCAGGAGCATATTTTGTAAGAAGCAGTTTATCTCCATGTGTGACTGCTACTATTATCGCCGGTGCTATCTTTGGATATATCATATTCCCACATTTCACACAATGCACCATTCTTTCTTTGTGTGCATGTACTGTTTTGGCTCCGCACCTGCCACAATATCGGTTGTCCTTATACCATGTGTTTAAATGCCATGCTGTCATGAGTGCAAAACATACTTCTTTTGACGTAAGCTGCCTTAAATTCTTTATCGGCTCAAATTTAAAATCATCAATTCCGTTGCTGTTTCTTCCTATATAATTGCTCACTTCTCCTTCTTTTTCACACTCTATGACATTTTTTAAAAGAAAATATCTCGTTTTATCTATCGACAGTATATATATGTACTCTCCTTTTATGTCTGAACATTTAGGAGTATCAAGTGTATCTTCTTTGTTTCTTGATATGAGTACATTTCTTCCGTCAAACACCACCGCCCTGTCATCATTTTCAGGTATTATATCTTTGTATTGATTGTATAGGGTATGCGGCTTTATATCCTGTATCATTATTTTTATCCTTTCCCTCTGTCATTTAACCTTTATAGTTACAGTTTTACTCCACCCGCCATTATATTCTTTCTTTCCTTTTTTTATGACTATTCTTACCCTTGCATAATCTTTTTACATTTTACTTTCATATTCTACCTCAATTGTATCTTTCTCAACTTTGACTTTTGCTTTTGCTCCCGATATAACCGGCATCATCGGTGCTGTATGCCCTATATCCAAATCCATTATTATAGGCACATTATACTTTTCGAGCAAAGGATATACCGCATTATATCTGTCTACACCTAGTATTTCTTCATCAAGACAAAGCGGCCTGCCTATAAGAAATGCTTTTACGTTCTCAAACCATCCCGCATGGCCTAGCTGCCATATTGCACGTCTTATCGCCATAGGATTTAAATCACAGGATTCCATAAACCATATACAACCGTCCTCTTTGTACTTTTGATTAAATTCTGCTACCTTATCAAACTTTGTTCCGACAAGATTTGAGAGACAATCAAGACAGCCGCCTATCATTCTTCCCTCAAACTGTACTATACTGTCATCTTTTCCTCTGCCAAATTTTTCTATTTCTGTTTTTTCCGTAACATTATATGGCTCCAACGGATTTTCTTCATTTTTTAATGATTCTCTCTCCCACCTGTCATACCCATGCGCCTTGTATATTTTTCCCGTAAGCAAATCAAATGTATCTTTTAATGAAGGATGCCACGGCTCCATCCCATATGCTGCGGCACATGGTGAATATATTGCGGCGATATCGCAGAGTGTCGGAAGAAGAAATGTAAGGTTTGTATTGTCCGAATACCCTAAAAACCATACCGGTTTTGATTTTTTTATACTGTCAAAATCAACATAGTCCAGTATCTCACACATAAGTTCACCGCCACCACATGAAAAGAGTGCTTCTGTATCTTTATTGTATTCTCCGCACAAAAATGAATTTATCTCGTCTGCACATTTTTCAGGTGTGTTACTTATTCCGACTCCTTCCCCTGCATAACAATTTGGTCCCGTGTGTGTTTTATACCCCATCTTTTCAAATGTCTTTAGTGCATTATCAAACGCCGTTTTGTACGGCTCGATATTGCATCCAAACGAAGGTGCAGCAAAACCGATAGTGCCCCCATCTTCTAATCTTTTTGGAATTCTCATTTGCACTTCCTCCTGTCATCAAATCAAAAATGGCAAACGAACAACTCACCTGCCATTTTCTCACTCATCTACATTTTGTTTTTACAAAAGCAATGATATCATCATTTTTATCCATTACGTTATCATCTTTTTCTAATTCTTCGATGAATTTCCATGCATATTTTTTTCATCCAAATCAAATTCATCGCCACACATATATTCCGGCACATCAATCAATGCAACACTATACAATGTGTGTTTGTATTGCTTATACACTTTATCACTTTGTGAATATTTACAATGTGGTGCATTGGCAACATATGATGTGGTGACATTCATTTTTAGGAGATCACTTGCATGCTTATCAATATTTTCCCATCTTTCTTCTCCTCTTGCTTATAAATCTCATCCCACTGATCATCCTGCATCCACTCGTCGTCTAAAGTTATATCGTCCGCATTCTCAGCATTTGCATACAACTTATCCCTATTCAATTTTATAAATTTTTTAAAATCATCGATACTTTTCACTGCTTCCATGGATGCTCCTTTCCTATCAGTGTAGCAACTAACAACTTTCTATTTTGTTATCCTTGCAAAACATACAAAATAGTGTATCATATAATTTCACTTGTAACAATCATTTTCTACTTGCATCTAAATCTTATGTTGCTAAAAGCTGAATCTTTACAAATTGATAATTCTAATTCTTTACGCTTCAAAACATATGCTGCATTTTCTGCATACGCTGTGAAAATTGTGTATAAAAATCTTCGTCTTTATACGGTTCTTCGAAAAAAAATTTCAATATATATATATTTATCTTTTTAGCAATACTTTCATCATTTTGTTCCTCAAGAAAAGCTTTCATGTTTTTCAAAAAATAATGCCATGTGTTTATATAATTTTCATATGCAGCCAGATTGGGTATACCTAGCCATTTTTTTATCTTTACTTTTGTCCTGTTTGTTTTTGCACATTCATTTGTCTGTAAAAAATAACTGAAACTGTCATCCTCATATATCCTGCCGAGTGGAAATAGTCTGCATATCCCCGGTCTGAATGAGTGTATGCTGCATCTGCCGTTTTCGTCAAGGTATAGACAGCCTTCCCCTTCTGCTTTTAAATTTAAATGCGGAAGTATTATCATATCTTTGACAGAAAGACCTAACATTTCTTTCAAAAGCTCATTAAAAGTCATTTTTAGATTTATAGTAAGATTGTATATATCATAGGGGTCGAGTATTATTGATTCGCCCATACCGTGACAACATTTACTGCATCCGGCGCAATCGCCACACCCCAGTTTTACAAGGTCATTTGATGTGTATCTTTTTCCATCGGATATTTCAGTCATGTCTACATTTCTTTCCATCAGTCACACATCCATTCTTTAAACATTGCTATCTCTGCAGCATATCCCTCGTTATCGTTCGGCGTTTCAAGTATAAAAGGCTTGCCTTTTAATATAGGATGAAGTGCTGCTCTTTTCATTGCCTCCAGACCTATATTTCCCTGTCCTATCTTTTGATGCCTGTCTTTATGCGAACCACATACATTCATGCTGTCATTAAAATGAACTGCTTTTAATCTGTCAAGTCCAATTATCTTATCAAATTCTTCAAGTACGCCATCCAGATTTTCCACTATATCATAACCCGCATCCCAAACATGGCATGTATCAAAGCAGACACCCAGTTTATCATTTAATTCTACTTTGTCTATTATGGCTCTTATCTCTTCAAAATTTCTTCCTATCTCACTACCCTTACCTGCCATTGTTTCTAAGAGTATCGTTGTGGACTGTCCCGGTGTTATTATCTCATTAAGCGTCTGGGCAATATATTCTATGCCTGTCTCCACTCCCTGTCCTGTGTGTGAACCCGGATGAAAATTGTAATAATTGCCGGGAATATATTCCATTCGCTTCATGTCATCAGCTATCATTTCTTTGGAAAAATTTCTTATGTCCTCTTTTGCCGAGCAAAGATTCATCGTATAAGGGGCATGCGCTACTATCTTTCCAAATTCATGCTCTTTTGCAAATGCAAGAAACTTCTCTATATCTTTTTCATCTATCGCTTTCGCCTTGCCGCCTCGTGGATTTCTTGTAAAAAAGGCGAACGTGTTGCCGCCCAGTTTTACAGCTTCCCTGCCCATTGCTGCAAAACCTTTTGATGCTGATAAATGATTTCCTATATAATACATGGTCAATCTGCCCCTCCTTGTTGTTGTTTTTGTTTTATTCATTATCCTTTATTTCATACTCATCTATAATACATTCGTGTTTTTTTGTCTTTTTATCATAACTTATTCCAACGAGTAATATGTCTCCTGCATATTCTTTAATAGAATTCGGATATTTTCTCTCTTTTATCTGCTCTATAGCTGTTTTTGCATTTTTATTCCACTTAAGTTCAATTACCAGTGCCGGATAAAAATTAATATACTCAGGTTTTGGAAGAAAAATAAAATCAGCAAATCCTCGTCCTGTCGGTAGTTCCCTTATCGGTTTAAAATAATATTGCATTGTGCTTAAATAACCGATTGTTAATATACTGCTCAATGAATTTTCATCGTTATACTGAATTATTGAAGTATAATCGTCATGTAGCTTTTCTATTTTTTTCGATACCGTTTCCCCGTCCATATCCAACGTTGCCTCAAGCAATTTTGATGATTCCTGTAAAAAAAATGTAATCTCTTTCCATTTTGTACTCTCTACTGCTATGATAAGTTCCTGACGTATTTCTTCGTTTGGCACAAATGCTGTCTGCATATTCTCATCGTAACCAAGATATCCCAAATGAATAAGATACGTGAGAACATCATCCTTATTAGCAAAATTCAAAGTATCATTTTTGAAGGATTTAACACTAACTCTTATCGCCGCCCCGCCGAGCATTTCCATGACCGCAGCTTTCAAACCATCAAAATTCATATCTATAAGTGGAACAATAGCTTCATAGCTTCCGGTCTGAGACCAGTAGCTTTTAAATTTACCGCCTTTTGTCATCAGGTTTACTACTGCTACAGGATTATAAACCTGATACTCACCAAGTATATAACCATCATACCAGTGCTTAACCTGTTCATAATCCCTGTCATATTTTTCGCACAATTTCCTGACTTCATTGTCTGTAAATCCTATATATTGTGCAAATACGCTTGAATCTATCATCGTAAATTCATCAAAATTATTCAATGCCGACTGTGTTTTTACTTTTTTTATTGGTAAAATACCTGTTAAATAAGCGAGATGTATATATTTGGTCGGTTCTGTCCCCTTGAAAAGGCTTCTCAAAAAATTGATATATTCATTTTGAATTTTAATATTATGTGCTTCATCTCTAATAAGAACATCCCACTCATCAATGATAATAATAAACTTTTCCCCTGTTGCAGCATTTATGCTTGATAATGCCTCGGATAGAGAATTTATATCTTGTGAAAGTTCCTTCGGATAATATTGCCGCAATTCGTCTATAACATTCCTTACTATATAGGATATTACTCTGTCTGCCCCACCTACAGCTCCTATGCACCACTGTATATCTATATGAATGACATTATATTTGTTTAGATATTTCTCAAATTCCGCATTTTTACTTATTTTTAGTTTTGAAAACATCTCCATCGAATCACAGTCTCTGCTATAATATGCTGTGAGCATATCTGCTGTAATTGATTTTCCAAATCTTCTCGGACGGCTGTTACATATATAACCCTGTTTTGTATCGATTACTTTATTTGTATATTCAAGCAAACCTGTTTTATCTATATATATTTCCGAATTTAAAGCTACCTGAAAAGCACTGTTCCCGGGATTTACAAACCTTCTCACGAGGTCACCTCCTAAAAAAACTCATAACAAAGCAACTCGCAGTTTTTTATGGCATATGCTGCAAAATCCTCATTTGCCATATCTTTGAAATATGAGTTTACAATTCTTGCTATACCATTGTGTGCCACAATAAGGTATGTTTTGTCTTTGTCTTTCTTTATTTCATCTAATATATTATAAACTCGTGACGCTACTTTCAACATTGATTCTCCACCATCGAAGCTATATACAAAATTATTTCTTGCTTCCGAAAATTCTTTGCTGCGTCTGCCGCCACCCTCGTACTTTCCAAAATTCTGTTCTGTGACACGCATGTCAGTATGCATCGGTATCCCTGTTATCTCAGAAATATGTTCGGCTGTATTCTTTGCTCTTATAAGTGGTGACGCAACTATCTCATCTATTTTAATATTTTTATCTGCTTTTATGCGCTCACCAAGTTCTATTGCCTGTTTATGCCCCAACTCTGTAAGCTCTATGTCTGTTGCACCACAGACTTTTCCCTCGACATTCCATATAGTTTGTCCATGTCTCGTAAAATATAATTTTGACATGATTTATCCTTTCGTTTTTAAAGCCATTTTTTTTCCAATGTTTCCTTTAAGATTTCTTATTATTCACTGCCATATTTACATCAATTCCTTAATCAATTCGTTGTAGTCCTGCATTGTGGTACAGTTCGGTGCGTAATCTATAAGAAGTTTATTTGCCGTCTGCGCTTCTTTAGTTTTTACACATTCTCTGATTTTAGTTTCAAATAATTTTGTTCCCATGCTGTCTGCTGTTTTTTTAAGCTCATCAAGCATATTCTTTTCAAGATTTGAACGCCCTGAATATTTAACAAGCAGTAAACCTTCTATTTTCAGAGCCGGATTCTGCCTTTTTTGTACGGCTTTTATTGTACTGTAAAGCTGATTTATTCCCTGAAGCGAATATGCATCCGCTGTAATAGGTATAATCACTCTGTCCGCAGCTATAAGACTGTTGTAAAGTACCACGCCCAATGCCGGTGCTGTGTCTATTATTATGTAATCATATCCTTCCAATTCTTCAATGGCATCCTTAAGCCTGTAAAGACCTTCTACATCTCCATCAAGAAGTTTTTCTGCTTTTATAAGTAATGGATCTGATGCTACAATGTCTCCATTTTCAAGATGCTGTACTGCTTCTTCCAAAGGTATACGGTCAGAATCCACCATTACATCATATAGTGTCGCCTGGTCTTTTATTTTTGCCTGATATGTAGCACTACTGTTTCCCTGTGGGTCCGCATCAATAAGAAGTGTCTTGTACTTCTTTCCAAGTATTCCTGCAAGTGTAGTTGCAGTTGTTGTTTTTCCTATACCACCTTTTTGATTAGCCACAACAAATGTAATTGCCATTTTAATTTTCCCCCTTTTAAACTCCTTTAAAATTCAATCTGTCCCTGAAGCTTGTTATTTATAACATAAAATACAGCATTTTCTTCGGGTTTGATATATACATTTACTTCCTCAATATCCTCGTCAGCTATTCCGTGATTTTCTATCACATCACGTCTGATAAGACTAAGTAAGTTGTCCACCGAGCGTTCTCGCTCATTATACTGTACTGTAATATGCTTCTTTGCTGTTGCAAATCCGCCCAATTTTTCTTCTGCACGCATGGCACTGCATTTTCTAGCCATTTGAGTCCCCTCCTTGTAAAAAACTCTGAATACTTTTTTATATTTTATCATAATGCCTATGATGTTATCAATATCTCCCACCATAACCCGTACCGCAATTTTTCCTATAAAACGCTATTACTTTCTAGTATTTATATTTTATAGTATGCCATAAACAAATTTAATTCTCAATGATACAGTATACGAGGGTAATCAGCAAAAAGCTAATTACCCTCGTTTTCATCATAAGTCTCCAAAAAACTATGCTTTATGCCGTCTTTTTTGTAAGCGACTATCGTCTTAAGATTTACGTTTTCAACACTTTTAAATATATTACTTTCAATAAACGGATTTGTTTTCTTTAATTCTGCTATAAGATTTTTTATCTCCATTCTCTTTGATACACTGCTGCCATCCGTTCTGCATGTCGTACAGGTATCTGTAAAACGACAGGCACATTGTATAAAGTGAAGATTATTGTAATCTCTCCAGTGTTTTATATCATCCTCTCTTATAAGATACATCGGTCTTATAAGTTCCATTCCCTCAAAATTCTGGCTGTGGAGTTTAGGCATCATTGTCTGTACCTGACCTCCGTAAAGCATTCCCATAAGAATAGTTTCTATCACATCATCATAATGATGGCCAAGTGCTATTTTGTTGCATCCAAGTTCCTTTGCTTTATTGTAAAGGTATCCTCGTCTCATCCTTGCACACAGATAACATGGCGATTTCTCTATTTCATATACAGCATCAAATATTGTCGATTCAAATACCGTTATAGGTATATCCATAAGTTTTGCGTTATTCTCTATTACTTTTCTGTTTGCTTCACTGTATCCTGGGTCCATCACAAGAAATACAAGTTCAAATTCAAATTTATTGTGTCGTTTAAGCTCCTGAAAAAGCTTTGCCATAAGCATTGAATCTTTTCCTCCGGATATACAGACAGCTATCTTGTCATGTTCTTTTACAAGTTCATAAGTATTTATTGCTTTGGCAAATTTTGAGAAAAGCTGCTTATGAAATTTCTTTCTGATACTTTTTTCTATATCGTCTTTTCTGCTGCTGCCACTCTCGCTCTCTTCCTTTTCTTCCTCAATTTTAATATTTTCAAGTATCCAGCCTGTATAACCGCCCTCAAGACTATACGCTTCTATCTGTTTCTGTTCCCTGAGCCTTCCGGCACACTCAGCACTAAACACTCCTCTTGTACAATATATTACAACTTTTTTTCCGGATGATACTTCATCTATTTTTTCGTCTATCTTGTCCTCCGGTATATGAACAGCCCCTGGTATTATTCCATACCCTATTGACGTTTCATCACGCATATCCACAAGCACATATGAGTCATTGTCCCATCCTTTTATATCACTGTATTTTACATTTATATCATTCATTAGCACATTTCCTCACTTCTGTTATATGTTTAATCAACAATAATTACATATTTTGACTTTTATTTCAACTTATTTCCTATAATTTTCCTCTGAAAATTCTCTCTTTATCATAATTACAGCCACGACTGCCGCAAGTCCGTCAGCTATCGGTCCTGCATACATTATACCATCTATTCCCATGATAAATGGCAATATTACAACCAGTGGAAGTAAAAATATTATCTGCCTTGTAAGTGACAAAAACATACCGCCCTTTGGTTTCCCGATTGCCGTGAGAAATGTTGATGTAATCGGCTGTAAACAGTTTACACATGTACAGAATAAAAATATTCTGAAATAATTTATTGCAAATCTGTAATACGTCTCGTCACCTTTTCCAAATATCGATATTATCTGTCTCGGGAAAATCTGGAACATTGCAAATGCAATTATACACATTGTAAAACCGCATATAATAGATTTTTTGTATGCACTTTTTACTCTGTCAAATTTTCCTGCCCCGTAGTTGAAGCTTGCAATCGGCTGAAGTCCCTGTGACAATCCTATAACAAATGAAAAAAACATCTGATTTACCTTTGTTATTATGCCGACACATGCCACCGGTATATCCTCTCCGTACACCGACAAAGAACCGTAATGTTTTAATGACTTGTTTAAAATTATCTGTACCACCATCATTGCCACCTGATTACTGCACGGCGAACCTCCCAATGTTGCTACCCGTCCTATATACTTTGAACGTATGACAAGATGTTTTTTCTGAAGTTTTACCGTCTTATAATGAAACATATAAACAATTACTACTACTGCAGATACAAACTGCCCTATTATTGTGGCAAGTGCCGCACCTGCCATTCCCATATTCATTCCAAATACAAATATTGCATCTAATACGGTATTTATAACTGCTCCTATCAGATTACATATCATAGACATATTTGGACTTCCGTCAGCTCTTATCAGATGACCTCCGCCGGCTGTAAGTATAAGCATCGGAAAGCCTATCGCCGTTATTCTGGTATATGTCATCGCGTACGGAAGCACACTTTTTGATGAACCGAAAAATAAAAGCATCGGTTTTAAAAATATCTCACTGATAATGCACAAAACAAAACCGCCCAAAAATAACATTGCAGCTGCATTTCCAATATAATATGCGGCAGTTTTTTTGTCTCCCGCTCCCATTGAAAGATTGAAAGCCGACGCACCGCCTATTCCAAACAGCAATGCTATCGCAATACATGTTATCGATAACGGAAATGATATACTTGTTGCAGCATTTCCAAGTGAACCTACAGCCTGTCCGATAAAAAACTGGTCTACAATATTATACAATGCCGTTACAAGCATAGCAATTATGCTGGGCACTGAAAATTTTACCAAAAGTTTATTTATAGGAAATGCCTCCAATGAATTTTGATTTTCTGTATTACTCATTTTATCCCTCATTTCTGCACATATTTGACCCTTGCATCAAAATATGCGTAAATCCACCAACTCGGATTTACGCATACTGCTACTCAGTTATTTATTACTTATATATTTATAGCCGCTTATAAAAACTTTAGTTAATAACAATATTTCCTATGCTGTCGTTTTTACCCCAAATATTGTCCTCAATATTCCGGATAACATTCCCTGTTCAACTGACACCATAACAAATGCTGCCGCTACGGCAATCAAACCAAGCCATGAAGATTTTATTCCAAACGCCTGATTTGCAAAAAACTCACATGCAACACCAAGATGATAAGTTATAAGTACACTTCCGTAAAATTTTGCCTTATGGCTAAACTTTTTTTCATGACTGCAGATATATTCAACACTTGCCATAGTGAACTGTTTCAGGTTGTTTGTTGAAAATATCGTCGAGCAGTTGTATCCGTAAACGCCTGAAAATGATGTCCACTGAACTGCTGCCGCAAAAAATATCGGATAAAGTGACACTATGATATTCATATCTTTAGGGAAAAATCCAAGAATTATAAACGCAAATGCATCTACTACAACCGCCAGATAATGAACACTTATTTTTGTATGCTTAGGCCATATTACTGCCAGTGCCACTCCTGCCATATAAAGGATAACACCGCCAAACCTAATGAACAAATCGAAAAAATTCGTTCCAACTATACTCATCGCTACATGTATAAGATTTGAGGTTTGTGCATTTCCAAACACATCCGCCCTGTTTAAAAGTGCATACGCTCCAATGTACCCTCCTATAAATGCCATCGTACAATGCAGCTTTTTGCGAAACTCATCTGATACCTCATTATCACTGTTCATTTTTCTGCCTCGATTCTATTTTCCATTATAATCTTCTATCTTTTTGTATATTTTTCACAAAAAAGATGTATAAATTAAGTATATCTTTGATTTTGCTTCATAAAATTAAGCGCATATATTATAGCAGAGCATTTTTTTATTGTCAAACAATCCTATTTTTTTATTTTCTTCTTTTCCCGCAGTTCTTTAAAAAAATTTTTCATCATAAGCTGGCATTCCTCTTGCAAAACTCCATCAACTGACTCCACCTGATGATTAAATTCCTTTATCTGAAACATATTTAAAATACTTCCGGCGCAGCCCGCTTTCGGATTCATGGCTCCTATAACAACCTTCGGTATTCTTGCCTGAACTATAGCCCCCGCACACATAGGACATGGTTCCAGTGTAACATACATGGTACACTCTTCAAGCCGCCAGTCACCAAGCACTTTACTCGCTTTTTTTATGGCTGATATCTCAGCATGACCAAGAGTGCTATGAAGTTTGTTGCGTTTGTTGTAACCTCTCGCAATTATTTTTCCATCATGTACAATAACACAGCCAATCGGTACTTCATCAATTAAAGCCGCTTTTTTAGCCTGCTTTAAAGCCTCCTTCATATACATTTCATCATTGTTCATTTATTCTTTCCACCTACTTACCTACTTACTTCTCTTATAGAAAAACGCATATTGCTGATAAATTCCTGCGTATCTGTCACTCATCCATTTGGGCTGTATTCCACCATATTCCTCATCTATGATTTTTTTCATCCATACATCTATAGGGCATGCATCCAGATGGTGTAGACCAAAAAGACTTATGCAATTTGCTACCTTTTTGCCTATTCCTTTATGTTCCATAAGCATTTTCATACTTTGCTCATAATCACATTTTTTGAGATTTCTAAAAAAATCTTTGTTTTCATACTCATATTCGCACATAAGCCATATATACTCATCACGGTATCCAAGTCCGAGTTCACTAAGGCTTTGTCTGCCGCCATTTCTTTCAATATCAGTAAGATGTGGAAACCCATATATCTGACTTTCAGTCTTTTCTAAATCCCTTTGTTCATCTTTGCAGATGACAGCCTTGTACCTGTCACACACGGCCTCTATTCCTTTTTTTATTCGTGGGATATTATTGTTTTGTGATATGATATATGAAATTATCATCTCCCACAATTCCTGATTTAAAATCCTGATACCACTTCCGTACTCTGCCGCTTCTTTGAGAAATGTATCATTTTTATCTATTGATGATATTATTTTTCCATAGTCTAATTCTAAATCAAAATAGTGTTTCCATATTTTTTGATACTCCGTCTCTGTACAGGAAAATTCAAATTTTTCTCCTGACTGTGCCACCGTAACAGTGTGGTCATAGGCCGGGATAAGATATTTACCCTCATCAATTTTTCTCCATCTAAAACACTGACCCGAGTCTGCAATCTGTTCCAAATCAAAATTTTTAATATTTTGTATCATAAGTAGTTTCCAATCTTATATCACTGTTGTAATCATCTGAAATACTGTTATTTTCAATATAACCAAAGTTATTTTGTCCATCTTTTATCTTAAATCTCGTCAATACATTTTCAAGTCCATGTGCCTGACCCGACAGTTCTTCACTTGCCGAAGCACATTCCTCACTTGTAGCTGAGTTTGTCTGTACAACCTGTGCCACCTGTGCAAGTGCGTCATCAATCTGTGAGGTTGCCGCCGCCTGCTCTGATGAAGCACTGGAAATATTTGCACTAAGTCCCATTATATTATCTATCATTTCTGATATAACTCCAAGTGCCTTTTCCGTATCTCCAACAAGAACAGAACCATGTTTCACTTTTTCGATAGAATCCTCTATCATTTCTGCTGTCTGGCGTGATGCCTCCGCTGAACGTCCAGCAAGGTTTCTTACTTCCTCAGCAACTACCGCAAAACCTTTTCCCTGCTCGCCTGCCCTTGCTGCTTCCACTGTCGCATTTAATGCAAGTATATTTGTATTGAATGCTATATCATCTATAACCTTGATAATTTTCTGTATATTTTCTGATGATTCATTTATTTCGTGCATAGCAACAATCATTTCTTTCATACACCTGTTGCCCTCATCGGCATCACTTTTTGCATGAATAACAATGTCATTTACCTCTGCTGCCTTCTTTGCGTTATCTTTTGTCTTGTTTGCAATGTCAGTAACAGATGCCGTTATCTGCTGTATCGCACTTGCCTGCTCTGATGAACCCTGCGCAAGCGTCTGGCTCGCTGATGCTATCTGAGAAGAACCATTGTCTATCTGCTCTGCGGCGCTTCTGATTTTTGAAAATGCTGTATTGTTGTCATCTATAAGTCTTACTATCGCATTTCCTACTACGTCATTTTGAGAACTTGGCTGATATGAAACGGTAAAATCTCCGTCAGCAATCTTTCCCAACACCTCTGCCTGTTTTTTCAGATTATCAATCATCATCTGAAAACCATCAACTAACGCACCAACTTCATTATCAATCTTAGATGGTGTAATATCCACATCAACCTCGCCTGCCGAAACCTTCTTTGCAACCTTAGCAAGCTCAACAAGTGGATTTCTTATCGTCGTTGTTATAAACCATAACGCTACGCATGCATTTAATAAAGCCAAAAACATTACAACTGCAACAAAATAATCTCCTTTTTTATTCTGTTCAGTAACATAATTCTGCTTTTTCTGTGCATATTTGTCTATCTCATTTATAAGTTTTTTGATATTTTCCTCTGCTGTGTTGGCACTTTTCACTCCATTGTCGTGCAGATAATTTCTTGCTTTCTGAATCCTTCCTGCTTCAAAGTATTCAATACACTTATCTGTATCATCAAAATAAGCGTCTATATTTTCCTTTACCTTTTCGTACAATGCCTTTGTTCCGTAGTCTTTAAGGTCACTCTTTACCTCTGTCATATATTCGTTTACAATATCTTTTGCTTCCTCTATACTCTTCTTAGACGCCTGTAAATTCGTGTCATCACCGACATAAATATACAGTATATTTCTAAGCTGGACTTTGACATTTTGAAACTCTGCAAATCCCATAGCAACTTCTCCCTGCGTTTCTCCATAATTGTTATAAAGCTCAGTTTCCACTTCAACAGAATTGTTTCTCATGAGATAGCCACATGCTCCGACAATAAACACACTCAGAAACATAAGTCCCAGCGCCAAAAGAAGCTGCATTCCTACTGTCATTTTACTTTTTTTCTTCATATTCATTAATCCTCCGATTTATTCTGCCAAATATTAAATGGCATTTTCTCCTCAAAACCCGTACATGCCGTACATAATTAAAGCATAACATAATTATCATTTTTAGTACATTTTTTGTTCACATATATAGCATTTATTTTCGCCTTTTGGTATTATAAATGCAAGTGTCAAAAGGTATTTTGACACTTGCATCACAAAATTACGGACACAGAAAGGATTATTCTGCATTTTTGTCATTTGCATTTTGCAGGAAAAATTAAAATGAATATATTGATATACCGTTGGAATTCTTACAACCAGTCAGATGTGGAAAACGCTTTTGAAAACTCAGAGTGTACCTGCAGCTGCTTCACCGAAACCATATCAAATTATGAAAATGATGATTTATTTTGCGAAAAACTGGCAGCCGAATTAAAAAATAATAATTATGATTTCTGCTTTTCAATAAACTATTTTCCGCTTATTGCAAATGTGTGTCATGATACAGATACCTTATACGTCTGCTGGAACTGCGATGCACCTTTACTTGCAATGTATCATAACTCTGTCTTTTTTGATACAAACATAATTTTTGAATTTGACTATTCAAATTTTTCCGAATTTAAAAATATAGGCATAAAAAATATATTTTATCTTCCTCTTGCTGCAAATGTACAACGATATAAAGATATGCTTCCTTCTGAAGCATTATTGAAAAAATATGACATTTCTTTTGTCGGAAGCCTATATGAAAAAAATTCTTATGACAATATACAAAACCGTCTTCCCGATTATCTTTACGGCTATCTCGACGGTGCAATATATGCACAGACACAGATTTCAGGCGGAAACATATTAGAAAAACTCCTCACTCCCGAAATATGCAGTATGCTCGAAGAAATAACCGAATATAATAAAAGTGATGACTCTTTCGTCACAACCAATAAATTGTTTTCAACAACAGTGCTCGGCTTTAAAGCCGCCTGTGTAACACGCAAAAACTATCTGAATTTACTATCAAGCCATTTTATTCACCGGGTAAACCTTTTTACAAATAGTGACACATCCGATATTCCACTTATAAATTCTCATGGTGTCGTTGATTATATAAATGAAATGCCTTTTATCTTTAACGAAAGCAAAATCAACCTCAATATGACTATACCTAATATTTCATCCGGAATTTCCCTGCGTGTATGGGACATTTTAAGCTGTCAGGGCTTTCTTATGACTGATTTCAGACAGGAACTTTTAAATTTTTTCAAACCGGACGAAGACATTGTTATATATGAATCGGCTGATGAACTTATTGATAAAACAGCATTTTATCTGAAGAATGATGAGCTTCGCACCAAAATTATCAAAAATGCTTATGCTAAAATCAGTAATTATCATACCATCGACATCCGCATAAAAAAAATACTTGATACCGTCAAAAATTTTATTTAAAATGAGAATATAAAAATAGTGTAAACGGAGTTTTCACACGGAAATGGGGCGTATTATGACAAAAATAAAGCTAATTGCAGATGAAAATATAAAGTACGAAGAGAGGTTTAATCTTGCTGTCAACCGTATCCGCACAATACACACTGAATTGTGGGATCAGACAATTACTCTTTCTGACAAACATTTAAACAGTTATTTTATCAAAACTTCTTATTTCGCATTACAGTTAAGTGAGATATACAATTTATCTAAAAGCGGAGTTTTAAGGACATTAACTGAAACTGAACTTTTCCACCTTAACAAAAGTCTCTATGAAGATATTGAAGCTGACAGATACGAGACAAGCTACACAAACCCTGCATATGCAGTTAAAAGATTCGGTCAGGAAACAGGTCTATATCTCAGTGCTTTATATGCTGAGCTTCGCAGTAATATACCAAATGCTATTGAAGAACACCTTTTTAATCTCACCACAATCTTTGAACTTTTTATTGAAATATACAATCTTTTTGAAGAACCTGATTGTAAACCTGAACAGATTAAATCAGCACTTTATTATTATTTCTTTGATTACAGTGATATTACAATAAAGGCCGTTCTTAACAATATGCTCAATCCTGAAATGTCTTTTATTAAAGATATTATAATAAATGAAAATCTTGAAGATTTGAGATATTTATATTTCTTCGGAGAATATGTTACCGAAAATGAAATAAACATTGCAAAATATTTAAACAGGCTTTCGCAGGATAAAATTGACTCAATAGCCCGTACATTCACTCAGGGTATCATAAAGGGATATAAAGTCTACAATATGGATATGTCCGGCAAAAAAACCGTTAATATCAGATATCCCCTTGGTTTTGAGCGTATCATAAAATCAGCCATCTCACAATTCAGGGATAATGGGCTTGAACCTGTGATTTACCGTGCTTCAACTGCTATCACGGCACGCACTTCCATGTATAAAGTCGGATTCCACGGTGCTTCTGCAAATAAGCAGTTTGAATACGACCACCGCAATGACCTTGCACTTATTTTTGATAAAGGCTTTGCAGACAGACAGCTTTCAGAATACAAGCTTGCATACGAAGCTATGAAAGATTCTGCCAGTGAATTTGCCGGTCCTGCACTCATAGAAAGTTTTGGTGAAAAACCCTTCACACCTATCGAAAAAGACTGTCTGCCTAAATACAGTGACAAACATCAGAAACAGCTTATCGCATTCCGTTCCGAAAAGGGTATGCTCACAAACAATTATATTCCTCAGGATAAAATAAGCTTTACTATTATTGCATTTCCTGTCCCTGACATTGGAAAATATTTTGAAAAGATTTTTGAGGAGACCGTAAAAGTCAATACTCTTGATTCTGACAAATACGAAAAGATACAGACTAAAATAATTTCAGCACTTGATAAAGGTGATTATGTAACAGTTACCGGACGTGGCAGCAATCACACTGACATCAAAGTTAATCTTGTAAAAAAGACCGACCCTGAAAAACAGACAGTTTTTGAGAACTGTCTTGCAGATGTAAATATACCTCTCGGCGAAGTGTTTACCTCCCCTGAATTAAAAGGTACAGAAGGCATTCTTCATGTAACAGAAGTCTACCTTGATAATTTAAAATACAAAGAACTTGAGCTTACTTTCAAGGACGGCTGTGTTACTGATTATACCTGCAAAAACTTTGAAAATGAAGCCGATAACAAAAAATATATTCATGAAAACGTGCTTTACAGGCATGATACTCTCCCTATCGGTGAATTTGCAATCGGAACAAACACTACTGCCTACATGATGGGATTAAAATATAACATTTCAGGCCTGCTGCCTATTCTTATTGCAGAAAAGACCGGCCCTCACTTTGCAGTCGGTGATACATGCTTTTCCCATGAGGAAGAACTTGTAACCTACAATCCTGACGGCAAACAGATGGTAGCAAAGGAAAATGATTTTTCTAAGCTTAGAAACAGCGAGCCTGAGAAAGCTTATTTCAACTGCCATACCGACATTACAATTCCTTATTCGGAACTCGGCGATATTATTGTTCACACAGGCTCAGGCGAGACAATAGATATTATCAAAAACGGCCGCTTTGTACTTGAAGGTACTGAGGCTTTGAATGAAGTTTTTGATGATTAAGAGTACATTTATCTATACTTTTTAATATGAGACAAAAAAGGCAGCTGCAGACTTTAATTCCATCCGCAGCTGCCTATATAATTTTATAGCTATATAAATTTATTATTTTACCTTAACATTCTTCACTGTGCTGTATACTCCTATATTCTTTCCTGATACAGCCTGAACTCTTACATAATACTTTTTGTTTGATTTAAGTTTCTTTATTGTAAGACTTGTTTTCTTTGTTGTTTTTGTTGTTACATTTTTCTTGAATTTCTTATCTGTTGAAACCTGTACCTTGTAAGATTTTGCAAGTTTTACTTTTGCAAATTTAACTGTAAGCTGTTTTTTTCCTGCTGTAAGCTTTGTTATTTTTGCTTTTGCAAGTTTTACAGGAGTAACGTCTGTATTAGTTTTATCCTCTGTCGGAAGTGTATATTCTGCATCATCTGATGCTGTATATGCTGCTGTTTCTACCGGAAGCATAAGTTCAGTCTTTTCTGATGCTCTTATCGCTGCATTAAGACCTCTAAGAAGCTGCTCCGGCTGGAATGACATAAGACCTTCATCTACTGTGTTATTATCTGTATCCACAAAAGCAAATGCGTCATCATAAAGTGTTACGCCGTTCTTAATAAGGTCTGTGCCATTTTCTTCTGTTGCTGCGTCTATTCCAAATAATCCTGCTGTTATCATTACCTGTGCTGTTGTCCACACATTATTTGGACTGTATGAATCACCATAGATTCCATCCGCTCCCTGCATATTGTACATGAAGTTAAGAACTTTGTCACAAGCTTTCTTTACGGCTGCTTTGTCTACTCCGTCTACATCTTTTGTCTGGTATGCATAGAGTGGCTGTATCTGCATTACTGCCATGTCAATTCCATACTGAGTTGATGTTGCAATCTGATTATCTGTATCTGCAACTGTCTTATTTACAAGGTCTGCTCTTGTAAGATAATTATCACCTGTTGGCAATTCGTAATTTTTTGAATCGATTGCCATAAGTATTGTTGTCTCTCTGCTGTAAATATTTGACGCTTCATAAACACTCTTGTCTGCAAGTTTTTCTATAAGATTAAATCCATTTACATTTGATGCATCCTTTCCGAGTGCTGTCACACAAAGTGCAATCTTTGCGTATGTATGGCTTGCATATCCATCTTTTAAAATACTCTCCTGTGATACATATTTTTTATTTGTATCATCATAAAACTTTCCTGTTGATGTCTTGATTGCTCCAAGCTGTGCTTTTACCTTTGCATAAACAGAATCGTAAAATTTATCTGCTTTAAATCCTGCTCTTGCAAGTGAAAATACAGTATAAAGTCCTGATGAATCTTCTACACCGGGTACATATTCTCCACCCTTAAATGTTGTGTCATATATTTTCTGTGCAAGTACATCCTGTGCTTTTTTAGC
Organism: uncultured Lachnospiraceae bacterium; assembly: GCA_934320845.1. Taxonomy (GTDB): domain Bacteria; phylum Bacillota; class Clostridia; order Lachnospirales; family Lachnospiraceae; genus Butyribacter. The sequence goes on from CAKRFU010000023.1 coordinate 33,904, forward strand.
TTTTTCAGAATATGCTGAAAATCCCTCAGGATTTTTTGATGTATCATCATTAAAACATGCTGCACTTGTGTTGTAATTGTCATAGCTGTAGATAAGACTTATCTTATCATTATCATTTACTTTCTGGCTGCTGATTCCAAAATTTGCATACTGGCCGTTTACACAAAAACTCCAGTAATACCAGTCATTTCCAACATTAAATGTGTCAAGGTCTGATATTGAATCGAGACTGTCTCCTCCCCATTGAGATGGAGAAATTTTATAGTTATCCTTATATGCAGACCTGTCAAGAGCTGCTTTGATAGCATCCTCTGCTACTGCACCTTCGTCAAGCTGTACTGCCGTTTTTCCCATTTCAACTGCTGAGCCTGACGCATTTTTTCCTTCTGCTGCCACATATACAACAATTTTTTCTTTTTCTTCTGCATTTGCTTTTACAGTTGTCATTCCAAATGCCGTTGTAAATGCCATTACTGCCGATAATGCAATGCTTATCGCTTTTTTGTTCCTCATCTTTTTTACCTCCGTTTAAAAATGTTTTTAGTTACACATTGTACAGTTTATATACATAGTATAATACATATACATATACCGCATATATTGAATATACCTGCTATGATACATATATTACATGCGATATATCCCGTACTTTATCTGAACCCTTTCTATTTTTTTTAGGAATGGTTCTCCAAGTAAAAATACACATAACGCTGCTCCTGCAGCATGCATTATGTCATATGGCACTCCTGTTATATAAAGTGCCTTCAATGCGGCGAGACTTATTTTCTCACCCTCCATATATGAACTCTGCATTATGAGTGCTGCAAAATTCATTATCCCGCCATATATTATAAATATTACTAAAAATGTAAATACCGCCATCACAATACTGTCTGTCTGAAGCCTTTTTCTCTGTAAAAGCCCCCCTGCCACAAGTCCTGCCAAACCAAATATATAAAGCATTATTCCCTTTGTGTCTGCCATATTTCTGCCTGTTAAAACCACAAAGAGATAACCTGCCGTTTCAAACAAAATTACGCTTGCAAGAAGTCCCACAAACGGACTATTTTTTCTCAAACTGTAAATCTCACCGATACATTTTTTTTCGATATTGTCCTTTTCCCTCCGCGGTGGCATTTCATATCTCACAAACACAACACCGCTTATAAAACCTATAATTCCCCATGATGCCATCTGCCAGGGCGTCCACGGTCCCTGACCATCAAAAAAATTGCAAATAAACCTGCCCAGAGCTCCTGTCAGAAAGCCTGCTTCCGGACCAAGTGCAATTCCGGATAATACTACAACAGCACTCCCGCCGTGAAGCGGTATTGTATGAGCACACAAAAGATTAAACGCCACACAAAAGGATATCATCATCGCAAGCAATACTATCTCTCTTGCTCTTATAGTCTTATATTCAAAACTGATAAAAAACGGAAGCATCACCGCTGCAAGCAAAAACAGACTGATAAACAGATAATGTTTTTGTTTTAATACATAACTTGATATATACAACAACGCCGGTATCAAAATAATAATAACAAGCCATACGGATATTTTTCTTTTCAATATATTTCTTTTTATCTCTTCTTCGTCATAATTTCTGCGACTTACATATTTATCTCTCAAACACTTCCACCGCCTGTCTGTAATTTACCGGTAAATTTCTTCCAACTCCTGCTGTCATTCCATACAAGTCAGAAAACATTCTGCAGATATCTGTTGTATAAAAATAATTATTTGAAAAAAACTCTCCAGCAGACTGCATCCTTGTCATCTCTCCGTCAAATAAAAGTCCACATACATCTGCATTTTCCGAGCAGAAATCAATGTCATGCGATACAAGTACAACTGCTATTCCAGTTTTTGCCATTCTCTTAAGTATGTCTGCCAATTTTATCTTAAATTCACCGTCAAGACCTTTTGTCGGTTCATCAAGCAGCAATACATCCGGTTTTAAAAGTAATACTTTTGCAATTGCAAGCCGCTGCTGCTGCCCCACGCTTATATCAAAAGGATGTCTCAAAGATAAATCTGATAATTCCATTTTTTCAAGCATTTCCTTTATCTTTGTATCGATAAAACACTCATAGTTTTCTGCATCTTTTCTGCCGCTATTTTTATATTTTGTATATTCATTCTTAAAGAAATCCTTATGACTTACAAAAACTTCTTTAAGCTCATCATAAACATTTATCTCAGTAAATACCGTCTGTGGATTCTGTGGAAGATATACTGCTCTCAACTCTTTCTTTTTCCTTATTTTTCCGCCCTTTGCCTTATAAACTCCTGCGAGGATTTTTAAAGCGGTTGTTTTTCCTGAGCCGTTTCCTCCCATAACTGCATATATTTTTCCTCCCGATATATCTATGGAGAAATCTTTTAATATCTTTTTTTTATCATATGAAAAACTCAGATGCACGGCTGACAATAATATATCTTTTTTATTGTTTTCAAGAATTTTTTTTTGCACGCCTGTCAATACACCTTTTTCAAATGCCGGATTATTGCCGTCTGTTTCAACATCAAATCTGTTTTTTATACTGTCTATCCACAATTTTGCATCTCTTATCGTCAACGGCAGACTTCCTTCATTTCCGTATTCCAGCCAAAGTTTCATATATCCCGGAAGTGCTTCATAAACTTTACTTGCACTCTCTTTCATCTGACCGGCTATCTTATGAACTTTGTCAAATCCGATAAGCTTTGTATCTTTCATAAGCATAACCCTGTCAGCCTTTGCAATAACTTCATGTACTCTCTGCTCACAAATAAGGATTGTCACACCAAAGTCTCTGTTTAGTTTCACTATATTCTGCAAAAATCTGTCAGAAGAAACCGGATCTAACTGTGACGTCGGCTCGTCAAGTATAAGCACTTTAGGATGCATTACCATGACAGAAGCAAGATTTAATATCTGTTTCTGACCACCTGACAATTCATCCGTCTTTTTTTCATACCAGCCGCTTATGCCCAAATACTCTGACATCTCTGCAATTCTTCTGCGCATATCTTCTCTGCCATATCCAAGACTTTCAAGTCCGAAAGCAAGCTCATGCCATACCCTGTCTGTTACAATCTGACCATCAGGACTCTGTCCAACATATCCTATAAATGAAGCACTCTCCCTATCATCAAGCATTTCAATGTCTTTCCCGTCAAAATACATTTTTCCACTGCCATGACCTGTAGGAATCTGATTTTTCTTCGTATGCCTTAATAAAGTGGTTTTTCCACAGCCCGATTCACCACAGAGCAAAACAAACTCACCTTTTTTTATTTCAAAGGATATATCAGTTATTGCATTTTCTGACTGCCCCGGATACCTGAATGAAACTTTATCAAACTTAAGCATTTTCTCTCTTTCCTTATTTCTAAATCCTGTGTTAGCTGTTAAATTATCACAAAAGACATATATATAATTTCAGATATTAAAGCTGCATATGAGGCAGCATCCATTCTTTTTATATATATTTCCGGAAAATAATATGTCTCAAATTTTCCGATGACAAGTGTGTAAACAATAAAAAATGACAATATCATAAATATTATAAAAAAAATTACATCTATTTTTTTCAATCTGAATCTGTGATAACTGCTCCTTCTGCCTGTTCCATATCCTCTCGACTCCATTGATACCGAAGTATCAATGGAATTTTCAAGACACCAGGAGATTAGTATTGAAAATTCCTTTGTGTATTGCTTTGCTTTTGCCATAAAACCGGTGCCCTGTGCGCAGAGCATCCCAAGTTGTGCCTCATGTATTTCATGCCATCTTCTTATCATCATCGGTATAAAACGCAGTACCATTGATATTATAAGCGAAAACTTATGCGATATTCTGTCTGTAACATATAATATTTTTTCTGAATCTATCATGCATCCCGCTGTTACAAAATATAGTGACACTCCCATAAGCATCATTGCCATAATCAGACCGTATACAATATTTTCAAATGTTACCGCCATGTCATTTATATAAAACAGAGGTGTTACTCCATTGTGGTTAAACAACGGCAGTATGATTACGGAAAATAAAAATACAGGTATAAAAAATAATGTCATCGTTTTTAATATTTTAAACCCTTTGTGCCTCAAAACAGATATTATCGAAATGACAAATGACACTGTTATAACTATGGGGTTTAGAGAAAACATTATTATGATAAGCAGCATGGCAAAATAAAACATACTTACTGCCGGATGCAGTTCTCTCAATAATTCTTTCTTCATTTAAATATTGCCTCCGTCAGCTTCCTGCCCTTCCACTGCATGTATACATCCATTCTATCTGCTCGCCGCCACTTATTTTGTAGGCTGATGCCCCAACATTAGGCGTTTTCCCATCGACAAGATAAAGCCAGCCACTCATATCTCCCGCCATCTTTTCATAAAGGTATCCTATCCCCTTTACATATGATGAATTATATATTGCAGAATATGTTGCATCATATGCAATCTTATTCTCCTTACATGCAGCCACAAGCACATCATAAACTGATGCTCCTTTTTTTACTTTTATCTCTATATTATTAAGCAGTCTGCCGTCTTTTGGCACATACTTTCTCACATTTTTTTCAAGCTTGTCCATGTTTGAAAGAAGTATAGAACAGTCAATCGTTATATTGCATTTTACATTTTCCTTATTTTCTTCCGGTTCTTTTGTCGGTGTCTGCTCTTTTTTATATGGTGCAGACGTTTTTTTAGGCTTATCTGTCCTGTTATTCCGGCTGTCGTCATTTTGTTTTTTTACTTTATTTTTTGTTTTTTCTGCCGCCTTCCTGTTATTTCCTCCGGAAGACTTTTTATCTTTTTTCCCGCTGTTTTTATCAGATTTTTTCTTTTCCTGTTTTTTTTCTGATTTCTTCTTTTTTTTACTTATTTTGCTTTTTTTTAAATCATTGTTATTTTTATCACTCTTTTCACCGTCTTTATCAGTAACGTCATTTTCTTCCTTTTTATTATCTGAAACATCAGTAGATGCTGTACTGCTTTCATTTGGCTTTCCACTTTCTCCCGAAGCTGATTCTGCATCTTTCATTTCAACCTTATTGACATTTTCATGTTTGCTTACTGATTCTATGTCAAGTTTTGAAACACCAACCGCAATAAGAATTATCAAAACAAACGGCACTAAATATTTTCTATAATTTTTCAATCTGACTCCTCCAACAATACTAAAACCTTGCAATTCAGCAAAATAAAAACAGACAAAGATTTCTCAGCAAGAGATTTCCTTGTCCGTTTTTCGCATATATCAAAATCAGCTAATTTTTATACAACAAAAAAACACCATTTGCTCTGACACTTCCCACCGAAGCATTCTATTTAAGTCAAATAGTAGAAATCCCCTTGTCAGCAGGTCTCCTGGCTCGAACTCATCTGATTTCTTAACCTTCCCATGATAAAATCACAGTGGCGTAACACAAAAAATCATCCTTCTTACAGTAGCGGGGGCTGCTGCAGCATCTCACTGCATTCCCTTTTAAGTCTGTCTCCTTAATCACCCTTAACGGCTGACAAAGTACAGCTCACTGACAATAACATCAAAAGTATAGCATAGATATACAAAATTTTGTATATCTCTTTTTAACAATAATTATCGGTATAAAGTATAATCCTTATGCAAAACTCCCTATCATCATATTCAGTTTTAACTTCTCCGTTATACTTTTCTACCGCATCATTCACACTTCTTAAAATCTGTTTATTTTATATGAAGTATCTCTTTTGCTCTCTCCACCTGTTCTTTTGTTGGCGGCTCCACATCATCAAGACTGTATTTATAGCCGAGTTCTTTCCATTTAAATACTCCGAGTGTGTGATATGGAAGTATCTCAACTTTCTCCACTGTTTTTAATTTTGATATAAATTCATAAAGTCTCTTAAGATACTTTTCATCATCATTTATCCCCGGAACAAGTACATGTCTTATCCACATGTCTTTTCCCTTCTCTGAAAGATATTCAGCCATATCAAGTATATTTTTATTTGTAAAACCTGTAAGTTTTTTATGCTCCTCATCATCAATATGCTTTATATCAAGCATAAACAAATCAGTATATTTTAATAGTTCATTAAACTTATCGAAAAATTCACCTTCTCTTGTAAACGGATTGCCTGCGGTATCAAGCGTTGTGTGAATGCCATCCTGTTTCGCAAGCTTGAAAAATTCAATCAAAAAATCAATCTGTAAAAGTGCTTCACCACCACTTACCGTGATTCCGCCTGTTTTCCCCCAATAACTTTTATATCTCTTAGCCTGTTTTAAAAGTTCCTCCGGTGTTTTTAAATTGTCATAATCTTCTCCCGGAAGTTTCCATGTATCCGGATTGTGACAATATTTGCAACGCATATTACATCCCTGTAAAAAAACAAGAAATCTCACACCCGGACCATCAGCCGAGCCAAAACTTTCTATTGAATGTATTCTCGCATATACCTGTTTATTTTCTGACATTTACCTTGCAGACCTCCTTATTTCTAATATAAAAACTTGTTTTTGTTATATAAATACTCCTTTTTATTATAACAGATTTACAATAAAAATATAATACGCGTATTTATGTTCTATTATTATTTGATTGTTTTGAATTATCAATTCTTTTCGCCAAAAAAACGCTGCCACTCACAAAGAGGTGACAACGTTTTTATTGTTATACTTTTAAGTATCTTCGCTTTAGCCTGGTCAATTACATATGGTCATGGCATGTTCTTGCTATTACATCGAGCTGCTGCTCTCTTGTAAGGTCGATGAACTTAACAGCATATCCTGATACACGGATTGTAAAGTTTGCATACTCTTCTTTCTCAGGATGTTCCATAGCATCGATAAGCTTCTCTTTACCAAATACATTGACATTGAGGTGATGTGCTCCCTGATCAAAGTATCCGTCCATTACCTGAACAAGGTTTGTTATACGCTCTCCATCCTCATTTCCGAGTGCTCCCGGATTGATTGTCTGTGTATTTGAAATACCGTCGAGTGCCCATTCATATGGAAGTTTTGTAAGTGAGTTGAGTGATGCCAAAAGTCCGCTCTTCTCTGCACCGTAACTTGGGTTTGCTCCCGGTGATAAAGGCTCTCCTGCTTTACGTCCGTCAGGCATAGAACCTGTTGCTTTTCCGTAAACTACATTCGATGTAATTGTAAGGATTGATGTTGTAGGCTCTGAACGTCTGTATGTGTGATGTTTCTTAATCTTGTCCATGAATGTTCCAAGAAGCCATACTCCGATTTCATCTGCTCTGTCATCATCATTACCGTATCTAGGGAAGTCTCCCTCGATTTCATAATCTTTTACAAGACCGTTTTCGTCACGGACTGTCTTAACCTTTGCATATTTGATAGCTGAAAGAGAATCTATTACATGAGAGAATCCTGCGATACCTGTTGCAAATGTTCTCTTTAAGTCTGTATCCATAAGTGCAAGCTCTGCTGCCTCATAATAATACTTGTCATGCATATACTGGATAAGATTGAGTGTATTTACATAAAGGTCTGCAAGCCAGTCCATCATTTCATCATATCTTTCCATAACCTCATCATAGTCAAGATACTCTGATGTAATTGGTCTGTACTTAGGTCCTACCTGGTCACCTGTCTTTTCATCAACACCACCGTTGATAGCGTAAAGGAGACACTTAGCAAGATTTGCTCTTGCTCCGAAGAACTGCATTTCTTTACCTGTCTGTGTTGCTGATACGCAACAGCAGATAGCATAATCATCACCCCATACAGGTTTCATTGCATCATCGTTCTCATACTGGATAGAGCTTGTTGTAATAGAAATCTTAGCTGCATATCTCTTAAAGTTGTCAGGAAGTTTTGATGAATAAAATACTGTAAGGTTTGGCTCTGGAGCAGGTCCCATGTTCTCAAGTGTGTGAAGGAAACGATAATCAGTTTTTGTAACCATTGAACGTCCATCAACGCCTGTTCCTGCAACATCAAGTGTAGCCCATACAGGATCTCCTGAGAAGAGTTCGTTGTATGATGGGATTCTTGCAAACTTAACCATTCTGAATTTCATTGTCATATGGTCGATAAGTTCCTGTGCCTCTTTCTCTGTAAGGATACCTTTCTTCATATCTCTCTCGATATAAATATCAATAAATGTTGACACACGTCCGACAGACATAGCTGCACCGTTCTGTGTCTTTATTGCAGCAAGATAACCAAAGTAAATCCACTGAATTGCTTCTTTTGCATTTTTAGCAGGCTCTGAAATATCAAATCCATAAATCTCAGCCATCTTCTTCATGTTTTCAAGTGCACGAATCTGCTCTGCAATTTCTTCTCTGAGACGGATAACTTCTCCCTTCATGCTTCCGCTTCCACATTTGAGTTTGTCTTTCTTCTTTTCCTCGATAAGGAAATCAATACCGTAAAGAGCAACTCTTCTGTAGTCACCTACGATACGGCCACGGCCGTATGTATCCGGAAGTCCTGTCATAATCTTGTTGTGACGGGCTTTAAGCATTTCAGGTGTATATGCATCAAATACAGCAGTATTATGAGTTTTGTGATATACTGTGAAAATCTTTTTAATCTCAGGGTCCACTTCATATCCATATGTCTCGCAAGCCTGAACTGCCATCTTTATACCACCATAAGGCATAAATGCACGTTTCAAAGGCTTGTCTGTCTGAAGTCCTACTACCTTCTCCAAGTCTTTTAATGACTCATCTATATATCCTGCACCATGTGAAGTGATTGATGATACAATCTTTGTATCCATATCAAGCACTCCGCCCTTTTCTCTTTCTTCTTTCTGAAGTTTCTGAAGTGCTCCCCAAAGCTTGTCTGTAGCTTCTGTAGGGCCTTCAAGAAATGATTCATCACCTTCATATGGTGTATAGTTGTCCTGAATAAACTGTCTGACATTGATTTCCTCTTTCCAGAGTCTTCCCTCAAAGCCATCCCATTCTTTCATCTCTACCACGATAAATTCCTCCTGTATATTGATAAAATGTATAAATTATATTGGTTATGGTATAAAAAAATATCTATACCTGCAACATCTATTTTTTAACATGTAATCAAAGTATAGTCAAGTATTTCTAATTAACAATTTTTCTCATATTTCTTGTTTTTGTCAAAAAAAAAATTCTCAAAAAACATCAAAACGCCTGTAAACCAAATGTTTAAGGCGTTTTGATAAATTTTATTTATTAGGCTAATGAAGATATTCTCTCAAAAACATATGCTGTTGTCCGCACCTTAAAGTGCGGCTGACAACAATTCATCCCTTATAAAATCAATATTTACTGTAACCATTATCTTCTAACGATATAATACTTTCATTTTCATTGAAATTGCTCTTTCCGGCAAATTCTGATGCATCAGGTATTCTGTGCATAGTATTTGACTGGTTGAGTGTTCCAATGTTGTTTGACGTTCCGAAGGAATCTGCTCTCTGCGCTGCCTGACTTCCTATAGCAATATTTCCTGACACATTGCCATATTCGGCTCCTGAAATTCCTGAGTTATTTTTAAGGTTATAATTTCCAAGAAGAACTTTAAGATTCTGAGCCTGATTTGAAAGTTCTTCACTTGCTGCTGCACACTGTTCGCTTGTGGCTGAATTGTTCTGTACTACCGAAGAAACCTGTCCAACTGCTTCATCTATCTGACCAAGTGCTATTGCCTGCTCATTTGATGACTCTGCTATATTTGCCACTATCTTAACAATTTCCTCAACATTTGATGCTATAGCTGCAAGTTTTGAAGATGTCTCATTCGCAATAACAGAACCATTCTGTGTTTTCTCTATTGAATCCTCTATCATCTCGGCAGTTTCGCTTGCTGCTGCTGCACTCTTTGCTGCAAGGTTTCTTACTTCCTCTGCTACAACTGCAAAACCTTTTCCATGCTCACCTGCTCTTGCTGCCTCAACTGCAGCATTAAGGGCAAGGATATTTGTCTGGAATGCTATGTCATCAATTGTTTTGATAATTTTTGAAATGTTTTCTGATGACTCTGTGATGTCCTGCATAGCTGACATCATCTTATTCATTTCATCTGTTCCTTCTATGGCTTCTTCTTTTGCCTGATTTACTAGGTTTTCAGCTTCTTTTGCTTCGTCTGCATTCTGTTTTGTTCTTGAAGTTACCTCTGAAATTGATGAAGTTACCTGCTCGATTGCACTTGCCTGTTCAGTAGAGCCCTGTGCAAGTGACTGGCTTGCTATTGCCACCTGCTGTGCTCCTGCACCCACCTGATATGCAGATTCTTTAATATTTCCAAGCGTCTTATTATTTGAGTCAACCATAAGTTTAAATGCAAAACCAAGCTGATCTGCTTTTGTCTGTGGATTTATCTGCATTGAGAGATTTCCCCCTGCAACATCATTCGCTACGGCAACCTCTCTCTTCATTCTTTCAACGACTTTGTTGAAGCTATTTATCATTTTTCCAAGTTCATCATTTGTCGTCGCAGCAATCTTATCACCTGAAAGATCACCTGTTGAAATCTTTTCTGCAAGGTCGGTAAGTGCTTTGATAGGTCTTGTAAGAAATCTTGTATATGCAGCGGCAATAATGATAAATAATGCAAGACATATAAATGTTATAATAATCAAAACAACACTTGACTCCTCATTTCGTTTTTCAACACTTTTTCTTCCTGCATCACTCTTATCACTAAAATACTTTGATGCACTTGAAACATCCTCGTCAACATCATCTGAAACTGATTTTACGGAATCATTGTATATCTTCATTGCCTGAGTATATTTTTTCTGTGATACAAGTGTCATTATCTGCTTAAATGCTACAGTTCCATCATTCAATATTGTTTTAACATTTTCAAAAGAAGTTTTAGCCTGTCCGTTCTCATCCGTCTTTGGAATAGAGTCTATAAGATCATCAAGCTCTTTTGTACAGGTTTCTGACAATTCCGTAATCTCTTTTGAAAGTGAACTCAAATCTATACCGTCATTTGCTGCATATACATAGTCAGATAAAAGACTTTCAAGCTCTTTATAATCCTTAGTAAAAGTTCCTATATCAATGCATTTTTGTGTATATGTATCATATACCGTATCATATTTATCGGCTATTGTTCTCTGTGCATTTATTCCCATAATACTAAATACTATCAAAATAATTCCTGCGACTCCATAGCCAATGAAAGTCTTTTTAGACAAACTCAAATTCTTCATATGTTTTTCCCTCCATTTATATTGATTTTTATTTATTCTTCCTCTGTTTCATCTTCCGCTTCATCATCCTTTTCAGGTTCCGGATCATTGATAAGCTTGTCCGGGTCAAGCAAAAGCTTAACCTCGCCGTTTACCCTGCCTATTCCAAACACATATTTTTTCGCCTGCATTGCAAGGTCGCTGACGCTTGGCGGAGGAGTTATCTCATTTTCAGCAAA
>CAKRFU010000024.1 GCA_934320845.1 uncultured Lachnospiraceae bacterium
TTTATTTGCTACATTCCATTTCTCCTCCAAGAGAAACTACATTTCGCAAATGAGGCCTCTAGGCCTATACAAAAAAAGTATCTGATACTTCTTTTTTCTCGTACCAGATACTTTTTAATCTATCGTCGTACGGCTCCGCCCTCATAAAACTTACCGTCTTCCATAATCCAAACTCTAAAGTGATACTAAAGATAAGTGCAATTGCTTTGTAAGTTCCTCAAATAATATAAGTAACGCATCAACAACAGTATGACAAAGCTCTATAATATATTCACAATCACGCTTCACTCCGCTTTGCATACGCATATAAATCTGATGCATTCTTTGAACAAAACTAAGAATTGCTTCAGGTGTATGAACCGATTCACTCAATCTTCCTCTTTCTACTTCCGGCTTTCTTACATATTTGCGAAGTTCTTTTTTAAGTTCTTCTTCATAGATACAATGATCTTTTAAATTTCCGGGGAAATTCTGATTGTGTGGAAAGGTAAAGTAATCAGCAACATAATGTGTAATCACTCCTAAATGTCTGCATGTATAGCTATCAAGACCTCTAATCGGGTCAAAATGTGATACCAGTTTACTGATTTCTTTCTCAAGTACATCAAAGGAATCCTCAATAGTATGTTTCCTTACTAAAAATGAAGGAATACAATCCGGTAATATACTTCCAATATAGAATGCTCCTTTATGATGTTTAACTGACTCCATACCTTCATTGTTCATCAAGTACCACGCCAATGAAATATGGGATTTCTTTCGCATATCATCCTCCTCACTGTGACATATACACGATTGACATCGCTGTCTTAATTTGTAACTACATTGTATAACACCTTTGTGATTTTTGCAATAGTTTTCTGACAATTTTTCTGAACTTTTTATATAAGTTCCACAATTTTCCATAATTATATAAACTCATTCAAAATCGCGTTTGACTTGACAACAGCATAATATAACGTTAAAATATTGAGTGTTTATACATATAAAATAATTTATTGATTGGAGTTGATTTATTTGGATTCAAGTGACGCCTCGAAACTATTGATTTTATTTATACTGTTGTTGTTTTCTGCATTCTTTTCTTCTGCGGAAACATGTCTTACAACCGTAAACAAAATGCGTTTAAAATCTATGGCAGATGAAGGCAACAAAAAAGCTGCATTAGTTTTAAAACTAATCAGCAACCAGACAAAGATGCTTAGTTCCATTTTAATAGGAAATAACATTGTCAATCTTTCAGCATCTTCTCTTGCTACAACTTTTGCCATAAACCTGGCAAAGAAATCCGGTTTTTCAAATGCTACAAGCCTGATTACCGGTGCAGCTACAGGCATAATCACCATACTTGTTATTATTTTTGGAGAAATTCTTCCCAAATCAATAGCGACTATGAATGCAGACAAAATGTCACTTATTTATTCTAAACCAATTTATACGCTTACAGTTATATTAGGACCATTTGCTTATATATTTGATAAATTTTCCAAGCTGCTCTTAAAGATTTTTCATATTGATATTACAAAGCAGCCGGCGATTACAGAAAACGAACTTAGGACTATTGTTGATGTAAGCCATAAAGAGGGAGTTATCGAAAGTGAAGAACGCCAGATGATTACAAATGTTGTTGATTTTGGTGATTCTCTTGCAAAAGATGTGATGGTTCCCAAAATGGATGTAGAATTTGTTGAGCTTAATCTGACATATGATGAGCTTATCGAAAGCTACTCAAAAGAAAAATTTACGCGTATGCCTGTTTATGATGACAGCAGGGATAATGTAGTTGGAATTATAAACCTCAAGGATATCTTCTTTTATCAGGGGGACAAAAAGGATTTCAAGATTTCTGACGTAATGCGTGAAGCATATTTTACCTATGAATATAAAAAAATCTCTGAACTTTTCTTTGAAATGAAAGAAGCATCCATTCCTATGGCAATAGTTCTGGATGAATATGGCTCTACATCCGGCATACTTACAATAGAGGATCTGATAGAAGAAATTGTAGGTGAGATAAGAGACGAATACGATGCCAACGAAGAAGATGATATCACCAAAACTGATGACGGGGATTACATTCTTTTAGGTGTCGCTAAACTCGATGACATCGATGAAGAACTTGGAATTAAAATCGAATCTGAGGACTATGATTCCATTGCCGGACACATTATAAACCTTTTGGATCATTTCCCTGATGCCGGCGAAACTGTTTCGGATGATTATGCCGAATATACGGTTCTTGAGGCCGCAAAAAATCATATTGATAAAGTAAAACTTCATCTTCTCCCAAAACCGGAAGATAATGATGATATTAATGATAACGATAAAGAAGCACATGCCATATAGACTGTGCTTCAAATTATAGACAAAAGGAGCTGTTGCATCAATTGCACAGCTCCTTTTCTAAAGCAATTTGTGCAGACTGTTTGCGCAAATTGCTTTTATTCAATTATTGTAATAGTTAGTATTCAGTAAGTAACTGATTGTATCTATTACTTGTCATCCAATCTCAGGATATATTTTGAGGTTTACAATCCTCAAACAGACATTTTTCTATATTCTGTCCAACCTGCCTGTCAACGGCACCTCCACCGCTTTCAGCTATACACCTCTTAAAATTGCAATGTCTCACGAGTCCACTTCTGCCATACATCAACACTCCTGCACCTGATTTGCCTCTGCAGTTGACAAATACACATTTCTCTATCTCACCGCCTTGTGTATATATTGCACCATCCTGACAGAAATTAAATATACATTCTTTTATCTGCGGACGATACGCATTAAACACTGCTCTTCCACCATTCATGTTTCTGAACATGGAATTTTTTAATATTATCTTTGTGCCTTTGACATTTATGCCGCCTGTCTTAAGTGCTCCGTCAAACTCGCTGTTTAATATCTCACATTGTTTTGCATTTTCAAGATAAAGCATATCTGATTCCTGAAGATAATTGCAGATAATTCTTGCATTTTTCATTTTTATACTGCCTGCACATCTTATAGGATAATTGAGATACAATGACGCATTTAAAATATTCAAAGCTCCTGCTGTCTCTACATAAACAGGACAGTCAATTATCGTAGATTTGTTCAAAAACATCTCGTTGGAAACTTTTAGTTCACCACGTCCCGAAATAACCTGAACAAACTCTGCCCCTGTAGGATGGCATGCGACATATTCAAAACCACTGCTTTCCTCTGTGGCAATCCCTGAGCAAAATACTGCCGCACCATACTCAGCTACATTGCAATTAGTAAAATGGCATTTGTTAAGTTTTATGCTGTCAGCTGCAAATACCGCACCTCCACGTCTTGCTTCACAATCCGTAAACCTGCAATCACTTATACTTCCGTCACCTCCGCGTGCCATAACTGCACCTCCGTCTTCCGGAGAATAACAGCGGCTGAAACTGCATCTTTCTATATCAAGTCTTTTGCCCCAAAAGCGTATTGCAGCACCTCTTGTGGTGTGATATATATTGGAATCCTTAACACTAACTTCTCCTGCTTCGGCTCTGATAAACATTCCGTAATTTCTGCAGTCTGCCTCACACTTTTCCACGAGCACACTGCTGTAATCATCCTTAACATTTATGCATGCCCTATGACTGTCACTTTTTCTTATAAATTTACTGTTTATAATTTCAAGTATGCCGCCGTCAAGCAGTATATTTCCGTAAATTCTGACAAGCGCATGGTCAAACACAAGCTTTGTTCCCCTGCCAAGAATAATATCATCATATATTTGACACCTGTCTGTTATTCTTACTTCCTTTTTTTTGTTTATCTCTCTCTGTGTACACTCAACTGATTCATAAATCTGAAGTGCAAAATATTTAAGGTCAATAAGTTCAATTTTAGGATATAAATTCTTTATTATCTTAGCAAGTTCAAAACATTCTTTCACATTATCTTCAAATGCACATACAATATATTTTTTTATCAGTTCATAAATATTTTCTGATATACCAAGTTTCAATGCAAATTTTAATGCAAATTCATTTTCCTCAGGAGATATAAAATTATCTGCCATTGCCACATTCACTAAGTCCATCAGAAAAATTATCTTTTCCCTGCCTGTCTTTAAATTATCTAAAATATATTCAAATACATTTTCATATTCTTTCAGATTTCTAAGAGCCCATGCTATATCCCCCGAGTTCATTTTCAGACCATACTTCATCAGGCGTTCCAGCTCAAAATTATTCAACGGTT
Source organism: uncultured Lachnospiraceae bacterium (assembly GCA_934320845.1). GTDB lineage: Bacteria > Bacillota > Clostridia > Lachnospirales > Lachnospiraceae > Butyribacter. The sequence goes on from CAKRFU010000024.1 coordinate 4,219, forward strand.
TAATATTTCTGTTAAGTTTTGCCTGCATGGTAACTGCCGATGTATACATAACTTTAAATTCAGAGCTGTATGAACAAAACGGGTGCTCAGGTGTAAGAAATATCTTTCGCCTGCAGTTAAACTTAGTTAATATATCTAATATCATCAGCCGTCCCCCTTTTTTCAATCCGCTGAATTTCAAAGTCATCATCATAAACATTAAATATCTGATTTTCATTTGGACTGCAGTCCCTGCATACGCAGTTTTTAATATACTGTCCAAACTTTTGATACTTGAAATATATTGCTGCTCCGAGATATTTCGCATTACACTCGTCAAATATGCAGTCCTCACACTCCACATTACCGATGGACTCAGAATACAAAGCAGCTCCATACTCAGCAGCACATTTTATAAACTCACAATTTTTTATCTCTACCCTTGCTCCCTTATATAATGATACCGCCCCACAATCACAATTGATAAAACGACATCTCGTTATAACCGCCGACCTGCCATAAAACGATACTGCTCTGCTGCCCGTCGCATTGTTTACTATCGTGTCCGTCAATATAAGCCGTCCCGATGTCTGCTTCATAAATCCACTAAACTGACCACAATCAATAAATGAATCTGAAATCTGCACTATCGCCGCATTGTCAATCTGCATAAAATACTCATAATCATTTTTCAAAACTCTTACTCTTGTATTGTATAGTCTTATTCTTCCTCCATTGACATTTATACCGCCATATATTTTAAGAATGCCGCCGCTCATCAAAAGCGAACCTCCGCGTTCAACTTCTATATCTCCGTTTACGATAGCAGGTTTGTCTATCACAAATGTCTTTCCCGCTTTTACAACAATATCGCCATATTCCTCTTCCAGTATAAATTCCGGGAAAAAATATGTAAGTATTGAATATCTGATTTCATACCCTTTTTTTCTAAATGTATTGTACATTTCAGTCGCTCTGTCAACATCTTTCTTTGACGAACATTCACTAAATCCCTCAAAAAACTTTTTCTCTATATCAGAAAATCTGAATATCTGCTGATAATAGTCAAGTATCTTTTCACAATAATCCTGTGACCACAATGTCAACTGATACATTTTATATAAGTCAAGTATAAAACAATACTGTATTTCTTTTTCCTTTAATCTTTCAATACACTCTGTCAATCTGAAATCAAAATAATTGTTTATGTCTGTTATTATCTGTTCTCTGTTTTTCTTTGAAATGCACAGCTTATCAAGTATTGCGTCAAAATAATCCTGAAGTTCCATCATAGCTTTCATATTGCCAAGTGCCATGACTCCAATACCAAAAACATATAAATATCTGAAAGAATCTTCATATCGTATCATCGGATGATTTATTCTCTCTAACTCACTTTGACGTTTCTTTAAATGATTTAAAAAATCTAAATTCCCCCCGTTTTCCATAGAAATCCTCCTTGCAAAGCAGATTGGACATATTATATATTCCTCCTGCCTTTATCCACAGAACTTGCACACGTTCTTAAACTCTATGTCTCCACGAATATTATAACATACTTTCAGTGTTATTTATATGAATTTATTTTCTGTTTGGCGTACTCAGACATAATCCCAAATTCACCTATACCGCTTTTGCATATATTATCTATATATATCTGTCTTTGCTGCCTTTCATTTTTCTTTTTCACCTCATTTATCATGTTTAAAATAATATTTGCGCTCTTTTTACACTGTCTCATGAAATATTCATTTTCCATTCTCACTGGACCTGTGAAATTATAATTTAAAAAATATTGCAATTTCCCATATTCCAGTGCATCACTAAATTCTGAATTATACGGTATCACACCGATTTTGTTTCTTGGAATATTAAACTCATAACATATCTTTTTCCTGGTCCATCTTTTTTCCGGCTGATATTTTCCTACAATATATACTGCTTTTTCTCTAAGAGCTGTATAGTTTTCAAAAAAATCATATATATTTTTAGAATTTTGAGACAGGTTCACTACGACAATATCTGCATCATACAAAATCTGTTTTGTACTAAGATTCTGATTTGATTCAGTATCAATAAACACATAATCTCCGGCTTTTTCCAGCATCTCAAATAATTCGTTGTGAACAAGACTGAAATCGTAATTAAATACCTCTTTGTTAAAGACCATTCCTGAAGGTAATAAAAACATATTTGATAACAATAGATTTATTGTTGAACTCCTAATTATCTCCTCATGTGCTTCCCCAATAAATATCCTCTTTAGTATATACTCCAACCCATACTTTACATAATATCCGCCTGTTTCTCTTAGAAAATCTATTTTATCCTGCTGAACGAGAACCTTTTCAAGTCCTCTTTCTCTGTTAAAATGATTTTCTAGTAAAATCTCCCTCTTCATCCCTGCGTTTTTTAAAGAAATTATCGATGTGATGCATGCCATATTTGATGTGACACACATATTGTCCCCACCGTTGCTCCAAAAAGCTATTTTCATTCATCTTCTCCAATCGTTTTATTTCTCTACCCATAAATTTTACCCTTTCTCTTTCATTTTTTTCAATTTAACTCCCGTATTTGTAATCATAAATATTTTTATTCAACATGTAAAGCTTTTTGTGACATATTTTAGACACATTTATATCTTTCTCTGTTATTCACAAATTTTTACATCTTTTTTCTACAAAACAAAAAAAATGTCACTCTCACAGCGACACTTTTCTCGTATTCCAAGATACTCTATTTTATTTTTCGTCATTATGCTAATATTTCTAAGATTTTTTTGTGCATTATGCCTGCGCTTCTCTTTCCATGTACAGCAGCCTTATATACCCAGTGTACAGATTGAACAATATCCCGGCTAAACTCATTATCCTCACACTGAGACATGCTAAATAAAATAACCCTGTTCATAATAATCTCTCCTGTTATCTGATACACTCTTTCATTTAAAGTCTGATTATTATCCTCATATATGGCTGTTAATAATCTATACAAACTGTAATTTTTCTCAAATTTTATCAATCTTTCTTCATATTCGGCAAGAAATTTATCATATTTTTTGTTAAATGAATTTTCAGTCATCTGAGATTCGTAAATATCCAGACTTCCGTCAACATATACGCAGTCATCGCATTTTATAATCATATCTACGGCAGCATCCGCAAAATCATAAAATAATTCACAAAGTATATCATTTTTAGTTGAATATTTTTCCTTGATTTTTTCAAAGAATTCATTTAATTTTTTAAGTTCATATGATAATTCCGGAATTTCATCAAATACTATAGTATGCATTTTTTTGTCATCCGCCATCTCATACCAGATATTACTGTAGTAATATTTACAGAGATAATTTATAACAACAGGACATGAAGCCGCCATTGAAAGCAGCATAACGTCTTCTCTTTTAAATGATAACCTTGGATATTTGCGGCATGTGTTACAAAGTGTTTTCTCGTCAGAATTTCTCTGTATCCTGCACAAGCCATCACCGTCAAGCATCGCACAATCACCGTTTCTTTTATTTTTAAAGGAACATACACCGTTATTTTCTGCGATATTTGACAATATATCTTCCCTCAGTGTGGAATTTTCCATATTTTCAAATCTTTCGTATGCTTCTTTATCTACAACGATTTTCCAGCCGCTGCAACATGTTGCCATACACTCTCCTGCAATGCATTTAAAATCTCTATATGCTCCAAATACATATACCTTCATTAAAACATCAGCTCCGATTTATCTTTGAGAAGTCTTGCGCCCTTTGCTATAAATAATACTCCGGTTGTAATCCCTGATATTATAAGCAATATCCCCATAACGAGATTAAATGACCCTACGGATTTCATTGTTTTATATATTTTTTCTCCCATACAAACCTCCAGTTCAATCCTATTTACAACTATTTTAATATTTCTATAATTTATTTTTAAATCAGTAAATACACCGATAAAAATCGATGTATTTACAATTATTGTTAACATTAATATCTTTAGTAAAAGCCGCAATAAAATTTCATCTATGCAAAATCAGTTTTTATTTTACACCGTACTGCTCATAGTATGCATCTATTGCTTCTTTAATTTTATCGTCAATAAGAATCTTTCCCTGACACTCTTTGTTATAAAGACACTCAACAACATCTTCCATCGTAACGATTGCATTAGCACCAAAACCATATTTTGACTGAATTTCATCAAGAGCACTCGCATTTGTTGTAAGCCCTCTCTCCATTCTGTTTAAAGATACCATAAGACCTTTTATTTCCACGTCCCCCTGTGCTTTTATAATAGGGAAAGTCTCTTCTATAGATTTACCTGATGTTGTAACATCCTCAATAATTACAACCTTGTCTCCATCTTTAATCTTACTTCCAAGTAAAATACCTGTATCTCCGTGATCCTTAACTTCTTTACGGTTAGAACAATATCTTATTTCTTTTCCGTATAATTCACTGTATGCAATAGCTGTGGTTACGCTAAGAGGTATTCCCTTATATGCAGGTCCGAACAATACATCAAAATCATCCCCATAGTGCTCATGTATGGCTTTTGCGTAATACTCTCCAAGTCTTTTAAGCTGTGAACCTGTCACATATGCTCCTGCATTCATAAAAAACGGTGATTTTCTTCCGCTCTTAAGAGTAAACTCTCCGAACTTTAAAACATCACTCTCAACCATAAACTCTATAAACTCTTTCTTATAACTCTCCATAATCAAACCTCTTTTCTATAATCTTTTGCAAGCTGCTTTTTTATCTGTGTTATTTTACACATCCTATAAGCTCGTTTATATCCTTAACTCCGTTTTTGTCCATAAACTCTGCTATTCCGTCAATAACTTCAATTGTCGCTGCCGGATTATTAAAGTTTGCTGTTCCAACAGCAACCATTGTAGCACCTGCCATTATAAATTCAAGTGCATCCTCTGCCGTTCTTATTCCACCCATTCCAAGAACAGGTATACTTACCGCATTTGCTGCCTGATATACCATTCTTACGGCAACCGGTTTTACAGCCGGGCCTGACATTCCACCTGTCTTATTGGCAAGTGCAAATGTTCTTCTGTTTATATCAATTTTCATACCCGTAAGCGTATTTATAAGTGATATGGCATCTGCACCACCTGCTTCTGCCGCCTTTGCCATCTCTGTTATATCTGTCACGTTCGGACTAAGTTTCATTATTACCGGCTGTTTTGCATGAGCTTTTATTTTGGCTGTAATCTGCTCAACAAGTTTAGGGTCTTGTCCAAATGCAATGCCGCCTGCCTTAACATTCGGGCAGGAAATATTTATCTCAAGCATCGATACATCCTCTGAGGCAAGTCTGTCAACAACTTCTATATATTCCTCAGGTGTCTTTCCACATACATTTACTATAATGTTGGTATCATATTTCTTTAAGAAGGGTATATCCCTGTTTACAAATGTATCTATTCCCGGATTTTGAAGTCCTATTGCATTCAACATCCCACCGTATGTCTCACAAACTCTCGGTGTATCATTTCCCGGCCATGGAACACTGGCTACACCCTTAGTTGTAACTGCGCCGAGTCTGTTCAAATCCACATACTCGCTAAACTCCTCACCTGAACCAAATGTACCGGATGCCGTTGTAACCGGATTTTTCATTTTAACTCCGGCAAAATCTACTGAAAGATTCATAAGTTTCCTCCATTCTGTACAGTAACCTAAATTTCTATATCCTCTGCATTAAATACTGGTCCGTCTTTGCATATTCTCTTATTATGAACTTTACTGTGGTCATCAATTTCTTTTGATTTACATACACATCCGAGACATGCACCTATCCCACAAGCCATTTTTTCTTCCATTGAAATCTGTGCTTCTATATTTTTTTCATGTGCATAAGCTTTTACTCCACGAAGCATCGGTATCGGGCCACATGAGTAAAGCACTTCTGCCTCAAGTGCATTCTCTTTTATTGCATCTATAACATTTCCCTTTGTTCCAACACTTCCATCTTCAGTAGAAACATATACATTGGCATATGGTTCAAATTCGTCTTTAAGGAATAAATCGTTATCCCTGTATCCAAGAACTACTGAAACATTTTCCTTAGAGTTAAGAGTTTTTGCAAGTTCAAGCATAGGAGGTATTCCTATTCCACCGCCTATAAGTACGGCTTTTCCTCCTTTAAGGGTAAATCCGTTTCCAAGCGGTCCAACAACCGGAATCCTCTCTCCATTTTTCATCTTTGAAAACTCATCTGTTCCTTTTCCGACAACTCTGTAAACAACTCTGAGTCTTCCTGATTTTTTATCAATCTCACATATACTTATAGGTCTTGGTAAAAGTCTGCTGCCGTCAGAACTGTACATTGAAATAAACTGTCCCGGAACTGCATCTTCTACGACATTTGACTCTTCTTCAAATTCAAGCCACATACTGAATATGTCTTTTGTTATATTTTCCTGTGATTTTATCACAGCCATAGTCTTTTTCTTATCAGCCATAAAAACCTCATTTCATTTCCTTAAAAAATACTATTTATATCGTTTTTCATATTGATAACAGCTTCTCTTGATGCATCCGCAAAATTTTCTTCACCGAATCTGCTGTATGCCTCCTGCTTATATGCTGCAATTATTCCTCTTGAAGAATTTACTATGGCTCCAAGACCGTCCTCATTAAAATATGGTTTGAGATCCTTAGCTGTACCACCCTGTGCACCGTATCCCGGAACAAGAATGTATGTTTTAGGCATAAGTTTACGAAGAACTTTTCCCATCTCAGGATATGTAGCTCCTACAACACAGCCTACATAACTGTAATCGTCACCCATGCAGTCTTCGCCCCATTTTGAAACCATCTCACCGACAAGTTCATAAAGAGGCTTTCCGTCAACTTCCTTATCCTGAAATTCTCCACTTGATGGATTTGATGTCTTTACAAGAACGAAAATTCCCTTCTTTTCTTCTTTACAAACATCGATAAAAGGTTTTACTCCGTCACTTCCAAGATAAGGGTTTACTGTAGCAAAATCTTCGTCAAATCCTGCATAAGACTTTGAACCAACCTGAACTTTTCCGAGATGGCCGACAGCATATGCTGTAGATGTAGAACCAATATCACCACGCTTAATGTCACCAATAACAACAAGTCCCTTTTCCTTACAGTAATCTATAGTCTTTTTATAAGATACAAGTCCCGGTATTCCAAACTGCTCATACATGGCAATCTGCGGTTTTACAGCCGGAATAAGGTCATATGTGGCATCAACTATCGCTTTGTTAAATTGCCAGATTGCCTCTGCTGCTCCCTCAAGTGTCTCTCCGTATTCTGCAAATGCCTTCTCCTGTACATGTTTTGGTACATAATTAAGCATAGGGTCAAGGCCTACAACTATAGGTGCATTTTTTTTCTTAATTTCCGAAACTAATTTATTTATCATTTATTTTCCTCCATTCCTTTATTCCTGATATACTATTTTTCCATCGACAATAGTCGTTATAACTCTTCCTTTTACCTTTTTGCCGTCAAACGGTGTATTTTTTCCTTTTGATACAAACTTTTTGCTGTCTATCTCATATTCCTCGGAAATATCTGCAATAACTATATCGGCAGCCTTCCCCTGTGCAAGATTTCCCTTGTCTATGCCAAGAACTTTTGCAGGATTGACACTCATTTTTTCTACAAGCTGCGAAAGCGTAAGAATGCCCTTATCCACAAGTTCTGTATAACTAAGTGCAAAAGATGTTTCAAGACCAACAATTCCAAAAGGAGCTTTCAACATGGTTTGATTTTTTTCTTCTGCCCCATGAGGTGCATGATCTGTAGAAATAACTTCCATAGTTCCGTTTTTGAGTCCCTCTTTCAAAGCATCAACATCCGCCCTGCTTCTGAGTGGAGGATTCATTTTAAATCTTCCATTGTCCTCTGTAATCTCATCATCTGACATAGTAAAATGATGCGGGCAGACTTCCGCACTTACAGAAAGTCCCTGTTTTTTTGCCATCTCAACTAAAACTACACTGTCTGCTGTCGAACAATGACAGAGATGAAGCCTGTTTCCAGCCTCTTTTGACATAATAATATCTCTTGCAACAATTACATCCTCAACCGAATTTGTAATCCCCGGAAGTCCAAGTTCCTCGGCCTTCTTTCCCGCATTCATGACACCGCCCTCGACAAGAGCCTTATCTTCACAGTGAGAAAACATCGGCAGATTAAGTCTGGCAGCCTCTTTTAACGACTTTCTAAACAATGCCGAATCCATAACAGATTTGCCATCCTCGCTAAGCGCAACTATTCCTGCTTCTTTCATCCCCTCAATGTCGGCAAGCTCTTTGCCTTCCTGCCTGACAGTGCAGGCTCCTATCGGAAGAATATGAACAGGTGCGTTTTCTGCTCTTTTAAGCAGATCTTTTACACTCTCGGCACTATCAATAACGGGTTTGGTATTTGGCATAGGACAAATAGATGTAACTCCACCCCTAGCTGCTGCCTTAGCACCCGTTTCAACAGTCTCCTTATATTCAAATCCAGGCTCTCTCAAATGTACATGCAAATCAATAAATCCGGGCATAACTGCTTTTCCCTCTGCATTTATCATCTCTGCATCCTCAGCCGGCATTATACAATCAGCAATTTCTTTTATTTTCCCACCCTCTATAAGAATATCTTTTTTTTCGTCAATATTATTTGCAGGATCCACCAGCCTGCCATTTTTTATAAGAATTTTTTCCATAATATGTTTATGCCTTTCCCTATATACACAGAGAGCACCCGCCAAATTTCATTGACAGATGCACTCTTTTTATTTAATAAAGTTCCGCCTTTTCAAGGTCTTCAAGCATACGCTTATTATGAATGTAATTTTCAAAATCCATAGCTTCAATCCACTTAGCATCATGCAATTCTTCCGATAACACAACATCATCCTCGTCCTGCTCTGTGAGACAAAGATAAGCCAGTCCCAAATTGCACTCTGAACCGATCATAAATGTCCATGTATAAAGAACTCTGTCTACCTCCGTAATAAGTCCCGTCTGCTCCTGAATGTTTCTAACTACTGCTTTGTCCGGTGATTCACCAAACTCTGCCTCTCCATCAATAAATTCCCATTGATAAGGTTCTACGATATTGTCATCGTACCATTTCTCTACTGTCAGATATCTATTGCCCTTCTGAACAATTCCTTTGACTAAAATTCGATACTTATTCATATGGCACCTCCATTCATGTTACTGTTATTAGTTTTTAACATAACTGAATCCGCCGTAAAATATATGGGCGCTTATAAATTATTTTGCTGTAATGTATCCCTTAGCTTTAAGAAGCTCTGCGATAAGTACGGCTCCACCTGCTGCACCACGAACAGTATTATGTGATAAACCAACAAATTTGTAATCGAATACTGTATCTTCACGAAGACGTCCAAGTGATACACCGAATCCGTTTTCATAGTTTACGTCAAGTGAAACCTGTGGACGGTTATCCTCTTCAAGATACTGTATAAAATGCTTTGGAGCATTTGGAAGTCCGAGTTCCTGTGGCATACCACTAAACTCTCTCCAAACTTTAATAATTTCTTCTTTAGAAGGCTTCTTTCCTTCTTCAAATGTCATAAATACTGCTGCTGTATGACCATCCTGTACAGGTACACGGATACACTGTGTTGTAATAACAGGTCCTTCTGCTTTTACAATCTGTCCATTCTCAACATGTCCCCATATACGAAGCGGTTCCTGCTCACTCTTTTCTTCCTCACCACCGATAAACGGAATGATGTTGTGTTCCATCTCAGGCCAGTCCTTAAATGTCTTTCCTGCTCCTGAAATAGCCTGATATGTTGTTGCAACAACTGTCTTTGGCTCATATCCTGCTTTTTTGAGGGCATGAAGTGCAGGTGTATAACTCTGAATAGAACAGTTTGGTTTAACTACTATAAATCCTCTTGTTGTTCCAAGACGCTTTTTCTGGTCTGCGATAACTTCAAGATGCTCCGGATTAAGTTCAGGCACAACCATCGGTACATCAGGTGTCCATCTATGTGCACTATTGTTGGAAACAACTGGAGTCTCTGTCTTTGCATATTCCTCTTCAATTTTTTTAATTTCGTCTTTTGTCATATCTACTGCACTAAATACGAAATCAACTTTTGAAGCAACATTCTTAACATCGCTGACATCCTGTACCACAATCTTCTTAACGGCTTCAGGCATTGGTGTAGTCATCTTCCAACGACCCCCGATTGCTTCCTCATATGTCTTTCCTGCGCTTCTTGGGCTTGCAGCAATTGCTACAACCTCAAACCAAGGGTGATTTTCTAATAATGAGATAAATCTCTGTCCTACCATTCCAGTACCACCAAGGATACCAACTTTTAACTTATTATCCATGTCTTTCCTCCATATAGTTTAACTCACCGATACTACGGCTTTTTTCACTTTCCAATTTTACACTATTCACGCTAATAAGTCAAAAAAGATTTTTTTGACTTATTTACGCAGCTTATTTACGCAATCTATCCCGTCCTTGCCCTCAAAGGCAAGATATGATAAAGTATTAAAGGTTATTTTATTAAAAACATGATTTTAAGTTAATGTGTAAATTTTACCAAAATTATATTTCAGAAAGGATGGTTAACAATATGAAATCTACACCAGTCAAGGGAACAAGAGATTACCTTCCAAAAGAAGTTGAAATAAGAGATTATCTTCAAAATGTAATCGCTGAAACATATAGAGAATCAGGTTTTGTGCGCATCACTACACCTATTATCGAAGATGCCGTAAATCTTGATAAAAGTGAGGGCGGTGAAAACCTTAACCTTATATTCAGAGTTCTCAAAAGAGGAAAAAAACTTTCATCTGCTCTCGAAAAAAGCGATGTGACAGAAAAAGAACTCTCAGATATGGGACTTAGATATGACCTCACTCTTCCTCTTTCCAGATATTTTTCAAATAATAAAAACGAACTTATGACACCTTTTAAGGTAATTCAGATGGACAGAGTTTACAGAGCAGAAAGACCTCAGAAAGGACGTCTGCGTGAATTTATGCAGTGTGATATAGATATTATAGGAAACGATTCACGAGATGCTGAAATAGAACTTATTCTTACTACTACAAAAGCTTTAAACAGAGTAGGTCTTAAAAATTATACAGTCAAGATAAATGACCGCCGTATCCTTAAAAGTATTTTCTCTTATGCAGGTTTTGATGAAGCTGACAATGAAAAGCTCGCCATTATCTTTGATAAACTTGACAAAATCGGAATTGACGGCGTAAAGGCAGAACTTGAAGATAATGAATTTGATAAAAACTCTGTCGAAAAATTTATCAACCTCTTCGAGGGAGGAAGTTTAACTCTTGACTCCATCGCTGATGTCTGTGATGCAGAATATGTAAATGACCTTAAATATATTATTGATACTGTATCTAAAGCTTCAAACGGAACAATCCCTGTTGAGTTCACTCCTTCTCTTGTAAGAGGTCAGGGTTACTATACAGGTACTATTTTTGAAGTCGCAGCCGAGGGTTACAGCGGCGCAGTTGCAGGTGGTGGACGCTATGATAATCTTATCGGAAAATTCTTAAATCAGGATATCCCTGCAGTAGGTTTCTCTATCGGGTTTGAGAGAATTTTCGGTATCCTTATGGAACAGAATTATTCAATTCCTGACCGTAAAAAACGTATTGCTGTTTTCTATGACAGCGAAAACTATGCAGATGCTCTTTCATATGCAGAAGATTTAAGAAATGAATATATGGTTTCAGTTATCGCACGACCTAAAAAACTTGGTAAATTCTTAAATAAACTTGAGCAGAACGATTTTGACGGTTTTGCTGTTTATGGTGAAGCTGACGGAGTTAAGTTGTTTGGATAGTTTTAGAAATGCCGGACACAAAAATCGGACGCCAAAAAAAGGATTATATTTTCTAACGCCCTTTGTTGTAAAATATAATCCTTTTTTTGGCTGTGTATTGATAGTCTTATCTGAATATATACTGTGATACATTTTTTGTGATACAAACTTTCATCATATAATAAGAACTATGAAAAATATTTATAATAATCAAGTTTATACAAAAAAACAGTTCTACTTCTGAGATACTCAGAAATAGAACTGTTTTTTATTATAATTTTTAATAATGCATAAATACAATCTGTTTATAGCTTGTAAGATCATATATACTTGCTGCACTTGATGGGCTGAGGTTGAGACATCCATGTGAACCTCTCACTTTATAAAGGCTAGGACTCCAGCTTCCCCACGGCTGCCATTCTGCCTGATGGAATCCTGTTCCTGTCCATGTGATTCGTACCCAGTTTGCGACAGGTGTAGCATAATTGTCTCCTCTAAGCACTCTGTGTCTTGCATGGTCTTTTATAAAGAACATTCCTGTTGTTGTCTTTCTTCCCGGTACTGGCTTTCCTGAAATTGTAGGGCATGAGTAGATAATCTTTCCATTTTTAAAGACATAGACCATCTGTGCTCCTAAATCAGCTTCTACATAGCTGTTTTTATTCCAATCATTCATCTTATTTTTAGGGTCATATCTGTATGCTGTTCCAAGCCATTCAGGTTTATTTGTGATTGTCACGGCTTTCTGGCTTTCTTCATCCTGGTTTTTAATATATGCACGCTGAAGTTTTTTGCTTATCTTTTTGTTTACGCTGTCTTTTAACTGAGCGCACATTTTTTCATAATCAAGCTGCCATCCATAATCACCACCTGAAAGTTTAATCATCTTTCCTGTGTGGCTCTTAAATTTTCTTGTTCCGCCTAATGTCTTATACTTTAAGCATAATTTTTCCATCCAGTCACGCATTGCCTGATTGTCAAGAACAACTTTTCCGTTATTATATGTAATCCACTTGCTGATGTCCTCAGGTGTCGCACTTTCCTTAACTCCCTTATGAATAGTCCACGTCACCCATCTGAGTGCTACTGCATTACATGCATTAACTTCTTTTTTTATCTCCTTATCATCAGACGTAATCTCCGGTTTAACGTATACATCGGGATACTTCTCGCTGTCACTTATATCCATTGATGTCTCTCCGTTATCAAGTGCTTTTTTAACTTCTTCTGAAAACTTATCCTTATCGAGAGTATTTCCCTGATTTTCTTTTACAACCTGATAACTATTTTTCTTTTTAGAATATGCTGCCTTCGCATCTACAGGAGCAACTATTTTATAATTGCTGTCTCCTTTTACAATTGATGCAGATTTCAATATAGAATTAACTTTATTCTCATCGAATGAAACTTTTGGTTCTATCTTTGTATCATTGCTTTTAAATAACTTTGAAAAAGAAAACTTTGAATGCTGTTTTTCATATGCCTTTTTTACAGCTGTCTCAACGTCAACATTATAATCAATGTCATCACCGTTTATTGTAAGGCTTCCTTCATCACGTCCTTTAATTTGAAGCTCATATGAACTGTAAACTTCTTTCATAGTTTTTGTTGCTTCCGAAAGTGTCATACCGGAAACATCTTTATCACCTATTTTAGTATTTGAGTACCAATGTCCATTGTAGTAAACTCTTATTCCAATTGCAATTGCGAGTACCAAAACCACTACAACACCAACAGCAATCGCAGCAATCTTTTTGCCAAGACCCGATGTACCATTGTTACCTGTAATACTATTCTTTTGTTTATTACTGATTTTCATGATATCCTCCATAAATCATTATATCTTTTCCCTATTCCACTTTACGAATTATAGTTTTAAATTGATACAATGTCAATACTTAGCGGCATTACATTTTTGTTACGATTGTTACAATTCATTAAAACTGCGCCATTTGCACCATTTTATTTATTATTTTAATTTTTGGTATTTTTGCAAAATTAAGGAGACTTAAAAAGTCTCCCTAATCCGTTCTCTTTATAATATTCTATATATTTTATAAAATTATTCAAAATCCACTTACCGGCACATAGACAGCTATTGTAAAGATTTTGAGTACCCCAGACGGCAATTAAAGCTCATCATCACTCTGCAATGCATCAAATCCACTGTCACCTGTACGAACCTTAACAACATTTTCAACATCGTATACAAAAATCTTTCCATCTCCGATATTTCCTGTATAGAGTGCTTTCTTAGCTGTCTCAATAACTTCCTCTACAGGTACGGCACTTACTACGACTTCAACTTTCATCTTAGGAAGAAGTACCACATCAAGTTCTGCACCACGATATTTCGTCGTCATACCCTTCTGTGTTCCACATCCAAGTACCTGAGTAACTGTAAGACCGTTTACTCCTATATTGTTAAGAGATTCTTTAAGTTCCTCAAACTTACTCTGCTTACATATAATTGAAACCTTTGTAAGTTTAGCTGTTTCCGTATTTTCCTCTTTCTTATTTTCCTTAAATGCAGCAGGCTTAGGTGCTGAAGTTTTTGATACGTTTGTAACTTCAACCGCTTTATCCATAGGCACATTTCCCTTAAGTGTCTCAATTGAAGTTCCTGCTGAGTAGAACATGTTTCCTGCCGGCATAAAGTCTGCATATGCTGATGAAAGACCATGCTCAACCGAATCAAGACCCTGAAGTTCTTCCTCTGCTGATACCCTAAGACCTAATGTATGTTTAATGGCAAGGAATGTTATAGTTATTGTAACAACTGTCCATGCTATTGTCGCTCCCATACCAATCAACTGAAGTCCAAGCTGTGTAAATCCACCGCCATAGAAAAGACCCTCGGCTTTTATTGCTCCTCCATCAAGCGCAATCTGAAATCCCGGTGCTGATTTTGTAGCGAAAAGTCCGACTGCAAATGTTCCCCAGATACCATTCATCATATGTACTGCTACCGCACCTACAGGGTCATCAATCTTGAGTTTATAGTCAAGAAGCCATACACCGAATACAACAAGCACACCTGCTACTGCACCGATGATAAATGAACCTAAACAATCAGTAACATCACATGATGCTGTAATTGCAACAAGACCTGCAAGTGATGCATTAAGACACATTGAAACATCAGGCTTGCCATATTTAATCCATGTAAATATCATACATACCACCGTTGCTACTGCAGGAGCAATTGTTGTTGTGAGAAAGATTGAACCTAAATCCTCAAGTGAAGTTGCTGCTGCACCGTTAAATCCATACCATCCTAACCAAAGTATAAATACTCCGAGTGCACCTATTGTAAGGTTGTGACCAGGGATAGCATGTGGTTTTCCTGTTCTCTTACTGAATTTACCGATACGAGGTCCAAGCATTGCTGCTCCGATAAGAGCGCATATACCACCTACCATGTGAATACAGTTTGAACCGGCAAAATCATGAAATCCCATCTGTGCAAGAAATCCGCCGCCCCATGTCCAATGAGCCTCAATCGGATAAATAACTGCTGAGATAACTGCTGAATATACACAATATGAGATAAACTTAGTTCTCTCTGCCATTGCACCTGAAACTATAGTAGCTGTTGTAGCACAGAATACTAAGTTAAATACAAATCCCGAGAAATCAAAATCCGCATAATTTTTAAATATATCAAATCCCGGTGCTCCAAAAAAGCCTCCGACATCGCTTCCAAGTAATAATGAATAACCTATCACAATGAACATTACTGTTCCTATACAAAAGTCCATAAGGTTTTTCATAATAATATTTCCCGAGTTTTTTGCTCTTGTAAATCCTGCTTCAACCATTGCGAAGCCTGCCTGCATCCAGAAAACCAATGCAGCACCTATGAGATACCAAACACCCCACAGATTACTGTTAATATAATCTAAAATTTCATTTGACATATAAATGTGCCTCCTTTTTATCGTGATGCCATTCCAAAAATTCATATATAATTATCAGAATGTATCATGTTTTAACCTGGTTTTAATCTGTGCGTCCGGACAACAAATCTAACTGGCAAATAATACAAAAAGATGCCACGAATGTTTCTTCGTGACACCTTTGTCATGACTATTATTATATACATAAATAACCGTCTGTCAACCAATTTTTTACATTTTAGCAAAAATACTATAATAAACACCATAAATAGACTTTTTTTGGTATATTTTTACATCTTATTATTTCATCATCCACTTTATAAACTGAACAGCTTCTTCCGTATGCTTTGATGTCGCAGTTATACCTATTACGGGCTTTTTTAAAAGTCCTCCAAGTGATTTAGTGTATTTCTCACTTCCGTCTAAATAAAGACCGAAATTATACGTTTTACCGTCTGTTGATTCAGCTTCATTGGCAGTCTTTTTGCTTTCTCTTACATCCTCTCCAGATACATATTCAGAGAAAAACTGCTTATCCTTGTCATAGTCCTTGTAAAATGATACTGTGCCATCTGCCGAAGGTTCCATCATACAACCCTCTTTAGACCTTGTCTTATATGTATCCTCCGATGCTATAACAACGTCGATAATCCCTGAATAAATATATGTCTGAACCTGTTTAGAATCTGTTCCGTTGTCTATCTTTACATATTCCTTTTCACCATCAATATTTAAGTATTTCTCAATTTCTTTTTCAAAATCAGCAACTTTATCTTCATCGAGAACATCATCTTCTATTGCTATATAAAGAGCACACTGTGGTTTTTTCTCAACGGCATTCTTAAAAAACAAAACTGCAAGAACTGCTACAACCACAATAACTGCCACAGTCCCCATATAGTACTGTCTGAAATACTCTCTCTTCTGACGGCCTTTTAATTTTTTTAACTCTCCGTTGTTTGCGTCAAGTCCATCTTCTCTCTTCTGATAAATTTCAGAATCATCTTCTAACATTTTCTTTTTTTCTTCTTCTGAAAAGTTCATTGCCATATAATAATCTTCCTCGTTTCCATATACTTTTTAACAGTAATAACAAAATATATTATTTCTTCTGCTTAATAAGTCTGATTATAACTTTTATTTTATTTACAAAAAACATAATTTTTTTTATTCTTTTTGCACAAATTATACGAACTTATTCTGAATTTATCCACATCATTATCAGTTTACATATATGAACCCCATATGTAAACTATCATATAACCTATTATCTGCAATCCGTTGACAACAGCACCTATAGTCGGAAACAGATATCTTATGTTTTCTTTTCTGAGACTCATCCACGATAAAATAAATCCTGAGATACTTATAATAAAACAAAGTATTCCCACTACACCGACTATCATTCCACCTTTTCCACCATTATCCCCTGAGATAAAGCATGTGGCAATAAACATAATAAGTGCAAATACTCCTATCAAAACTGACCATATTCCCGATATAGGATGCTTTTTATCGGTAAGTCTCAGTTCACCTTCTTTTTTTCGCTTTTTCTTAAACATAATACTCCTCTATACTTATATATTTCATTTTTTCTTCCGCCTTTTCTTTGATGTTTTATGTCTGAATATAAACATGCATATCATAAAACATATATATCCCAAAATCCCACCTGATGTGTTTAAAATCACATCGTCTACATCGCAGGAACCAAGTTTAGATACAAGCTGTGTCAATTCGACTGTAATTGAACATAAAAGGCATATAAGTGTAACTTTAAAAATATTTCTGTTTTTATTAGATAAAATCGGTAACACAAACCCCAACGGCATAAAACATATAACATTTCCCATAAGATTTAAAATAACATAAAAACTGCCGAGTTTTCTATAATATGTCATATACCGCTGTATTTCGGTAAACGGCTTTAAATTATAGTGATATGTATCACTCGGTGTTCTTCCCAGCATTTCACTAAAAAACAAAAAATAAACCATCATTATAAGATATATTATAAATAAAATCCATGAAACAGCTCTTATTATAAACTTATGTTTCTTTTTCATTTTATTCCCCATTCCAATGCGCCTAAAATTTGTGCATATTCTTTTGCACATAATATGAACGCTTCAGCGTTCATTATATCATAATAACTGCGCATGTTTTTTGCGCATAACAAAGTTTCGCTAGAAACTTTTAAGATGAACGCTTCAGCGTTCATTATATCATAATATATTAAATTTATCAGTTTTACTATATTAAAATAATTAAATTTTTATTACACAATAAACAGGCAATTCCGTTTTTTAACGATACTGCCTGTTTATCATAAATTTATCTTATACGCCGGGTATACTTTAAGTAATGTTTACTTATATTACTGGCGAAGTACAACTTCTATCTCAGCAAGTGCTTTTATAATCTTATCCATTGCCGCATTTACTTCATCGTCTTTAAGAGTGTGATCCTTTGCTCTGAATACTATCTTGTATGCAAGTGACTTAAATCCTTTGCCAATCTGTGAACCCTCATATACATCAAAAAGTTCATATGACTCTACAAGTTTTCCACCTTTTTTGCTTATGATTTTCTCTACATCTCCTGCAAGAACTTCCTTCTTCATGCTAAGACTTATATCTCTTGTCATAGCAGGGAATTTCGGTACACCCTCATATTTTACTTCAAAATCAGCCTTATCCATAATTGCTTTCATATCAACTACAGCAATATATGTTCTCTCTCCGATTGCAAAGTTTTTCTGTACTGTCGGATGAACCTCTCCCAAATAAGCAATCTGTACTCCGTCATACATAACTTTTGCCTGACGTCCCGGATGGAGAAAGGCTTTTCCCGCCTGTGGGTCATACTCTGCCTTTTTCTTAAGACCGAGTTTTGACATAAGTGTTTCTATAACACCTTTCATTGTGAAGAAATCTCCATCCCCATACATTCCGAGTGTAAGCTGCATGCGCTCATCCGGAAGTTCAGTAAGTGGAAGCTGTTTTGGAAGATATACATTTGCAAGTTCATAAAGTCTTACATTCTTGTTTCTTCTATTATAATTGGTTGAAAGTGATGTGAGCATTCCACCGAGTGCAGATGTTCTCATTACACTGTAATCCTCACCTAAAGGATTTGTTATCTTTATGCTTTTTCTAAGTACATCATCCTCAGGAAGATTTAACTTATCATAAACTTTCGGACTCTCAAATGAGAATGTCATTCCCTCATTAAATCCGTAACCTTCTACTACTATTCTTGCCGCTTTTTCATGTTTAAGTTTTTCAGACAATCCTCCTGCTGTTGCAGAACTCTTTGGAAGTGTCATAGGAATCTTGTCATATCCGTAAAATCTTGCTACTTCTTCTGCAAGGTCGGCAAGTCTCTCAAGATCCTGTCTCCATGTAGGAACGATAACTTCTTTCTTATCTGTATCAACAGTAAGGTCAAGTTTTTCAAAATATTTTACCATTGTATCTTCATCAATGTCTGTTCCAAGAAGTGCATTTATCTTTTCCACATTGTAAGGTATTGTTATCGGCTCTTTCTTTACCGGATAGTAATCTATTGCTCCACCGACAACTTCACCTGCCCCAAGTTCCTCTACAAGCTGGCATGCTCTGTTCATTGCTTCCATTGCATTATTCGGGTCGAGTCCCTTTTCAAATTTTGCCTGAGCATCAGTACGCATACCAAGTTTCTTTCCTGAAAGTCTGATATTTGTTCCGTCAAATGTTGCAGCCTCAAAAAGCATTGTCGTTACATCGTCAGTTATCATTGAGTTTTCTCCACCCATGATACCTGCTATTCCGACAGGCTTCTTTCCGTCACATATCATAAGCATTGTGTCATCAAGTTCTCTTTCCTGACCATCGAGTGTAACAAACTTCTCTCCCTTATCTGCTTTTCTTACGATAATCTTTCTGTCCTCAATCTTGTCAAGGTCATATGCATGCATAGGCTGTGCATATTCTTCCATAACATAGTTTGTTATATCTACGATATTGTTTATAGGACGTATTCCGACTGATGCAAGTCTTCTCTGCATCCATTCAGGGGATGGTGCAATTTTAATGTTCTTTACAACTCTTGCTGTATATCTTGGGCAAAGCTCAGGATTTTTCACATCTACTGATATATAATCATTTACATCTTCGCTGTTTCCCGTCTCTTTAACTTCCGGTACGACAAGTTCCTTGCCAAATGTTGCTGCAACCTCTCTTGCAATACCAATCATTCCGAAACAGTCAACTCTGTTTGATGTTATCTCATACTCAAATCTTACATCATGAAGTCCAAGAAGTTCAACTACATCTGAACCGATTTTTGCATCCTTGTACTCAGGATTATCACTTAAAATGTAAATTCCATCTTTTGCAGCATCAGGGTACATATCAGTTGTTGAACCGAGTTCCTCAATAGAGCACATCATTCCGAATGATTCAACACCACGGAGTTTTCCTTTCTTTATCTTAAATCCGTTTTCTGATTCTCCATCTTTATGTGAGCTTGCAACATGTCCTCCATCAAGAACAACCGGCACCTTCTGACCTTCTGCCACATTTGATGCTCCTGTTACAATCTGTACTTCTGTGCCCTCTTCGTCTACCTGTACCTGACAAATAACGAGTTTATCTGCATCAGGATGTTTCTCAATTTTATTTATTTTACCTACAACAATTTTATCAAGATTCTTGTCAAATTCAGTAAATCCCTCAACTTTTGTGCCTGACAAAGTCATCGCATCCGTATATTCCTGAGCCGTACAATCAAGTTCAGGAACATATGCTTTTATCCATGAAAAAGATGTATCCATATTTTTATACCTGCTTTCTTTTCTACTATCATTACTTTTTACAAATTTTAGAACTGTTTAAGGAAACGAGTGTCATTTTCATATAAAAGTCTCATATCGTCAATTTCATATTTGAACAATGTGATTCTCTCAAGACCTACACCAAATGCAAATCCTGTATATTCCTCAGGGTCTATTCCACTCATCTCAAGTACATGTGGATGCACCATGCCACATCCAAGAATTTCTACCCAGCCTGAACCTTTACAGAAACGGCAGCCTTTTCCGCCACACTTAAAACATGTAACATCCATCTCTGCACTCGGCTCTGTAAACTGGAAATGATGAGGACGGAATTTTACTTTTGTATCCTCTCCAAAAAGTCTCTTTGCAAATTCCTGAAGTGTTCCTTTAAGATCAGCAAAAGTTATATCCTTGTCGATTACAAGTCCCTCTATCTGATGGAATGTAGGTGAATGTGTAGCATCTACCTCATCTGAACGGAATACTCTTCCCGGTGCTATCATTCTTATAGGAAGTTTTCCCTTCTCCATCTCATGAACCTGAACTGATGATGTCTGTGAACGAAGAAGAATGTCCTTTGTTATATAGAATGTGTCCTGCTCATCTTTTGCCGGATGATTATCAGGAATATTAAGTGCCTCAAAGTTATAATAATCATATTCAACTTCAGGACCTTCAACAACTTCATATCCCATTCCTACAAATATATCTTCAACTTCTTCAAGTGTTATTGTATTTGGATGACTATGACCCATTGCAAGTTTTTTGCCCGGAAGTGTAACATCTATCGTCTCACTCTTAAGTTTTTCCTCCAAAACCGCTTTCTCAAATATATCTCTTTTTTCATCTAATTTTTCTTCAATAGCTTTTCTTGCTTCATTTACAAGCTGTCCAACCTTCGGTCTGTCCTCCGGTGCTACCTCTTTCATCGCTTTTAATACAGATGTAAGTTCTCCTTTTTTTCCTAAAAATGATACCTTAATCTCATTAAGTCTGTCCAAATGCTCTGACGAATCAATCTGTGTCATCGCATCATCAAGAATTTTTTTAAGTTTGTCTTTCATTTCTTTTTTCCTTTCTTATATTTTTCGCTGTCATTTTTAATGACATATCTTTCCTATAACATAAAAAAACTTTCCGCAAACAAAACGGAAAGTTTTATATATAAAGGTACCTCCCAAACTGCCTGCAGTCAGGGACGGCTTCTGCCGCGGTACCACCCTGATTTTCATGTGAACTACACATAAACACTTAATTTGCAAATAACGGCTGCCAATCCGTCACTGCCTACTAAAAAAATTCAACAGTGAAGCTCCTGTAGGAAATTCATCATAAACCGTAACATAAAGATGCTTTCAGCCGGGGACATCTTCTCTCTAAATGAATAATTTATAACTACTTTGCACATTCAAAGCCTTTAACGCAAATTATTCTATCACATCTGTTTTAAAACTTCAACTATCTTTTCAAATTTCATTCCATGAGATGCCTTTACAAGAATTGCATCATTCTCTTTTACAATATCTTTCAAATTTTCTATTGCCTCATCTCTTGATTGGAAATAATATAAGTTCTCTTTTCTGCCTGCTGCCTTTGCGCCGTCATAATACTCTTTTGCAAGTTCTCCTGCACACACGATACAGTCTATGCCTTTTTTAGCTGCATATTCACCAACCTCATAATGCATTTTTCTTTCATCAGCACCCAGTTCAAACATATCACCGAGTATCGCAATTTTTCTTTCATCAGTCTGTGTCAGAACATCAATTCCTGCTTTCGTAGAAACAGGGTTTGCATTATAACAGTCATCCATTATCGTAAAATGCTTAGTTTCAACAATGTTGCTGTGCCCTGATACCGGCTCAAATGCTGCAACTCCCGCTGCAATCTGATTTTCATTTAAGCCAAGTTCAAGTCCGATAGCAACTGCCGCAAGCGCATTTGATACCATATGATGTCCGGGAACATTTACACGAATTTTCATTTTTCCCTTAGGTGTAACTGCCGTAAAAGATGTTCCTGCAAGACCTTTTGTCTCTACATCTGTTGCATATACATCATTTTTCTTATCAAATCCAAAGAAAACAGGTTTTAAACCATTCACTTCCTTAACTGTTGCAAGCTTATCATCATCCCCGTTAAGAAATGCTTTACCACCATCTTTAATGAAATTAAATATTTCTGTCTTTGCTTTAAGAACACCGTCTCTGTCACCGAGATTTTCAAGATGGCACTGACCTATATTTGTTATAACACACATATCCGGTTTAACTATTTTTCCAAGCCGTGACATCTCACCAAAATCACTTATTCCCATCTCTACTATTGCCAGTTCATGTTCCTCTCTCAATCTAAACAATGTAAGTGGGACACCTACTTCGTTGTTAAAATTGCCCTGTGTCTTTAATGTATTAAATTTTTCTGACATTACCGATGCAAGCATCTCTTTTGTCGATGTTTTTCCGACACTTCCTGTAATTCCTACTATTTTTGTCTGCATAACTTCACGATAAAACTCTGCTATATCTTTTAATGCCTGAAAACATGATTTTACAACTATATATCCTTTATTTTCTGAAATATTGACATCATTTGCATCAGGTTCATTTTCCGATAAACATACCAAAGCACCGTCCTCATATGCTTTATCTATAAATTTATTACCGTCTGCTCTCTCTCCCTTTATCGCGACAAACATACAGTCTTTTTCAATTTTTCTGCTATCTGTCGTAATTGAAGAAATTTCCTGATTTTGTGTCTTGTCTCCTATGTAAAACTTACCGTTGCAGATTTCAGCTATTTTTTTTATTGTCAATTCTCTCATATGACTAAGCTCCCATTCTAAAGTTTTTCTGCCGGCAGAACACTCCGCCGGCAGCTTATTCAATATTTTATAATTTATATTTTAATAAAGCAGTTTTAAATTATGCAAGTTCTTTTAAGTCAGATTTTCCATAATTGCTGTTTGTTCCCGGTTTAGGAAGTTTTTCTGACTCACCGTTATATGCCGCAATTGCCTGAGCTATAACCTGCTCACACAAAACTCCGTACTCTATTCCGAGAACTTTTGCCTCCTGTGGCAAAAGACTTGTAGCTGTCATTCCCGGAAGGGTATTTGCTTCAAGGCAGTACATATTATCATCCGCATCGAGTAAGAAATCAATTCTGGCATATGAGCCAAGCTTAAGTTCCCTGTATACATCAATGGCATATGTCTGCATCTTGTCTGTTATCTCATCCGAAAGTGGAGCCGGACAAACGTCTGTCGCCATTCCGGGCTGATATTTTGTCTCATAGTCATATACCCCTGACTTTGGTATAATTTCTATAATAGGCAGACTCTTTCCACCGATAACACCTACTGAAAATTCTCTTCCTTTAATATATTCCTCGACTACTACTTCGTTCTCATATTTGAATGCTAAATCAAGAGCTTTTTTGTACTCTGCCTCATTTTTGGCAATACTCATTCCGACACTGGAACCGCCGCAACAGGGCTTGACAATGCATGGATAACCAATTTCTTCAGGAAGTTCATGAGTATGGGATTTAGTCATGGTAAAACCATTTGGCGTAGGTATTTTACTTTGTAAAAATATCTTCTTTGCCATTCCTTTATCCATTGCAAGAGCACTTCCAAGATAATCTGAACCTGTATATTTTATTCCGAGTACATCGAAAGCTGCCTGAACCTTTCCGTTTTCACCATCTGCACCGTGAAGCCCCATATAAACTATATCTGCCTGTCTGCAGATTTCTATAACATTTGGTCCAAACAGACCTTTTTCATCACCATATCTCATTTTCTTAACTTCATCAATATCGGGGTCAACCGACTGTATATCATTTACCTGACTGTCCATCTCATCAGCTTTTTCAAATATATTACTTACATCATCGCCTCTTTTTTTATATCCAAGAAACACATCGAGAAGAATAACCTGATGTCCTTTTTCCCTAAGAGCTTTTAAAATACCTGCACCTGAAATAAGAGATACATCTCTCTCCGTACTTATACCACCAGCTAAAACGACTATTTTCATTTTAATCCTCATTGCCTCCAATTTTTCAAATTATAATTTAAAGTATATAACCACAATATAACTAATAATCTATCACTATTTTGTCGGTCTTGCAATCATTACTACAGAACTGTTTTTATATGCATAATGTATAACCCTGTTATGAGAACTGCTTGCTGAAACACTCTTCCCGTTTCCAACATACATCTCCACATGACTGATATTTTTATATCTTCCGTTTTTCTGATATGAATAAAAAATTACATCTCCCGGAAGAAGCTTTGAAGCTGAAACTCCTTTTTTATAAATAACCTTATTATTTTTTGTGCACCAGTATCCCATACTTGCCGCTGTAGGTGCCCATGATGAATTTACTCCGAAATTGACTCCATATCTTTTATATGTTCTCCAAACTATTGAACTGCAGTCATAATAATGAGCAGACATTCTTCTTGCCTGACTGTATCTTGTCTTTGTCTTTGAAATCTCAATTTCTTTTTTTGCTGCCCTATAAGCATTTTTAGAAGCAATTTCAACATTGGCCGTAATATTTTTTCCGTCTACATTTGCAACTACCTTTACATGACCTGATTTTTTTGCACTTATAACTCCAGTGTCTGTCACATCGACAGCAGAAGCATTCTTTGATTTGTATGTAACATCACTGCCTGAAACTGTTCCCTTTACAGGCATTTTTCTTTTTGCACCTTTGTATGTCACTATAGTTGTATATCTTAAAGACGGATTGGTAATCGTAACATCACAATCCATTTCTTTTCCGTCAACAGAAACTGTTATGTTGTCTGTTCCTTTTTTTAATGCGTACAACTTGCCATCATCTGTAAGTGATACCTTATTTTTTGATGATTTTATCAAAGTTACTGCACTGCTCTCACATGCTCCTTCTAATTTTATTGCTTTTTTTCCACCGGCAGCAACAATCATTTTACTGTCAGGAATGACCGGGTTTGTAACTGTTACAGGAACTCCGATGTTCCAAACATCGCCATTTTTTGCAGTAATAACCGCATTTATGGTTGTATCACCGATTCCTACAGCCTCAAGTTCACCGTCTGTAACTTTCATTATATCTTTGTCTGCCGAAGTCCATTCTATCGGTTTATCACCTGAAAGACTTGTATAATCACTTAACTCTGGTGTATATGGATCTGTTCCAACAGCTCTAACAACCACATCATCAGTATATTTAGGTGTATTCACCGAAACATCCGCTACTTCGATTTTTTCACCATTCTTTCCTGTCATATATATTTTTGAATCAGTAAATCCCTGAACTGTTATACTTCCGTCATCACTTACTGTTACGCTGTCCTTCTCTGATGAAAAGGCATACTCTCCTGCATTATAGATTGATGCAGCTTCTATAGTTTCTGATTTTCCGTAACTTACATTTAATTTTTGAGGTTCCTTTATATTGATTGTAAAAGGCACAATAGAAAATACATTTTTGTACGAAAATTTAATATCAATAATAACTGTTCCCGGCTTTTTTGTCGTAAGATTTCCGTAACTGTCAAACTCTGCACAATCAGTGTTCCTGTTAGCTATGTTAAACTGATATGAAAGTATCTGTTCATCTTTCTCTTTGTTGTAATCATCACCATAGTTATCCTGCATATATGTGTCATCAACAAAATCTCTAAGATTGACGGTTGTTCCAGCGAACACTTCCACCTCATCACTCTTTAACAGATTTCCAAATGCAGATGCATCCTTGTACATAAAACACATCATAAAACCAATTAAAAACATTCCCAACAGTATCTTACTATATCTTCTGTTACTCAAAACCTTACCTCCTGTTATAATTTTACATAAAATTGCTGTACTTTTATCCCTGATTTTTTTCATCATTAAATCTTTCACAGACAAGGTCAATATATTCCATTATCTCGTCCCTTCCATTTTTTGTTAATGATGAAAAGGGAATTACAGGTGTACCTTCTACTACATTTAATGTCTGCTTTATGTCCTTGATAAGTTTCGCTTTTTGTGACCTTTTCACCTTATCTTCCTTAGTCGCAATGATAACCGGATTAAATCCATATTCTATACACCAGTCATACATTTGTATGTCATTGCTGTTCGGCTTATGTCTTATGTCTACCAGCAGAAATACAAGTCTTAGAACTTTCGAATTTTCAAGATAATTATCTATCATCTTTCCCCATTTTGCGACTGTTTCTTTTGACACTTTAGCGAAACCGTATCCCGGCAGATCGACAAAATACAATGCTTCGTTTATATTATAAAAATTGATTGTCTGCGTTTTTCCCGGCTGCGAAGATGTTCTCGCATATGCTTTTCTGTTCATCAATGCATTTATAAGTGAACTTTTTCCAACATTTGACCTTCCTGCAAATGCAATCTCAACTTTGTCATTATCAGGAAGAACACTTGTTATTCCGCAAACCGTCTCTAAGTTAACACTCTTTATCTTCATATACTCTTATTCCTCTAATACTAATTTCCAAACCTCAGGTGCTTCTGTTACAAATCTTATATCAACACCTTCCGTAACTTCACTGTCAAATTCCTCAACATCTTTTCTATTCTTTTCAGGTACAAGCACAAGCTTAACACCAACTGCTTTTGCCGCAAGAATTTTCTCTTTTAATCCGCCTATCGGAAGAATTCTTCCACGAAGCGTAATCTCGCCTGTCATTGCCGCATCAGCCTTAACTTTTTTGCCGGTGCATGCCGAATACATGGCAGTTGCCATTGTAATTCCGGCTGAAGGACCGTCTTTTGGTACTGCTCCTTCCGGGACATGGAGATGTATGTCATGCTTTTCAAAGAAATCATCAGCTACTATATCTGTAAGCTGTGATTTAACATATGACAATGCTATCCTTGCTGATTCCTGCATAACATCACCGAGTTTTCCCGTTAATTGTAATGCTCCTTTTCCCTTCATGACATTTACTTCTATCTCTAATGTATCTCCACCGACAGAAGTCCATGCAAGACCTCTTACGATGCCAACCTGTGGCTTATCTGAAACTGCATCAAGTGTATATTTATAATTTCCAAGAAATTTTTTAATATTCCTGTTCGAAATTCTTATCTTTACCTCGGAATCTTTTGCAGCCTCAACCGCTGCTTTTCTGCACAATGTTCCAATCTGTCTCTCAAGACCTCTTACTCCTGCCTCCCTTGTATAATTCTGGATAACAGTGTGAATAGCTTTATCCGATATATTAAACTGTTCTTTTGTCAATCCATTGGCATTTATCTGCTTTTGTACAAGGTAATTTTTTGCTATATGGAATTTTTCATTTTCCGTATAGCCTGACAACTGGATTATCTCCATACGGTCTAAAAGAGGTCTCGGTATGGTGTCAAGTGAGTTTGCAGTACATATAAACATCGCCTGCGACAAATCTACAGGTAACTCTACATAATGATCTGAAAAATTTTTGTTCTGCTCAGGGTCTAACACTTCAAGAAGTGCAGATGAAGGATCTCCCTTATAGTCAGCTCCCATCTTGTCTATCTCGTCAAATAATATAAGCGGATTTTTTACTTTTGCGTTTCTTATTCCCGCAATAATGCGCCCCGGCATAGCTCCGACATAAGTTCTTCTGTGTCCTCTTATCTCAGCTTCATCCCTTACACCACCAAGACATATCCTTATATATTTCCTGTTCATAGCTCTTGCTATAGACTTTGCTATAGATGTTTTTCCTGTTCCCGGCGGTCCGACAAGACACATTATAGGACTGTAACCGTCCTTTTTTATTGCCTTAACCGCAAGACACTCAATAACTTTTTCTTTTACATCCTTTAAACCATAATGATCCTCGTTTAATACATTCTCGGCATTTTGAATATCAGTATTATCCTCACTGGCTTTTTTCCACGGAATTGTAAGAAGTGTCTCAATGTATCCTCTTATTACTGAATTTTCTGACGAATTTGAATTTGTGAGTTTAAATCTTTTTATCTCCTCTGCGATTTTCTTCTTCACCTTTTTAGGTGCTTTAAGTTTTTCAAGCTTAGCACTGTATCTGTCTGCATCTGTCTCCGAATCGTCGTCACCAAGTTCTTTATGAATGGCTTTTATCTGTTCATGCAGATAATATTCTTTTTGATTTTTTTCTACCTGTGACTTAACTCTTCTTGCAACGTCATCCTGAATTCTGAGTATCCCTATTTCCCTGCTCAATATTATGGAAATATCTTCATGTCTTTGGTATATATCCTGTTCATTAAGAATTTTCTGCTTAAACTGATAGTTGACAGGCATACTTGTGGCAATCTGGTTTATAAGACTGTTTAAGTCAGTACAATCCATAATTTCCTCAACTACATTTTTATTTATCTTTCCATGCTCATTTACATAGACTGTAAATAAATCCTTTAATCCTCTTATAAGTGCAATCGTTTCTATATCATAACTTATCTGTCTTGTTTCTTCGAGTTCAGTAAGGTCTGCCTGATAATATCCGTCATTATATTCAAGATTTTCAAGTTTCATTCTCTTTTTACCTACTATAATGACTCTTACAACATTTCCCGGCATGCTCACAAGCTGCTTAACCTGTGCGAGCGTTCCAACCTCAAACAAATCCTCCTGTTTCGGATGTTCTACTTTAGGATCTTTTTGTGCAACGGCAAAAATATACTGCTTTTTATGCATTGCTTCATTTACTGCTTTTACCGTCGCTTCCCTGCCTACCTCAAAATATACTGTCGTCTCCGGAAATACTACTACATCTCTCAAAGTTACAACAGGAACTGATGTATAGTCTTCTATATTTTCTATGTTATTGTTAGAATAATTCTCATTGTTATCTATGTTTTGTTCCAATCTAATTCCTCCAAATTTAAAGTTTCGCTCATAAGTCTTTTGACCCCAACTGATGCCACTGATTGCTCCATTTCTATCTGCTTTTGACCCTTGCATCATCTTATTTTATGAACTTATAAACACACTTAGTTAATATTATATAATATAAAAGAGGGATTAACAAGTAATCCCTCTGATTTTATATTTATATAACAATTTCTAAATTTCAGTTCACGATTTCTGCGTGCCTGACAGCAGCACTGTTTTAAGCACTCTTTCCATCCTGTTTTGAAGAAATCTGTTTTACCTCATCATCCTCCATTATCAGTTTTGGTGATTCTTTATCTAAAACAGCTTCTTTTGTAATGACACATTCTTTTATGTCATCCTCTGACGGAACTTCATACATTACATCAGTCATAACATCTTCCATAATAGCACGAAGTCCTCTTGCTCCCGTTTTTCTTTCAAATGAAAGTTTGGCAACAGCCTTGATTGCTTCATCATCAAAACTAAGTTTAACTCCATCAAGTTCAAGAAGTTTTTTATACTGTTTTGTAATAGCATTTTTAGGCTCAACAAGTATCTTTTCAAGAGCTTCCTCTTCAAGAAGATCAAGCGCAACATTTATCGGAAGACGTCCAATAAGCTCAGGAATTATTCCGAATTTAACAAAATCTTCCGGAAGAACCTGTCTGAAAAGGTCACCGATATTGTCATCTTTTTCAGTTGCAATTTCTGCATTGAATCCGATGGATTTCTGACCTATTCTTGTTCCAATAATCTTCTCAAGTCCATCAAATGCACCACCACAGATAAACAATATATTGGTTGTATCAAGCTGATAAAACTCCTGATGCGGATGTTTTCTGCCGCCCTGAGGAGGAACACTTGCAACGGTTCCCTCAAGAATTTTCAAAAGTGCCTGCTGAACACCCTCTCCTGATACATCTCTTGTAATGGATACATTTTCACCTTTTCTGGTAATCTTATCTATCTCATCGATATAAATAATTCCATGCTCGGCACGCTCAAGGTCATAGTCTGCCGCCTGAATTATCTTAAGAAGTATATTTTCGACATCTTCTCCAACATAACCTGCCTCTGTAAGAGCTGTTGCATCCGCAATAGCAAATGGCACATTAAGTATTTTCGCAAGTGTCTGGGCTAAGAATGTCTTTCCTGAACCTGTAGGTCCTACCATCATAATGTTACTCTTCTGTAACTCCACATCCATATTTTTGCCCGAGAGCACTCTTTTATAGTGATTGTACACTGCAACTGACAATACTTTCTTAGCATCATCCTGTCCTACAACATATTCATCAAGGAAACTCTTAATTTCCTTTGGCTTAAGTAAATTAATATCACTATCGTCGAAATATTCTTCGTTGTCCATTCCAAGTTCTTCGTCAAGAATTTCTGAACAAAGTTCTATACACTGATCGCATATATACACATTTGGTCCTGCTATGAGTTTACGAACCTGCTGCTGAGTTTTTCCACAAAAAGAACACTTTAATTTTGCGTCATCTTTTTTGTTTGCCATTTCGACCTCCCCTGAACATTAATTTTATTTTCTATTTGTTACTATCTCGTCAATAAGACCATACTCCTTAGCCTCTAAAGCTGTCATATAATTATCACGCTCTGTATCTGCCGCAATAACATCGAGAGGCTTTCCTGTATTCTCTGCAAGTATCTGATTTAATCTCTCTCTTGTCTTGAGTATCTGTTCTGCAACAATCCTTATCTCTGTTTCCTGACCTTTTGCTCCACCTGAAGGCTGATGTATCATAATCTCCGAATTAGGAAGTGCAAATCTCTTTCCCTTTGCTCCACCTGC
Source organism: uncultured Lachnospiraceae bacterium (assembly GCA_934320845.1). Lineage (GTDB taxonomy): Bacteria > Bacillota > Clostridia > Lachnospirales > Lachnospiraceae > Butyribacter. Next base: position 35,434 of record CAKRFU010000024.1, read on the forward strand.
AAGGAGAAATGCTCCCATACTTGCAGCAAGTCCCATACATATAGTAGAAACATCACATTTTACATAGTTCATTGTGTCGTAAATTGCAAAACCGGCACTTACAGAACCTCCCGGACTATTTATATAAAGATGTATATCCTTTGTAGAATCCTGTGATTCAAGGAAAAGAAGCTGTGAAACCACAAGGCTTGCAATATCATCATTTACTTCATTTGAAAGGAAAATAATTCTTTCCTGCAACAATCTTGAATAAATATCGTATGAGCGTTCTCCTCCGCTTGTCTTTTCGATAACATAAGGTATGCTGTAACTCATTTTGTGTTCCCCCTTTATATAGTGCAAAACGCCAACCGCTCAGACAGGCGTAAAACCACCTGTCTTAAAATCGGCTGACGTAAGTTAACAATTATTTTTCAACAGCTGCTGATGTAACCATCTCAACTGCTTTCTGTACAGCAAGATCAAGGCTGATCTGCTTTTTCTCTTCTTCGCCAATAACTTCTTTTAATTTATCAACTTCCATCTGATACATTGAAGCCATATTTTCAATTTCTTTATTAAGCTCATCTTCTGATGTCTCAATATTTTCAGCAGCTACTACTGCTTCGAGAACAAGACGGCTCTGGATACGTTTAAGTGCCTGTGGTTTAAGCTCCTCAATCATCTTCTGAGGTGTAAGACCTGTAAACTGCATGTACTGGTCAATAGAAAGCCCCTGTGATGAAAGTCTCTGTGCAAATTCCTGTGTCATCTGACGTGTCTGTGCTTCAACCATCTGCTCAGGTATATCCATCTGTGCATTCTCAATAATCTTTCCGATTACAGTCTCTTCTCTTTCTCTCTTGAGAGCTTCTTCTTTGTTCTCTGCAAGTTTCTTCTTTAAGTCCTCTTTATATTCTGCTATCGTGTCGAAGTTTGAAACATCCTGTGCGAAATCATCATCAAGTTCAGGAAGTTCTTTTACCTTAATTTCCTTAATCTTTACTTTAAACTCAGCAGGTTTGCCCTGAAGTTCTTCAGCCTGATAATTCTCAGGGAATGTAACATTAACTGTAACATCCTCTCCGATATTCTTTCCTTCGAGCTGTTCTTCAAAGTTGTCGATAAATGAATGAGAACCAAGAACCAAACTGTAGTCCTCAGCTTTTCCGCCCTCAAACTGCTTTCCGTCTACATATCCGTCAAAGTCGATAACTACAGTATCGCCATCCTGTGCTGCTCTGTCATCAATGTCGATCATTCTTGCGTTTGACTCTCTGACTCTGTCTATCTCTGTATCAACTTCTTCGTCTGTAACTTCAACTTCTTTTTTCTCTACTTCAATTCCTTTATATTCGCCAAGTGTAACTTCCGGCTTAAGTGCAACTGTTGCTGTAAAGATAAATGGTTTTCCACTCTCAATCTGTGTCACATCAATTTCAGGCTGCGCAACAATTTCAAGCTCACTTTCTTTAGCTGCATCTGCATAAGCATCAGGAATAATTGAATTGGCTGCATCTTCATAAAATACTCCCTTGCCATACATCTTCTCGATCATAGCACGAGGAGCTTTTCCTTTACGGAAGCCTGGCATAGAGATTTTATTTTTATTTTTCTTGTATGCCTTAGCAATTGCCTTTTCAAACTCTTCGCTTGAAACTTCAATTGTAAGTTTCGCCATATTCTTTTCTAACTTTTCTACCTGTACACTCATTTTAATAATTCCTCCTTAACATTGCCGGGAATTCTCCCGTAAATCACCATTTGTATAATATATCATGAATACTATAATAAAAGCAAGCTGTTTTTGCTCACAATCTATTTTATTTTGAAATTCCATGTCCCTTTGAATACAATACGTCAACAACCTCATCAACGTATTTCTCGCAGAGTTCATCTGTTTTAGCTTCAACCATGACTCTTATGACCGGTTCTGTTCCGCTTTCCCTGAGAAGTATTCGTCCCTCATCGCCTAGTTCCTTTGAGACCTTTTCGACTGCTGCCTGTACATCCTCATCCGCCCTTGCCGCAGGTTTATCTGCAACACGGACATTTTTCAGAAGCTGCGGATATACTTTCAAATCTTTTCTCAATTCTGAAAGCTTTGTTTTCTTTTCAAGCATTACTTCCATAAGCATAAGAGATGTAAGTACGCCATCACCCGTAACCGCATATTTGCTGAAAATTATATGACCTGACTGCTCACCTCCGAGCGAATGACCGTTCTCCATCATGTTTGCATTTACATATTTGTCTCCGACTGCCGTCTGTTCATATGAAATGCCTGCTCTCTCAAGAGCCTTGTAAAGACCGAGATTCGACATAACTGTAGTAACTACAGTGTTATTGTTCAATTCGCCCTTTTCTTTAAGATAACATCCGCAGAGATAAAGTATCGCATCACCGTCAATAACTTCTCCCTTATCATCTACCGCAAGACATCTGTCTGCATCTCCATCATATGCAAAACCGACATCAAGATTATTTTCTTTGACAAACTTCTGAAGATTTTCAATATGTGTTGAACCACATCCGTCATTTATGTTAATGCCGTTTGGCTCCATGCCTATCGCATATGTCTTTGCACCAAGTGCATCAAAAACGCCTTTTGCAACTGAGTATGAAGAACCATTTGCACAGTCAAGACCTACTTTGACATTCTTAAATGACCTTGTGGCAAGTGACATGAGATAACCTATATAGCGATGTCTGCCTATCGCATAGTCAACAGTACATCCTATATTTTCTCTTGTCGCCATAGGAATAGTATCCTCTTTACTGTCTATGTAAGCTTCTATTTTTTCTTCTATTTCAGCCTCTAATTTGTGACCGTTTCCATTTATGACTTTAAGTCCGTTGTCATAATACGGATTGTGACTTGCAGAAATCATGATTCCGCAGTCAAAATCTTCTGTTCTGACCACATATGAAACACTCGGCGTAGGAGTGACATGTAATAGATATACATCTGCACCGCTTGCCGTAAGACCTGAAGAAAGAGCATCTTCAAACATGTAACTTGATCTTCTCGTATCTTTTCCTATAATAATACGTGCTTTATGCTCTCTTCCATAATACCATCCGAGAAATCTGCCAACTTTATATGCATGAACAACATTTAAATTTACATTCGCTTCTCCGCGAAATCCATCTGTTCCAAAATATTTCATCTATTTTTCCTCCGCAATTACTACATACAGATTTAATTTTATCACATAGCCTCCTGCAAATCAATATGTATAGACATTTTTAACTGTTTCCACACATTACCGGTATTGCCGTTTAAAATCTGATATGAACATGAACTTATTGGTATTCATAGAAATGACATTTCCTGCTTCTCTGTGACAATGTATCAAATGTATATCCGTTTTCTTTTAATTCCGTTATTATATTTTTAAGTACGGACAATGTCACCTTATTTGAACCTGAATCATGCATAAGCAGCACAGGTTCACAATATTTTGAATAATCCTTTCTTATGTTTCTCATAATAGAGTCTGCTGTTGGATTTCCTACTGAGTCCTCCGCACTCACATTCCAATCGGCATAACCAAGACCCGCCTCCTTAAATCTCTCTATGATATTTTTTCTGTAACCGCTTATATACGAGTTCGCACTTCCCCACGGAAACCTCACAAGCTTAGGTTTATAATTAAAACTTTTTTCCATTTTATCCCGCACTTTCATCACATCGTTATAATAACTTTCACAATTACAATATATCTCATCCGCCTCATGTGTATATGTATGTATTCCTATTTCATGCCCTTCTTTGATCTCTCTTTTTATTGTCTTTTTGTACTCCCCTTCTATCTGCTGACCGATAACAAAAAATGTTGCCTTCACTCCCTCACTGTCCAAAATATCAAGATATTTTTCCGTAAGACAGCTTGGGCCGTCATCAAACGTAAGAAATGCCGTTTTTTTCTCTGTTTTTTCTCCGCTTTCTGCAATTACCTCAACTGTTTTCTCTTCGTTATCCGTACTCACATCCCTTCTCTCACATCCACACAATATGTCAGCCAGACATATCGTCACGGCAAACAACATAATCTCCAAAAAGTACACAGCCTTTTTATAAATGATACCAATTACCTCCTTTTTTTGCCAAAGCAATGAAAAAAACAATTTTTTCATGTATATCTTATGCAAATTGTAAGGCTATATGATTATTGCTTTTAATTCTTTTTTAGAATATAATTTTGTGGAGATAATTCTAAAAAAAATCAAATGTACTTTCGGTATCTTCTGAGCAAAAAATTTCGAGAGTATATTCAATATGAACGGAGGAAAAATATGAAATTTGGATTTTTCGATGACCCAAATAAGGAGTATGTTATCACAACTCCCAAAACACCTCTTCCATGGATAAATTATCTTGGAAGCAGCAATTTCTTTTCACTTATTTCAAACACATGCGGCGGTTACAGTTTTTACAAAGATGCAAAACTTCTCCGCATCACACGTTACCGCTACAACAATATTCCAACCGATGAGGGAGGCCGTTATTATTACATAAAAGACGGTGATACAGTATGGAATCCGGGATGGCAGCCTGTAAAAACTGACCTTGACTCTTATGAATGCCGTCACGGTATGGGATACAGCCGCTTCACATCAAGCAAAAATGATATTGAAGCATCTCTTTTAGCTTTTGTTCCCGTAAATGACAACTGTGAAGTTAACCAGCTTAAAATCACAAACAAGTCATCAAAGCCAAAAACTATCACACTCTTCTCTTATGTTGAATTCTGTCTCTGGAATGCTATGGACGATATGACAAACTTCCAGCGTAATTTAAATATAGGTGAAGTCGAAGTTGTAGGTTCTACAATCTATCATAAAACAGAGTACCGTGAGCGCAGAAACCATTTTGCCGTATATTCTGTAAATGCGGATGTAGATGGTTTTGATACAAGCCGTGATGAATTTTTAGGTGCTTACCGCGGCGTTGCAAATCCAGCCGTAGTAGAAGAAGGAAAAGCACATAACTCTATAGCAAGCGGATGGAGTCCTATCGGTTCTCACCAGATAAACATCACACTTGAGCCTGATGAGACAAAGAGCTTTATCTTTGTTCTCGGATACTGCGAAAATCCTGTAGACGAAAAATTCGTTGCACCAAATGTAATAAATAAAAAGCCTGCAGATGAGCTTCTTGCAAAATATCAGACTGACGAACAGGTGTATGCAGCTCTTGACGAACTTAAACTTGATTGGGAAAATCTCCTTTCTAAGTTCACTGTCAAATCAAGTGAAGAAAAACTTGACCGTATGGTAAATATCTGGAATCAGTATCAATGTATGGTTACATTTAACATGTCACGTTCTGCTTCTTATTATGAGTCAGGAATCGGTCGTGGAATGGGATTCAGAGATTCATGTCAGGATCTTTTAGGTTTCGTTCATCTTATTCCTGAGCGTGCAAGAGAGAGAATTATCGATATTGCATCTACTCAGTTTGAGGACGGAAGTGCTTACCACCAGTATCAGCCGCTCACAAAGAAAGGTAATTCCGATATAGGAAGCGGCTTCAATGACGATCCTTTATGGCTTATCGCAGGAACATCCGCTTATATCCGTGAAACAGGCGATACTTCTATTCTTGAAGAGATGGTTCCTTTCGATAATGACGAGAGCAAAGCTGTTACACTTATGGAACATCTTAAACGCTCATTTGACTACATTGTAAACCACAAAGGTCCACACAATCTTCCTCTTATCGGACGTGCTGACTGGAATGATTGTCTTAACCTCAACTGCTTCTCTGAGCATCCGGGTGAATCTTTCCAGACATTCGGACCTAGCGAAGGACCTGTTGCAGAATCTGTATTTATCGGCGGAATGTTTGTTAAATACGGTAAGGAATATGCAGATCTTTGTGCTTACACAGGCGATCAGGCAGAAGCTGACCGTGCTATGAAAGAAGTTGCGGCAATGAATGATGCCGTACTCGACGGCGGCTGGGACGGTGACTGGTTTGTCCGTGCATATGATGCATACGGTAAAAAAATTGGTTCTAAAGAATGCGAAGAAGGACAGATTTATATTGAGCCACAGGGATTCTGTGTACTTGCAGGTATCGGTGTTGAAACAGGCGAAGCTAAAAAAGCTCTCGACTCTGTAAAAGAAAAGCTTGATACTAAATACGGTATTGTTTTACTTCAGCCTGCTTACACAAAATATCATGTTGAACTCGGTGAAATTTCTTCTTATCCACCTGGATATAAAGAAAATGCCGGAATTTTCTGCCACAATAATCCTTGGGTTTCATGTGCTGAAACAGTTATCGGCCGTGGAAACAGAGCTTTTGAAATCTATAAAAAGACTTGCCCTGCTTACATTGAAGATATAAGTGAAATCCACTGCACAGAGCCATATGTATACTCTCAGATGATAGCCGGAAAAGATGCTCACTTCTTCGGACAGGCTAAAAACAGCTGGCTTACAGGAACTGCTGCATGGACATTTGTAAATGTATCACAGTATATCCTCGGAGTAGTGCCTACATTAAACGGTCTTAGCATCGACCCATGTATCCCTTCTGAGATGGGAACTGAATTCACAATGACACGTAAATATCGTGAAGGTATCTACAACATCAAAGTTGAAAATCCTTCAAAGGTTGAAAAGGGTGTTGCTAAACTTATAGTAAATGGAAAAGAACTTACAGGTACAACTGTTGTTCCTTACGAAAAGGGTCAGACACACTACGATGTCACTGTTATAATGGGTTAATTGTAAAAATTGTAAAATAATTAATCTGCAATTTTTGTAAGTTATATTGAACTAAATATATTAAATGAAAAACCGGAATACAGATAAAATTATTATTTGTATTCCGGTTTTTATTTTTTATATTGCTCCTGCATCTTAAGTGTTTTTATATTTTAAATCACAAAATAAGTTAAGATATAAATTCTTCTATCTTGTCCTTCGGAATAAATCCAATGCTTCTGTTAGCCTCCTCACCGCCTTTAAACAAAACAAGTGCAGGTATACTCTGTATTCTGTACTTCATTGCAAGGTCAGGATTTTTATCAACATCTACATTGAAAAATTCTACATCAGATTTTTCTTCTGATAATTGCTCTACTATAGGCCCTATCATATTGCAAGGACCACACCATGCTGCCGAAAAATCAACTAATGCACATTTGCTTGATAAAACTTCGCTCATATCATTATTTTCAATTTTTTTAACCATAATTTATACCATCCTTTTCATATAAATCTACTGTATGCACTACATATGCTACCACATTTTTATAACATATGTACACTTTGTTATTGATAGTTTATATCAATTATTATGGTACTACTATTTTTCCGGCTATGGCACATGCAGCGGCAGATTTTGGTGATGCAAGATAGATGCCTACCTTTGATGTTCCCATACGTCCGAGGAAGTTACGGTTGTTTGTTGCAACAACAGTCTCTCCGTCTGTCAAAATTCCGCCTGTTCGTCCACAACAGAGACCACAGCTTGGATGTGTTATTATTGCACCTGCTTTTGAAAGAATTTCCATAGTTCCATTTTCTACTGCCTGTCTGTAAATCTTTCGGCTGGCAGGTGTGACGATAAGTTTTACAAAAGGAGCTACATGTCTGCCCTTTAAGATTTCTGCTGCTGCCATCAGGTCTTCAAGTCGTCCGTTTGTACATGAACCGATAAATACCTGGTCAATCTCTTTTCCTTTAATTTCTGATATAGGTTTCACATTATCAACATTTGAAGGACATGCCATAACAGGTACTAAATCTTCTGCGTTATAATTTATAACTCTTGAATAAACCGCATCGCTGTCTCCAACTAAATCTCTCTGCTCATCTGTAAGCTCTATCTCACAGTACTCTGCCGTTTTCTCATCAGGAGTGAATAACGCACATTTTGCACCCGCTTCAATTGCCATGTTTGACATTGACATCCTCGATGCAACCGACATATTTTCTACAGTATCTCCGGCAAATTCAAGTGCCTTATATGTTGCTCCGTCAGCACCAAGGTCTCCGATAAGCTTCAGAATAATATCCTTTGCCATAACATTTTCAGGAAGTTTTCCGTTAATGTTTACTTTGATTGTCTCAGGTACACGAATCCACAGAGTTCCGGTTCCTAGAATACTTGCCATTTCGGTATAACCGATTCCCGATGAAAATGCACCAACACATCCATATGTAGTAGTATGGCTGTCTGTTCCAAAAACTATGTTTCCCGGTTTGACATA
>CAKRFU010000025.1 GCA_934320845.1 uncultured Lachnospiraceae bacterium
ATATGCGGAAGTGCTGGAATTGGCAGACAGGCATGATTCAGGTTCATGTGTCGGCAACGACGTGTGGGTTCAAGTCCCATTTTCCGCATTAAAATAAGAAAGCAAAAAAGACTTCTCTTTCTTTAGGGTCGTCTTTTTTGTTTTCTTATTTTTAAATATCTAATATCTGTTTTTATTCTATAATCCCTGCGTTATTAATTTCCATTTTTTAAGTAAAAAACTTTTAATCCAACAAAAACGAAAAGGACTTACTCCACAAATATGGAATAAGTCCTCAAACTTAATAAGATGCTCACGCAAAAAATTATTTAACGATTTCTTTAACCTTAGCAGCCTTCCCAACTCTGTCACGGAGATAGAATAATTTAGCACGTCTAGCCTTACCTCTGCGAACTATCTCAATCTTGTCAATGATTGGTGAGTGAACAGGCCAAGTCTTCTCTACACCTACACCGTTAGAGAATTTTCTAACTGTAAATGTCTCTCTTGCTCCACCGTTCTGTCTCTTAAGTACTGTACCCTCGAATACCTGGATACGCTCTCTTGAGCCTTCAATAACCTTAGCATAAACTTTAACAGTATCACCTACTCTAAAGTCTGCTACTTCTGCCTTTAACTGTGCATCTTCAATTGCCTTAATAATATCGTTCATTTTGTGACCTCCTTAATTATTTTGACATTCTTAATACTTATGTGTAATCTTACAACCGTAACAGAGGAATATCTCTACTCACAAACAACATTCAATATGATACCACAACATTTCTTACATTGCAATAGTTTTTTTCTATTTAAATAACTCCAGTATTTCATCTCTGGTCAAATTGTTGACAAACAGCTCATCCGCTTCAATCACCGAGTCAGACAGCATTTTCTTTCGTTTTTGTAATTCATAGATTTTTTCTTCAATCGAATCTTTCATTACATACTTTATAACCTGTACTTTGCGTTTCTGTCCTATACGGTATGCTCTGTCCGTAGCCTGTTCTTCTACCGCAGGATTCCACCAAGGGTCAAAATGTATAACCGTATCTGCGCCTGTCAGGTTAAGGCCTGTTCCACCTGCTTTAAGTGAAATCAGAAATACCTTTACTTCTCCCTGATTAAATTCTTTAACATATCTTTTTCTCTCCTCCGGCTTTGTAGCTCCGACAAGATAAAAATACGGTATATCATTTTTTCTAAGTTCATCCGCAATTATTGAAAGCATTGATGTAAATTGCGAAAATACAATAACACTGTGACCACCCTCCAATATATCCGGAAGCTGTTCCATAAGAAGTTCCAGCTTTCCGCTTCCACCATGATAATTTTCAATGAAAGTTCCAGGATGACAGCATATCTGACGCAGCCTTGTAAGTGCAGCAAGAACCTGTATTCTCTCTTTTCCACTTTGTATCTCACTGTTATCACGTATTTCACTTTGTATTCTTGAAAGATATGAAAGATATATCTTTTTCTGTTTTGCCGTCATTTCCGATATTCTCTTTGTCTCTATCTTATCCGGCAGATCTTTCAATACATCTTTTTTCATTCTTCTGAGTATAAACGGCTGTATTCTCTTTTTGAGTTCTTCCATCTTAGTCTCATTTTTTTCTTTAAGTATCGGCTTTTCATAATAATCCGAAAACTTTGAATACTTCATAAGAAATCCGGGCATTATAAAGTCAAAAATAGACCACAATTCAGATAATGTATTTTCTATAGGAGTTCCCGTAAGCGCAAATCTGTGCGCCGCCACAACAGATTTAACTGCTTTTGCACCGAGTGAAGCAGGATTTTTTATAAACTGTGCCTCGTCGATAAACATATTGTCATATTTTATCTCTTTAAAAAATTCCATATCCTTTCTTATCAGAGGGTATGTTGTAATCCACACATCATAATCCTGTCTGTCCTCACATATAAGTTTTTTCCTTTCATCCGGGTCCCCTGATATTATTCTGGTTCTTATATGAGGTGCAAATTTTTCAAATTCTTCCTGCCAGTTGTATGTCAGAGAGGTTGGGCAGACAATAAGTGACTTACTTTCAGGCTGCGAACATATATATACAATAGTCTGCAAAGTCTTTCCAAGACCCATGTCATCAGCCAGAATTCCACCCATGCTGTATCTTGCAAGATTTTTAAGCCATCTGTATCCGACTACCTGATATTTTCTCATTTTTGCTTTAATGTTTTCGGGAACAGGGTACTCGCTTATCTCCGGCTTTTTTATATCATCAAGCAATCTGTCAAATCCCTCGTCCCTTGTAACAAAACTGCTGCCCGGCATTATCTCATCGATATAAATTGCTGCATTTTCCTCGAATTTCAGCACTCCCGAATCATTTTGCACGCTGTTTTCAATAAGCCATTCAAGCGTTTTTTTCTGCTTTTCATCTTCAAGGCTTATAAATGCACCGCTCTTAAGCCTGTAATATTTCTTTTTTAAATGTATTGCTCTAAAAAAGTCTTCCAATTCTTCTTTCGGTACCTGTGCATAGTCCATGTCCATCTCAAGAAGATTGATATCCGTATTAAGCCTTATGTTCGCTGACATGTGTCCGATTTTTTTGACATTTATGTTTTTATATTCTTTAGAGTAAAATACTTCAAAGTTATCTGTAAGAACATGCCTTTTATCGGTCATCATGCTGAAAATATCGTCCTCATTTTTCAGAAGAAAAGCATTGTCACTTATCTTAAAATTCAGGTCATACAACACTCTTGTAAGGCGTTCTTCCTCTTCTTTATCACGGACAAGTATATATTTTCCCGAATAATCATTCTTCAACGGATTTATGGCATAATCACCGTATTGAAACTTAATAATCGCTGTTATGGATATTTTTTTCCTGCTCTGATATATATCAAGATAAAGTTTAGGCACAAGCGGCTCAACTATATACATATTCTTAATTTCATCCGGAACATGTACATCCATCTGCTTCTTTAATATAGGAAGCACTTTTTCTACAAAACCGTTTTTATTTTCATTTCTAAACTCAATCTCATTGCCATTCTGCATAAAAAGCGGCGAATAAAACGGCAAAAGACAGCTTATGAAATCTTTTTGCGGCATATATAATGTATTATTATAGAAAAGAATGCTTCCATCCTCACAAAGTGAGATAAGTTTATTTTCACCTATTTTTTTTAAAGACAGCGCATTATCCTTTAAAATCATTTCCACTGAAAGGTCAGGATTTCCTTTTTCTATTCTTATATCCTTAAATTCTTTTCCGTATATATTTATGTCGCACTCAATGTTTTCTGATAAATCAAGCAGTTTTTGCAGCATTTTTTTCGACAGCACAAGTTCCTGTCTTTTAAACAAATTTGAATAATATGATTTTCCGAGTGTCTCCTGAATTTCATATATATCCATAATGTAGTCAAGAACTCTGGCAGAATTTTCCTCAAACGCACTCTCTCCCGGAACAAAATGAAATTCTTTGCCAAGTTCTATTGTTTCTTCATTATAATAGTCGTTTATAAATTTTTTCGTATTTGAAACCTTGTACATTTTATGTTCACCAGCTTCAAAGCTGACATAAGCTCTTGAATTTTTGCTTTTCAAAAATTCCGGGATTGATATATTCAATTTCAGACGAAAATAGTTTGGTGTCAGATGGTTGTATTCTCTTTTTCTAAAATACTCTACGACATTATATGCAACCCTGTCTTCCCCTTTTAAATTAACTTTTGCATCTTCTCTCTGCTGATAGTCTGCGATAAAAAGCATCATGGCAATAACATGTTTACATGCTCCCGATAATTTAACATGTGAAGGACAGTTACACGAATATATCATATTTCCATCTTCCTCAACCTGAACAGTAACTATATACTGATTGCTTCCTTTTACAATCCCTTTATACTGCTTTATACTGTCATTCCATGTCACGTTAGAAACGGCATGAGCAGCATAGTAACGCATTCCTCTATAGTAAACTTTAACAGAAGACGCATATTGTTTTATCGCCTCTCTTGTTATTTTTCTCATAACACGCCACCCGCCTTTCACTCAATCTATCTTAACAAATGAAACTTATCAGCAATCCTTGCCATTCTTCTTCCCATAGGGAACTCATACAATTCTTTTCTGCTCAACCCGTGCAGTTTGAGTACAAGTGCAAAATATACCGCCACCGCTGCTATAACCGCCGGGCATATTGCAACATATATCCTGCTTGTGAGCATAAAAAACAATTTATAAACTATAAATGTTACGATTCCCATTATAAATGATGCCAGTAAAGGCACACAAAAAGTTTTGGTATATTCCTGCTTGTACTTCATATGTTTTGAAACCGACCTGCCATTCATGAAACATACCAGAAGCGGATATGTCACATTACCGAGTACAAGTGCATACACACCAAGATTTGTCCATTTTAAAAGCACGAAAACAAAAACAACATGCACAATAAGTGATACGAGTGAATGTATTACAGGCAGCGCCATCTTGTCGATACTTTGCAAAACTCCGCTTGTAACAGTTGACAACGCATAAAATATTACACAGGATGAACCAATCATAAGCATCGCACCGCCTGTTTTATAATCTGATGATGGAAATAAAAGTCTTATTATAGGCTCGGCAAGTACAGCAAGTCCCATTGATGATGGAAAAGCAATTATCATATTAAATTTAACTGCCATGTCAACTTTCTTTTTAGCATCACGCATATCCCCCGCCGCAACAGATGTGACAAGATTCGGAATCATAGAGGATGCTATTGCTGTCGAAACAGCTATAGGAACACTCACTAAAAGTCTGTACTTTGTACTGTATATTCCCTGAAGAGTTTTTACTTCCTTATCAGTCTTACCAATAGCCCCCATTACATTGTTAAACAAAGTTACATCTATTATACCGCTTAACTGATATACAGTCTGACTCAATATAATAGGCAGAACAGTCATTATAATAAGCTTATAAGTATATCCTAATGATTCTTTTGCCGATAATTTGTCTCTGCGTGCCTGTTTTTTTATAACGGGACGATAAACTGTATATATTATCATAAGTATAAGTAATGCTGTCACAGCTCCAAAACATGTACCAAGAGTTCCTCCTGCTGCCCCCCACGCAGAAAGTTCAGGCGAAGCACTGTGTGCACGCATAAAGAAATATGCTGCTCCCACACTGACAAACGCATTTACTATCTGTTCAAATATCTGGGATATTGCTGTTGGAAGCATTGTACGATGCCCCTGAAAAAGTCCTCTGAAAACGCCCATAACCGCAACAATAAATATAGTAGGTGCAAGAACTCTTAGAGGAATAGCTATTCCACTGTATTTTGCAAAGAACTTTGCCTCAAGCCAGTCCGCACCAAAATATACGAACAATGCTGCTATTCCGCCCGTAAAAACAGATAAAATCATTGAACATTTAAATATTTTATATGCACTTTTATATCGTTTTTGAGATATCTTTGCTGAAACCATCTTTGAAACAGCCATTGGCATTCCATACGATGAAATTATCAGAAGAATATTATAAATTTCAAATGCAGCCGAATAAACACCGTTTCCCTCATCTCCGATTATATTTGCCATTGGGATACGATATATCATTCCAATGATTCTTACAAGTATTGACGCTGCTGCAAGAATACTTCCCTGCTTTAAAAAACCACTGGCGGCTTTATTTTGTTTACTAGTTTCCATAGTCGCTTTTATCCCCTTTTTTAGTCTCTTTTTATCCCAAGTGCATTAAGTATTTCTTCCTGTTTTTTCTCCATTACAATTCTCTCATCGTCATCCATGTGATCATAACCAAGAAGGTGAAGCATACTGTGAGCTGTAAGGAAACAAATTTCCCTCTTGAGGGTGTGACCGTAAGTCTTTGCCTGTTCCACAGCTCTCTCAACAGATATAACTATATCGCCGAGCAGAAGTTCACCGCTTTCAGGATTAAAGTACATTGCAAGTGCATCGTCACTCTCAAGAATGTCATAATCTGCCGGCGAATCATAATCAACCATCGGAAACGAAAGTACATCTGTCGGAACATCAAGTTCCCTGAATTCCCTGTTTATATTTCTGATACCTTCATTATCAGTAAATGTCAGATTTACTTCACATTCATAAGGACATTTCTCCTGTTCAAGAGCTTTCTCTATAACGAGCTTTAACACTTTCTCATAATCAAATCCCAAATCAAGCTCCTGCTCATTTTCCATCAGTATAGTCATTACATCCTCCTATATTAAAATTATCCGTTAAAAATCCATATTTATATTTTTGTATATCTCTTTTATATCTTCAACTTCTTTTTCGCTTATATCGCAATTATCGAAATTTCCTTTTTTCTGTCTGTTTGCAAACACACTCTCAATAAGCTTTTCTTTTGACGGCCTGCTCTTATCTTTATTTTTTTCAAAATATTCTATCATGGATACTATGCTGTCAGAAAGCATAACAACCACTGCCTCCCTGCTCTCAGGTTTTTCATTCTTATCACAGACCTGCAGTATAAGCTCAGTAAGACATTTTGGGAAATCATACGCATATGCTATATCATTTGTCGCTTCAACATAATTTTCTTCTTTTTTTATTTTTCCGATTTCGTGATACATTCCTCCTGCCTTGGCAAGCAGACTGTTATATTCCATCTTCTGTGCAACCCTCATCGACATAACACTGACCCTCATAGAATGAATAAATAAATTTGCTGAAAATGCCTGTAATCTTCTTATAAGTTCATAATCTGACTCTAAAAGATTTCTCATTTTTTCAGTATCCTCAACGCACAGGCATTTGATTTTTCCAAACTGTTCAAACATATACCTCACAATAAATGCCGTAAACGCTATAACAAAAGATGACATAAGCTGTATTATCAAATATGTTTTGTTTGCATTGAGCAGTGTAATATCGAAGCCAAACTGTATTATAAGAAGTACCGCTGAGAGCGCAATCATCGCAACTGTGGAATATAAAAGTTCTTTAATGCTGTTGTCCGCAAAAAGCAAAACAACGACTGCTCCAAAAACCAGATAGTACAATATTTTTTTACTGCTTTGAATGTAGTCCGTTGCATACAGCACATACTGAACCATACTCAAAAAATAAAATATCATTCCATGTTTCATTCCGTCGATAACAGAAATAACAGCAACAGATATAAGCCATAAACCTCCTACAAATTCATAGCCGTATAAAAAAATCAAAGCAATTGCTATCACCAAACTGAAAAAATACAAACTTTCGGAATGAAGCTCCCTAATATATTTTCCCCCACTGTGTGTATAGAAACATTGTACAAGAATACCACACACCACTGCTGTTACAATATTCACCATATTTTTCACAATGCCGTAGTCTCTCACAAAACCTATAACAACAGCACCCAGAATTAAGATAATATAAATAACAATTGAAAAATTTCTGGCTCTATTTATTTCATCTCTTTCTTTTTTCATTTTCTTTTGATTCATTTACCTTTTTTCTTCTTTCAATTTTTTTCTCATAATCATCATATGCCGTAACAATTTTTTGAACTAAAGGATGTCTTACCACATCTTTATTTGTAAGATATGCAAAACCAATATCCTCAACCTTTCCCAGCACCTCAAGAGCCTGTTCAAGTCCTGATTTGGTTGTTCCCGGCAAATCTTTCTGAGTCAGGTCACCTGTCACTATTACTTTTGACCCAAATCCGATTCTTGTCAAAAACATTTTCATCTGTGCCGGCGTTGTATTCTGTGCCTCATCAAGTATTATGAAAGAATTGTCAAGCGTTCTTCCTCTCATATACGCTAACGGTGCAACTTCAATAAGCCCTTTCTCGACATTTCTAAGATAACTTTCTGCACCCATTATCTGATACAGTGCATCATAAAGAGGTCTCAAATAAGGATCCACCTTGCTCTGAAGGTCTCCTGGCAAAAATCCAAGTTTTTCTCCTGCTTCTATCGCAGGTCTTGTAAGAATTATTTTATTGACTTCATCTCTTTTAAAAGCTTCAATAGCCATCGCCATTGCAAGATATGTCTTTCCTGTTCCCGCAGGCCCTATGCCGAAAACTATCATTTTTTTGCGGATCAAATCAATATAATTTTTCTGTCCCGAAGTCTTTGGTTTAATCGGTTTGCCCTGAATTGTCCTGCATACTATGTCAGAATCAAGTTCAACGACTTCCCCTTCTCTGTGTTCAACTGCCAAAGACAAAATATAATTCACATTTTGTTCTGTTATTGTATTTCCTCTTTTTGACAGTTCAAGTAACTCTGTGAGAATACTTTCCGCCTGTTTGACACCTGACGCATCTCCGACAAGTTTAATATTCCCATCTCTCGCAACCATCGTAACGTTAAGACTTCTCTCTATTTTTTTGATGTTCGCATCAAAACTGCCGAATATATTTCTCTCATGCTCAACCGGTATTTCCAGAACTGTTTCCATTATTGCCATATTTATTATTCCTTTTTTGTTTTACTTTCTTTATTTTTTCATAATGCGTCTGCTTCTTCTGCCATGTTATATTACCTAATGCTTTGTAGCCATCCCCCTGTTCCGAAACAGAAAAATCAGCTTTTGCAAGTTTATAACCTTTTTTCTCTTTTTTTCTAATATAGTCAGTATACTCATCTTTCATACACTGCCTTGCTTCGTCTAAACTGTACTTTACATAAACGTATTTATACTTTTTATACGTTATTTTCCATACTGATATCGGAAATCTTTTTGACAAAAATGGGCATACGCACCCACCTTCATAGAGTATAGCACATTTTTTTGAAGTTTCCAAATCATTTAAAGGATTATGTATAAAAAACTCCTTTCCAAATGCTGAAATTTTATAAATTTCCTTTGTCCGTCCTGTATATACTTTCTTTTTCTGCCTTTTCTTCTGCATGCCATAAAACATTTCACGGCTCTCTAAAACGACAATCCCCTCCGCTTTCACTCTCGACTTTCTTATTATCTCATCATTGTCACCGATTATCGGAACAACCCCCGATATTAAAACCCTGCCCTTTTTTACTTTTTTACCCGCCTTTACTTTTGCAACCCCCGCACTTGTAACAATAGACACTACCTTTCCGTCATCCGATGCTACAAGATTTGCCGGTTTTCCTTTCTTTTCTATATCATCTTTTGACATCTCACGTACATTTACGACAAGCCTGCTGCCACTCTTATTAACCGAAACCCATCCTATTTTGTCATAATTCTTTCGTATGTTTTTCTCAATTTTTTTACAATCTGCCCTGCTACCATACATTCCTCCATAAATGTTTTCTGTATTCAGATATGAGATAATATTTTCTTTTGTATAATAGTTCTGTCCGGCAACCTCTATCCCCCAAATTCTGCTCGAAAGAAAAAAAAGCATTATAAAAAAAGAAATTACACCAAGCACGAAATTTAAGTTTTTTTTGCTTCTCTCAATCCAAAAAGGCAGACCGTATCTTTTGTAAACCCTCGGAAAAACATGACATTTTGCAGCAATGTGATGTATTCTCCAAAAATTACGAAAACCTATGTTAAACCATAATATCTTCTTCTCCTCATCTGCTCTTATGTTCCATATTTCTATGCCATTGTTTCTACATAGGTTTATAAATCTGCCGGCTCCTTCATGCTCCAGATAAACCATCAGATATCCAAATATCCAGCCAGTTATTTTATGTACCATTCCATTCTCCATTCCTGCGCTTTTTTCCATGCATCACAAGTCCCCTATCTATGATATTCTATCGAATCTATGTTACCAAGTACACACATTTCATCTTCCCTGAAATATGCTATCACAAGTTTATCCCCCTTTATGTATATTTTCTGCTGTTTTGTCTGTACTTTGATAAGCTCCTCCGTATATTCTATGATACTTCTGTAATTTTCTATACATAATCTGTGATTTCCATAGCCTAAAATAACAGGTGCTTTTGCTATAATATCCTCCGGAATGTCAAATTTATCCGATAATCTTCTTGATATTATCGGCTCTCTTACCTCCGGCTTTGTCGAAGTCTTTTTGACATGCCTATATTTTTTCATAGTATGGACACCTCCGATATATCAATAATGTCACACTGACAATAACATTATTATATATGTATGCCCGTCTGCTGTTTTTGTTACTTGCGGTAAAGCATTAAATACTATATAATTGTTATAATCACAATCAAAGCTGTAAGCTTAGAAACGAGGATTACAATGCGTGAAAAATATAATCGTGAGATACTGGATCTTATACGCAGTATACAAAATATAGACTTTATAAAACCTGAGGATATTCCGAACATAGATCTTTACATGGATCAGGTTACTACTTTTATGGACGAACATCTGGCTTCATCAAAAAGATTTGATGAAGATAAAATCCTCACAAAGACCATGATTAACAACTACACCAAAAACAAACTTATCCCACCACCTCAAAAAAAGAAATATTCTAAAGAGCATATGTGTTTACTCATATATATATACTATTTTAAGAATTTTCTGGCAATAAGTGATATAAAAGATATCCTTGAACCTGTCAGTAATTTATTTTTTGACGGCAACGGTTCAAAGGATATGGAAGAAATATACTCTGAGATTGTTAATCTTGAATTAGGCAATATTGATTCCCAGCTCAAAGACATAATAAGAAAGCTCAAAAAATCAAACGAAATGTACTCTGAAGTAAGTGATGCAGACGAGAAAAAAGTTTTATCAAACTTTGCATTTATCTGTATGTTAAGTTTTGATGTATGGGTCAAAAAAACAATAATCGAAAACATTGTAGATGACACACTTGGTCAAAAGAAAAATAATTCTTCAACAAAAAACAATTAAGGAGACAGTTCATATCTCCTTAATTGTTTTATTTTTATATATAAATAATGAATTATCATCACTGTTCAAGATCAAGCTTTAGCTTGTACCTCATCCTCAGCCTCAATCTTAAAATCTTCAATCTTTTCAGGCTTTACAACCGGCAGATTTTCAAGTGAGTCTATTCCAAAATTTCTCAAAAATTCTTCAGTTGTAGCAAACTGGATAGGTTTACCCGGAGCGTCCAGCCTTCCCGCTTCACAGACAAGGTTGTACTCTACAAGCTTATTCACCGCATGGTCACTTTTCACACCTCGGATATGTTCTATCTCCATCTTTGTAACTGGCTGTTTATATGCAATTATTGATAAAGTTTCCAACAATACATCAGTAAGTATATGTTTTTTGGGAACGTGTGCAATTCTTACAAGCGTATCATAGGCAGATGCCTTTGAACACATCTGAAATGCACCATCAAGCTCAATAATCTGTATTCCCCTGTTGTCATCAGCGTAATTATCCATCATATTATGGATAACTTTTCTGCATGTTTCCTCATCCTGCTGTGTTGCTATGGCGATTCTCTCAAGTTCAACTGCCTCGCCCATAACAAACAATATTGCTTCGATATTCGCCTCTAATTCCGGCAGAGTCATATCCGTACCCATTTACAAGCCTCCCGTAGATTTGTCAGTCAGCACTTGACGGTTCATATTCCATATCAGGTGCCAGCTTATTATATGTAATCAAAATATCATCAAATATATTTTCCTGAACAATGAGAATTTTTCCGACTTTCATAAGTTCAAGAATCCCGAGGAATGTCACTATCACCATAGTTTTTCCCGGTTTAGATTCAAGCATGCTTCTAAAACTGAAATGCCCGTGACGCATCGCATATTCCTCAATATAGATCATTCTGTCCTGTAAACTGACAGTTTCTTTCTTTATCTGGCCAAATCTGCTTCTTATAGGGTCTATCTTATCAATCTGCTTTTTCATCACACTGTTAAAAATGCTCTGAAGCTTTGACAATGTAATATCACCAAGCAGTTCTGATACGTCTATTGTCTCCTTATAATCAGCAATCTCTTTCGGAACAGTCGGCTTTTTATACATCATCTTTTCCGCATCTATCTGAAGATCTTTAAGTTCATAAGATGCATATTTAAATGTCTTATATTCAAGAAGTCTCTCAACAAGTTCAGCCCTCGGATCTACTTCTTCGCCAGTATCATCAACCTGTACCGGAAGAAGCATCTTTGATTTAATTTTCAACAGCGTTGCCGCCATAACAAGAAAATCACTCATCACATCCATATCCGTTGTTTCGGTTTTTGAAATAATTTCCATATACTGTCTTGTGATTTCTGCGATAGGTATGTCAAAAATATCTATCTTATTTTTCTCTATCAGGTGCAGCAACAGATCAAGCGGTCCGTCGAACGCCTCTAATTTCACAGATATACTGCTCATTCTCCAACCTTTCCACCTGTTTCCGATTAAAACGGCAGATATGTTACAAGCCTTAGATAAACCGTATTTATCAGATCAAGAATAAATACAAGCATCAATATAAGCTTTATGGAACTGTCCGCTTTTATTATCCCTAGATAATTCTGCGGTGATGCTCCCGCAACCACAAGCCCCATATCAAATGTCGATACCGGAAACAGATTCACGACAAAATAATCAAAACACAGCATTTGCATGTATTGCAAAAACAATATCTTAGCTTTTTGAAGCCAGCCGTATTTAAGGTTAATTATATCAACAATACTGTCCGAGGCTCCATACATATAATGTCCCATGCACATTGAAGAAAAAAATATTATTATAAGTATAGAAAAACCGCTAAGACCGATAATAACATTCGTCTTTCTGTCCCTTATACGAAACATATACGGCTTTGAAACCGGAACATAACAGGTTACGGCTAAAACAAGCCCTAACGGGTCAATATATCTGAATATTTTCCAAATGCCCTTTTTATCTATATTGCCACCCTGCTTATGTCCTCTGACAATCATATAGACAATGCCCTTAAACAACTCATGTATTATCATAAGCAGAGTCGCTGCAATAAGACAAATTACAACTTCTAATAACCACTCTTTCACATGCCACCTCAGTATGTCTCACACCTTTTCCCGATTATTTGTAATAATCAAACTGAAGGTCATACATTGCAACTGTATCTCCCTCTTCAATTCCCATAGCTTCAAGATCCTCAAGTATTCCGCTTGTTTTAAGGAATTTTTGGAAGAACTGAAAACCTTTTTCTGAATCAAGATTAGTATATCCAAGCATTTTCTCAATACGAGGACCCTCAACATTGTAAACTTTGTTTTTCTCATCATACGTTACTGTGTATGGCTCATCCTCAAATTCCATCTCATCAAATGAAAATTCCTTTTCAAACACTGTAGGTTCATCCGGCATCTCATCAAGAAGTGATTTTACATAATAGAGAAGTTCCTTTACACCTTTACCGCTTACTGCAGAAATAGGAAATACTTTTATTCCCTTTGGCTCAAACTCTTCTTTCAAAAGGGAAATCACTGTATCTTCCTCTGTTCCGTAAAATACATCACATTTATTTGCCGCTATGACCTGTGGTCTTTTTATAAGGTCATCATTGTATCTTGCAAGTTCATTATTTATTACATTTATATCATTGAGTGGGTCTCTTCCCTCTGTTGAGGCCGCATCTACCATATGGATGAACACCTTTGTTCTCTCGATGTGCTTTAAAAATTCATCGCCAAGACCGATACCGTCTGCTGCACCCTCAATAAGTCCCGGTATATCTGCAATAACAAATCCATCTGCCCCCTCAAGATCTACAACACCAAGAATAGGCTGCAATGTAGTGAAATGATAATTTGCGATTTTTGGTTTTGCATTGCTTACTCTCGAAAGAAATGTTGATTTTCCGACATTTGGAAATCCCACAAGACCAACATCTGCAATAGTTTTTAGTTCAAGTATAACCTCAAGCTCCCTCGCCGGTTTTCCCGGCTGGGCATATTTTGGCACCTGCATTGTCGGAGTAGCGTAGTTCATATTACCTTTTCCGCCACGACCGCCTTTTAACACAACCTCACGTTCGCATCCAAAAGACATATCAACGATAACTTTTCCCGTACTTGCTTCCTTTATAACAGTTCCCTCAGGCACTTTAAGAATAATATCTTCTCCGTCAGCACCGTGACATCTTCTTCTTCCTCCCTGCTCACCGTCTCCGGCACAGAATTTTCTGCGGTGCCTGAAATCATTTAAAGTATTTATTCCTTTATCCACCTGAAAAATAACGTCACCGCCACGGCCGCCGTCACCTCCGTCAGGTCCTCCTGCCGCAACATAAAGCTCTCGTCTGAAACTCACATGTCCGTCCCCACCTTTTCCGGAACGAATATATATTTTGGCGCTATCAGCAAACATCATTCCACCTTCTTTCTAAATCAGATAATTTATAAACAATTGCAATTCTATACAAAAAGAGACTGTCATAGACAGCCTCTTTTTGTATAGGTTTATCAGTTTCCGGCAAAAGCCGGATATAGACCGATTATAGACTATTTAGCTTCTACAGGATATACTGAAGCCTGCTTCTTGTCTCTACCTTTTCTCTCAAAACGAACAACACCGTCAACCAATGCGAACAATGTATCATCGCCACCACGACCTACATTTACACCTGGAAGAATCTTTGTTCCACGCTGTCTGTAGATAATGTTACCTGCAAGTACAAACTGACCGTCTGCTCTCTTTGCTCCAAGTCTCTTTGACTCTGAGTCTCTACCGTTCTTTGTAGAACCCATTCCCTTTTTATGAGCAAATAACTGAAGGTTCATGTTTAACATAGCCTTACACCTCCTGCTTTCTCTTTTTTCTAATCTTAATATACTTTTTTCCATATTCCGCCTGTATGCCTTCAAGACCAAGTACAAGCGAATCAAGTAACAGTTTAGCAGATTCGCTAACCTTTTCAGATTTTATATCAAATGAAACCACATCTTTTTCCTCATGAACTGCACCTTCAAATTCATCATCCGTGAACTTTTCGACACTGTTCATGGCATTTATAACGAGTACGGAAACTGCCGCACACACTATATCACTGCCATACTCAGCATACTCAGCATGTCCAGTCATGCGAAAACCGATATAGTCTCCACTATCATTCTGAAATAATGTCACATCTATCATATACTGTCACCTTTTCATCAACTAAGCGTTGATTTTCTCAATCTTTACCTGTGTGAAAGACTGTCTGTGACCGTTTTTCTTATGATATCCAGATTTTCTCTTATATCTGTAAACGATAACCTTCTTTGCGCGGCCTTCCTTAACTACAGAAGCTGTAACTGTTGCATTTGCTACATCATCTCCAGCCTTCATAGTTCCATCATTTACAGCAACAACCTGATCAAAAGTAACTGTCTCTCCTGCGGAAACAGCAAGTTTTTCTACGTTAATGATATCACCTTCGGATACTTTGTACTGCTTTCCACCTGTTGCAATAATTGCGTACATAATCGCACCTCCTATTTATCATTACTCGCTAACTTTGGCGTGACTAAAGTCATCTTCAAGGAGCCTCGTTAAGCGGCATCTCATTTATCATACATGTGTTTATTATGCTTGTCAAGTGTTTTTTTGAGTTTCGTGACAAAATCACACAAAAATATATGACCGACAAACGCCAGACCTGCTCCATTTCATCATACTAACAACGATATTCCCCACAGCACAAGTATATGTACCGGATAAAATGCATAAAAGAAATACTTAGGCATCTTTACATCATTTCTTGTCCCGTTATATGCCATTATAAACGGTATTGACAAAACTCCAAACGACTGCATTTTCCCCTGTGCAAACATTAAAAAGCACGTTAAAAGCAGTGCATTTTTCCTGTCATTTCTCTGCATATAAAATATTGCTATGGATAATATTCCCCATATACTATAGTCTGTTTTCAATAAAACCGCGGCAAATCCTGCAATCAGGACAACTGCCATTTTCGCCGTAAAACTATACTCAAACTTTTCTATAAAACACATCATTATCACGCCAAGCAATAATGTCCACATTACATTCTGCTCGCTTACGTCTATCAGCTTATGTCCAAATGCCAAATCATATGGTATCTCTGATATTATTGAAAATATCAAAAGATTAATCATATACTTCTTTCTGCTGTGTGTATGTATAAATCCCTCCACTAACAAAAAGCAGATTATCGGAAATGATATTCTTCCAACCGCCCTGAACGCTTTATATATAACGTCTCCACGTTCGATAAGAAATACACAGCCTATATGGTCGATAAGCATTGTCAGTAAAGCCGTTATCTTTAAAAAATTTCTTCCGTATCTTTTATCCCAGAATGTTCCTTCCGTTGCTGCTGCCATTTTTATCTCACTTTCTTTTTTATTTTATATGCTGTTCCTTATTTTTATTTACTTTTTCATTCTGCAGTATCATATTTAAAATTTGACCTGAATACTTTTTTCAGTCCGTCTGTTATCGTTATATTTCCATTATCCTCCACAAGTACAGTATCAAATTCATTTTTATGCTCACGCCAGTAATCAAGTGCTTTTTCTTTCCCCATTACAAATAAGGACGTTGACAATGCATCTGCAAGCGTTCCGTCATCGCTTACTATCGTCACGCTTTTAAGACCTGCTTCTGCCGGATACCCGGTTTTAGGGTCTAATATATGATGATATGTTTTTCCGTTCTTTTCAAAATATCTTTCATACCCTCCTGATGTTATGACCGCTTTGTCTTTTACCGACACAATGCCTATATAATTCGATGATTTGTCGGGATTTTCGATTGCTATCTGCCATGCTGTTCCGTCAGTTTTTGTACCAAGTGCCTGAACATTTCCGCCAAGTGACACGAGACCGGATGTCACACCACACTCCTTAAAAATCTGCATAACACGGCTCGAAGTATATCCCTTTGCTATACCGCCAAGGTCTATCTTCATATTTTCTTTAAGTTTTATACTGCCACTTTTTTCATCAAATATTATCTTAGATGCGTCTACATTTTTGAGCAGTTTAGAAATCTCATTTTTTGACGGCACATTATATTTCTGTGTTGTAAATCCCCACTTTAACATAAGAGGATATATACTTATATCAAACGCTCCATTTGTCGTTTTATTTATCTCAAGTGCCTTAGAAACAATGTCTTTTGTGTCTGCTAAGAGCATACCACTCCCTGCCTCATTAAGTTTATATATATCACTTTCTTTTTTCTCGGCACTAAGCACCGTCTCAAGCCTATTTATCTCATCCACAGCTTTATTAACGCCATTTTCAGCATTTTTACCATACGCCGTCACCGTCATATATGTATCCATCGCAAATATATCTTTAGATACCTTATTTTTTTCATCACTGTTCTGACAAGCTGTAAGCATGGCAATACATAGCACAAATAACAGCACTGCGCTAAATCTAAAATAAGATTTCTTCATCCTTTATCTTATCCTCCTGCATTTAATCTTGTCTCCTATATTTTCCTATATATCAGAATTATAACTTTCTTCAACTTCTAACGCCTTCTCCCTCACCGCCTCATCATAACCTTTAAGTGCCGCAAATGATGCGAACTGTGCTGCCCTGTCATGCACATTCATAGGCTTATGTTTCTTCGATACAGGTCTCTCCATATCTATTATATCCTGATACTTTTTCCAGTCATCATTTTCAAGCATTATGCCCTGTGCCCTCCAATCTGTCTGTTTCTCTCCATCGCTGTTGCACCTTCTTCGAGATTCATGCCTTTTAATATAGCATTTTTACCATACTTTTTCTTCACATCTATCATAGCTTTCTGCAGTCTTTTCTCTTTATCAAGCATATCTTTTTCTTTCTGCTTCTGCTTTTCAAGTTCACCATAATCTGTAAAAAGGTCAAGCTGTTCAAATTCTTGTTTTGGGGCCACATCTTCCTGTCTTGTAACATGATTTGCAACTACATTCATTCTTCTCACAAGAAGTTTGCTGTTTACAATCTCATCATAGAGTTTTCCGACATTCTCCATTATAATCTTTGTAGATGAAGTCATTCTTTTAAGATTTATTGTTCCATGTGCATGTTTTGGAATTTTCCGTCCATATCTGTCAAAAGTATATTCACCTTTGTATTTTTTTCTTATCTCAGAATTTTTAAGGTTTTCTATATCGTAACCAACCGTAAGAACCATCTGGTCGGTCACAAGTCCCTTTTCCACAAGGTCTAACACAAGCATATCTGTCATTTCCATAACTACAAGTTTTGCCTTTTTTGCATCATACGGGCATGTAAGTACCTGTCCTGAACTTATGCTGTTGTTTTCCGGTTTATATGCCTTTATGTCGGCAATTGTACACGGCTCATATCCCCATGCATGATCTATAAGAAGTTCTGCATTTATCCCAAACAGTTTATAAAGCAGCTCTTCATTATAAAAATCCCCCGCTTTTCCAATTGAACACCTCGCAACATCACCCATTGTATAAATACCGCACTCGGCAAGTCTTTTCGCATATCCTCTGCCGACCCGCCAGAAATCAGTAATCGGTTTATGTCCCCACAATATTCTTCTGTAGCTTATCTCATTCAGCTCCGCTATTCTCACTCCGTCCTTATCAGGTTTTATATGCTTTGCTACAATATCCATTGCAACTTTGCAAAGGTAAAGGTTTGTCCCGATTCCTGCCGTTGCGGTAATCCCGGTTTCCTTTAAAACATCCCTTATAAGCATCATAGCAAGTTCTCTCGGTGTTTTTCCATATGTTTTAAGATACGATGTCACATCTATAAATACCTCGTCCACAGAATAAACATGTATGTCTTCGGAAGCTATATATCTAAGATATATATTATAAATTTTTGTGCTGTACTCCATATAATAAGCCATTCTTGGCTTTGCTACAATATATTCTATTTTTTTGCCGGTAGCAGCTTTTATTTCATTCGTTTTCTGCACCACCTCAAAAAGTCTCGCTCTTCCCGAAATACCATACGCTTTCAATGAAGGTGACACGGCAAGACATATTGTTTTTTCAGTCCTCGACTCATCCGCAACAACAAGATTTGTCGTGAGTGGGTCAAGTCCTCTCTCGACACATTCAACCGATGCATAAAACGATTTTAAATCTATTGCTATATAGATATGGCCGGTATCACTTTGTTTATATTTATCCGAACTTTCAAAACTCACTATGGTATCCCCCTTAAACCTTTTTAAATACAATATTGACTATAAAAATATTATCATCAAGTAATGCCGAAATTTTTCCTCCCATACATTCCGTCATCTCTTTTGCGATAGCCATTCCAAGTCCGGTAGAAGTTTTACTCCTCGCTGCATCAGCTTTATAAAACTTCTCAAAAATACGGTTTATGTCAATCTCATCAGGATTTAGCACTTCATTTTGTATTGTCAGAAATATTTTATCCTGTGAATCGTATAAACTGATTTCAACGTTTTTCTCTCCATGTTCCAATACGTTTTTTATAACATTCTGTAAAATGCGGCGCATAACCTGCTCATTGCCATAAAAACAAAGTGGTTCGTCTGTCAGTTTCAAAGTTGGAACAATCTTTTTCAGTTCCCACTCTTCATAATATGAAAATAGTGTTTCCCTGACAATCTCATTCAAATCACATTTATACAATTTAATATTATAAGTCTTATTTTCCAATTTTGTAAATGTAAATAATTCCTCCAACATGTCCCTGAGTGCTTTAATTCTCTCTTGAATTATCGCAATATACCGTTTATTCTTCTCTTTGTCATCAGACTCCGACAACAATTGGAAATATCCGTCAAGTGATGTAAGCGGCGTTCTTATATCATGTGATAAATTTGTATATATATCAGCAATCTCATTTTCTCTCTTTTTCCATATCACTCTCTCTGCCCTATGTTTCTCAAATAATTTATTTAAAACATCTTTAAGACCTTTAAGTCCCCCAATTTCTATCTGTGACGTTACCAGCGCATTACTTTGATTTTTTTCAATAAATTCTATCTGCTTCGTAATGTCTTTTATCTGGCTTCTCAATTTAAAATAAAGATACATAACTATAACAAACATTATTGCAAGAAATGCAATGACACACTCTTCCATTAAACCATATCTCTCTTTTCCATACTAATTATACCGGCGGCGGCTGCAATAACAAGATAAACAATCACAAACATAATAAGATTTAACTGCTGTGACATGCTTTCACCCGGAACAAGACTGTTTATTTTGGTAGTAATAAGATATTTTTCAATTTCAACAGTAAAACCTGTAAGCTTATGCACTCCGACATCAATTGCCATACAGATAAGCGGTCCCACGCCAATTGACAGGCACACTGCTGCCGTCATGCCAAAAACTCTGTTTTTTATCACTGTTTCAATTGTAGCACATACCATCAAAAATGCATACTGCAGTAACATCTGAAAAATAATAAAGCTTATATATCCATCAAAACTTCCCTCTCCCAGACTTAATTTTTTTGTACATATCATCCATACAACTGCCTCAACCAAAAACATAATCACATCAAATAATACTGTATAAATCCCTATAACCGCCATTTTTGAAATAAAAAGCTGCCTGCGGTGCCTTACCTGTCCGCCTATATTTTTAATATATCCGTTTTTATTTTCACTTGATACAAATATCATCACAAATATTACACTAAAAAGCAGATAAATTCCTGATGACAATAACTTTCCATATACATATACTGCATTCGGCGTAGTATTTTTTATCCCTGAAGTATCAATCTGAACTCCTATTTTTGCTTCTGAATCATCTTGCAAATCCGAATCAGCACTATTTTTATCTGTGCTTTCGATTACAGTCTTATTACTGCTTGTATTTGTATCTGATGTTTCCGGCATCAGACTCATTGCCATAATAATTCCAAATACAATTGCTATTATAGTTACCACATAAAATGATTTCATTTTAAACAACTTATACAAATCCATCTTTATAACATTCAACATAAACTTTATTCTCCTTTTATACGCACTCATAAACACATGTCTGCTTAATCTGCTGTCATATTCAAAAAATAACTTTCAAGTTCTTCCTGATTTACCTTAATCTCCCTAGGGCATACTCCTGAGTTTACAAGCCTTTCATTTATATAAGCACTTTCCTCAAACCTTTCATAAATGTAAATATGCGACTTGTCAACCACCTCATAATTGTGAACCCCTATTTCATCAAGTGTGACAAGTGCTCTTTTAGGCTCATTAAGCACTATCTCGATTCTTTTACTGCACTGTTGCATTAACTGTTCCTGCGAAAGTTCCTGTAAAAGTTTCCCCTTGTGTATTATTCCAAAATCTGTGCAAACCTTTGAAAGCTCCTCTAAAATATGGCTTGATATTAGTATTGTAATTTTTCTTTCTTTGGCAAGACCGGCAAGCATATCCCTAACTTCCACTATTCCCTGAGGGTCAAGTCCGTTTATCGGCTCATCGAGCACAAGAAAATCAGGATTTCCAACCATCGCAAGTGCTATGCCAAGTCTCTGTTTCATACCGAGAGAAAAATTCTTTGTCTTTTTTCTCCCGACATCTGAAAGTCCTACCTCATCAAGCAGTCCCAAAACGTATTTTTTGTCATTTATACCGAACATTTTTGCCTTTATTATCATATTGTCAAACGCCGACATATTCTTGTAAAGCCCCGGTTCCTCAATAAGGCATCCGACTCTTGACCTCACCTTTGATAAATCATTTCCTGAATATCCAAACAACGAATAATCTCCAGATGACGGAGCTGTAAGACCACTTATCATTTTCAAAAAAGTTGTCTTTCCTGCACCGTTTCTTCCGATAAAACCATAAACTGCTCCCCTCTTTATATGCATATCTATTTCAGAAACAGCTTTGTGCCTGCGAAACTGTTTCGTCAACGCATGGGTTTCTAACAAAATCTCACTCATAATAATCCTTTCCGGCTGCAAACTCCCATTCCTGCAGCCTGTCATATAATCCTGTGATAGTTCTTCATCAGGACCCGTTTTTATCTTACAAAACTTATTTTAAATATCATTTCATAATAAAACGCTAAGAAAAAGTAAAGATTTAGTAAAGATGTTTATTTTCCGTCAGCAAAGCGGTATCCAATCCCCCAAACCGTCTGAATATATTCTTTGTCTGTTATCTTTTTAATTTTTTTGCGTATGTTACTTATATGTACATCGAGTGTTTTTGTCTCTCCCATATATTCTTCCTGCCATGCATATGTAAAAATTGCTTCTTTGCTAAATACTCTTTTGGGATTTTGTGCAAGCAGTCTTAATATCTCAAATTCCTGTCTTGTGAGCTTTTTAAGTTCCTCTCCTTCTATCCATATCTGGTGTGTCTTTATATCCAGTTCAAATCCGTCAAGTTTTATCTTTTCATCCTCTTTTTCATGTCCCGCATGACGAAGCTGTATCTCTACCCTTGCAGCCACCTCATCTATATTAAAAGGCTTTGTGATATAATCATCAGCACCGTTTCGCAAAAGTTCAAGTTTTTCATCCATCCCATCTTTCGCCGTAAGCACAATAACAGGGATATCACTGTTTTCTCTTATTTTCGCCAGCACCTCTTCTCCCGTCATACCCGGAAGCATAAGGTCAAGCAATATAAGCGATACATCTTCCCTCTCAAGCAGCAGTACGGCTTCTGTCCCCGAAAATGCCTGTCTGCACACATACCCCTCACGCTCAAGAGCCTCTTTGAGCAGATTGTTTATATTTACATCATCCTCTGCTATCAATATATTTCTGCTTTTCAATCTAATAACATTCCTTCCATATAATCAATTTAATTCTAATAAATAAAACTTTTTCACAAAAATAAGACCACGCAGAAACATAACAACTCTAAACCAAAATTCTATATTTCTGCATAGTCTTATATTAAAACAACCTAAAACAGTCCGTCAACCATCTCTTTTGTAACAGTAACACTCTCAACCTTATCCACTTCAATCTGATAAAGTGTGTTTGCCGCAATATGCTCTGCTGCCTGTTCAAGATCACGTATTCCTGTTGTGTTTGAGAATTTATCAACTACTGCTGCAACTGCCTCAGGAGTAACGATACATTCCTCATTTCTCATACCCATTCTCTTAAGAACTTTAGGCATACAGAAATTTTTGAAAATAACCTGTTTTTCTTCTGTCGTATAATCAGGTATATCTATAACCGCAAATCTCGACATAAGTGGTGCGCTTATCTTTGACTTGTCATTTGCTGTTGCAATAGGATAAACACCTACTGTCGGAACCATACATTCTATGTAATTGTCAGTAAATCCTATATTGTCAAGAAGTGTAAGAAGTACATCTGCCGGATTTCCGTGTCCCTTATTTGACGTAGCCTTGTCAAGCTCATTTATGATAAATACAAGATTTGACTCTCCTGCCATTTCAAATGCATCTATAATAATACCGGATTTTGCATTCGAATATATTCTTGAACTTCCCGTAAGCTGCTCAGGGTCACTTATTGAACTCATGTCAAGTGTTGTCCACGGAAGTTTAAGTATTCTTGCGACTGCATATGCAATCTGTGATTTACCTGTTCCTGCCGGTCCTACAAGCAATATTCCATATGCCGGAAGTGTATGAGTACGGTTTATCTGCACTATTGTCTCTATAATGCGCTGTTTTACTCTCTCCATTCCATAGAGTTCTTCATCGAGTATCTTTCTTGCCTCAACAATATCTATCGTCTCAAAATAATTACTCTTCCACTTTATGTTCATCATTATGGACAAAGCCCTCTGTGCATGACGTCTTTCTTCCGGAGACACTTCATGAGACTTTGCTACCGCAAGGTTTCTTCTTGCCCAGAGTCTGATATTATCAGGAAGTGTTGCACCAGCACAGTTTATAAAATCAGTAATACTCTGAAGACTTGTAAGTTTCATTCCATCTCCGCTCTCATCATCTTCTTCATCATCCGAAATTTTCGCAGGTGCATCACTCGCAAAAAGTCTCTCTATCATATATTGAAGGAACCCATCCTCCGCAGACAATTTCGAAGTGTTGCCGTGTGCAACTTCGCTAATCTTATAAACTGAATATCCGTCCTCAGTATTTTCACCTGAAAGCCTTACATTTATGTGGCTTTCTCCAAGCCATTTAAGCAGACTTACAAATCTAGCATCAACCTTTAAAATATCTGAAACTTCAACTCCATCATCCTCATTAAATTCAAATGTTGTACGTTTTATCGGATTTGTAAACATTCCATATGAATGATGGCTCCACTGTTTATTTTTGTTGTCAATAACCAATATCGGTTTTTCCGGTGTGGCACTTTCCTCATTTGACATAAATGTCTCATATGTGCACACCGCATTTTTCTTTTCTTCATCGGGTACACTGTTAAAATCAAATACCGGCATCGTATTCTCCTTTCAATTTAAAACTCAATCTCTTTAAGGTAACGTCCAACTGCATCCTGCCATGAAGGAAGCGGTTTAAATCCGTTATCGGCAAGTTTCTTCTTATCAAGTCTGCTGTTAAACGGTCTCGCCGCTTTTGAAACACCATACTCTCTCGTTGTAACAGGACTAACCTGAACATTTTGTTCACTGTATTCATCTCTTCCAAGCTCTACAGCCTGTCTGAATATCTCTTTCGTAAAGTCATACCAGCTTATATAACCGCCTTCGTTTGTTGCATGATAATACCCATACTTGTCAGTTTCTATCATATCGACAAGAAGTCTCGCAAGGTCAAATGTGTATGTCGGGGTTCCTATCTGGTCATTCACAACAGTAAGCTTGTCATGAGTCTTTGCAACATTAAGCATAGTCTTTATAAAGTTTGAACCATTCTTTCCAAATACCCAGGCAATTCTTACTATAAAATATTTGTCTAAAATGTCTGATACGGCAAGTTCCCCTTTAAGTTTTGAATTTCCGTAAACATTTAAAGGCTTATAGTCTTTGCAGTCAGGCTCCCACGGCTTTTCTCCCTGACCGTCAAACACATAGTCAGTGCTTATATACATCATAGGAACATCTATTTCTTTACATGCTTTCGCTATATTTTCAGTTCCTTCTGAATTTATCTTATACACTTTATCCTGCTTATCTTCATCTTCTGCTGCATCAACAGCCGTCCACGCTGCACAGTGAATTACTGCATCAGGTTTAATTTCTTTGATATTTTTAAGAACAGCCACACCATCTGTTATATCCATCTGAACATATGGTGCATCAATAGATGCAGCCTCTTTTAAAATATCACTCCCGATTCCTTCATAGCCACGCTTTGCAAGCTCATTCATAACGTCAAAACCAAGCTGGCCGCCAACTCCCGTAACCAAAACTTTCATATTTACACTCCATTCCTGCACTGTCTGCTGCGCATATATGAATCTTTATATTTTTTAATATTGTAGTACACTACTTTCTGTTTCCGTACATTTTTTCATAATAGTTCTGATACTCTCCTGAAATGATAGTCTCCCACCATTCTTTATTATCAAGATACCACTTTATTGTTTTCTTTATACCGTCTGCAAACTTTGTCTCAGGAAGCCATCCAAGTTCATTGTGAATTTTTGTAGGGTCAATTGCATAACGCATATCGTGTCCTTTACGGTCTGCAACATATGTGATAAGACTTTCTGGTTTTCCAAGTTCCTTACAGATAATCTTAACAATGTCTATATTTGTCATCTCATTATGTCCGCCGACATTGTAAACCTCACCGACTCTTCCGTTGTGAATGATAAGGTCAATCGCACGGCAGTGATCCTCAACATAAAGCCAGTCACGCACATTCTCACCTGTTCCATATACCGGAAGCGGCTTATCATTAAGCGCATTTGCAATCATAAGCGGTATAAGTTTCTCAGGAAAATGATATGGACCATAGTTGTTTGAGCAACGGCTTATTGTCACGGGAAGTCCGTATGTTCTGTGGTAAGCAAGTACCAAAAGGTCTGCTGAAGCCTTAGATGAACTGTATGGACTGCTTGTGTGAATAGGCGTTTCCTCTGTAAAGAAAAGGTCAGGTCTGTCTAACGGAAGGTCTCCGTAAACTTCATCTGTCGATACCTGATGGTATCTCTTAATTCCATATTTACGGCATGCATCCATAAGCACTGCGGTTCCCATAATATTTGTGCGAAGGAAAACCTCAGGGTCTTCAATAGAACGGTCAACGTGACTTTCTGCTGCAAAGTTTACTACTATATCAGGCTTTTCTTCCTCAAATAATTTATAAACCGCCTCACGATTTGTAATATCCTCTTTTACAAATCTGAAATTTGGATTATCCATAACCGGCGCAAGTGTTGAAAGATTTCCTGCATACGTCAGACAATCAAGACAGATTATGCGATAATCCGGATATTTATTTAACATATGAAAAACAAAGTTGCTTCCTATAAATCCTGCTCCGCCTGTAACTATAATATTCATTTATATTGTTCCTCCATAAACTATTTCTAAAATTATCACTTCTTGACTTTTAGTCAAGAAGCATCGCTCCCTCGCTTTTGCTCAGTACACTAGTACAAATTCTCCTGATATTTTCCATCAAGTACATCTTTGAGATACTGGCCATACTGGTTTTTCTTCATTATCTCATATACTTTTAAAACTTCCTCCTTAGAAATCCATCCGTTAAGATATGCTATTTCTTCAAGGCATGCTATCTTTCTGTGCTGATGCTGCTCAACCGTTTTAACAAAATTTGTCGCTTCTACAAGACTTTCATGTGTGCCTGTGTCAAGCCATGTAAATCCCTGCCCCAAAAGTTCAACATTTAAATTTCCCTCTTCGAGATAAATACGGTTGAGGTCAGTAATCTCAAGTTCCCCTCTTGCTGACGGCTTGAGGTCCTTAGCATACTCCACTACTTTATTATCGTAGAAATAAAGACCCGTAACACAATAATTGCTCTTAGGCTTCTCAGGCTTTTCCTCAATAGAAACAGCCTTTCCGTTCTTGTCAAATTCTACAATACCAAATCTTTCCGGGTCATCGACATAATATCCGAAAACTGTTGCACCTTTTCCGTTCTCTGCATTCTTAACAGCTTCGTTGAGACGTTTCTTTAATCCGTGTCCTGCAAAAATATTGTCTCCAAGCACCATGGCAACATTGTCATCACCGATAAACCCAGCTCCAATTATAAATGCCTGTGCAAGTCCGTCAGGACTTGGCTGTACCTCATAGGAAAGATTTACGCCAAACTGGTGGCCGTCTCCCAAAAGTTCCTTAAATCTAGGTGTATCCTGAGGTGTTGAGATAATAAGTATATCTCTTATCCCTGCATTCATAAGCACTGACATAGGGTAATATATCATAGGTTTGTCATATATCGGCAAAAGCTGTTTACTTGTTACTCTTGTAAGCGGATAAAGACGTGTTCCCGAACCGCCCGCTAAAATAATACCTTTCATATTATTAATCCTCCATTCGTAATAATACTCCAAATCTTTTTATTGTGATTTCATTATAAAAGGTGCCCTAAGGGCACCTGCAAGCACTTTTTTTATTTTTTATATTTTCTTGCTCTTAACCGCCTTGAAAGCACCTGCTTCTTTTGTCACCGTAAAACCATCCTGTGTTTTTTTCTTAACAAACGCAACAAAATCACTGTATCTGTCAACTATAAAACGATTCTGGTTTCCATGACACGAAAGAACATACGATATAAGTGACTCCGGTTTTGTAACCTCAAGGCAGTCCTCATATTCAGACCATAAGACATCCTCAAAATATTTACAAAGCAGACTGCCGCCATTTTGTTTTCCGAATTTTTCATACAATCTGTCTGCCGATAAAACAATTCTGCTGTCAAAATCCTTTACAAGCATACTAATCTCTTTCATATGCTCACTGCCATATGTGCTGCATATAATCCTTCCACCCGGTTTTAAAACACGTTTTATCTCTTCAAAAACCTTTTTAAGATCTTCACAATAAAATAATACATGATTTGCAATAACAAGATCAAAGCTTTCATCCGGTGCATTTATGTGATGTGCATCCATAACTTCAAACGAAAAACTGTTTCCTGCGTCTTTCATCGAACGCCTTACATCCCTTATCATTCCATCCGAGATATCCGATAAGATAACATTTATATCATTTAAAATTCTGTGCCTGTTCATTCTCCACAGAGAGGCATCTCCACAACCAAGCTCAAGTATACTCTCCCCGGCTTTAATGTCACACTGTTCAAAAAGCCACGGAAACCATCCCTGTTTGTTTTTTGAAAATTCTTCGTGGAGATTTATTCTTGCAGAAATGTTTGATGAGTTTTGATATTGTACTTTAAGCTTGTGCTCCATTTCATTGACATTGACAAGCTGCATCATCTTACTCCAATCAACATTTTTTTCCTCATCTACAGCTTTTGCGGCATCCAGGAGTGCTGTTTTTATAAGCTCCATCTGTTCAATTTTTTCTTCAATAAGACCAAGCTGCATATGAAGTGATTCCGAGAAAAAATGTTTATCAGAATTTCTCACCGTCATTTCCTTTATGTCTGCAAGCGAAAAACCGAGATATTTTAAAAATAAAATCTGCTGCAGCCTTGCAAAATCTTCATCCGAATAAAATCTTGCACCGCTGTCACTGACAAAAGACGGTTTTAAGATATTATGTTCATCGTAATACCTTATTGTCTTTTTAGTCACATGGGCTTTTTTTGCAAACTCTCCTGATGAATAGTACCCTTCTAATTTCATATATCTTCCTTTTATCTAATCAACTGCGCTTTGCTGCCAAAAATTCAATTGCACTGTGACATGCCACATTTCCCTCCCCGACTGCTTTCGCTATCTGATAAGGTCTGCCTGTACAATCACCTGCCGCAAAACATCCCGAAACGCTTGTTGCCATTTTCCTGTCTGTTTTTATATTTCCTTCCTCCATCTCAATTCCATTCAAAAGAACATCCGCTGAAACCGACTGCTTCAAAAAGAAAACTCCGTCAATTTCAACATTTTCACCACTCTTTAACACTATCTCTTTTGCACTCTGCTCTCCACAGACAGAAACAGGCTTATCTTTTAAAATTGTTATATTGTCCGCTTTAAGCAAACTTTCAAACATCGGAAAATAATAAACTTCTTTTGCAAGTTCGGCAAGATATGACACCTCATGCTCATCCTCCCTGCTGTCACATATAACAGCTATCTTCTTTCCTTTATAGAGATTTCCGTCACATGTTGCACAGTAACTCACACCTCTTCCCAAAAATTCTCTCTCACCGGGAATTGCTTTTACAACTTCGGCACCTGCGGCAAGGATAACCGCATCCGCCTGATATTGTTTTTTATCTGCAAGCAGTGCAAAATAACCGCCCAAATCATATATCCCTGTTATTCGTTCATACACTGTATCTATTTTCATTTCTTTAAGCTGCTTTTCAAGCTTTTTATTAAATTCAATGCCACTTATATCACTAAATCCCGGATAGTTTTTTATGCTTACGGATTTCTGCACACTTAGACTTCCGTTCTTACTTCCAAATAAAATAAACGTCTTATTCCTTATCTTCGCATTTATAGCTGCCGAAACTCCGGCAGGCCCATTTCCAACGATTGCTATATCCACTTTATTTGTATCCATATGTGCCTCCAATTATTTCTATATTATGATGTTAGGGTCAAAAGGTATTTTGACCCTAACTAATGCCACGGATTGCTTCATTGCTATCTGCTTTTGACCCTTGCATCATATTATATCGCAAGTGTATCAAACATATCCGGTATCGTCAAACCGTGGCTTATAGTATATCAGCATTTTTGTAAAGTTCTATCAGACTGCCACAAATAATCAGGAATGCCATCTTTATAAGGTACTTCTATCTCACCTCTTATAAGCGGTTTAATATAACCTGCAATCTCCTTTGTAACATCATTGTGTTCTTTATTTATCCACTCAATCGGCACCTTCTTTTCTATATTTGCGATACACCCAAGTTCTATATATTCTATATCATATCTATATGGCGTCTCTGACACCCTCTTTAAAACAGGAATAAAACCAGAATTGCCTGCAACAGCATACCTAGCCGCTGAAACACCCAATTCAAAAGCTTCTCTGATGTCTGTAGCTGATGCCATATGTGATGCACAACGCTGCATAATATTTATTTCAACGCTCCTGCATTTAATTCCGATTTTGTCTTTCACCAGAATTTCAAGTGCTTTTGCGGCTCCTCCCAATTGATTGTGCCCAAATACATCCGACGTTCCAGCACTTATATAATTTCCCTCACTGTCATGTATTCCTTCTGAAATGGCAGCCATCACACAATTAGATTTTTTTAGTTCCTTTTTTACATCTTCTATAAATCTGTCTTTATCAAAATCAACCTCAGGAAGATATACAAGCTGTGGCATTTCATTAAATTCATTTCTTGCAAGAGCTGCTGCCGCCGTGAGCCAACCTGCATTTCTTCCCATAAGTTCAACAATCGTCACACACGGTATATCATAAATTTTTACATCATGCGCCATCTCTGCCATAGACGCAGCAATATACTTAGCCGCCGAGCCGTATCCCGGAGTATGATCCGTAACAGGAAGGTCATTGTCAATGGACTTTGGAACGCCTGCAAACCTTATATCTGAATTTATACTCTTTCCATATGCCGACAGCTTGTTGACCGTATCCATTGAATCGTTTCCCCCGATATAAAAAAACATACCAATATCATTTTTATCCAGTACAGAAAAAATTTTTTCGTAAATTTCTGCCCCATCTTCAACAGATGGAAGTTTATAACGACATGAACCCAGATACATTGACGGAGAAATGGCAAGTCTGTCAATCATTGATTTCGGGCTCCATGTTTCAAAAGTCCCGTCCGGCTGCGAAACTTTGATTTCTGAAACACTTTCTTTTCCGTTTCTTACATCCTCCTGAAACTCTGAAAGATTAATAAAACTCTCGTCCAATACACCCATAATGCCATTGGAAGCCCCAAACACTTCATACTCTCCTGACTGCGTAATCCCTGCAATAACTCCTGCAAGAGAAGCATTGATAGCAACTGTAGGTCCACCTGACTGTGCAACTAAAACTTTTTTTCTCATAATATTGTCTGTTCCCTTCTAAATTTTCTTATATATTATTATCCTAATGTATTATACATTACTCTTCTCATTTGGTAAATCTAATTTTTCAAGTAACAAATATCTATTTCTTCATGCAATATATTTAAAAATCAAATCACAGAATTACTATTTACAAATATTTCCTAAATGATAGACTATTAAAGTATACTTAAAACATACAAAATATTTTTATAGAAGGAATATACAAATGAAACTTAAAACAAGAAACATGACCGAAGGTTCAATAACCTTAAATATAATAATATTCGCTATACCTCTTATTTTAGGCAATCTCTTACAGCAGATGTATAACATAGCTGACACCTGGGTAGTCGGCAGGTTCTTAGGCTCAGATTCACTTGCTGCAGTCGGCTCAGCATATGCGCTGATAACTTTTTTAACATCTGTCTTATATTTCTTGCAGTCTCTGCAATACTTAATATTGTCCTCGATTTATTCTGCGTGCTTGTTTTGCACCTCGGAATAAAAGGCGCTGCCCTTGCAACTGTCTTTTCACAATATGCCTCTGCAATAGGTATATGTCTCTATGCATTGTTTATAATAAATGATATTCTGCCCAAAAGAAATGATATGCACTGGAATAAAACACTTCTAAAAAACATATGCAGTTTATCCGTACTTACAAGTCTGCAGCAGTCAATAGTCGCCCAGAACTTTGGTGCGGACAAAAAAGACAGAATAAAACAAGGCATAAAAAGTGCTGCAGTTACATCATCACTTTTCTGCCTTGTTATAAGCTTTATGGTATTTATTTTTGCAAAACCGTTAATGTGTATTTTCATACAACCGTCAGAAACAGACATTATATATGAAGGAATACGTTATCTAAGAATAGAAGGAACCTTCTATATAGGAATAGGTCTGCTTTTTCTTCTGTACGGATATTACAGAGCAATAAACAAACCTGTAATGTCTGTCATACTAACCATTATATCACTCGGAACAAGAGTTTTACTGGCTTATCTTCTTTCCGCAATTCCTGCAATAGGAGTTGTTGGAATATGGGCTGCTGTCCCTATCGGCTGGGCACTTGCAGACATTACAGGATTTATTTATATGAAACTTTTAACCCCCACCTCATATAAACATTTTTAACATTGTATGTTTAATATTTACTCCACGTTTTTAAGCGCATCGCTCTTTGGTATCTTTCTTATTTTTGCCATTTGAATAACACAAACCACAAGATAACTGAGTACACCCATAATAAACATCTTCACATAACAACTGCTTGATATAATATACGGAACATATCCTGTCATCTGAGTATACAGATACGATGTAAACATTTCATGCAGGAAAATGTTTACTATTGGGATTGCTAAGAGAAGTGAGATTACTACAACTGCGAATGTAGTTATAATATAAAGTCCACCTATCTCCATGTCCGAATATCCGAGAATTTTTGTAAGTGCTATCGAATTACTGTTTTTTTCGATAATCTGCTTGGACAACAGATACATCAGAAGAATAAACATTATAACCCCGAAATATTTAACCATATCCATGAAACTACCCATTGATACTTTCATCTGTGTTGATACTTTTCTCAAATCTTTTACAGTTATAATACTTGCTATATAATCATCATCTATATCTTTTAATTTTTTATTGCTGAAATATCCGCTGTAATAATCATCATCCTTGTCAAAAGTTTTAATGAACATCTTCCTGTTCATAAATACAGATATTACCGCATCATATGTGTATGAACCTGCGACTTCAAATTTATATATTTTGTTGCTATACGGGTCTTTTAATTCAATTTTATCACCATTCTTTACTCCAAATTTATCCATATATCCGTTTGATACATAAACTTTTCCATCAGGAATATTTGCATCAATATATGTACTGTCATCCGATATTCCATATATTGTTATCTCATCTTCCATATATTTTCCCGGAAGAGTTTTAAGACTCTCCACACAATATTTTTCAGCTCCGGATTCTTTTGTCTCAACCGGTGCCTTCAAAACATACTGATAATCTGCTATCGTGCTCTTTCCGACAAGCTCTGAATAATCATCAATAAGAGGACCAAACATAAGACTGAATATAACAATCATTGCAGCAAACAGTATACCGACAAATAATGTTATATAGTTTGAAACATTTTGAAATATCACTCTCAATCTGAATCTATGCATAAATGGTATTTTCGTATTTAATCTTATAGCTTTTTTTCTTGTTTTCTTTGAAAGTTCCCTGCGCAAAAACTTAAGTGGTGAAATCTTTAATTTAGATGACAAAACCAAATAATTTATAATAAACATAAGTATAACCGGAATAACTGTCGTATCCACAAACGCCTCTGCGTTCCACAATGTATTGTAAGTCGGCAGACTGTAACTGTTATAATACATTGACGCCATGGCCTTCACCATAACCGTATATCCGATAATATTTCCAATAACAGCCGACACAAGCGTCACAAGTATTGGATTTATCATATAATGTCTTACTATTTCTCCTCTTGTGTACCCCGATGCCCTTAAAGTACCTATCACACCAGATTCTTTTGCTATTGTATTTGACGTTGTTATTGCAAAAACAAATGCAAGTATCGCTATAACAATATAATCAAACAGAATAAACATTGCTTTATCACCGCCCATATCATCACCTGTAAAGTTAATCGCTTTATTGGCATAGCGTGGTAAATAGGATGTAACAACAGCCTGTTTGCTCAGATTTTCAAGAAAATCATCAGACATATCCTTTTGTTTTTTATCGCTTTCAGGCTTCTTATTATATTTCACTGCATAACAATAACTTAATTTACTCTCTTTAAGTTTGCTAAGACCGTTATCCGTCATTGAAGCAATACCGAAATTTACCGAATCAAACATCATATCAGCATTATCTTCAAACACACAACTGTAGTCAGGCATCGCAATAAAACCTGTTATTTTATATGTGTTTTTATCAATCGTTATATTGTCTCCGACTTTATAGTTATTATTTTTTGCAAATACTCTGTCAAGTGCAATCTCATCATCCTTTTTTGCAAGTTTTCCTGACATTACACATAACTTATTTACACTTTTTCTTTCACCATATATTCTTATAGTCGCATTTCTTTTAGATTCTTTTAATTCATAATATCTCTGGTCATATATCTTAACCTTATTTTCTTTTTCAAGTTTATCTATCGTTTCGTCAGACAACTTATCAGCAGTAACAAAATTTATATATTCCACATTATACTTGTCAAATCCCTTTTTATATGCATCATATACACTGTTATCTGCTACAAGAAAACCCGATACTAGACTTATAAGCATAGTCATAAACAAAAAGATAACAAGGTACTTTCCAATATCTCCCTTTAATTCTCTCGGAAGTCTTTTTGTAAGTGGATTTTTCATTTTCTCACCTCCTACCATTCAAGTTCTTTCGCTGAAATTTTATTTTCATTTTTATAATTTTTTCTTATCTCTCCGTCTCTTAACGTAATAACTCTGTCAGCCATGTTTTTTATGGCATCATTATGAGTAACAATAATTATTGTATTTCCGTATTTTTTGTTGATACTTTCTATCAACTTAAGTATTTCCTTTGAAGTATTGTAATCAAGCGCACCTGTCGGCTCATCACACAGAAGAAGGTCAGGATTTTTTATAATCGCTCTTCCTATCGAAGTTCTCTGCTGCTGTCCACCGGAAAGCTGGTTCGGAAGCTTATGTCTGTGTTCATAAAGTCCAAGACCTTTAAGGATTTCGTCTGTATCCATCGGATTGTCACTCAGATATGCGCCCGTTTCAACATTCTCCTTTATATTGAGATTTGGTATAAGGTTATACATCTGAAAAACATAACCAAGATGTTTTCTTCTGTATCTT
Source organism: uncultured Lachnospiraceae bacterium (assembly GCA_934320845.1). GTDB lineage: Bacteria > Bacillota > Clostridia > Lachnospirales > Lachnospiraceae > Butyribacter. The sequence continues at coordinate 34,751 of CAKRFU010000025.1, forward strand.
GTAAGCTGCTTTTCATTCATATCCTCAATCTTGTCACCATTTATAGCTATGTATCCGGCATCTGCCTCGTCTATACCGCCAATAATATTAAGAAGCGTAGATTTGCCGGAACCCGAAGGCCCAAGTAAAACACATATCTCTCCCTTTTCAATTTCAATGTTGATTCCCTTTAAAACCTCAACTCTGCTTTCTCCCTCTCCGTAATGTTTTCTAATACCTTTAATTTCAAGAAACATAGCGTCACTCCTCCCGATGTTTTTACATCTTAAATCATTTTTTCTTTTTATTTCATATGAATACTTGTTCATATGAATATATGTATCACACTTTTCAAAAAAAGTCAATACAAAACAACAAGAAAGTTAGCACATACTAACTCACATTCTTAGTATATGCTAACTTTGATTAGTTATCAATATCTTATTCATATAAAATTTCTGTTTTTATATAATCTGCGATGACAAACCGCAAAAACAATATATCCGATTATAGTTCCTAATATATTTGTTGCTACATCGTCAAGCTGACAATACCCACATCCCGTCCTATACTGTATACATTCAATGCAGATACTGCATATCGCACCTGCAAATATTGTCAGGACCGATACTTTTTTAGGCAGACACGCCGGAAACAAAACTCCAAACGGAATAAACAAAATCACATTCTCTATAACATACGCATGTTCCTGATTCGTTGTTCCCCATGTAGAAAAAAACCGCATATCCACACCAATTCTTGAACCTGGTTCTCTCGAAAAATAAACTATATTACATAACACAAAAAAATAAATGATAAACAATGTACTTCCAACAAAACGCCATGTGAATATATACTTTGACCAAAAAGTCTCAGATTGTTTTTTCGTCACTTGTTTATGAAATATAAAACAACTTATAATCCCAAATAAAATTGCATAAACAACCCCCACTTTAATTCCATTATTTAAATAAATCAATACATCACGTATATCATTTAAAATATAATTGTATAACGAATCATATAGCAACTTAACTTTCCTCCCATCAAATTTGTACTTTAAATATATCGTCTCTCGGACAAAAAGCATCAATCATCTTAGACTGATGCTTTTTAAATATACTATACATTTTAACTTATACGCTAAAATCATTAACCAATCAAAACTTCCCTGCCTCTAAAGGCAAATCCATAGTGTCTGATATTTTCCTTTTTTACACCTCTTTTAATAAGTTCAATATCATATTTTTTTTCTTCAATCTGTTTTAGTGCAGCCTGCACTGTTTCTTCTAAAGATTTTTCAATTGAAGAATTTATAACCTTAAATTCAAGTATAAAAGCAGGCAACTTACTATTTTCAATATTTTTGGGTACCATCATTACATCATATCTTCCAAAGCCACTTTCCTTATTTGACTTAATTATATAATCATCTCTTTTATCTACCATAAGTCCAAGTACAAAACCATGGTAAAAATTTTCCGGTCGAATTCTTGACTCTTCTCGTCCAGCAACATCAAAACTGCTGAATGTATCAAGTGCAATATCATTCATATAGCTGTTCATTGCATACAAATCTCCTACAAGCATTGCCTCTATGAAATTTTCATTGGAATCATTCCCATTGTCAAACCATTCTTCAATCATTGATTCGAACATCATTTGAACTTCTTTGTTAGTAATTTTTAATGTATAAATTTTTTTTCTAAGTTCTCCCTCAACTCTTAGCTTTACTACACACAAATATCCACTTGCAAGCAATAAACTCCATATTGCATTTTCTTTCTTATCAAGCTGGTTATAAACAATCTGCTCATCTATTCTCTTCTCTATCACGCCACCTTCAAGGAGTATCTCCATTGTTTTTTTGATTCCTGCCGAGCCTGTTTTTATCAACTTACTTATAAGTCCATTTGAACTTGAGTCAACCCAATATGAACCAATTTCTCTCTTATCCAAATAACTTACTATCGACCAAGGATTATAAATGTCTGGTTTATTTCCAAATGTAAAGCCATCATACCATTCTTTCACTTCGGTTTTTCTATCAGATAAGCCATACTCATCAAGTACTGAAAAAACCTCTTTTTCCGTAAATCCAAAACTTGTTTCATACTTTTGCGACATCGTAGTAACTATGTCAAGATTATTTAAATCAGAAAATATACTCTCTTTAGACACTCTCGTAATACCTGTCATTATGGCTCTTTCAAGATATGGATTTGTCTTAAAAGTAGAATTAAAAAAACCTCTGGTAAATGTTACTATTTTTTCCCAATATCCGTTTATATACGCTTCCTGCATCGGTGTATCATACTCATCCAAAAGAATTATCACATTTTTTTTATAATAACGACTAAGATAGTTAGACATATTTTTCAATAAATCCTGTGCCATAACATCACCCATATCATAACTTATATTTCTTATATTTTCTCTTTCATTTTCTGTTAACCCGTCCCAATCTTTTAAAAATTCAAATTGCTGGCATATATCACATATTATTCTTTTCATTTTTTCAACAGCATCATTATAATTGTTCTGTTTTATATCTGCAAAACTCAAAAATATCACCGGATATGTTCCCTGCAATTCACGGTATTTTTCTTCTTTCCATATATCAAACTTTTCAAACAAATCCCCTCTATTTTTATAATCAATCGAAAAAAAACATTTGACCATATCCATATTTAATGTTTTTCCAAAACGTCTTGGTCTTGTTATAAGAGTTACATCATCCTGATTTTCCCACCACTCTTTTATAAACATAGTTTTATCTATGTAAAAACAATTATTTTCAACTATTTTGTCAAATCTTTGTTTTCCAATCCCCACTACCTTCGCCATACACACCCCTCCAAACATCGATTTTAAGCTATAATTACAAATATATTAACACTGACTATAGTTATTGTAAAGAAAAAGAACCATCCTAAAATAAACTTTTAAACTTTGTAAACAACAAGACAAAAAGCACCAATCCGGGAGTTTGACAGTTAAATAACAGAAAAACACCTTGCAGGTCGCATAAAACCTGCACTTTTTTTGTCAAATTTTT
>CAKRFU010000026.1 GCA_934320845.1 uncultured Lachnospiraceae bacterium
AGGGTGGGGACTTGTGGCAGTTGTTTTAATTGTGTTTTTTGCAGTTTCATATTATAGGGAGTACAAAAAGTTTAAAGCTGCATTACCATTACAGGAGGAACTTGAGCAGAATATCAGGCAGATGAAAATTTTGCCGAAACATGTAAAACTTTATGTTTCTGATATGACAGCGACACCGATAACATTTGGAATTATACATCCGGAGATAATATTTCCAAAAATATTTATGAGATTGAAAAAATCGGACGGGTTGTCTTCTGGTCAAGACAATGAAATAAAATACGTGTTGATGCATGAAAGTATTCATATAAAATATGCGGATAACATTTGGAAACTGGCGGTGATTTTTGCAGTTTGTATTCATTGGTTCAATCCTCTTGTATGGCTGATGTATATTTTTATGAACCGTGATATTGAAATGGCTTGTGATGAGCGGGTGATATTGAGATGCGGTGAAGATTTCAGGAAAGAATATGCAATGGTGCTTTTGAACCTTGCGGAAAAACAGTGTAGATTATCATTCTTTGCCAACGGTTTTGGAAAGAATGCAGTAAAAGAAAGGATAGTGGCTATTATGAAATTTAAGAAAACAACAACAATCGGAGCGTTAGGAGCAGCAGTTATACTTGCAGGAGCCGTGATAGTATTTTCACAGAACGGTATTGCACAAGCTTTCACAGAAGCAAATAGTAACGGAGAGATAAAAACGGAGCAGGTATCGGCAAAAAAACAGTCCGTTGCAGATGATGAAACAAAGAAATCCGGTAAAGTAGAAAGAACTGCTAATAATAAAGCACAGGTAAAATCAGACGAGAAGGACGTAAGCAAGACACCTGAAAAAAATAAAGACTCAAAAGTTGTAGTTGAAATAAATGATGCCGAAGAAAACGGAAATGCAACGGGTAATTCAGCTTCATGCACAGCATATGCCGATGGAAGTGTAACATATTATGTAGACGGAAAACAGGTGGACTTAACAAAGGATGAGCTTGATAAACTCGAAAAAAATGGTAAAGTTACAATAAATGTAAACTTAAAAAATGCAAAACAAAAATAAGTATAAAAAGTAAGTATTGTTAAAATCTCAAAAAAGAGTTAAGATGTTTAATAATGCAGAAAAACAGGAGGCTCATAATGACTAAAGAGATTTTTGACGGATATAAATATATTGAAGGTGGCGTATGCGCAGCTAAAGGCTTTGTCGCAAACGGACTTAACTGCGGTATAAATCCGGTTAAGGAAAAGTTTGACCTTGGTGTTGTGTACAGTGAAAAAGAGTGTAATGCGGCAGGTGTTTATACTCAAAATAAAGTAAAAGGTGCACCGATAATTGTTACTAAAAAGCATCTTGAAAAGAGTGGCGGCAAGGCAAAAGCAGTCATTGTCAATTCAAAAAATGCAAATACATGTAATGCTGATGGTGAGGAGATTGCCGAGAAAGTTTCTGAGCTTCTTGCAGATGCAATAGGAATTAAGCCTGAGGAAGTAATTGTAGCTTCAACAGGAGTTATAGGACAGAGACTTTCAGTAAAACCTTTTGAAAATTATATGCAGCAGCTTGTTGACGGAATGACAGCAGACGGTCATACAGCGGCGGCAGATGCGATTATGACAACGGATACTGTTCGCAAGGAAGTTGCTGTAGAGTTTGAGATTGATGGAAAAGTTTGTCATCTCGGCGGTATGGCAAAGGGAAGCGGAATGATTCATCCGAATATGGCGACAACGCTCAATTTTGTGACAACAGATGCAGCTATTTCGTCAGAAATGGTTCAGAAAGCACTTAGTGAGATTGTCAAGGTTACATATAACTGCCTCAGCATAGACGGGGATACATCTACAAATGATATGGTAAGTGTTATGGCAAACGGACTTGCAGGAAATAAAGAGATTGTAGCTGAAGATGAAGATTATGAAAAGTTTAAGAAAGCTCTTTATATTGTAATGTCAAACATGACGAAAATGCTTGCGGCAGATGGTGAGGGTGCTTCAAAGCTGCTTGAGTGTACCTGCTGTGGTGCACCTGACATGGAAACAGCGATAATTGTAGCAAAAAGTGTTATCAGAAGCCCGTTATTCAAATGCGCAATGTTTGGAGAAGATGCAAACTGGGGAAGAATTCTTTGTGCCATCGGATATGCAGAAGCAGAATTTGATATTTCAAAAGTCAGTGTATCACTTCGCTCAGAAGTTGGCAGTGTGAAAGTATGTGAGAATGGAGCAGGAGTTGAGTTTTCAGAGGATGAAGCAGCAAAACTCCTTGCAAAAGACGAAATTTTTATAGACATTAATCTTGGTCAGGGAGAAGCCGGTGCGAAAGCATGGGGATGTGACCTTACTTATGATTATGTTAAGATTAACGGAGATTATCGTTCGTAATTATGGGTGTTTAAAACGTATATTAATGTCAAATGTATATTAAAATTCAAAAAAGCTGGTTCAAAGTATGAATCAGCTTTTTTGAATAAATTTTAATAATCTATTATATAATATCCACTTTTATGATGTTCGGTTAAAATAAAACGCAACCGCATTCTATGACTACATTATAAAATTGACTTTATTAAACAACAGTGTTAAAATCTCTTTGAACAAATGTTCTTGAAGGAGATTACTAATGAAACGTAACAGAAACATTTTAAAAATTGTCACTTATTCTTTTTATAGTATTATCACATTTGTAATTTTAATATTTATCCTTTATTATAGTAAAAATAAAGAAGTAAAATTTATTCTCAGTTCCATCGGTATCTGGTTTTGTTTTTTTCTTTTCTGCGTCTACAAAATATGCAAAGCACGAAAATATGTAGGATTTTTTGAAAAAGGCATATACGATGCTGTTGATTTTGATGATATGGACGGTTTTGAGTTTGAAGAACTTACTTGCGACATTCTTGTTGCCAACGGTTTTGAAATTGCTGAAAGCACTCAAAACAGCGGTGATTTCGGTGTAGATGTTATCGCCCAAAGGGATGGTATCATATATGCAATACAATGTAAAAGATACAACGGTCCTGTCGGAATTGACGCTGTACAGCAGGTTTATGCCGGACGTGATTTCTATGAATGTAATGTTGCCATAGTCCTTACAAACAGTTACTTTTCAAAAGCCGCACAGAGGCTTGCTGACAAAATCGGTGTAGTTTTATGGGACAGAGAAATGTTTAAGGAATTATTGTAAATGGAGATTTTGATTTATGAACACCATTAAAATATCAGTCAGAAATCTTGTTGAATTTATACTTAGAAGCGGTAATCTCACTACATCATCAGGGCTTAAAGACCCTGATGCTATGCAGGAAGGTGCACGCATACACAAAAAAATTCAACGTAAGATGAAATCAGGTTATCAGGCTGAAGTTGCTCTGTCAATTACCGTTCCCATCAGTTATGATGACATTGATTTTGAAATATGCATCGAAGGGCGTGCTGACGGTATTTTTACAGATGAAACCGGTTACAATATCGATGAAATAAAAGGTGTTTACAGAGAACTTGCATCAATCGAAAATCCCATTGAAGTCCACAGAGCACAGGCTCTTTGTTACGGTTATATATGGGCATGCGAACACAGCCTTGACGGTATGGGCATACAGATGACTTATTGCCATATCCCAACCGAAGAAATCAAACGCTTTAATGAATATATTGATTTTAAGACACTTGAAAAATGGTTTTATGAGCTTTTACATGAATATGCAAAGTGGGCGTCATGGGAACTCAAATGGCATGAAAAAAGAAACATTTCTATAAAAAATATTGAATTTCCTTTTGAATACCGTCCCGGACAAAACACTCTTGTAAAAGGTGTTTATCAGACAATTCTTAGAAAAAAAAGACTTTATATAGAAGCTCCGACAGGTGTCGGAAAAACAATCTCAACTATCTTCCCAGCTGTCAAAGCAATGGGTGAAGAACTCAGTGAAAAATTATTTTACCTTACAGCAAAAACGATAACCCGCACAGTGGCACAGGATGCATTTAATATTCTTTCGGATAACGGTGTACATCTCAAATATGTTACTATTACAGCAAAGGAAAAAATATGTATTCTTGATAAACCAACATGCAATCCCGGTTCGTGCCCGAGAGCACTGGGACACTTTGACAGAGTAAATGACGCTGTTTTTGACGTCATAACTCATGAAGAACATATAACAAGGGAGATTGTATCAACATATGCCGAAAAGCACAATGTCTGTCCTTTTGAAATGTGCCTTGATATATCCACATGGGTCGATGCTGTCATTGGTGATTACAATTACGCTTTTGACCCCAATGCATGTCTTAAGCGTTTTTTTGGTACGGACACAACATCAAACAACTATATTTTTCTTATAGATGAAGCCCATAATCTTGTTGACAGAGCCAGAGAAATGTACTCGGCTGCTCTTATAAAAGAGGATTTTCTTTCAATAAAAAAACTTACAAAATTTATGAGCAAAAAAATCACAAATGCCATTGAGCGCTGCAACAAATCGCTTCTTGCTCTCAAACGTGACTGTGATGTTCTTACCGAATGGCAGATTATTGATATTGAAGATTTTGTTATCAGACTTATGCAGCTTGCAAATTATCTCGATGAATATCTGCAGGACTCCCGCAATAATAAGCATGGTTCAAACAACGTAAAAGGACAGATAAATCTAATGGAATTTGAGGGCGTGGATAATTCTGAACTTGTTCCTGATACAAGAGAGAAAATTCTTGATTTTTATTTTTCAGTCAGGGCATTTCTAAATACATATGAACTGCTTGACGATAAGTATATTATTTATTCTGATTATTCAGAAGAAGGAAATTTCAGGCTACGTCTTCAATGTATGGACCCCTCCACCAACCTTGACAGCTACTTAAAAAAAGGAAGATGCAGTATTTTCTTTTCAGCAACATTTCTTCCTATTAAATATTATATGGAACAGCTTGCAGGGGGAACAGATGATTATGCGGTCTATGCGCCATCTCCATTCTCTCCCGAAAACAGACTTATAATGATTGGTCGGGATGTCAGTACAAAATACACAAGGAGAGGTCCGGCAGAGTACCAAAAAATTGCCGGCTATATTACTGATTTTATATCTGCAAAAACCGGAAATTATCTTATATTTTTCTCATCATACAAAATGATTGATGATGTAATGCCATTTGTTGAAGAAAATTTAGATTTTGAACCCGACATTTACATTCAGTCATCCTCGATGAACGAACAACAGCGTGAAGAGTTTTTAAACAACTTCAAGGAAAATCCCACCAAAACAACTCTTGGATTTTGTGTTATGGGCGGTATATTCGGTGAGGGAATTGATTTAAAGGAAAACAGACTTATAGGTGCAATTATTGTCGGAACCGGACTTCCAATGGTCTGCAATGAAAACGAACTTTTCAAGGACTATTTCGACAGAGAAGATAAACCCGGTTTTGACTATTCGTACCGCTACCCCGGTATGAACAAAGTTTTACAATCAGCCGGACGAGTCATAAGAACCGATACCGACAGGGGTGCAATCCTTTTGCTTGATGAAAGATTTACGCAGGCATCATATCAAAAATTGTTCCCTAAAGAATGGTACCCGTATGAAGTTGTCACGAAGAATAGTATGAGAAAACGAGTAGAGAAATTTTGGAAGAATTAATCAATCCATTTATGCACAATTTGTGGATAACTTGTGGATAACTTGCAAAAAACATGTGGAAAACAGGTGGAAATATGGTGGAATTGTTGTTGAATAATGTTGAGAAGTTTTGTACTTACTGCCGATATATAGAAAAAGGAGCTAAAAACATAGTGTTAAAAGTGTTAGATGTCTAAGAACAAGGAGGGAGTTTTATGGCAGTAGGTATAAATAATGCACTGTTTCAAACAGGACAAAATCATATAAACAGAAAAGCAAAGAAAGACAAAGCTTTACAGAAAGATAATGTTCAGGTAAGGGGAAGTAAGCAGGTGTCTGGCAAGCAGAATTACTCAAAAACCAGTGAGGTTTCGGATAATGCAGGCAGTACATACGCTGATATTACAACGAAAAATGGTATCGGAATTTCTATTAAGTCTGACAATGGCATTGCAAATACATATAAGACAAAAGATGATGGTGTTATGCTTCAACTGAGTGATGACAGCGATATAGAGATTGAGGATGACAGCGTATCAGGTGATAAAAGTTCCAAAAAGACAAAAAAAGAAGAAGAATATGAAAAGTTTCAAAAGCAGCTTGAAGACTTAAAAGATATGCTTGAGAGAATGAAAGAATCAAAGAAAACTGCTGCAAAGACAGAAATAAAGCAGAAAAAAGTTCTGGCTTATAGCTATAAAAAAGTATCTTCAAGTATTCAGTCGGCTAAAAGTATATCGCAGGCAAGTAATGCCGTTGCAAGTGCAAATTCAAACCTGTCGGCACTTAAAAGAAAAGCTGCGAGTGGGAACTATGATGATGACGAATTGAATATCGCAATTTCTCATGCAAAGAAAATGATATCTGTTGCAAAAAAGAAACTTGCTCATATAAAACAGGAAGTTATGAACAAAAAGAATAATGACAAATTCCTGTCATCAAATAAAGAAACGGTTTCTAAAATTCTGGATGAAAAAATAAGAGCGCAGCAGCAGAAAGAACTTCGCAGAATAGAAGAGGAAGTAAGGAAACAGGAGAAGAAAGAAAGACTGGCGCATAGAGGTGAAGAAAATAATAAGCTGCTTGATGCGGATATAACTTATCTAAAAGAAAAGATAGAAATATGGAAGAGAGGCGGCGGAGATTTTGGAATAATGATGTCGCAGGCTCAAAGCTCAGCACTAAATGCGAATATGACACAGACTATTGCAGATACATCAAAATTGACTTCAGAGCAGATAGAAATCTCAGCCGGACAAAGTCCGGAAGGACAGACAGAAATTGCGGCTAGTATAAATTTGTCAATTTGAGAACTCTTTTTTATGAAAAGAGTACATTAGTCAATGTTATTCTGATAGAAATTTTATTTAAAAAAATTTATTCAAAAATTATTAGCTGTTTTAGAACTGTTGACAAAAACAACCCTGCATATTACAATACAAATATCTTTAAAAAAGAAAAAAGCTATGAAAAGAAGAGTACGCTGCAGAAAGTATTACAGAGAACCTGTTATAGTTAGTGTTTACATCTTTGATGTGAACAGTGGATTATATTTGCTGAGAAAGGGTATGTGGAATGCAGCAGAAGATGGTCTTGGAGCCGTACACTGAACATTAAAAGTAGGATGTACCGGGTACGCCCGTTAAAGCGTGGCACTGTGATGGCAGTGATTGAGGTTCGCATTGCGAAGTGCGGATAAATTAAAGTGGTAACGCGGTATAATCGCCTTTAAGAATATTTTATGATGTTCTTAAAGGCTTTTTTATTTTATAGGAGGTTCAAAATGGCAGAGAAAAAGAAATTTTATTTAACAACAGCGATTGCTTATACATCAGGTAAACCGCATATTGGAAACACATATGAGGCAGTTCTTGCAGACAGTATTGTAAGATTTAAAAGACAGCAGGGATATGATGTCCGTTTTCAGACAGGAACAGATGAGCATGGACAGAAAATTGAGATAAAAGCTGATGAAGCAGGTATAACACCAAAGAAATTTGTAGATGATGTATCAGGACAGATTAAATCAATCTGGGATTTAATGAATACTTCATATGATAAGTTTATCAGAACAACTGATGAATACCATGAGAAACAGGTTCAGAAAATATTTAAAAAGTTATATGAGCAGGGAGACATCTATAAGGGATATTACGAAGGAATGTATTGTACACCTTGTGAGTCATTCTTTACTTCATCACAGCTTGTAGATGGAAAGTGTCCTGACTGTGGAAGAGAATGTCAGCCGGCAAAAGAGGAAGCATATTTCCTTAAACTCAGCAATTATGCAGACAGACTTATTGAGCATATAAAGACACATCCTGAATTTATTCAGCCTGAATCACGCAAAAACGAGATGATGAATAACTTCCTTCTTCCGGGACTTCAGGATTTGTGTGTATCACGTACTTCATTTAAATGGGGTATTCCTGTAGATTTTGACCCGGGTCATGTTGTATATGTATGGGTTGATGCGCTCAGTAACTATATCACAGGACTTGGTTATGACGTTGACGGAAATAACGATACAAGTGAAACAGGAACAGACCTTTTTGAAAAATTCTGGCCTGCAGACCTTCATCTTATAGGTAAAGATATTCTTAGATTTCATACAATTTATTGGCCAATCATGCTTATGGCACTCGGACTTCCGCTTCCAAAGCAGGTATTTGGTCACCCTTGGCTTCTTCAGGGAGAGGGTAAGATGAGTAAGTCAAAAGGAAACGTGATTTATGCAGATGACCTCGTAGATATGTTCGGAGTAGATGCTGTTCGTTACTTTGTACTTCATGAGATGCCGTTTGAAAATGATGGTGTAATCACATGGGAACTCATGGTTGAGCGTATGAACTCAGACCTTGCAAACACACTTGGAAACCTTGTAAACAGAACAATCTCAATGACAAACAAGTATCTTGGCGGAATTGCAGAGGATAAAGGAGTTGCTGAAAGCGTTGACGATGACCTTAAGTCATTCGTACTTTCCGTGCCAAAGAAAGTTGAAGAAAAAATGGATAAGCTTCGTGTTGCAGATGCAATTACAGAAGTATTTACAATTTTTAAGAGATGTAACAAATATATTGACGAGACAGAGCCTTGGGTACTTGGCAAAGATGAGGCAAAGAAAGACAGACTTTCAACAGTTCTTTACAACCTTATTGAGAGTATTACTATCGGTGCAAGCCTTTTGAAATCATTTATGCCTGACACAACAGAAAAGATTTTAAAACAGCTGGGTACAACAGAGCGTGCACTTGAAGACATGGATAAATTCGGCCTGTATGAATCAGGAACAAAGGTAACAGATGCACCTGAAATTCTCTTTATGAGACTGGACGTAAAAGAAGTGCTTGCAAAAGCTGAGGAAATTCAGGCAGCACAGAAAGCCGCCGCCGGTGCAGCAGAAGAAGCAGAGTCAGACGAGGAAGTAATAGATATAGAAGCAAAACCTGAAATCACATTTGATGATTTTGAGAAAATGCAGTTCCAGGTAGGAGAGATAATTGCATGTGAGGAAGTTAAGAAATCAAAGAAACTTCTCTGCTCACAGGTAAAAATTGGAAGTGAAGTAAAACAAATCGTGTCAGGAATTAAAAAGCATTACTCTGCAGAAGAGATGGTTGGCAAAAAGGTAATGGTACTTGTAAACCTTAAACCGGCTAAACTTGCAGGAGTATTATCAGAGGGAATGCTGCTTTGTGCAGAAGATGCAGAGGGAAATCTGTCGCTTATGACACCTGAAAAGAAAATGCCGGCAGGAGCAGAAATCTGCTAGTGGATACGGAGGCCTAAATGCAAAATCAATTTTCACGTTCAGAATTGCTAATAGGAAAAGAAGGTATTGAAAAACTTCACAAGTCAAGAGTTGCTGTTTTCGGTATAGGCGGAGTTGGAGGTTATACTGTTGATGCACTTGTCAGAAGCGGTGTTGAACAGATAGATTTGATAGATGATGATAAAGTGTGTCTTACAAACTTGAACCGCCAGCTTATTGCAACAAGAAAAACAGTGGGAAAAGACAAAGTAGACATTATGCGTGAACGCATATTAGAAATAAATCCAAAGGTTACAGTCAATGTTTATAAGACATTTTTCCTGCCTGAAAATGCAGATACATTTCCATTTGAGGAATATGATTATGTTGTAGATGCAGTAGATACTGTGACGGCAAAGATTTCACTTGCTATGAAATGTCAGGAAACAGGAACCCCGATAATAAGCTGTATGGGAGCAGGCAATAAAATGGACGCAAGTGCATTTAAAGTAGCTGATATTTATAAGACAAAAGTATGCCCGCTTGCAAAAGTAATGCGTCGTGAACTTAAAAAACGAGGTGTGAAAAAGCTTAAAGTTGTTTACTCGGAAGAAAAGCCGATGACACCTATTGAGGATGAAAATGATAATTGCAAGAACCATTGCATATGTCCTCCGGGAGTACAGCGTACATGTCTGCAGAGACGAGCAGTACCGGGAAGTATGGCATTTGTGCCAGCCGTAGCAGGTCTTATTATTGCAGGTGAGGTAGTTAAGGACTTGATTGGGGAGTAAAAAGGGGAGAAAAATAAATAAGTTTTAATAAATAAAAATCATATCCAAAGAATAATTTTATGACAATTCAAAAGAGTTAGAATAAAAATTTAACAATTTGAAGTCATTTTATTTTGGATATGATTTTTTTATACTTTTATTTAGGTTATATTTTTTTGCAGCTTTCTCTTACCACAAGTTCACATGGAATCTTAGCTTTAAGGGGCGTTTTTATACTGAGATTTGAAGCGACGTACACAAGGTTTGCTCCATGTTGTCCCATATCGTATGCCGGAGCGTGTATGGTTGTAAGCGGAGGCTCGATGTAGGCACTTGTCTCTTCGTCGTTAAAACCTATAACGGATATATCGTTAGGAATTTTAAAATTATTTTCACGAATTGCTTTCATTGCTCCGAGTGCAATAACATCATTTGCCGCAAATACGGCAGTTGGAATATTATTTTCATTAAAAAGTTCATTCATCATATTGTAGCCGGATTCAAAGGTAAAACTTCCTTCTTTAAAATAAGGTTTATAATCCATTTTTCTATGATTCATATATTTTTTATAGGCTGTTGTGCGGGCATCTGTTATAAGTTCATGATTTCCGACATATTCTTTTCCGCCTAAGAATGCAATTTTTTTGTGTCCAAGCCCTGTAAGATAATCAAGTGCACTGTAAACAGCGTGTTCAAAATCCATTGATAAGGAGGTGATATTAAATTCGTCCACAGCCATATCAAGAAATACAATATTATTACATATATCAATGAAATTTTGGATTTCTTCACGGCTGAATTTACCTATACATATAAGTCCGTCAACATCGTTTAATTTTGAAAAGTTTTCGGAGTCTCCGGGAAATACACGGAGTACATTTATATTATTTTTCTCACAGAAATCTTCGACACCCTGTCTTGCTTTGAGATAATAGTTATCTTTTAATTCTTCTTCCGCTGAAAACCATAAGACTATACCCATTGTAAAGGAGTTTCTTGCGGTGGGTGTATTTGTTCTCGGAAGCTTTTTATAATTTAAATTTTTTGCAGTATTTAATACCTTTTTTCGTGTTTCGGCTGAGACATGAAGGGTAGCATCGTTGTTTAATATTCTTGAAACTGCACCGGGAGAAACGCCAGCCTTTTTTGCTATATCACGAATTGTTGCCATATAACGCCCTCTTTCTTCTTTAAATTAGCTTTAAAAATTATATCTGTCTGAATGTACAAATGTTTACTAAACATATGGTAACATAATAAGTAAAGATTGTCGAGATTATTTATAAAAACATAGTAAATATTTAGTAAAAATAACAGTAAACAATTCTTGACATTTTAGTAAACAGGTATTATATTAGACTTAAATAAGGCAGATTGTTAATATATGAGAATTTTTGTTAATTGGCAGATAAATTTAGGAGGATTTTGTGCATGAAAAAGACATGTGAATTAAAAGAAGCATTAAAAAAAGGAGAGTATAAAGACTTATTGTCAGATATTTATGTTGATGAGAGTAAGATTAAATATCAGACAGAGCGTTATATTAAGGCAATTGAAAAGTTTGAAAAACTTTATGGTGAGGGAGAGGCAGCTATTTATAGTGCTCCGGGAAGAAGTGAAGTTGGAGGAAATCATACAGATCACCAGCATGGTGAAATTCTTGCAGCGTCTATCAATCTTGATGCTATTGCAATTACAAGAAAAACTGATGACAATATGATACATCTCATTTCAGGTACATATAAGGAGATTGTTATTGATGTCAGCAATCTTTCTTATGATGAAAGTGAAAAGGAGACTACGAAAGCCTTGATAAAAGGTGTGCTTAAAGGTGCAAAAGATCATGGTTTCAATGTTGGCGGATTTAAGGCATATGTTACAAGTGATGTGCTGATTGGAGCAGGTTTATCTTCATCCGCTGCTTTTGAGACAGTTGTAGGTACTATTATTTCATATCTTTATAATGAAGGAAAAATGGATGCAGTTACAATAGCCATTATCGGACAGTATGCGGAGAATGTGTATTTCGGAAAGCCTTGCGGTCTTATGGATCAGATGGCATGCTCAGTTGGAAGTCTTGTTCATGTAAATTTTGCAAATCCAAAAGAGCCTGTTGTGGAAAAAGTTGAATTTGATATGAATAAATATGGATACAGTTTATGTATTACAGATACAAAAGGTTCACATGCAGATTTAACTGCTGATTATGCAGCGGTTCCGCAGGAAATGAAGGAAGTTGCAGCTTATTTTGGAAAAGAAGTTCTTCTTGAAGTTTCAATGGAAGATATTCTTGAAAATATAGCGAAGCTCAGAGAAAAATGCGGTGACCGTGCCGTGCTTCGTGCAATTCATTTTATAAATGAGAATAAACGTGTCGGCAAGGAAACAGATGCTCTTAAAGCAGAAGAAATTGACAAATTCCTGAGTCTTGTCAAGGAGTCGGGGGATTCATCATATAAGTATCTCCAAAATGTTTATACCGTAAATGATATTAAACATCAGAATGTGTCACTTGCTCTTGCTATAAGTGACAGCGTGCTTGAGGGTGGAAATGGAGTATGCCGTGTACATGGCGGCGGATTTGCCGGAACTATTCAGGCATTTGTTAAAAATGAAGCTGTACCTGAATATCTTGAAAAAATGGATAAGGTATTTGGAAAGGGAGCGTGCAGTGTTCTTAAAATTCGCAAATATGGTGGAATGAAAGTCGTTGATTAAATTAAGAAAATTAAACATATATAAAATTATTGGATAATAAGTGAGAGTAAATATAGAAAAAATAATAACATGGAGGTAAAAAAAGTGATTACAAAATATATCAGTGAACTTGTTTTATACGGAAAAGAAAATGGTTTGATTGACGAATGTGATGAAATTTATGTTACAAATAGACTTTTAGAATTATTTGATGTAATGGAATACAGCGAGGAGAATAAAGTTACATCGTTCAGACCGGTTCATGAAATTCTTGAAGACATGATGACATATGCTTTTGAAAAAGGAATTATGAAGGAAGATACAATCACAGCAAAAGATTTATTTGATACAAAGATAATGGGTTGTATTACTCCGGCACCAAGTATTGTAAGAAAAAAATTCAAAGAAAAATATGATGTTTCGCCAAAGGAAGCCACAGATTTCTATTATAATTTCAGCCAGGCAACCAATTACATAAGAAAAGACAGGATTGCAAAGGACGAGAAATGGGTAACTGATACGGAATATGGTGAGATTGATATTACTATAAATCTCTCAAAACCTGAGAAAGACCCAAGAGACATTGCAAAAGCAGGAAAAGCTAAAAAATCAGGCTATCCGGCATGTCTTTTATGCAAGGAAAATGAGGGTTATGCTGGACATTTCTCACATCCTGCAAGACAAAATCACAGAGTTATGCCTGTTACATTAGATGGACAGCAGTATTTCTTACAGTATTCACCATATGTTTATTATAATGAGCATTGCATTATATTTAATGCAGAGCATACGCCGATGAAGATAGATAGAGCAGTATTTAGGAAAATACTTGACTTTGTAAGACAGTTTCCACATTATATGGCAGGCTCAAATGCGGATTTACCTATAGTTGGAGGTTCTATTTTAAGTCATGACCATTTTCAGGGTGGCGGTTACACATTTGCAATGGCAAAAGCCGGTTATGACAAAACTTTTAAACTTCCGGGGTTTGATGACATAACAGCGGGAATCGTGAAATGGCCTATGTCAGTAATTCGTTTACAGGGTGAAAATGCGGAAAAGATTGTGGAGGCAGCAGACTACATTCTTACAAGCTGGAGAGCATATACAGATAAAGACGCTTTTATTTTTAGTGAAACGGATGGAGTGCCGCACAACACAATTACACCGATTGCCCGTATGCGTGATGGCAAATATGAACTTGATCTTGTTTTGCGTAACAACATTACGACAGAAGAAGCACCATGGGGAGTATATCATCCATCTGCCGATCTTCATCACATTAAAAAGGAAAATATCGGACTCATCGAAGTAATGGGGCTTGCGGTACTTCCGGCAAGATTGAAAAAAGAAATGAGTGATTTGGCAGAAGCAATTTTAAATCATAAAGACATTCGTGCAGATGAGACACTTGAAAAACATGCCGACTGGGTAGACGAATGGATTGGAAATTATACAATCACTTCAGAAAATATTATGGAAATAATTCATAATGAGATAAGTAAGGTATTTGTCAAGGTGCTTGAATGTGCAGGTGTTTATAAGCGCACAAAAGAAGGTCAGGAAGCATTTATGAGATTTATTGAGAGTTTGTAGTTTTTATTTACAGT
This sequence comes from uncultured Lachnospiraceae bacterium, assembly GCA_934320845.1. Classification (GTDB taxonomy): domain Bacteria; phylum Bacillota; class Clostridia; order Lachnospirales; family Lachnospiraceae; genus Butyribacter. The sequence continues at coordinate 14,447 of CAKRFU010000026.1, forward strand.
AAGAAAGTTTACAAAGCACGATTTTATCGTGCTTTGTAGCATTTTAACCGCCTTTTTTACTCAAAAAAATACAGACAGAAATTAAGCATATTGCATATATTCTTCTTTTCGTGCTATTATATGGAATTGTACGGCAGAAATAGTTTTGAATCTTATAAAAGGCACAACAATAAGATTAAATTATTAAATTACACGGAGGGAGATAAAAATGAGCAATCAACAAAATTCAGTTCCGGTTCAGGAAAATAAAATGGGAACGATGCCAATTGGAAAACTTGTTTTTAATATGTCGCTGCCAATGATGGTTTCGATGCTGGTTCAGGCGTTATACAATATTGTTGACAGTATATTTGTTGCGAAATTATCTGAGAATGCGCTGACGGCAGTTTCACTTGCGTTTCCATTACAGACACTTCTTATTGCAGTAGGCACTGGTACAGGTGTTGGTATGAATGCGCTTCTGTCTAAGTCTCTTGGGGAGAAGAATTTCAAGAAAGCAAATAAAACCGCAACAAATGCTGCTTTTATTTATGCACTTAGCTATATAGTATTTCTTATACTTGGTTTTACTATAGTTAAGCCTTTTTACAGAAGTCAGGTAGGGAGTGCAGATGCTGAAATTATGACGATGGGTGTTGATTATCTCAGCACAGTTATGATTTTCTCATTTGGAATATTTACACAGGTCTTTTTTGAGAGACTTCTTACATCGACAGGAAGAACTATCTTTAGTATGACGTCACAGCTTAGCGGTGCATTGACAAATATTATATTGGATCCGATTTTGATTTTTGGTATGTTTGGACTTCCTAAAATGGGAGTGACAGGAGCAGCAGTAGCAACAGTAATCGGTCAGTGTGTTGCGGGTATTGTTGCGGGGACATGCAATCATAAGTTTAATCATGAGGTTAAGTTTGAATTTAAAGGATTCAGACCGGATTTAAAAATTATTGGAACAATTTATGCAGTAGGTATTCCTTCAATAATAATGCAGTCAATAGGTTCAATCATGACTTATTGCATGAACAGAATACTTATTGAATTTTCATCGACAGCTACGGCTGTATTTGGTGTTTACTTTAAGTTACAGAGCTTTTTCTTTATGCCTGTATTTGGGTTAAATAATGGAATCACACCTATAATCGCTTATAATTACGGGGCAAGACAGCGTAAGCGTATGACGAAAACGATAAAACTCAGCCTTTTTGTTGCATTTTGTCTTACATTTATCGGTTTTGTTCTTTTTGAGAGTATTCCACAGGTTTTACTTGGAATGTTTAGTGCGTCTGATGATTTGCTTAAGATTGGTATACCTGCACTTAGAACAATCGGCGTACATTATCTTATCGCATGGTTCTGCATTATCGCAGGTACTGTATTTCAAGCACTTGGAAAGGCAATATTCAGCATGGTGGTATCAATTATGCGTCAGCTTGTGGTTCTTATACCTGCCGCATATCTGCTTGCAAAGTTTGGCGGACTTCATATGGTATGGTGGTCATTCCCTATTGCTGAGATAATGTCTTTTATCGTATCGACAGCATTTCTTATAAGGATATGGCGCATAATTATAAAAGATATTCCAGAGGGACATGAATAATTAAATTAAGTGTTTAGATATGCATCAAGCAGATTATCAATTTTCATATTTATGTTTTCGGGGAAACATTTATCCGATTCAGGCAGGAGTTTAATGAAAAAATCAATGTTTTTATAGCTATGAGGCTTTTTTGTATTTAGCCTGTCCTGCTTTTTTGAAATTTCGATTTTAACCTGTGCACTTTTTTGTTCTAAAAGAGGAATTATAATATAATACAAACGGTCATCTTTAAATGAAATGTACCCTGCTTCTTTACCTGATTTGTTCTTGACAAAGAGTCTGTGATTTTTCACATAGGCAGGGTAGAGTTTCATTCCCACACGTAAAATCAGGGGATTTTCATTGATTTCAAGCATTGAATCAATATAAAAAATATTTGAATCCTCATTAGAAACAGGTTTCAATAAATCATTCATAGCGGCGGAAAAGTGAATAAATTGTTTTGATAAAAGATAAGTCAGTTCAGCTTGGAATTTCAGACGGACATTGTCTGAAGCAGGATGAGATTTTCTTTCTTCTGTTTTGTCAATAAGTTTTTTACTTACATCAAACATGCTTTTTAGGAAAAGTGGGAAATCTTCATTGTGATTCCAAATGTATTTTCCTGTTGCAATAATAAAAGCACCGAATACATTTCCGTCACCATCTTCGGCATAATGATAGATATTGCGTTCAGTATATGCATTTGAATTTATTTCGGCATTCCATGCAGTTTTCTTTTTGCGTGAGTTATCAAATGAATTATAGTTATATTGAGTATCACCGTATTGTTTTTTCGTGTTGTATGTATCACTTTTTGTTCCAAATGTTTTGAAATCGGAAGTATCATTTTTGCATAGAAAAGAATAAGCTTCATTTATTTCCTGAGCCGAATATTTAAAATCGGCTTTTTTTTGAGCCGTTTTTTTAGAAGAATTCGCATCGGGGTGAACCTGATGCATAAGATAGCGGTATCTTTTTTTAATCGTATTTTTATCTGCATTGTGATTTAAACCGAGAATTGTATAAGCGGCATCAGTTGTCATAAAGTTTCCTTTCTATGCATTTTTATAAATATAACAATTAATTATAATTTAATTCCTTTAAGAAGTTTTGCAAAAGGACTTTCGTCTGCAGTTTCATCGTTATCTGCACGGAATTCTTCAGGAATTTCATAGGTATCTTCTTCCTCGTCAGGAACGTCATCCTCAAGAGCTTTCATGCTAAGTGATATTCTGTCACCGTCAATGGCAATGATTTTTGCGGATACTGTATCACCAAGTTTAACTACTTCTTTCGGAGATTTGATAAATTTATTTGTGATTTGTGATATATGACAAAGTCCGATAAGTTCCTCACCTATCTCAATGAATACACCATATGATTCCATACGCACAATTTTTCCGGAAAAAGTTTCACCAACTGCAAGTTTGGATATTTTTTGTGAATGTTCGAGTGCGGCGTTTTCGCGTGCAATTTCCTTTGCAGAAAGAACAAGTCTTTTTTCTTTTGCATCAGCAGTAATGATAATTGCATTTAAAGTCATTCCGATATAACTCTCCGTATTTTCAACATAGTCAAGATCGATTTTTGATGCAGGAATAAATGCCTTTACGCCTTTGACAAAACCTGTTACACCACCTGGGTTTGCTTCTGTTATTTTGACAGAAAAAACAGTGCGATCAGCCATATCATTTTTGAGTTCATCCCATATCAGAAGATTGTGAGCAGCTTTTTTTGATAATATAACGGTTCCGTTGTCACCCTCAGCATCAATAACCATTGCACGAATGACCTCACCTATATTGCAGTCATTTTTAATTGAAAAAGCAGGGTCATCACTGCATTCCTCTAAAGGAATAATACCTTCAGTATAATAATTTAAATCGACAGTAATTTCGGTTTCTGAAATACCGATTACAGTTACATCTAAAATGTCACCTTCTTTTATTACCTTAAAAGAACTTTCAAATTCCTTTTCAAAATCTTTCATGCTGGCAGCCATGTTTGTTACCTCCTTCACCGGTTTGTTATATAATATTTGGTTTAAGTATAGTGTTAAAAAAAGATATGTGCAAGTTTTTGTTACAGAGGTAAAATATTTTAATTATGACCGAACGTCATGGAAGTTAATTCTTTAACGATGGTTTACATAAAGTAATAGCAATGTTATGATTGATTATATATTATAAAATAAGAATGGGGACTAAAGTTGAATGTACTAATTTCAATTGATTCATTTAAGGGAAGTATGACATCGATGCAGGCGGGGAAGGCTGCCAAAGCTGGGATTTTAAAAGCTGTTCCAGATGCAGATGTGGCAATATGCCCTCTTGCGGATGGAGGCGAGGGGACAACAGATGCTCTCGTTGAGGGAATGGGTGGAGAGAAGATAGAACTTGAGGTGACAGGGCCTTTGGGAGAAAAGGTGAATTGTTATTATGGTTTTATTGAGGATAAAAGTACCGCTGTTATGGAAATGGCATCGGTGGCGGGATTGACACTCGTTGACGAAAAAAATCCGATGTCGGCAACGACTTTTGGTGTCGGAGAAATGATTGCAGATGCGGTTAAAAGAGGCTGTGAAAATATTATTATCGGGATAGGCGGCAGTGCGACAAATGACGGCGGCATTGGAATGCTAAAAGCACTTGGTTATCAATTTCTTGACGAGAATGGAAAAGATGTCGGAGAAGGTGCTGCAGCACTTGGAAAGGTTCAAAAAATTCTTGATAATAAAGTAGATACACGGTTTTCAAAGGTTAATTTTATGGTTGCATGTGATGTTGATAATCCGCTTTGTGGTAAAAACGGTGCGACCTATGTTTTCGGAGCACAGAAAGGTGTTACGAATGAAATGAAACCGGTTATTGACAGTGCAATGAAATGTTTTGCAGACAAGACAAAAGAAAAATTAGGCATTTCATGTGAAAATGTTCCGGGTGCAGGTGCCGCAGGAGGACTTGGCTTTGCATTTCTTTCTTATCTGAATGCAAAACTTGTACCCGGAGTAAAACTCGTTATGCAGGCGGCAGATATAGAGGAAAAGATAAAAAAGGCAGATATTGTTGTGACAGGAGAGGGGAGACTTGACAGTCAGACTGTCATGGGAAAAGCACCGATAGGCGTAGCGAAACTTGCAAAGAAATATAATAAAAAAGTAATAGCGTTTGCGGGAAGTGTATCTGAAGATGCATTCTTATGTAATGAAAACGGAATAGATGCTTTCTTTACGATAGTGCGTGGAATTACGACATTGGATGAAGCGGTAAAAATAGAAACAGCAGTTAAAAATATGGAACTTACGGTGGAACAGGTATTCAGACTTATTAAGTAGAAGGAGGGGGCTGCCTATGACAGAAGAAAACAAAAATGATACGCCAATTTTAGCAATATGCTATGATTTTGATAAGACATTGTCACCTGATGATATGCAGGCGCAAGGATATATTCAGTCAATAGATTACGAAGTTGATGATTTTTGGAGAGAGTCAAATGAACTTTCGGAAGAAAACGAGATGGACAGAAATCTTGCATATATGTATCTCATGGCAGAAAAGTCAAGAGGAAAAGTTCTGTTTACAAAAGAGACATTACATAATGACGGGGCGAAAGTAAAACTGTTTCCGGGTGTTGCAACATGGTTTGACAGAATAAATGAGTATGGCGAAAAGAAAGGCGTAACTGTTGAGCATTACATAATTTCTTCGGGTTTAAAGGAAATGATTGAAGGTACTAAAGTTGCCGGTAAATTCAAAAAAATCTATGCAAGCTCATTTTATTTTGACGAAAGCGGTGTTGCCGTATGGCCGGCACAGGTTGTGAATTATACGAACAAGACTCAGTTTTTATTCAGAATAGAAAAAGGAATACTTGATGTAAACGATTCAAGAGTAAATGATTATTTTGAACCAAATGAGTACAGAGTGCCGTTCCGTAATATGGTTTATATCGGTGACAGTGAGACAGACATTCCGTGTATGAAACTTGTAAATATAAATGGTGGTCATTCAATCGGAGTGTATGATGAAAAAACGAAAGATAAAACTAAAGTATTTAATATGCTTGAAGAAAATAGAATAAAATATTTTGTACCGGCAGATTATACTAAAAATTCTAAACTGGAAACTCTTATAAAACAGATAATTGACAGAACGGCTTCAAATGAAATTCTTGAAAGTTTTCATTTTGACTGTGTGAAAGAGAAAAATAATGTTAAAAATACTCTTGATTATTATAATTTAAATGCTGATAAATTTGTGGCAAGCAGCTTGCAGGTGCATTGATTTCTTTACATTATATTACAGGAATGTTATGATATTTTTGTTGTATTGATTTTGATAACAAAAGGTGGGACACATTATGAAGAAGATTATGAAAGCTTTACTGAAAACAGCGATTTCATTGATACTGCTCATTGCAATATCACTTACGGGTTCGTATGTGGTAAATACTTATGCGGCACAGCGGACAGTGGTAGATGGTCATTCGATGGATGATAATTTTTATGACGGTGAAAATATTATAGCAAATAAGATTATATACAATTTTCAAAAGCCCAAACGCTTTGATGTGGTAACGATATATCCGTATGGTCATAAGCACAAAGAGGATATTGTTGAATATACGCAGAGACTTGTAAACCAGTTGGTAGCAATGTCAAAAAATAAGAAACTGGCGCAGAGTTCTAAGGATGAATATTATATAAAAAGAATAATTGCATTGCCTGGTGAGATAATTCAGGTTAAAGGTGAGGATATATATATAAATGGAAAAATTCTCAAAGAAAATTACCGCAAAGATAAAATGGGTTATTCCGGTGTAGCCGGGAAGCCGATAAAACTTGCAGAAGATGAATATTTTGTCATGGGTGACAACAGGGCAGACAGCAAGGACAGCAGAGAATTCGGACCGGTAAAAGTAAAGAACATTGCTTCAAAAATATACAAATAAACATCATAAATATAAAAGAGACAAAGAAGTCTGATTTTACAAAAACTTCTTTGTCTCTTTTTTGTTGCAGTATTTTGCGTAAAAAATTGCTAATTACAAATTATATTAAAAATTTGTCTGGAAGGAAAAATAAATGAGATATTTGAGAGTATGGGATAACAGGAAAATAATGATTGTATCAGTCACGTTATTTATAGCAGTATGTGTAATTGTGATTTGTGGATACAGATATATGAATGAGTGCACACAAAATGAATCTATAGCACAAAATAACAGATATAAATTTACAAAGTTGAGTAATGACCTTGCAGAGACTTCGGATTTCTTGACGAATGAAGCAAGAAAATATGCCGTAACAGGAGATATATCTCATCTATATAATTACTGGTATGAGGTAAGGGTGAGCAGAACCAGAGATAAAGTTATCGGACAGTTGAAAGAAGCAGACTTACAGAAAAAGGAAAAGAGAAATTTAAAAAGTGCAAAAAAGTATTCAGATGAGCTTATAAAGACAGAAGCGTGTTCAATGCGGCTTGTACTGGAAGCGGAGAATAAAACTGAAAAGGACTTTTGTAGCCACAGGAGATTGAGGGAATATATAAGATATGTGCTTAAATATCACATTTCGCAGAAATATAAAGATTTGAGCAGTCAGGAAAAAAGAAAAATGGCTATAGAGCTATTGTACAATCAAAATTATGATGTCATAAAATCAAGAATTATGTCTCCGATTGAATTGTTTAATAAGAGATTAAATCACAGGCTGGATGATGAAGTGAAAGCGGCGGTAAATGGATGTAGAAATGCACTTGTGGTGCTGGTTGGCTGTCTTATTGCGGCGGGCGTACTTGTGGCATTTATTCTGACGATATTATATAAAAACTATGTGAAGCCGCTTAACAGTTACACAAATCAGCTTAAAAACGGAGAAAAAATCACAAAAGATAATAAATCAAATACTATGTCTGAAAGTCTGATATTGAGAATACGTCCTAAAGGGGCACTGGAACTTAGAGAATTTGGAAGAATATATAACAGGCTGGCAAATGTTTTGTCGCTGGAAATGGAAAAAAGCCATGATGCATGGACGGAAATGAAAAAAGCAAAAGAGGAGGCAATAGAAGCGAATAAAGCAAAAAGTGAATTTATGGCAAGGATGAGTCATGAACTTAGAACGCCGTTAAATGCTATTATCGGGTACATATATTTGCTAAAAAAAGGAATGCTCACTTCAAAGCAGGAAAAATATTGTAATAGTATATCGGTTGCATCAGAAGATTTACTTGAACTGATAAACGGAGTTTTGGATTTTTCTAAAATAGAGAATAAGAAAATAGAATTTGAAGAAATTGCATTTTCGCCGATTGAACTTTTGAAGCGTGTTTATGTTGTTATGGAAAATGAAGCGAGCCGTAAAAACATAAAATTAAACATAGATATAAAACAGGATATACCTGAAATGGTTGTGGGGGATTCGACAAGGCTTCATCAGATATTGATGAATTTAGTAGGAAATGCAGTTAAATTTACTGAAAAAGGTTCGGTTACAATAGAACAGAGGGTAGAAGATTGGAACGATGACAGCTGTGTGCTCTATTATGAGGTAAGAGACACCGGAATAGGAATATCTGATGAGAAAAAGAAAGAAATTTTTGAACCATTTGTGCAGGATGATGTGTCAATAAACAGGAAATATGGAGGAACAGGACTGGGACTTGCAATATCAAAACAGTTGATTGAATTGTACAGTGGGAATACTCAGACACTTAATCTTGAATCAAAGAAAGGTGAGGGTTCGAGATTTTATTTTCGTGTACCGGCGAAGATTTCAAAAGAAGAGAATAAAAATAATGATTTGCATACAGATAGAGAAAATAATATTGAGCAAGATCTTAAATTTAATGTGCTGCTTGTAGATGATTCGGAAATAAATCTTGCTGTTGAGAAGGAAATTCTTGAAAGTTTTGGGCTTACTGTTTATACGGCAGATTCGGGAAAAGCTGCTGTAAGATTTGTTGAAAAGCAGGAAGTGGATTTGATACTGCTTGACCTTAGAATGCCTGAAATGGATGGTTATGAGGTGGCAGAATATATAAGGCAAAATCATATATGTGATAATACCGCTATTATTGCACTGACAGCCGATGCCGCACAGGATGTTTTCGAGAAAATAAAAAATGCCGGAATGCAGGAATACGTTATCAAGCCTTTTAAACCGTATGATATGAGAAAGGTAATTGAAAAATATGCGGGAATAAACCTAAAGGATAAAGAAACGGTTGAAAATGAAAATAACAACAAGAATAATTCTTTATATTTTAATGTCAGCGAGTGTTTAAAAAATATGAATAACAACAGCAGATTATTATGGGAACTTGCAGACAGTTTTGTGAAAAAACAAAGCAAAAATATTGAGTATATTAGAACACATATTTCAAATGGGAATTATGGAAATGCGAGAGGAATAATACATGATCTTAAAGGGATGACAGGAAATTTGTGCATGACTTTAATGTATGAAGCACTTGTTGATATAGAGCAGAAGTTAAAAACGGGAAAACAGGTTGATTTTGAAAAATTTGATGCTCTGTGGGAAAAAACAAGATTTGAACTTGAGCAATACATAAAAGAATATAAACAGCCTGATAAAGAATATAATACAAGAATTGATTTTGATAATCTTGTAACATATATAAAAAAATTTAGCAGTGAATATGACATGCAGGCTGTTGATATGTTTTTGAAATATGAAACATTGTTTACGAAAAATATGGACAGGGATAAGTTTTTAAGTTTGCAGGATGCTGCGTTGCAATATGATTTTGACAAAATGAATGAAATTTTGGAGGCTTAATATGTATAAAATTTTATTGGTAGAGGATGATATGGCACTTCATTATGTTTATAAGAAAATGAAAATATGGAGTGAAAATGATTTTTGCATAAGCAAAATAGCATCAAACGGAAAAGAGGCATTGGAAATGCTTGAAAAAGATGAGTTCGATATGGTTGTTACAGACATAAGAATGCCTGTACTTGATGGAATCGGTCTTCTTAAAAAAATGTCAGAGAAAAAAATTGATATATATACCATAATATTAAGTTCATATGATGAGTTTGAATATGCAAGACAGGCAATGATATACGGAGCGGCAGATTTTATTGTGAAACCGTTGAAAGAAAAAGAACTTGGGGATGCACTTGTGCGTGCAAAAAAACAGTTTGAGGGAGATTCGCAGAAAAGTGACATGCTCGAAAGAATAAAACAGCATATTGTAGCTGATGGCGGAGAGATTGAAGATGAAATATTTCTTGGCAGGGTTTTAGAATATATCATGAAATATGTTACTGAAAATAAAACAATGGAAGATGTGGCAGAGTATATGGAACTTAGCAAAGATTATTTCGGAAAGATGTGCAAAAATAAGTTCAATATTACATTTAAACAAATCCAGACTATTACAAAAATGGAGTATGCAGGTTATCTTTTATGCAATTCTAATATTAAAGTTTATGAACTGAGTGAGAGACTTGGATATTCGACACCCGATTATTTCAGCAGAATTTTTACAGAGACAATGGGAGTTACGCCTAAAAAATATGGAGTATAACTTCTTTTTTATGGAAAATACCTTGTTTTTCATGTTTTGCTCATTTATAGCCTGTGCTAGTATATATGCAAGGCAAAGGTAAACAGGTTTTTGAGAGTATGAGGAGGTGTAAAAGGTGAAAAATTTTGTGATAACAATTGCGAGAGGTTATGGAAGCGGCGGACGAGTTATTGGTCGTGAACTTTCAAAACGTTTGGGGATTCCGTGTTATGATGACCAGATTTTGAAAATGGCATCTGAACTAAGCGGAATAAATAAAAACAAATTTGTTGAAGTGGATGAGAGACTAAGAGGCAGCAGCTTTCTTAGAAAACTTTCGGGAATACCTTCCGCAAGTATAGTGGGGCCGTCTGAGGAGGGATTTGTCTCAGATGTAAATCTTTTTAATTACCAGGCACAGATAATTAAGAATGTTGCCAACAGGCAATCATGTATTATTATTGGAAAATGTGCAAATCATATCTTGAAAGATTATGGAAATGTAGTCAGTGTTTACATTGAAGCACCGAGAAAAGCCTGCGTAAAGAGTGTTGTAGATTTGCTTGATGTCACAGAGGATGAAGCAAACAAAATGATTTATCAGACTGACAGGTATCGTGCAGATTATTATAAGTATTATTCAGGCGGTGAGGATTGGACAAATCCGGTTCTTTACGATATGACATTAAACAGTTATCGTATAGGAAGAGAAAGATGTGTCGAGGTAATAATCGATTATCTGAAAATTAAATATGGAGAGGATGTACTTAAATTAAAATGATATGTGCATTAAAACAATGACAAAGGAGTCAATATTTATCAATAAATATGGCTTCTTTTTTGATTTATTGGAAACAACTGAAAAGCAGTACAGAAATGGAGGACAGACTATGAAGAAGAAAATAATGAAAAGAGTAATAGCGGTGTTAACAGGAGCAACATTGATTTTGAGTGCTACAGGCTGCGGAGGAAGCAAATCTTCAGACAGCGGTTCAGATTCGGACACTGTAAAAGTAGGAATTTTACATTCACTTACAGGCTCAATGGCAATCAGTGAAAAGTCGGTTAGGGATGCAGAAGTTATGGCTATAGAAGAAATCAATGCGTCAGGCGGTGTACTTGGCAAAAAGATTAAATATGTAGAAGAAGATGGTGCATCAGAGCCGTCAACATTTGCAACAAAAGCAGAAAAGCTTGTTGACAGTGAAGGTGTTGCGACAGTATTTGGCTGCTGGACTTCATCTTCAAGAAAAGCAGTAAAATCTGTCTTTGAAGATTATGATAATCTTCTTTGGTATCCGGTTCAGTATGAAGGAATGGAATCATCAAGCAATATAGTATATTGTGGTGCTGCACCAAATCAGCAGATAGTACCGGCTATTGAGTATCTTATCAAAAAGGGATATAAGAAATTCTTCCTTATGGGTTCAGATTATGTATTCCCAAGAACAGCAAACATGATAATCAAAGCTCAGGTTAAAGCAGCAGGCGGCAAAGTTGTCGGCGAGGAATACGCTGACATGGAGCAGACGGATTTCGCTTCAATAATTGCAAAAATTGAATCTGCAAAGCCTGATATTATTATCAATACATTAAACGGTACAGGAAATGTTTCATTCTTCAAACAGATGTCAGAAAAGAATTACACAAGCAAAGATTATCCGACAATGTCATTTTCAATTGCAGAAGAAGAGGTTGCTACAATTGGTGCTGACATCTTAAAAGGACATATGGTTTCATGGAACTATTATCAGACAACAGATACAGATAAAAATAAAGAGTTTGTTGCAAATTACAAGAAGAAATACGGTGAGGACAGAGTGACATCTGACCCGGCAGAAGCAGGATATGACGCGGTTTATCTCTGGAAGGCAGCTTGTGAGAAAGCAAACAGTTTTGAGGTGGATGATGTACTTGACGCAATACATACAGGAGAAATAAGCTTTGATGCTCCTGAGGGAACAGTAACTATTGACGGAGACAACCAGCATCTTACAAAACCTGTCAGAATCGGTGAAGTGGATGAAAAAGGTCTTATCAATGAGATTTATGCAACTGACAAACCTGTAAAACCGGACCCATATTTGAAATCATATGACTGGGCAGTAAAAGCAGGTATTCAGCCTTTAGAGTAAAAGCAAAAACAATCAGGAGGTTAAAATATGGAGCAGTTTATTACTACATTATTTAACGGTTTAAGTCTCAGTTCCATAATTTTATTGACATCCTTAGGACTGGCAATCACATTTGGACAGATGAAAATAATAAATATGGCGCATGGTGAATTTGTGATGATAGGTGCGTATACAACATATGTTGTTCAGAATGTGGTTGCCGGGATTGTTCCGGCATCCATGCAGGGAATATATTATATAATTTCAATTCCGGCAGCATTTGGCGTGACATTTTTACTTGGCAGTATAATGGAGCGTCTTATAGTATCAAGATTGTATGGCCGTGAAATTGACAGTCTCCTTGCAACATATGGAATAAGTCTCATCTTGCAGCAGGCTGCGAGAAGCATATTCGGAACACAGGGTGTAAACGTAAACGTTCCGGCATTTTTGGAGGGCGGCTTAAAAATCGGAGGATGCACATTTTCTTATAATCGTATATTTATTATCACAATGGTTCTTGTCTGCCTGCTGATTATTTATTTTATAATGTACCGTTCAGGATTTGGAAAAAAGATGCGTGCAGTAATGCAGAACAGACCTATGGCACAGTGCATGGGAATTAATTCAAAAAGAGTAGACACAATTACGTTCAGTATTGGTTCGGGACTTGCCGGTATAGCCGGATGCTCAGTTGCGCTTCTTGGTTCCATCGATTCGACAGTAGGTCAGAGTTATATCGTAAATTCATTTATGGCAATTGTTCTTGGCGGAGTAGGAAAACTGGCAGGAACCGTACTCGGCTCATCAGTAATAGGATTTTGTAGTATTTTTACTGAAAAATATACATCAGCAACAATAGCTAAGGCAATTGTGTTACTTGTTGTTATCGTATTTTTACAGAAAAGACCGCAGGGATTTTTCGTTGTAAAAAGCAGAGGATTGGATGAATAGGAGGTTTGTATGAAAATTATAACAAAACATGGTGATAATCTTTGTTTTATATTGATTGTAATTGCATTGGCATTAACTCCTATTTTATCCGGGGCAGGAATAATCCAGAACACTTCGACGGTATTGTTCCTTGGAAAATGTATTGCTTTTTCAATCGTTGCAATAGGTCTTGATCTTATATGGGGTTACACAGGTATTCTAAGTCTCGGGCATGGTCTGTATTTCGGCCTTGGTGCATATGTCATGGCAATGTATCTCAAACTTCAGGAAACGGGAGGAAATATTACAGACTTCATGCATGTAGGAGGTCTTAAGAAACTTCCGCTTATATGGCAGATGTGTAAGCCGTTGGGATTGTCTTTGGTGCTTGTAATAGTTGTTCCGGGTGCAGTTGCCGGAATAATAGGATATTTTATTTTTAAAAGCCGTGTTAAAGGAGTATATTTTTCAATTATATCGCAGGCGATAACATGGGCGGCATATTCAATGTTCATTGCTTTATCACCATATACAAATGGAAATGTCGGAATAACAGAAATAAAATCAATTTTTGGAAGTATTAAAGGAAAATCAAACGCAGATAATATGCAGATGTTATTTTATCTAGCTGTAGCTATACTTGTTGTTATATATGTGATTTCAAAATATCTTGTAAACAGTAAGTTTGGAAAAATTCTTATAGCAATTCGTGACGGTGAAAACAGAACTTATTTTTCGGGTTACAAAGTAAGCAAATTTAAGACATTTATATATATTGTGTCTGCTGTATTTGCGGGAATAGCCGGAGCTGTATTTGTTAATTTTAACGGAAGTATCACACCGTCGCAGATGACAATTGCATATTCAATAACGATGGTTATATGGGTTGCAGTTGGAGGAAGAGCATCAATTATAGGAGCTGTTATAGGAGCATTTTTGATAAATCTTTGTGAATACAATTTAAGCTCAGGAAGTCTTGTTGAGATATGGCAGTATATTATAGGAGCTATATTCTGTCTTACTATTATATTCTTTAAAGGCGGAATTGTCGGTGTTATCAGAGAACACATACCTGCACTGTTAAAGAAAAAGGATGAAAATGTGACGGGTACAAACTAATTGAAATCGGAAAATACGCACAGAAATGGGGAATATTATGGTAAATGATAATGCATTAGTAATAAAAAATATTTCAGTATGTTTTGATGGATTTTATGCACTTACGGATGTCAATGCAAATGTAAAAAGAAACAGTATTCATTTTTTTATCGGGCCAAACGGAGCAGGTAAAACAACTTTGCTTGATATAATTTGTGCAAAAACAAGACCTACACAGGGAAGTGTGATTTTTTATCCGAAAAACGGTGACAGCATGAAACTCACAAAAATGAAGGAATATAAAATTGTACATGCAGGTGTGGGAAGAAAATTTCAGGTTCCGTCAGTGTTTGTAAATCTGACTGTAGAAGAAAATATGATACTGTCTTTGAAGGGACACAAAGGAATATGGGATTGTATTTTTTGCAAGCCTTCAAAAGTCGAGAAGGATTGGATATATGAAATCCTTGAGAGAATAGGACTTAAGGACTTTGCAAAGCTTCGTGCAGGTGCTCTTGCACATGGACAGAAACAGTGGCTTGAGATAGGTATGCAGCTTGTGCAGAAACCGGAGATAATTATGCTTGATGAACCGGCAGCAGGAATGGGAAAACCAGAAACATTTAAGACAGGGGAAATACTTAAAGAAATAAAGAAAGATTGCACTGTAATAGTTATCGAGCATGATATGGAGTTTGTAAAGCAGACGGCGGATGTGGTTACCGTTTTGCATGAAGGAAAAGTGCTTATGGAAGGTGACATAGATAGTGTACTTGCCGACAAGACGGTACAGTCGGTTTATCTTGGAAGAGGCGGCGAGCCGGAAATGTGAGGTGTTGTATGTTAGAAATTCAGAATATAAATTCTTATTATGGAGAGAGCCGTGTGCTCAATGAGCTTTCGTTATCTGTTCCGGATGGGGAAATTGTAGGATTGATAGGACGTAATGGTGTTGGAAAAAGTACAACGCTTAAAAGTATTATGGGATTGATAAAAACTGCCGGTGGAAGTATTATATTTGATGGAAATGATATTATAAAAATGCCGACATATGAAAGGGTAAAAAAGGGAATCGGATATGTTCCGCAGGGCAGGGAT
Organism: uncultured Lachnospiraceae bacterium; assembly: GCA_934320845.1. GTDB lineage: Bacteria > Bacillota > Clostridia > Lachnospirales > Lachnospiraceae > Butyribacter. The sequence continues at coordinate 29,812 of CAKRFU010000026.1, forward strand.
ATATTTCCGTATATGACGGTTCAGGAAAATCTTGAAATGGGATTACAGCCGTTAGGCGGAAAGGGGAAAATTCCTGATTATATATATGAGCTTTTTCCGATACTCCCTGAATTTGCGAAAAGAAAAGGCGGTGACCTGTCCGGAGGTCAGCAGCAGCAGCTTGCGATTGCGAGAGCACTGGCAGCAGAACCCAAAATACTTATACTTGACGAACCGACGGAAGGAATACAGCCTTCAATAATTCATGATATAGGAGTTGCGATAAAAAAAGTAAATGAGTGGAAACACATAACTGTTTTGCTTGTGGAACAGTATCTTGACTTTGTCATGGAAAATACATCGTATCTGTATGTTATGGAAAAGGGAGAGATAATTTACAAAAACAGGACGGCGGATGCAGAGAAAGAAGAAGTCCAGAAAATGATGACGAGCTAAATGTGAGTGGAGGCAAACTACTCAGATATGGAGAGTTTTATGAGGGTGGCAGAAATATTGATAGTAGATGATCAGCCGGATCAGATAAGATTTGCAGGAGAAATATTAAAAAGTGCCGGGTACCGTGTGTATGTTGCGACATCAGGAAAAAAGGCGCTCGGTTTTCTTGAAACCAGAAAACCTGATTTAATAGTTCTTGATATAAAAATGGAAGATATAGATGGAATAACGGTTTGCAGGAAAATCAAAAACAATCCGGATACAAAAGAAATTCCTGTTATATTTTTAACCACGGAAAAAAGCCCGGAGGTAATACGCAAAGGTTTTGAGGCAGGGTGCAGTGATTACATTTGCAAACCTTATATAAGGGAAGAATATCTTGCGAGGGTACAGGTTCATTTGAAAATACATAAACAAAACAAAATGCTGACAAATGCAAATGAAGAATTAAATATGTTTTGCAGTGCGGTATCTCATGACCTTCGTTCACCGTTACAGGTTATGGGAATGCTGATAGATGCGCTTAACGATGAGATTATAAATGAAAATAAGGAAGAAGTTATAAAAATATCAGATATGATTTCAGCAAAAGCTGGTGAACTTGATACAATGATAAAAAGACTGCTTGAGTTTTCGAGAATGTGCAATGTGAAAATGAATATGCAGCAGCTTGATATGGATGAGATATTTGACACGGAGTACGAAGAACTTGAAAAATTGGAAAAAGACAGAAAAATAAATTATTTTCATGGGGAGCTTGGAACCATATCAGGAGACGAGGTCCTCATTCGTATGGTTGTAAAAAACATACTTAGTAATGCTTTAAAATACACAAGAAAATGTCATACGGCGGTTATAAGTGTTTCTATGGAATATGACAAACCTTTTAAGCGTATTTCGGTAACGGACAATGGTGCGGGTTTTGATGAAGAGTATTCGGATAAACTTTTTAATGTGTTTCAAAGGCTGCACAGCAGCAGTGAATTTGAGGGCAGCGGAGTGGGACTTGCCATAGTAAAAAAGGTGATGCAGAGGCATGGCGGAGCCGTGGCGATAAGGGGGAGTGTGGGAAAGGGAGTTACAATAACACTCACATTCAGAGAGTGAAAAATAAAAAAAGTATTGTCAAATGACAATACTTTTGATAAAATACATATTTTAACAAAAATACAAAATATTTCTTGACAAGTCAGTCCTTTAATGCTAACATGAAAAATGCACTATTGTGGCTGACTATACTTTTATACTTTTCTTATTTATTATATCACAGTTCGTTAAAAAAGAAAAGTCCTTAATGAAAAAAATAGTCAGACTGCAAAATACTCTAAAAAATTAAGGAGTGAACATCGATGGAGAAAAACAGGATACGCCCAGTAAAAGTAGGTAACGGTGTTAGAATGAGTTATGCCAAACAGCAGGAAGTGCTGGAGATGCCAAATCTCATTGAGGTACAGACTAATTCTTATCAGTGGTTCTTGGACGAAGGACTAAAAGAAGTTTTCCGAGATATTTCGCCTATCTCTGATTTTGGTGGTCATCTCAGTCTCGAATTTGTAGATTTTGTTTTATGCAGGGATGAGACAAAGTATGACATCGATCAGTGTAAGGAGAGGGATGCAACATACGCAGCACCTTTGAAGGTGAAAGTAAGGTTACACAATAAGGAAACAGAAGAAATTAAAGAGCATGAGATCTTTATGGGAGATCTTCCTTTGATGACTGCGACAGGTACCTTTGTAATCAATGGTGCTGAACGAGTTATAGTTAGCCAGTTGGTTCGTTCACCAGGTATTTATTATGCAATCGGACATGATAAATTTGGTAAGGAACTTTATTCGTCAACTGTAATTCCAAATCGTGGTGCATGGCTGGAATACGAGACTGACTCCAATGATGTATTTTATGTTCGTGTAGATAGAAACAGAAAAGTTCCTATCACTGTATTCCTTAGAGCTATGGGTCTTGGAAGTAATGAGCAGATTAAAGAACTTTTCGGTGATGAGCCAAAGATTCTTGCAAGTATTGAAAAAGATACTACAGAGAATTATCAGGACGGTCTTCTTGAATTATATAAGAAACTCCGCCCGGGCGAGCCATTGTCAGTAGACAGTGCTGAAAACTTATTAAATGGTATGTTCTTTGACCCTAAGAGATATGATCTTGCGAAGGTAGGAAGATACAAGTTTAATAAGAAACTTCATTTTAAGAATCGTATTACAGGCTGCAAGCTTGCAGAGGATGCTGTAAGCCCTGCAACAGGTGAAGTATATGAAGCCGGCACAACTATCACAGAAGAACTTGCAACTGAACTTCAGAACGCAGCAGTTCCTTATGTAATGGTTGAAAAAGAAGA
>CAKRFU010000027.1 GCA_934320845.1 uncultured Lachnospiraceae bacterium
TAATGGCTGCTTTTCAACAACGTCTGTATTTGCCATTTAATTGTCCTCCTTATGTAAATCAAATGTATCCATTTTTTGCTATTGTAGACATTTTTTTTAATCTATTCAATTTCCAATTCCTATATAATTTTTGAAAAGTTACCTGAAACGACTTATTTTGTTTTTATATCTGGAAATAATCTCCAAAAGCAGGTTTATATCGAGAGGTTTAGCTATATGTTCATTCATCCCCGCTTCCATTGCATCCTGCTTATCTTTTGTGAATGCATTTGCCGTCATCGCAATTATCGGAATCTTTTCAGCATCCTTTCTGTGAAGTTTCCTTATATTTCTTGTAGCTTCATATCCGTTCATAACAGGCATCATAACATCCATTAAAATAATGTCATAATAATCCTCCGGCGATTCAAAAAACATATCTACGGCATCTTTTCCATTATTTGCAAGTGTAACCTGTGCACCTGACTTTTCGAGAATGTACTCTGCTATCTCAGCGTTTATCTTATTGTCCTCGACTACAAGTATGTTAATTCCGGATAAGTTATCTATAACAGCATCTTTTTTCTCTTGCTTTTCACTTGCATTTTTGTCTATCACACAAGGAATCTCAACAACAAACACCGTTCCCTCTCCGAGTGTACTCTCAACAGATATCGAACCGTTCATAAGTTCAAGCAGTTCTTTCGTAATTGCCATTCCAAGACCTGTCCCCATATACTGTGTACCGGCATTTTCATTTTCTCTTGAAAACGGTTCAAAAATATGTTTTTTAAATTCTTCATTCATTCCTATCCCGGTATCGGATATGGTAAATCTGAATATAGTCTGAGTATTCTGCAAAATTTTTTCTTCAACTATTATTTTCAAGCTTCCGTTTGGCTTATTGTATTTAATCGCATTACTTTCTATATTTTGTATTACTCTTTGAATATGTATGGGACTTCCGATAAGATTTTCATGCTGTATGTTATGCTTTTCCATCTCAAAATGAATCCCCTTTTCTGATATCATATCCGCAAATACATCTTTTAAATTTTCAAGTATTGTATTGATATTAAATGGTTCAAATGACAGAATGGTTTTTCCACTCTCCAGTTTACTCATGTCAAGTACATCATTTATCAAATTTTTCAACTGGTTTGATGCACTGTCTATTCTGTCAAGCGCAAACACCACTCTCTCACTGTCACCGACATTATCACGTGCTATCTTAGTCATTCCTACAATACCATTCATAGGTGTTCTTATATCATGTGACATACGAGCAAGAAAATTTGACTTAGCATCATTCGCCCTCTCTGCATCTTCTTTTGCAAGTGCCAGCTCCTCTTTAGTCTTTTTAACATGATTAAGCTGTGCCGAACTTGCAAATATTATAACAAAAAACGTAATCGACATACATATGATTATAAAATTTGCATTATTTTTTACAAACTGCGAAAAAGAAAATTTCTGCTCTGCAGACGAATAACTTATCATTGTTCTCATTATGTTTGAATTATCTGACAGAAGTACCACCTTTTTCAATATAGAAAGAAGTGTAGGGTTATTTCTGTTTGTCGCAATACTTAAAGGTACCGTATTTGACAGGTTTACCGTCTTTAAATCACTATACTTAGACGAATCAAATACCTGATCTACACGGTATGCACTAAAAATTGTCGCCGTCACCTCACCGCTCTCAACAGCTTCTACACATTCCTCAGGTGTATCATATACCTTTACACGGCTGTCAGGATAATATATTTTTAAATATGTTTTCTGATAATTTGACTGATTTTTTATTGCGATTTTTTTCATCGATACGTCACTATAGTTCCCACGATAGACTGCAACTATAGGCGAGTCTACAACCGCTTTTGTAACTGAAAAATTATTTTTATCGGCATACCACTTATCACCGTAAAACGGAAATATACAATCAATCTCATCTGATTTTAAGGCATTGACCATCTGCCCCAGATTATCGTATGCATAATATTTATATTTTAATTTGAAGCCCGAAAAACAATTTACAGATTCATCAAACAATGTTTTTACAACACCTATAGGATTTCCTGTCTTATCGTCTTTGTCGCAGAATGCAAGCATGTTTTTCAGATAACCAACCTTTATATACATATGCCTGTTAAGCCATTTTCTCTCATCAGCATCAAGAATTTTTCTGACACTTACGTTTTTATAATATTTGTATTGCAGATTTTGGTTGTAATACGGGTCAACAGAAAAAAGTTTTCTCTGCGCCTCATCAAGTTCATCCTTTAAATAACTGTATTTTTTGCTTATTGCAAAATAATAATCTGAATCGTCAACCTTAATAACAGGAATAAACAGATTGTTCTCTGATGTCTCCGTATCAAGTATCGCATCATATTTTCCCGACGAAAGACCTGATTTAAGCTCATCATATCCGTCTGCAGCGATAACTTTGCTGTTCAGGTTATTGAGAATAATCCAGTTTTTCAGCATTTCAACTTTATCGCTTCCACCATTTACACCTATTTTTTTATCCATAAGTGTTTTAAGATTGTCCGATGTTATATCTGAGTCCGTACTTTTAACATAAATATAGTACCCTTCCGTTCCCATAGGTTTGTCAGAAAACAATGCCCTCTCGCTTCTTGCCTGACTGTATGATACACCACATAATACGTCAATACTGCCCTGTTCCAAAAGGTCAAATAATTCATTCCATTCCCCGTAAACATATTTATAGCTCCACCCTGTATATGATGCTATATCCTGCAGATAATCAAATCCATAACCTGTTTTATATTCGGCATCTGAACTTATCGAAACACTCGAAACCATATCTGACGAATTTGCAAAACCAACCGTTATTTTCCGCTCACCTGCCATTGATTTTGAATATGGCAGCAGAACAATTATTATTAAAAGAACAAATCTAATCACTCTCATTTGTTTATATACAAAATTTTTCATATTATTTCTCCATTCTTCGCATAACAAAATATAAATGATATTGAGGTCAAAAAGTGTTTTGACCCCAACTAATGCTTTTATTTTCTCATACAAAAAGAAATAATGCAATAATATAATCGGCAGAACAGCTATTTAATAATAAACTTTTCCGACACTTCTTCCTTTTTGAAATTCCGTGTCTATAACAATCGTTTCACCCGGTTCCAAATTCTTTATATAATTATCTCATACTTACAGATAATAAACAACCAAAATTTTATAATTTTCTACTACTATATGATGTTGCTTTTGACCCTTGTGTCACAATATTTCATCCGCAATTTTCTTTCCGAAAGGCGTTCCTGCAAGTCCTCCGACTCCTGTTTCCCTGAGAGTTTCATCCATCTTGTCACCAACATATGCCATCGCATCTATCACTTCATCTGCCGGCACTCTGCTCTCAATCCCTGCCAATGCCATCTGCGAGCATGAAACTGCATTTACGGCACCACCGACATTTCTTTTTATGCAGGGTACCTCCACAAGTCCGGCAACCGGATCACAGACAAGACCAAGCAGGTTTTTAAGTGCCATAGATGCACTGTTTATAATTTGAATCTCATTTCCACCCTGCAGATATGTGAGTGCTCCGGCTGACATTGCGCTTGCAGAGCCAATTTCCGCCTGACATCCCCCTTTTGCGCCGCTTATCGAAGCTCTTTTTGCTATAACTCCGCCAATTCCCGCTGCCACATAAAGTGCTTCTATTATCTTTTCTTCCGCTTCTGCCTCTTTATTTTCATTTTTTAATAAACTGTCATAGTATGGCACCAATATCGCCGGCAGTACACCGCATGCACCCGCTGTCGGTGCCGCTACTATTCGTCTCATGCATGCATTTGACTCGCCCATTTTTAGTGCCTCAACAATAACTCTTCCCATAAAATCACCGCAGAGGCACTCATGTGTTTTTATATATTCCTCCATCTTTTTGCCATCACCGCCACTCAAACCGCTTGATGACTTTATATTTCCGTCATAATTTATCGACGCATGGTACATGGCATCCCACAGTTCTTTCATCTTTGACATTGAATCTTCTTTGTCAACATTTCTGTCTGACATATCATCTTCGAGAATTATCTGCCAAAATTCTTTGCCGTCACTTTTACATCTGTCTGTTATTTCTTTTAACGAATTGAACATACTAACCTCCATTCTTATATATGTACTCTCGAAATTTTTCGTTCAGAAGATTACAAGAGTACATTATATGATTTTTACTAATCGATGTTTACATATGTTACCTTTATGACCCCTTCTAAATGTTCAAGCCACTTTATGGCTTCTTCAGGTATTGGCTGGTCTGTCTCGATTACCATAACCGCATACCCTCCACGCTTGTCCCTGAAAAGCTGCATTGTCGCAATATTTACACATTTATGCGACAACATTGATGTGACTTCTGCAACATGACCCGGCTGGTCGATGTTGTGTACTATAAGTGTTGGTTTTTCTGCCGAAAAATTAACGTCTATTCCGTCAAGTCTGTTTACCATAATCCTGCCGCCTCCAAGCGATGATGCCTGTACACTAAGCTTTCTGCCGTTCTTACCTGTTATATCAATCAACGCCGTATTAGGATGGGCATTTCTTATATCAAGCGTGTAAAACTCAAATTTCATCCCTGCTTTTTCTGCCAGCTCAAAACTTTCAGGTATCCTCATGTCATCAGGATACATGTCGAGTATGCCTGCTATAAGTGCTCTGTCAGTTCCGTGTCCTTTACCTGTCTTTGCAAAAGATCCGTAAAGCCCTATTTTAACTTCACACGGCTCATCCTTTAAAAGATGCCGCGCAACATAACCTATCCTTACTGCTCCTGCCGTATGCGAACTGCTTGGTCCAACCATTACAGGTCCCAATATATCAAATAAATTCATTTAATTCCTCCCTCTGTGCCGCCATGAAATGATGTTGAAATATTTTTATATATAAAATTTTGCAAAGGGGCAAACATAATATATATGTTTACCCCTTTGTAAAATTTGTATAAATTGTTTAATTGTTTACGCCGTGATGTACCGCATCCGTACTGGCTGTTATAGGTAAAAATACATATCCATGCTTTTTACCATATTTTATCATTTTATCAAGTGCATTTATAGTTTTGTCATTTCCGTAGAAATCATGCATCAGAACAACATTGCCTCTTCCTTTGTGAAGTTCTGATGTGACATTATGAAATGTCTGCTGTGAATTTCTTGCACCGCCTGCATCTTCACTGTCAACATTCCAGTCAAAATAGTGATATCCCCAGCCGTCAAGTTTTTTTGTAAGTCTTGTCATAATTCCTTTGTTGTATCGGCTTACTGTATTTGAACTTCCTCCCGGAAATCTTGATACCGTACACCATACGCCAAACTTCTTAAAGAAAAGATTGCGTAGTTTGTCAAGATTTCCTTTATAAACCTTTTCAGATTTATATATTTCATAATATTTATGTTTAAATCCATGCAAAGCAAGTGTATGTCCCTCATCTATAACTCTCTTTGTAAGTTTATAATCGTAGCTTGCAGGACGAAGTTCAAAAAATGTTGCTTTTACATTGTTTTTCTTTAATATTTTTAAAATTTTCGGTGTTGTATAGCTGTTTGGACCATCATCAAAAGTGAGATATACTATGTTTTTAGGTCTCTTTTTAACACTTATACTTGCAACATATGTTTTTTTGCCATCATTTCCCTTTATTTGAATCTTTCCCTTTTTCTTTGCTACTATTTTTCCTTTTTTATTTACTGTTGCTATATTTTTATTTGTTGTTTTCCATTTGACATTTTTAGCTTTTGTACCGTTGCTGAACTGTATATCCAGATGTTCTCCTGTAAGCATTGTAAATTTCGGATATACCATTCCCTTTTTAGCTACTCTTACCGTATATGTAATCGTTTCATCTTTACTTTTCATAACGATGGTAGTTTTTCCATGCTTAACTCCATGTACAACACCATCTTTTGAAACTGTTGCTATTCTCTTGTTTTTTGATTGAAATTCTGCTCCGTCAACTTTATCCGGCAATGTCTTTGTCTCACTAAGAAGCAGTTTGACATGCTCTTTCTTTTTCACTTCATTTTCTTTTGCTGTAACCGAGGCTGCAGACTGTTCTTTTTTATCCCCTCCGCCACATGCTGTACAACTAAGTACAGTGGCAACTAACAACCCTGCAAAAACACTCTGAACACTTTTTCTTCTCATTTGTCCTAAAACCTCACTATCCCTATATTTTAAATGTGAAAAACCATTTTTATATTTTTACATTGTAAAAGGGCAAACATACACGTTTGCCCTTATGGTTTTCACATAAGCAATTATTATTATAGCAAAACAAACATATAAGTCAAAGAAGAAAGTATTTCTTTTTGATTAAAAATTTGTTACATTTACCAATAATATACATTTTATTTTTTTAATATGTGTCTTGCTCTCTCTTTATCCCTTTCCATTTGATTTTTAAGTTCATCAAGTCCCGGGAATTTTTTCTCACTTCTTATATACTCATAAAACTCAACCGTTATTTTCTTTCCGTAAATATCTCTGTCAAAATCCAAAAGACATGTTTCAACGCCAATATCATATCTGCCTATCGTCGGTTTTCTGCCGACATTGGTGACACCCTTATATATCCGTGAGTCCCCCTCAATCTTTACCTTTGACGCATAAACGCCTGACGGAAGCAAGAGTTTTGACTTATCCGGAACAATGTTTGCAGTCGGCATATTAAGTGTCCTGCCAAGCGCATTCCCATGTATTACGGTGCCCTCTATAAAATAATTGCGTCCAAGCAATTCATTTGCTTTTGCAATATCACCATCTTCAAGCTTTTTTCTGATAAGTGTACTGCCTATTGTCTCGTTTTCCGACTGTAATTTATGAAATATTTTTATATCATATCCGTACTCAGACGCATATCTTTTCAATATTCCCACATTACCCTCGCGATTCTTTCCAAAATGAAAATCCTCTCCGACACAAATATATTTTACGTCCAGTTTTGCAACAAGAAAATCTCTTATAAAGTCACGTGGAGCCATATTTTTGGTCTGCTCATTAAAAGGAAATAAGATTTCTCTCTCAATCCCGATTTCTTCTAATATTTTATTTTTTTCTTCCTGTGAATATATATATTTCTGCGGTGTATCAGACATCTCAAAAGTAAACACGGTAGGAACAAATTCTTTTTTTTCTAATATTTCATGAAGCAAAAGCCTGTGTCCTCTATGAAGTCCGTCAAACTTGCCAAGTGATACCGCACTGTTTTTTACACATATATCCAAACCTTTAAGGATTTCCATTTTTCTTCTGCCCCCTTGAAAATATCATAAAATATTTTTTTAACATTGAAATGTTCTTTAGAACATGGGAATGTTCGTTAAAACATTCTGAATACCTTAAACTCTTTTCCCTTCTTCTGATATATTGCTCTGAAATTATTATTCTCATCATAGACAAGAACTCTTTCATCTTCTGAAATATTACCCGCATTCTCCTTAAAGTCTTTTGTCCTCAAAGTATTGCCATTCTGGAGATACTTTATCCCATCTCCTGAAACACTCAGTTTTGAATAATCAAAAAGTGAATCGACACTGTAAACTTTTTCCATAAATATTTCAGGTTTTTCCTTTGATAAAAACTCTATATCACTCAGTGTTAATGCATCTTTTATCTCAAAAACAGATACTCTTGTTCTAACAAGATTTTCCATTGCCGCACCTATGCCAAGTTCTTTTCCTATGTCATGGCAGAGAGTTCTTATATAAGTTCCCTTTGAGCATGTCACATCCATTGTAAATGTTTTATTTTCAAGATCTATATCAACTATATCAATCTTTAAAATCTTTATATCGCGCGGTTTACGCTCAATAACTTTTCCTTCTCTGGCAAGTTCATACAGCTTTTTACCATTTACTTTCAGCGCCGAATACATTGGCGGTATCTGCTTTATGTCACCGACAAATTTTTGGGCACACTCCCTTATATTCTGCGCACTTATGCCTGTAACATCATACTCTTTTAATACAGTGCCTGTCATGTCCTGCGTATCAGTTTCAACACCCAGTCTGCATACTGCTCTATATGATTTATCTTTGTCCGTCAGAAGTTCGCATACCTTTGTTGCTTTTCCCAAACACACCGGCAGCACACCTGTTGCCGCCGGGTCAAGCGTTCCTGTATGACCTATCTTTTTTTGTTTCAATATTCCTCTAAGCTTTGCCACAACATCATGTGAGGTAAAGCCCGCTTCTTTGTATACGTTTATTATACCATCCAAGCTTTCTTTTCCATCCTTTATATTATTATCATTGTCTTTTAGCTTAATTATTTTTGTTTAGCATCTGGCTCTCTATATGACCCGTTATATTATTAACTACATCATGTGCAGAACCTCTCATTGTAAAACCGGCTGCTTTCACATGACCGCCGCCACCGAAAAACGAAGCTATCTTGCTCACATCTATATAATCATTTGAACGTAAACTTACTTTGTATTCCTGATCACCAATTTCATGTAAAAGAATTGCAACTTCAACCCCCTGTGTAATTCTCAACTGATCTACTATTCCCTCAATGTCCTCTGTCTTAGCTTCATAAAACTCCATCATTCTTCTGGTGATAGTTGCCACTATGCACTTTCCATCCATGACACGCATACTCGCAAGCAGAGTTCTTCCAAGAAGCTGTGTCTGTGTATAAGTTCTCTGAAGAAAACATTCATCAATATATTTCCAAAAAGGAATACCTGTGTCAACAAGTTCACCTGCTATATCCATAGTCCTCTTTGATGTATTTGAAAATCTGAACACACCTGTGTCAAATATGATACCTATGTATAATGCTCTCGCAATCTCAAATCCGAGTTTTTTATCACCGGAAAGTGTATCAATACCATCCTTAACGTCCTCTTTACTAAATAAATCTGAAATTTTTTCTTCATCTGTAATAAGTTCATACAAAACTTCACAGGTTGAACTTGCATCTGCATTCACCACATTTACTCCTGCGTAACATCTGTTACTTATATGATGGTCTATACACATTGTACTCTTTGCATTGTAAAATGACTTCTGTGCATCACCGAGCCTGTCAGGTGAACTGCAGTCAAGTGCTATAAAAACATCATATTTTTTGTCAGTTATTTCATTTGAAAAAATTTCTTTATTCTCATCTAAAAATTCAAACACTTCCGGAACTGTTTCTATATAGACAAACACTTCCTTTTCGGGGTAATTTCTTTTTATATATCTCTGCAATGCCACACACGCACCGATACAATCTCCATCCGGTCTTACATGGCCTGCAATCATGATAGTTTCTGCTTCACAAAGAGTTTTATTAAGTTCATTCATTTATCATGCCTCCTTTAAAAAGGGCAAAACCAGCGTTTTGCCCTCCAAGAATTGCTTCGCAATTCTCGTTGGTTTTCCGCTATGTTACGAACATTTTCCTATTCCATAAAAAAGGGCAAAACCAGCGTTTTGCCCTCAAAAAAACTGCAATACAATAGTTTTTTACAGTATAGCTATTCTTCCTCGCCCTTCGCTTCTTTTTCAATGAGTTCATCAATTTTTTTCGACATATTTACACCATACTCGATTGAATCATCAATTAAAAATGTAAGCTCAGGAGTATTGCGAAGATTTAATGATTTCGCAAGAAGTGAACGTATATGAGATGAAGCACTTGCAAGACCTCTGCGCGTCTTTTCTTTCTCTTCATCATTTCCAAGTACACTTACAAATACCTTTGCATATTTTAAATCCGGTGTAACATCTACTGATACAACAGATGTCATTGGATTTATTCTCGGATCCTTTATGTCCCTTGCTATGATTTTACTTATCTCTCTTTGAACTTCTCCATTCATACGAGAATATTTTATACTGTTCTTTCTCATATAAATTCCCCCATTCTTTTGATATATTTCCACACATATATTTCTACATGGCATGGCAGGATTTGTGCGTTGCACAAATCCCGTGCATGAAAACACTTCTCTGATTGTATGCTGTTGGGGTCAAAAGGTATTTTATCCCCAACTAATGCCACGTATTGCTTCATTGCTATCTGCTTTTGACCCTTGCATCATGATATTTTCATACTATGTTCTAGGGACTTCTACCATGATATATGCTTCTACCTGATCTTCTACCTTGATGTCATTAAAGCCTTCAAATACAAGACCACACTCGTATCCTGCTGCCACTTCCTTAACATCATCCTTAAATCTCTTGAGTGATGCAAGTTCTCCTTCAAATATCTGCTCTCCCTCACGGCTGATTCTCACCTTGCAGTTTCTCTCAATCTTTCCGTCAAGCACATATGAACCTGCTATCATACCTACACCTGAAGCTTTGAATGTCTGTCTTACTTCTGCATGACCTATTACTTTCTCCTCATATTCAGGATCAAGCATTCCCTTCATAGCTGATTCAATATCTTCAATAGCATTGTAAATTACTCTGTAAAGTCTTACGTCAACTTTTTCTCTGTCGGCAATTTCCTTTGCTGTATTGTCAGGTCTTACATTAAAACCAATAATAATGGCATTTGACGCACTTGCCAAAGATACATCTGATTCATTAATTGCACCTACGGCACCGTGTATGATTCTTACTGCCACTTCATCGTTGCTGAGTTTGAGGAGGCTTTGCTTAACCGCCTCAACAGAACCCTGTACGTCAGCCTTAACGATAAGATTAAGTTCCTTGATATTTCCTGCCTGTATCTGTGAGAACAATCCATCGAGCGTAAGTTTTGATTTTGTATCATCAAGAAGTTTTTCTCTTCCCTGCTCAATATATACCTCAGCGATATTTCTTGCTTCTTTATCACTGTCTGTTGCCATAAATATCTCACCTGCATCAGGTACATCATGAAGTCCTAAAATTTCAACCGGTGTTGATGGAAGAGCTGTCTTAACTCTCTTTCCCTGATCATCCATCATAGCTCTTATCTTACCATATGCTGCTCCTACAGCTATGTTGTCTCCTACATGGAGTGTACCTTTCTGTACAAGTACAGTTGCAACAGGTCCGCGTCCTTTATCAAGCTGTGCCTCTATAACAACACCTCTTGCTTTTCTGTTTGGATTTGCCTTAAGTTCAAGCACTTCCGCAGTAAGGATTATCATTTCAAGAAGCTGGTCTATACCTTCTTTTGTGTGTGCAGAAACAGGCACAAATACTGTATCTCCACCCCAGTCCTCTGCGATAAGTCCATGTTCTGTAAGCTCCTGCTTAACTCTCTCGACATTTGCACTAGGCTTATCGATCTTATTTACGGCTACGATTATCTCAACGCCTGCTGCTTTTGCATGGCTTATAGCTTCAATAGTCTGTGGCATAACACCGTCATCTGCCGCTACAACGAGAATAGCAATATCTGTTGACTGTGCACCACGCATACGCATTGATGTAAATGCCTCATGACCCGGTGTATCAAGGAATGTGATTTTCTCACCGTTTATCTCTGTCACATAAGCACCTATGTGCTGTGTAATACCACCTGCTTCTCTTGAAGTAACACTTGTTTCTCTGATAGCATCAAGAAGTGATGTTTTACCGTGGTCAACATGACCCATTACACAGACTACAGGAGGACGCTTAACCATAAGACTCTCATCTTCCTCATCCTCCTTGAGGATTTCGGCTATCATATCAACCTTTTCTTCCATCTCTGCAATACAGTTATATTCAAGTGCAATTTCTTCTGCCTCTTCAAATGTTATCTCATGGTTCAAAGTTACTACCTGACCACGCATAAATAGGTTTTTAATAACTGTTGAAGGAGTTACTTTCATTATATCAGACAACTCTTTGATTGTCATCTTTTCAGGAAGCGTGATTGTACGGATTCCATCTTCAGGCTCCTGTGGTTTTACTACAGGTTCAGGCTTGATAAATGCTCCCTTGCGGTTAGGATCCTTCTTCTTATTTTTTCTGCTCTGTTCAAACATATCATCATCATCCATGCCTCTTGTTCTGTCCTTGCCGTATTTTTGTTTGGCACTTCTTGAATCCTTGTTTGCCCTCTGCTGTCTTGACTGTTTAACCTCAGATTTCATTGAATCCATTGGCATAGATGCGCTTCTTGAAAATCCACCGCCATTATTTCTGTTTCTGTTATCACGGCTTCCATTATTCCTGTTGTCTCTGCTTCCACCGTTTCTATTATCTCTGTTGTCACGGTTTGAGCCGTTTCTGTTATCGCGGTTGTCACGGTTTCTGTTGTCTCTATTTGAGCCGTTTCTGTTATCTCTGTTGTCACGGCTTGAGCCATTTCTATTATCCCTGTTATCGCGGTTTCCATTATTTCTGTTGTCACGATTGCCGCCGTTTCTATTGTCGCGGTTTCTGTTGTCTCTGTTTGAGCCGTTTCTGTTATCTCTATTGTCACGGCTTGAACCATTTTTATTGTCGCGGTTCTGACTGTTTCTGTTGTCTTTCTTTTCTTCCTGCTGATTGTCAGACTTCTTTTCTTCCTTCTTGTCGTCTGATGCACTCTTTATTTCAGATTTTTTCTCTGGTTCAGCTTTCTTTTCCTCTTTTTTAACTTCTTCTTTCTTTTCTTCTGACTTCACAGTTTCCTCTTTTCCCTTTTCTTCTGTTTCCTGCATTTTCTTTTCTTCTGTTCCTTCTGCTGCAGTTTTTTCCTGCCCCTTTTCACTCTTTGTCTCTTTCTTTTCTTCAACTGTATTATTTACTTCCGGCTTAACTTCTTCTTTTTTTGCCTTTTCTTTAACTGCCGCCTTCTCACTTGCAGCAGCATTTTCAGCTTTTTCCTCTTTTTTCTTTGAAGTTTCTGCCTTCTTTGTCTCTTTCTTCTTCGCAGGCTCACTCTTTTTAAGATCAGCTAAGTGCTCTTTTGCGTGTTTTAACAAAAAGCCTATCGCATCATCCTCAATTGTGCTCTGCGAATTTTTTACGTCAAATCCGTTTTCCTGTAGTAATGTAACAACATCTTTATTTTGTAAATCTGGAAATTGTCTCTGCATACTGCTGACAATCTCATATATCTTCATTTTTGCCATATAAAACTGCGACCTCCTAGTCCATCTTTTTCAATATTGCCTGTGCAAGACCTTCATCAGTTACTGCCAGAGATGCACGAAATGTCTTTCCCGTAGACTTTCCAAGTTCATCTTTTGTCCAACATTCTTTGATTGGCACATGATAAAATTCACACATGTTTCTAAATTTCTTTTTAGTGTTGTCTGATGCCTCCGACGAAACAATGACCAGATATGCCATTCCCGACTTGACAGCATTTTCTGTCATAAATTCACCGCTCGCAACTTTCCCGGCTTTTGTCGCAAGCCCAACCATACCAAGAGCCTTATCAACTTTCACCTTTCATCATCTCCTTTTCAAGTTCCTGATAAATTTCTTTTGGAATCTGTGTCTTTAATGAGCGTTCAAGGGATTTTTTCTTAACAGCCTGTTTTAAACAATCAACTGAATTACATATATATGCACCTCTGCCGTTTTTCTTTCCTGTAAAATCTACTGTTATATCGCCTTCCGGAGTTTTTATAACTCTTATAAGCTCTTTCTTATCTTTTTTCTCACCACATCCCGTACACTGACGTGATACCGTTTTTTTAATGTTATTTACGTTTCCCTTGCCCACTTCTGACACCTCCTGAAACAATATTACCTATTCACATTTGATATCTATTTTATATCCTGTAAGTTTCGCTGCAAGTCTTGCATTCTGTCCTTCTTTTCCGATTGCAAGTGATAACTGATCCTGTGGAACAACCACCTTTGCTGTCTTTTCTTCCTCATCTGCTTCAACTGATATAACCTTTGAAGGACTAAGTGCATTTTCAATAAGGACTGCCGGAGAATCACTCCAGTTTATAATATCTATCTTCTCACCACGAAGTTCCTCTACAATCGCATTTACACGACTTCCGTTTATACCGACACATGCTCCGATAGCATCAACATTTGGATTTTCTGTTGAAACTGCCATTTTTGTACGTGAACCGGCCTCTCTTGCTATACTTCTGATTTCAACTGTTCCATCCTGTATCTCTGTAACTTCCTCTTCAAAAAGTCTCTTTACAAATTCAGGATGTGAACGTGATACTGTAATTCTAGGTCCCTTTGTAGTATCTTTTACTTCAACTACATAAAGTTTAATATGTTCTGTAGGTTTAAAGTGCTCGCCCTTAACCTGTTCGCTCTCCATAAGAATAGCATCAACTTTTCCGAGATTTACACAGATATTTTTTCCACTATATCTCTGAACAATACCCGTTATAACTTCTCTTTCTTTCTCAAGGTACTGAACATAAAGTACCTTTCTCTCTTCTTCTCTTATCTTCTGAACTACAACCTGTTTTGCCTTCTGTGCAGCAATTCTTCCAAAATTCTTTGGTGTAACTTCTACTTCAACAGTATCACCTATCTCAGTTTTATCGTGGACTAAGATTGCCTCAGTAATTCCCATCTGTGTAGCTTCATCTTCAAGGTCGTCATCATCTACAACTTCTTTTACTGCAAAGACCTTAACTTCACCTGTTTCTCTGTTAATATTTACTCTTATATTCTCTGACTTGCCAAACTGATTTTTGCAAGCTGCAAGCAACGAGTTCTCTATCGCTTCGAGAATAACCTCCTTGCTTATCTGTTTTTCCTTTTCAATTATATCTAATGCTTCAATCAATTCAGATTTATCTGATTTTGTAGTTTTTTTAGCAGCCATTTTTGCCTCCTTATTTCTTCATTCTTAAAAATCTATTGTCAATTTTACGGTTGATATATCTTTTCTGTTTATAATATATTCGTTGGAAAAATCTGTTTCAAGAGTTATAGTATTCTCGTCAAACCCTCTTAGTATTCCGGTTATCTGCTTAACAGACATCTCCTTACCATTTCTTGGATTTGGTATCTTTACTGCCTTGTAGAACTTCACATCTACCTCTTCGCCAATGCTTCTCTTGAAATCCTTATCTTTTTTCAATTGTCTCCCAAGTCCCGGGGAACTTACTTCCAAAATATAGGCATCAGGAATGAAATCCTGTTCATCCATGATATCGCTCCAAGCTCTGTTTACAAGTTCGCAGTCATCAAGGGTTATCCCACCCTCCTTGTCTATGTATGCACGCAGGTACCAGTTTCCTGCTTCTTTTACATACTCCACGTCAACAAGTTCAAAATCATTCTCTTTCATAATAGGCTCAAGAATTTCTTCTGTCCGTGTTTCATATTCCTCTCTTTTTGTCAAGCACATAACCTCTTTTCCACAAAATTAAAGAGTGGACTTGACAGCCCACTCTAAGTATCATTACTTATTAACATTTAGATTTTATCATATTTTTCCATATTATGCAAGTAGTTTTTAATTTTTTTGTGTTAAAATCCCGGCAGAAATGATTATCCTTGTCTCCAGACCATTTTGAAAAAGCTTTTTTTCTGCTTCTTTTGCATCAGCATACTCATCATACCGTCCGTGACAAACGTTATAAGTGTGTCCGCTCTTTTCAATAAAACAGTCATAACCGAGTTTCTGTATGTTTTTTGCAAGATTATCCGCATTTTCATAATGTCTGAATGCTCCAACCTGAACCGAAAACTTCTCAGCAACATTTTTAATGTCCGGTTTTGTTTCAACAACATTTTCCGATATAACATCAACTCCGCTCCCTGCTGCCCCTGATACAGTCCTTATAATAGCATCTGCTATTCCCCTGGCTATATCATCGTTTCTTTCGTCAAAAAGGTTATTATCCGCCTCCGTATTTATGAAACCTGTTTCAACCAATACGGCAGGCATCCTTGTTCCCCTTAACACAGCAAGATTCGGTCTTTCTATTATTCCAAGGTCTTTAAAACCGACTTTCACCAATTCTTTGTTTATATTTTGTGCCATAACAAGAGGTATACCCTCTGTCTGATATACAAGCGTCTGGATGCCTGAATATGTATCAGGCTCAGGGCTTGAATTTCTGTGAAATGACACAAAATAATCTGCGTCACTTCTATTTGCTATCCCGGCTTTCTGATTGGGGCTCTGATAAATATCCTCTGTTCTTGTATAGATAACATTTACGCCCCTGTTTTCAAGATACTGACCCACTTTAAGCGTCAGGCTCAGATTATCATCTTTTTCTTTTCTTCCGTTAAACATTGCGCCATTGTCAAAGCCGCCATGACCGGCATCAAGCATAACTGTAGCCAAATCTTCCACCTCAAAGACTTTTTGTATCTATTATATTCATAAAAAACAAAGAATTTACAAAAAATTAGTTTTTCTTGAATTCAAGAAGTTCAAGTCCCTCGTTATCTTCCAACACCATTCTAATCATCCACTCATTGACAAATAACAACAAAGGATTTCCTTTCATATCCTTTACTGCCTTTACGTTGTTCATTCTCTTAAGCTTTGTGACATCCGTAGAAGGGTCACCAACCCATCTTATATACTCATACGGAAGTGATTCAAGACGTATCTCACAGCCGTATTCATTTTCAAGACGGTATTTGAGTACATCAAACTGAAGCACACCTACAACGCCGACTATTATCTCAGACATACCAGCCGTAAACTCCTGAAATATCTGTATGGCACCTTCCTGCGCAATCTGTGTAATACCCTTTACAAACTGCTTACGTTTCATTGAATTAAGCTGGATAACCCTGCAGAAATGTTCAGGCGCAAATGTAGGAATACCCTCATACTCATACTTATGTCCCGGCATTGTTATCGTATCTCCGATAGAGAATATACCGGGATCAAACACACCTATAACGTCACCCGCATATGCCTCCTGTATAACCTGTCTGTCCTGCGCCATTATCTGCTGTGGCTGTGAAAGCTTAAGTTTTCTTCCGCTCTGTACATGATATACATCCTTGTCCGCATCAAATTTGCCTGAGCACACACGCATAAATGCAATTCTGTCTCTGTGTGCTTTATTCATATTTGCCTGAATTTTAAATACAAACGCCGAAAACGGCTCTGTAATAGGATCAATAAGTCCCTCATTTGACATTCTCGGAAGCGGTGATGATGTCATCTCCAAGAAGTACTTAAGGAAAATTTCTATACCAAATGTATTTAATGCAGAGCCAAAAAATACAGGCGAGAGTTCTCCCTTACTTACTTTCTCCATATCAAGCTCATCACTTGCCCCGTCCAAAAGTTCGATTTCTTCTACAAGCTGTTCATAGAGATTACCAGGAACTATCTCCTTTAACTTAGGGTCATCTATTGAATAATCCGTCTCTGCCGCCGACTTTGCGCCGCCTGTTGAAACCGCCTCAAAAGTTCTTACTGTTTTTGCTTTTCTGTCAAATATTCCTTTAAATTCTTTACCCGAACCAATAGGCCAGTTTATAGGGCATGTTCTTATCCCCAAAACTGTCTCTATATCGTCAAGAAGTTCAAATGAATCTTTCGCATCTCTATCCATTTTGTTGATAAATGTAAATATAGGAATATGACGCATCACACAGACCTTAAACAGCTTTATTGTCTGTGCCTCAACACCCTTTGATGCATCAATGACCATCACTGCCGAATCCGCTGCCATAAGTGTTCTGTAAGTATCTTCCGAGAAGTCCTGATGTCCCGGTGTATCAAGGATATTTATACAAAAACCATCATAATTAAACTGCATAACCGATGACGTAACAGAAATACCACGTTCTTTTTCTATCTCCATCCAGTCTGATACGGCATACTTTGAATTAGCTTTTCCTTTTACCGAACCTGCCGTATTTATTGCCCCTCCATAAAGGAGAAACTTCTCAGTAAGTGTTGTTTTACCTGCATCAGGATGAGAAATTATCGCAAAAGTTCGTCTTTTCTCGATTTCTGATTTTATATTATCTGCCATTATTACCTCATTTCCGCAAAAAATTACAGCTCACATATTTATGTGTGAACCGTAATTTTAAGTCCTGCATTTTTTATTTTAAATCATTTTCCAAAACAATGTTCTGCATTTTTCATACAGGTGTTTTTCAGAAAATTTTATGTATTCATATTACATCTGCTCGATATAAGCTTCATAACCTATTTTGCCAAGCTTTTCGTCTTTTGCTACTACCTGCTCCTGAAGCTCAGTTTTGTAGCTTGCAAGCTTGTCTCTAAGCTCTTTGTCTGAGATAGAGAGCATTTTTGCTGCCAGGATAGCTGCATTTGCTGCTCCGTTTATAGCTACTGTTGCAACAGGTATTCCTGAAGGCATCTGTACAATTGAATAAAGTGAGTCAACTCCTCCGAGTGACTTTGTATGAATAGGAACTCCTATTACAGGAAGTAGGAACATTGCTGCACACATTCCCGGAAGGTGAGCTGCACCGCCGGCTCCTGCTATAATAACATCAATACCTTTGCTCTCTGCGCTTTTTGCATATTCCACAAACACATCAGGTTCTCTGTGTGCTGAGATTACTTTCATCTCATAATCAATACCAAACTTTTCAAGCATTGCTGCTGCCTTTGACATAATCGGTAAATCTGAATCGCTTCCCATTAAGATACTTACTTTAGCCATTTTGTATTTCCTCCATTATTCAAAAAATTATGATGTTGGGGTCAAAAGGTATTTTGTCCCCAGCTAATGCCACGGTCTGCTTTAAAGTAGAAACTCTGACAAAATATAATTACTTAAATCAATCCCTTTATCTGTCAGATAAATTCTATCACTATTATCATTTTCAGACAATAGGTTATTTTTTATAAATTTATCTATCACATCACCGTAAATTTCATCAATACTGTAATTAAACCTGTTTTTAAACTCCGTTTTTGACACACCAATGCACTTTCTAAGCCCGACAAACATAAATTCTTCCATCTTTGCTTTTTGGGTCAGCTTTTCATAAGTTTCAGTTCTTTTTTTAATGTTTCTGTCAAAATCATCAATATTTTTTATCTGCGATCCGGGTTCTTTCGTGATTTCAAAATACTTCTCTAAATCTGAAAAATTTGAAAATCTTGCCCCCTCAAAGTATGACGATGCACCAAGCCCGATACCTATATAATCTTCAAGAGTCCAATAGACAAGATTATGCCTGCATTCCCTGTTTTTTTTACAATAGTTTGATATTTCATATCGGTGGTAACCGTTTTCTTCAAGGAACTTTTTTGTATAAGAATACATCTGCCTGTCCGTATCTTCATCGGCAATATCAAGTTTTCCTTCTTCATACATCTTATAAAAAACAGTTCCCGGCTCCACTATCAGACTGTATGAAGATATGTGTTCGGGTTTCAGCAAAACAACTCTTTCAAGCGTCTTTTTGTAGCTTTCAAAACTCTGTTTTGGTATGTCACTCATCAAATCTATATTGATATTGTCAAAATGTGCTTCCCTGAGCATATTATAACTTTTTAGAAATTCATCATATGTATGGATTCTTCCAAGAATTTGAAGTTCCTCATCAATGCTGCTTTGAAGTCCGAGACTTACCCTGTTTACACCCATCTTTCTAATGGCACAAATCTTTTCTTTGTCTAGAGTCCCGGGATTTGCCTCAATCGTAATTTCTGCATTCTCATCAATATCAAACAGCTTTATGCTCTCACCGAGATATTCAAGTTCTAAAGCCGAAAGTCCAGTCGGTGTTCCGCCGCCGATAAAAACCGTCCCTATCCTGTATCTGCTGCATAGTATTTTCTGCCAGTAAAGAGCCTCTCTGTGTAAAGCTTCAAGATAGGTACGCTTTGTACTCTCATCTGCACTAAATGAAAGAAAATCACAATAATTACACTTTTTCACACAAAACGGTATGTGGACATATAACGCAATCTGTTTTTGCATTTCCAAACATCTCCCCAAAAATTTACCAAAGAATTACAATCCTCTGGTAAATCACCTTGCTAACAATAATATTTCAGTTTTTAGATATATTCTTTTACTCCTCATCAAGCTTCAATACACTCATAAACGCCTGCTGTGGAATTTCTACATTTCCAAACTGGCGCATTCTCTTTTTACCTTCCTTCTGTTTTTCAAGAAGCTTTCTCTTTCTTGAAATATCACCACCATAACATTTCGCAAGTACGTCTTTTCTCATCGCTCTTACTGTTTCTCTTGCAATGACCTTTCCGCCGACAGCAGCCTGAATAGGTATCTCAAAAAGCTGTCTCGGTATCTCATTTTTAAGTTTCTCACACATCTTTCTTCCACGCTCATACGCTGTGTCAGCATGAAGAATAAATGAAAGTGCGTCTATTTCTTCTTTATTTATAAGAATATCAAGTTTTACAAGTTTTGAAGGAACATATCCCTTCATTTCATAATCGAGCGAAGCATAACCTCTCGAACGTGATTTGAGCGCATCAAAGAAATCATAAATAATCTCATTGAGTGGAAGGTCATATTTAAGAAGTGCTCTTGATTCCTCCATATATTCCATTCCAATATAGACACCTCGTCTTTCCTGGCAAAGTGTCATTATTGCACCCACAAATTCCTTTGTAACCATAATCTCTGCTGAAACCATAGGTTCTTCCATGTGCTCAATTTCTGACGGATCAGGAAGGTTTGACGGATTTGTAACCTCAATCATTTCACCATTTGTCTTATAAACATGATATATAACACCCGGCGCTGTTGTAACAAGGTCAAGATTGTATTCTCTCTCAAGTCTCTCCTGAATAATTTCAAGATGCAAAAGACCGAGGAAGCCACATCTGAAACCAAATCCAAGAGCAATTGAAGTCTCGGCTTCAAACTGAAGTGCGGCATCATTTAACTGAAGTTTTTCAAGTGCATCCCTAAGATCAGGATATTTGGCACCATCTGCCGGATATAATCCGCAGTAAACCATTGGCTGAACTTTCTTGTATCCCGGAAGTGCCTCATCACAAGGATTTTCTGCAAGTGTAACTGTATCACCCACTCTTGTATCACTTACATTTTTAAGGCTCGCCGTAACATATCCAACCATACCGGCTGAAAGCTCGTCAGATGGTATAAACTGTCCCGCTCCAAAAATTCCAACTTCTACAACATCTGCCTTTGCACCTGTTGCAAGCATCTTTATCTCGTCACCTTTTTTGACACAGCCGTCAAATATACGGCAAAATATTATAACACCTTTATATGCATCATATAACGAGTCAAATATAAGAGCCTTTAACGGCTTATTCACGTCACCTGACGGTGCAGGTATCTTTTTGACAATCTGCTCCAGTACCTGATCTATATTTGTTCCCATCTTTGCCGAAATAAGCGGTGCATCTTCCGCATCAAGACCTATAACGTCCTCTATTTCACTCTTAACTCTCTCCGGTTCCGCACTCGGAAGGTCAATCTTATTTATGACGGGCATTATCTCAAGATCATGGTCAAGCGCAAGATAACAATTTGCAAGCGTCTGTGCCTCTATACCCTGCGCCGCATCAACTATAAGAATGGCTCCCTCGCATGCCGCAAGGCTTCTTGAAACCTCATAGTTGAAATCCACATGTCCCGGTGTGTCTATAAGATTAAATATATATTCCTCACCGTCATCTGCTTTATAAACGATACGAACTGTCTGTGCCTTTATGGTAATTCCACGCTCTCTCTCAAGCTCCATATTATCAAGAACCTGTGCCTGCATCTCTCTGCTTGTAAGAAGTCCCGTCTTTTCGATAATACGGTCTGCAAGCGTAGATTTGCCGTGGTCAATATGTGCTACGATACAAAAATTTCTGATATTGGACTGTTTAATTCTCTCCATTGTATTCCTCCGCTGTTTTTTTCCATTGCTTTTTATTGTAACACATACGGAGGTTATCAGTCAAAACAATATGGAATTATTTTCGCTGTGTACAGTATCTACTTCCCGCTAAGCACTTTATCTATCACACTGGCGAGATGAGGCATTGCGTTTTTTGCCTCCTGCAATGTATTATTTTCATTCCCAAGTTCTATAAGCAGTGCTCTTTTTCTCAGATGGAGATTATAGCGGTATCCTTTCAGATATACAGGCTTTGCAAAATCGTTATAATTTTCCATGCATTTTAATTTTAACTGCAGACTAAATGCAAGATTATACTGCAGATTAGGATTATAAAGGTATCCGATATTTCCGTTGCGGTTTCTCGACAATCCGTTAAAAAACATAACCTGCGCCGTCCTCTTTCCGTTTATTACAGTTGTTCTGTGTACCTTATTTCCTACGCCATCCCTGTGCAGGTCTATTATAACCTGTATTGACGGATATTTTTTCAATGTTCTTTTCACATGTTCTGCCGCATTGTTATATGCTCTGTTTCTGTCAATTCTTCCGTTTATTATGTCATACTTTGTCGTGTCATGTATCACGTTGTAGCCGTATTTTTTCAAATTATATGTAAGTGTTGTTCCAACTCCTACTATGGACTGAGCTTTCACACCGCTTTTGCTGTCGCAAAACGCTTCTGAACCACCATGCGTATGAAATATAAGTATTTGCGGTTTCTTAGTGTTTCTTTTAATTCTTAAATCTGACGATAGAAGTTTTTTTACATTAAAGATATTATTGTCAATAGAAGTAGTAGAGTCTGCTATATAAAAATTTTTCAAAAGATAATTTCTGTTAAGACCTTTTTTCAATGTGTTAACCTTTTTTATATTTTCTTTTAATGCCGCTGTTCTATTATGGCTTATAACTATATCCCTTTGTTTTATCTTCTCGGAGTCTCCCTTTAATTTTTCTTCCTTTTTTGCTGCCTCATTCTCTTTTTTTGCCAGTTCCAAGTCCTCATTTTCCTCCTGACATGCATTCATGTAAAGTTCGCCTGACATTCCACTCCATGTCTTTTTTCTGCTGTTTATACCCACCCATGTCATAGCTGTCTTTTCAGCTTCTTTTTCAGCAACACTTCTAAATCTGTTTCCGTGTTCCACCATATACGAAACTCCTGAGCTTGTTTTAGTTATAAATTTAAGCAAAAGAGGGACATCACTTCCGTTTCTTGCCATACTTATAGCAGAAGAATTTGAATATCCAAAGTCTACCAGACCGGCAGTTACCATATTTTGAATCTTATTGCAAATATCTAATTTTTTCAGTCTAACGGCAAAAAAACTTGCCACCCATATGACAATAATAATCACAATAATAAGTTTCTTTGTATTTTTCATATATCATGTCCTTCTCTTTCCAACAGCATTACTATTTAACCGCCAGCCTGACAGAAGCAGTAACATGGCAGCATCTTATATCTTCTAAGAACAAAATATGCAAAAAAACTTTTGATATGAATATTTTTTATGGAATAGGAAAATGCTCGTAACATAGTGGAAAGCCAACGAGAATTGCGAAGCAATTCTTGGAGGGCGAAACGCTGGTTTTGCCCTTTTTTACTCAACCGTGAAACTTATATCAATCTCTGCGCCTGTGTCAAAACATTTACAGCAAAAACAACTCAATTTATAACCGAATTTAAAGCACTGTTAAGTCCCCCGGCGATTGCTTTTCCGATAAAAAAAATCTGCTCATCAATATCTTTAGGCGTAACAAAAAGACCGCTGTATTTTTCATTGGACATCTGACGCAGGAATATATCTGTTTCATCCTGTGAAAATCCCTGTCCGAGAAGAGTTTCCTCTATACAGTCATATGCAACGGTTGCCATTGATACAACAGTAGGTACGCCAATGGCGATAACCGGTATCCCCATAACCCGTTCATTTATCTCTTTACGCATGTTTCCAATGCCCGCACCCGGAGATATTCCCGTATCTGTCACCTGAATTGTATGACACAGTCTCTCCGTATGTCTTGAACAGAGCGAATCTATAACAAGAATATAATCAAATCGACCCTCCGAAACTAATTTTTTAATAATATCACATGTCTCCATTCCTGTCTGTGCCAAAACCCCCGGTGCAATGGCACAAATTTTTTCAGGAATTATATCTATATACTCTACGACTTTGTTTCCGAGCATGTCCGGTGTCGCATATCTGTTTCCGAGACCGGCTGTCAAAACTTTTATTTTTTTATTTCCATGTGTCTTTTTTAATATCATTTTTTCGATAATATCCGCAAAAACTTTTTCAAATCCTTCCTCATCACTTTTTTCCCATTCCCTGTCAGAAAATTCAAGCGTAATATATTCCCCGACAGGCTTTCCCATAACTTCTGCGCCATGTTCGTCCTTAATGTCAACGACAGTTATAGTGATACCTGAAATCCCCGTATCAGTCTTTTCTATTTGAACACCCGGAATTTCCACATTATCATCCGGAAAACTTTCTCTCACCTCAACCGCAAGGTCTGTCACTCTGCTAAGCATAAAAAACTCCTTTTTTTACTAATATAATTTAATGATGTTTGGGTCAAAAGCAGATAGCAATTTGTATGTAAACATACATTGCTATCTGCTTTTGACCCTTGCATCATTTACTTTTTCCAAAGTCCCGCAATAATATACACCTAAAAACAAACAAAATATTGAAAAAAAGTTAAAAAAGCCTTGACAAATGTCAAAATAATCACTATGATAAATGAGTATGTTTACTTCAAAGCGACCGTGTCCGGTTTGATGAAACAAAAGATTTCACAATTGGGAGGTGTAAGGAATGGCTAACATTAAATCAGCAAAGAAAAGAATTTTAGTTGATCGCAGAAATGCAGAGAGAAATAAAGCAATCAAGTCTAAAGTTAAGACAGCTATCAAAGGTGTTGACGCTGCTATCGCAGCAGGAGACAAGGACGCTGCTTCTAAGGCTTTAACAACAGCAATCTCTGAAATCAATAGAGCTGCAAGCAAAGGTGTTTTCCACAAGAAAACAGCTTCAAGAAAGATTTCTCGTATTACAATTGCTGTAAATAAAATCGCGTAATCTATTTAAAACTTAAAGAGTTGCCAATGGTGTGGGCAGCTCTTTTTTCATATATAATTTAACAGGAGACAAACAATGAAGAAAGAAAATTACTTAAAATGGGATGAATATTTTATGGGCATTGCTCTCCTATCTGCTGAGAGGAGCAAAGACCCCCATACAAGCGTAGGCGCCTGTATTGTAAGCGAAGACAATAAGATTTTATCCGTCGGTTACAACGGTATGCCCCTCGGCTGTTCTGATGACGAATATCCGTGGGAGCGAATCTCAGACAACGAGCTGGATGCAAAGTATCTCTATGTATGTCATGCAGAACTAAATGCGTTGTTAAACTATACGGGAACAAATTTAAAAAATGCTAAAATATATACTACTCTCTTTCCATGCAATGAATGTACAAAGGCTCTTATTCAGTCAGGCATAAAAGAAGTCATCTATATGTCAGATAAATATTCTGATACACCTTCTGTCATTGCAGCAAAAAGAATGATGAATTCCGCCGGTGTTAAATTCACTCCATATAAACCTATAAACAGAACTATTGAACTGCATTTATAGCAATTTCGCCGCACGCACAAAAATAAGCCCACTCAAAACGAATGGGCTTATTCGCTTATCGTTTATTATTTGACTTTCATCGTTTTCTTGTATCCTGTCGATTTTTTCAACATTTTCTTATATTCAGATTTCTTTGCCTTAGGGCATTTAATAACAGCTTTCTTTGAAATACCGGAAATTGCATTAGACTCAATTTTCTTTATCAGCTTACTGCTTATTGTAATCTGTGTTAATTTCTTTCTGTTATAAAATGCTTTTTTGCAAATTTTTGTTATATTTGCACCAATTGTAACTTTCTTTAAATCCTGACACTTTGAAAATGCATTAGTTCCAATCTCAGTAACTTTGTAAGAAACGCCCTTGTATTTAACAGTCTTAGGAACTACAGCACTTGTCTTTTTCTTGTTCAGCTTTGTATATGTCACTGTCTTTTTCTTAGCATCGTTAACTGTGTATGTCACTTTTGAAACATCAAATTTTGTATCCTTATTTAAGTCTTTTCCGTATACTGCCGAGCATATTCCAATAGCGTCTATACACCATTGTCCACTCACAACTTCAAATGTAACTGTATGTTCTCCGTATTTCAAATTGCGTAAAGAATAATTTGTTCTGCTGTCTTCTGCCTGCTTAACCGCCGCCTCAGACTCGACTACCTTACCATCAACGGTCACCTTTATCTTGCACTTGTTAGCTTTCATATAGCCTAAAACATCTACTCCTGTTCCCTTAAATGTGTATGTCAAAGAAGCACCTGTGCCTGTGCTGTATGATGCTGTACGGTCATATACATACATTCCCTGACCACACTGGTGTGACCACTTGTCGTTGAATACTAATTTAGATTTCGTTACATCATTTAACTCATACTGCTGCATATTGTCAATAAATTCTTCGTAATACGGAGCTGTATTGTCAATCTTTTTAACAGTGAGATTATCAAAATCCATTGCAGCGTATGTACCGCCTAACGCAATTCTTCCTGATGTCACAGGATTTGTATCCGTATAGGCAGCAACCACTTTATTATTTACATATGCTGTAATCTGATTTTCTTTGCCCTCCAGTGACAATGTGTTCCACTGATTGAAGCCCTGTTTAAATATGCTGCTGTCTGTAATTGTTCCTTCTAAAATTGTTACTTTCTTGCGATACAACTTCCAAGCGCCGTCTTTATTAATTCCAAAAGAATAGCCTGAAGAATCTTTAATTGCTGTTCCGCCGCCTGTCTGACGAATTGCTATGGCAGCAGTTGAACTTTTAGCTTCTGTCTGCTCAAACTGCACATCAACATTTACACGATAATTCATCCAGCGGTAGTCACCTATCAGCACCTCTGCATCAGACCCGTTCCAAGCTGAACCAACTCCCTGCACACTCTCATCTAACTGCTGGCGCAATACATAATTTCCATCTGCTAACTTAACCGCCTCAAATGCTCCGTTGATAACATTGGTATAACGTGCAATTGCACCTGTCTTGCCACCGCGTGACTCAATATAATCCTCTTTCTCATCACTGAGTTTTCCGTCTGTGCCAATCACACTAACCTTTTTATCAGAATAGTCAAAATTATCTGCATAAAGATACTCGTTATCCGTAACTGTTCCGTTTCCGTTTTCATCAGTATCTAATACTGTTCTTTCTGTTGAGTTTTCAGGTAATCTGCACTCACTTTTCAATTCATCTTTATTCTGGTCTAATGTCGATACCGTAACAACAGAAAACGGTGAAACGGTAATATTATAATATCCCTGTTCATCTGCCGTTATATCTCCTTTATCCAACATATAATTTGAATCAAAAGTACCGTCACTTGCCGCCTTTGTCTCAAAGCACTGCAATGTCTGGTTTTCCTTTAACTGCATGTTTTTAACTGAAATACGATAGTTCTTTGTCTTTGCACTGTTGTTAATCATCAAAGTACTAAACTCATCCTTATCCGGTGATGCCAATGTCATATAACTGTCAGCACCAGTCGTACTGTTTACAACGCGTCTGTCTCCATTTGCATCATCCTCACCACAAAAACTTGACTGAGGTATAACTCTCCAAATTCCGGCTGTATTATCCTCGTTCTCCCAGCCTGTCACGGCAAATTTTGATAAATGGCTCAAAATAACAGTACCCGCATCATATCTGACATAACCTGACCAAGGGTCTTTTGCTCCAATCAATTCCTTAGAGGAATACTGTCCTCCCTGATAAAAAGCACCGATTACAGGCTGATATATAACATGTGTTCTGCGTGATTCAACGAAACTCTTTATAATGTAATTCCCCATCTCTAATGCGCTGCCTGTTCCGCCAAGTCCTGATGAACTGGCAATTACATTTCC
The DNA here is from genome assembly GCA_934320845.1 of uncultured Lachnospiraceae bacterium. Lineage (GTDB taxonomy): Bacteria > Bacillota > Clostridia > Lachnospirales > Lachnospiraceae > Butyribacter. The sequence continues at coordinate 27,661 of CAKRFU010000027.1, forward strand.
GCTGTCATCCTTAAATGTAGTATTGTTTGCCGGACGGAATGCACTGTCAGAAAACACAGCCTGATTCTCGCTGTTCCAGACTTCCTTGTCCATTTCGTCTGCAACTTTTATAATATCATCCTTCGTGATAGTATCGGCACTACCCCTGTTTTTATTTGCCACAGAATACGGATAATGCCAGCCTACCGCTGCTACTGCGTTTTTGTATTCCTCGTCTGTATACAAGGTATTTACTGCTGTCTTCGCAATCATCTCAGCCTCATCAGATACAATAAATTTAATTTTCTTGTATAATTCTAACGCTTTTGCATCTTTAATGGTATCGCTGTTTTCTTCCTGAATCCACTTTGCAAATTTCTTCACATTGTCAATGTCAGTCTTATCGCTGCATGCCTCATTTCTGTTCGGATTGACATAATCTACCATATAACCATATGCTTCATAGGCAGCCATAATTGTATTTTTATACCATTTATACTGCTTTTCTGTAGTATTTGCCCACTTTGGTGTATTCCATCTTAAGATACTTATTTTAATATCCGGGTTAATCTTCTTCGCATCTGCCGCCAACTGAAATCCTGCATTTCTCTTTACATTTGCAGTCTCATCCTCCGTACGCATTGTACAGCTCTCAGCACCTGTAGAATTATTTCTGTCATTACCCATTTCAATTTTTACATGAGTCATAAGCGGCTTAGAACCGCCAAATAAATACTGCAGCATCTCAACATATTTTTCGGGATGCTCAGCCTTATAATCCATCAGAAGGTCGGATGTGGAATTGGCGGTCAAAAGACCAAATCCCTTATAAGTAAGACCATTTTTGTTCTCCTTATTGATATTTTTTCCGTCAATTGTAATATCACTTACATTTTCAGCCGCCTGAACTCTCACTTTATCCATATTCGTTCCTCCCAACGACAATGCCGATTTGTCAGAAATTGCCAAACCAAGACATAATGCAGCTGCAAGAATTTGTTTTATTCGTTTTCTCATACATTTCCTCCATTTTCTTATTTCTTATAAATAAATCCTGTGATAATGCCACGGATTGCTCACTGCCATGCAACTTCCGCAATCCTGCAAATACCTATGATTTTATTTTAACTCTTCCTATGTATTATTCCATATTCTATGCTCACAGGAAATGCTGCGCTCAAGCCATATCACACTGCGTGAAATTGCTTTAGAAAACGGATTTGTAAACGAATTTTATTTTTCCCGTGTATTCAAAAAGATTACCGGGAATACGCCTACTGAATACAGGTTATCTTTTTTAGATTTCCCTGATAAATAATCATTACACGGACTACAGCGATTGATGACAACGCAGCAGATGGAAATTTATACAAGTCATTTGATGAAATGTCAATGATACATTACATTAGCAGCATTTCAAGCCGTTTTTCCTGCATACATTATAAAAAACATACAATTCTGTCTCTTCAAAATCCAGATGCTTATCATACTCCTGTCCTGTCGTTTCAAACTCAAGACTTGTTCTGCCATGACATTTTATTTTCATTCTGTAACAGCCTTTTTCAGTATGTATACGGTCAATCACCATCATCTTGCTGACCTCAATAACATCATTATACTTTACAATACTCTTCTTTCCTTTAATACATATTTCCATTGAGGTATCCAGAAAATATATCTTCATCTGCATAACACCATTCGTTCGTTTATCTACAATATAATAGTAAATACATACTACCAAAAAGGCAATTATAAAAGCAGCCTCAGGCAGATACTCTTCAACATTATTATTTTTAATATTAAAAATTTTCTGGGCAACTGCATAAATTAAAAACTGTGCAGCAAAGCAGGTAATAAATAAAACTACAACATGAGTTCCTTTTAGCTTTGTATGAAAAATACTGTTATTTACCGTCACGCAGTATTCATTTTCAGCTGTTTTATCCATTATTTTTTTCCTTTAATTTATCTTTCAGCGCAAATGCTCCGGCAAGCAATGTTCCCGAAATAGAATGCCATGTACATGATACAGCACATATTATAGCAGATTCAGGTGTTGATGCAAACTGTGCTGTTGTAGTGGCAAGATTTGTAGCAAGTCCCGCATTCTGCATACCGACCTCAATAGAGATTGTTCTTTTCTTTGCTGTGTTCATTCCGACAAGCTTACCTGCACCATATCCAAGCAAATAGCCAAGTCCGTTATGCAAGAGAACTGCCACAAAAATTACAACACCTGATTCAAAGAATTTAGAACCCTGTGACGAAACAACTCCTCCAACAACACATGCAAGACCAAGAACTGCTATTCCCGGCATAATCTTTTGTAACTCAACAAATGTTTTCTTTTTGCCAAATAAGTAGTTGAGCAAAAATCCAAGTGCAACCGGAAGAATTACTGTCTCTACAATAGACACAAACATAGGCAGTGCCTTAATTGAGATATGTGTTCCGCTTGCAAGTAAGGATACTAAAAGCGGTGTCATAAACGGAGAAAGGATTGTTGATACCGTTGTCATGCCAACTGAAAATGCAACGTCTCCACCGCAAAGGTAAGACATAATATTTGATGATACACCTCCTGGGCAGCATCCTACAAGAATAAGACCAAGACCTATCGCATCTGAAAGTCCGAGTACCTTTGTAATTCCTAATGCAAGAAACGGCATTATAAGATACTGTGCAATTGCACCGACACATATATCAAACGGTCTTTTTGCCAATATTTTAAAATCCTGTGCAGTCAGTGTAAGACCCATACTAAACATAATAATTCCAATAATTATCGACTGAGTTGTAAATTTATTTGCCGCAAAGTCTACAAACAGCTTATAATTTACCCAAGACATAATACCCGGTACAAAGAATGTTATAACAGCGATTGCTATTACAACAATTGAAGTGTAATCTGATAAAAATTTACTAGTCTTTTGTAATACTTTCATTGTGTTCCTCCTTGTATATGTCCACTAAAATTCTTCAAATCACAAGAGCAAAAACAGCATTTTACACTTTTCACTCTGCGTTACGAGCACTTTCCTATTGCACGTACAAAGAGTCGCTTGCGATTGTTTCGCGCTTGAATGGAATGCGTAGCATTTATTTCCTTTTCGCGAAATGCGCATCCTCACGGAGTGTTTTTTATGTTATAGGAAACAAGAAGTTTCCTATAACATAAAAAGACCCTTCTTCAGTCATCTGACTAAAAAAGGGACGAATATCATCCGCGTTACCACCCTAATTCTGTAGTAATAAACTACAACTCTCAAGCATACCAACATATGCCATCCATATAACGGTGGATACCGGCGAGGTCTACAAACTTCTATGAAGCTTTCAACCCGCTTCTCAAAGAGGATATCCTAATCTGGTCATTACCTGTTTACACCAGCCACAGGCTCTCTGTAAATAAATCCACATCAGGCTTTGTTCTCATCAACGAATTTCGGTGAACATATTTTGTTTTATTTACTAATGTATTATAATACTCAGCAATTATATGTCAAGACTTTTTTCTGAATTATTTTCGCCGTGGCTTTTTAACGCAGAGATTGATATAAACTTTTCGACTCATGGACGGCTCTCGCCTCGGAGAATATCAGTAGCAGTACATAAGTGTGCAAAAAACGCACACTAAGTACTGACTGACATTCTAACGCCATTCGCTTAAAAGTTTATATCAATCCCTGCTGTTTACATATATTTTTTATTTTAGGCAGTATACATCGCCAGTCCTTTTGTTATT
>CAKRFU010000028.1 GCA_934320845.1 uncultured Lachnospiraceae bacterium
GGGACAGCAGATTCTTAAACTTATTGACAATGAAAATGGAACATATGACCTTATTGTTAAAAAGGTTGAAGAATAAAAATAAAAAGTGGTATGTCATTTGAAAACAGTATATCAATTAAAAACAGGAGGGCGAGTAATGGCAAAGAGAGTTTCTAAAGATGATTTTGATAAGGAAGTATTACAATCAGAACTTCCGGTAATTGTAGATTTCTACTCAGATTCATGTATTCCGTGTAAACAGCTTTCACCTATTCTTGGTGATATTGAGGATGACTACGAGGATAAAGCAAAAGTTGTAAAAGTAAACATCAATTTTGATGAAGAACTTATGGAAAAATATGAAGTCATGGCTTCGCCAACTCTTGTATTTTTTAAAGGCGGAGAAGAAAAAGACAGAACAAGAGGTCTTGTAAAGAAAGCTGAGATAGAAGAAAAACTTAGTGCTTTATTAGTGTAAAAACATATAAAACAAAAAATTAAAAGCAGGAGGATATTTAAAATGACTATTACAATAGCAGGCGAGAAGAAAGAATATGCGGAGGGAACAACTATTGCACAGATTATTGAAACTGAGAAGGTAGAAAATCCACTTTATGTAACAGTTTCATTAAATGATGATTTTGTTGATAAAGACACATTCGATACAACAACAGTTAAAGAAGGAGATTCTATCGAATTTCTTTATTTCATGGGAGGAGGAAGCTTCTAATGGCATTTACTAATGAACAGATGGAACGCTACTCAAGACATATTATATTGCAGGAAGTGGGCGTTAAAGGACAGAAAAAATTATTAAACAGCAAGGTGCTTATCATTGGTGCCGGCGGACTTGGAGCTCCTGCCGCAATGTATCTTGCAGCAGCCGGTGTTGGTACTATCGGTATTGCAGATGCTGATGAGGTTGACCTTTCAAATCTTCAGCGTCAGATAATTCATGGAACTGCTGATGTAGGCAAAGCGAAAGTTAAGTCTGCAAAAGAGACAATGAATGCTATGAACCCGGATGTTACGGTAAATACATATCGTACATTTGTAACATCAGAAAACATCATGGATTTTATAAAAGATTACGACTTTATCATTGACGGAACAGATAATTTCCCAGCAAAATTCCTTATAAATGACGCTTGTGTAATGGCAAAGAAACCATTCTCACATGCAGGAATCATCAGATTTAAAGGTCAGCTCATGACCTATGTTCCGGGAGAAGGACCATGCTACCGTTGTGTATTCAAAAATCCACCTCCAAAGGATGCAGTTCCAACATGTAAGCAGGCAGGTGTTATCGGTGCTATGGGTGGTGTAATCGGAAGTCTTCAGGCAATGGAGGCAATCAAATACATCATCGGAGTAGGTGACCTTCTTGTAGGAAAGCTTCTTACATACGATGCACTTACAATGCAGTTTAGAACAGTTAAGCTTCCAAAAGCTGACGGTAAATGTGCAATCTGCGGTGATCATCCTACAATCACAGAGCTTATTGATTATGAGCAGGCAGAATGTGACGGTAAATAGAAAGGCAGGGGAATATGCTTTTTTTAACAAAAAATGATTATGACAAGATTTTAAAACATTGCGAAGCAGGACTTCCTGATGAGGCTTGTGGTCTTATCGGAGGAACAAAGGAAGGCAATGATAAATATATCAAGAAAGTTTATCTTCTTACAAATATCGACCATAGTAATGAACATTTTTCAATGGATCCAAAAGAACAGCTTCAGGCTGTAAAAGATATGCGTCAGAATGGACTCGAATTGCTTGGAAATTTCCATTCACATCCGGAATCACCATCAAGACCATCTGAGGAAGACAAAAGACTTGCATATGATTCAAAAGTCAATTATCTTATCTTGTCTTTGATGGACAGAGAAAATCCTGTTCTCAAAGCATTTATAATTGATGAAGAAAAAAATGTGACTATTGAAGAAATTAAGATTACAGAGTAGACTGAGCGAAAGCGATGTCGGTTATAATTTAAAATGGGCGTTATTGAAAGAGACTGTATAACATGCAGTCTCTTTCTTAAATTTGAAAATTATCTATAAGTATGTTAAAATGTTTAATATTATCAAGGAAGCAGCAAAGCAGATTGTAAATATACATTTGATATAAAAGTTGTACGGAGAAGAGAAGTTGTCTGGCTGGAAATTCAGGGATTAGGGGGGAAATTATATGTCTGTTAGAATAGCAATATGTGATGATGAATATGAAATTTGTGCTTCATAGAAGAAATGCTTACGCAAATGTTGGAGATTAAGGGCATAGATTATGAAATAGAGCCGTTTTATTCTGGAGGATTTTTGTGCGATGAATTGAAAAGGCACAGATATGATTTGATTTTTCTTGATATAGAAATGCATGAAATAGATGGAATTGAGACAGGAAAATTTATTCGTGAGGAATTAGGGGATGAAAATGTTCAGATAGCATATATTTCATCAAAAACAGTTTATGCAATGGAATTGTTTGAATTTCATCCGATAAATTTTCTTACGAAACCATTAGACTATTCAAAGATTGAAAAAGTTATAGATAAATATTTTGCTATAACAGGGCAAAAAAATGAATTTTTTGAGTATAAAAAGAAAACGGAATTTTTCAAGATTAAAATGTCAGAAATAATGTATTTTGAAAGTAGAGGTAGAAAAATATCTATTAAAACGGTGAGTGGGGAAGATGAATTTTATGGTTCTATGGATGATATCTACTCAAAGGTAAAAAGCAAGGAGTTATTATATATACATAAATCAGTTATAGTCAACTATAGAAAAATAAAAAGGCTTTCGTATGAACAGGTTATTATGAGTGACGGTACTATATTCCCGATAAGTCAGTCGAGACGGTCGACAATCAGGCAGATGTGTCTGAAAATACGAAGGGAAGAAAGATAATGGAGTATATTTTAGAATACATTATAACGATATTTTTATCCTTATTTGAAGTATATATTATATTTAGATATATGAATGTTTTTTTCGGAGACAAGTATTATGATAAGAAAATCTTATCACTTATATATATATTGTATTTTTCTTATTCTGTTTTTATAAATAATATTAATATGCCTGTATTACTAGGAGTAGGTTTGTCGTTTATATCAGTTTTTTTGATAAGTTTTTTTTATAGAGCGGCATTTTTAAAACGTTTGATAAGCAGTATTTTGATATATATGTGTTCTTTTATTGCAGAAACAGTAGTTGCATTAATTGTTAATTTAAATAATTTTAATGTATTAGGTAATATTAATCATACCTCACTAATTATAAATTTGCTAATAAATGTTGCTTTTTTTTTAACATTACTTATGATAGAAAAATTTAAACATATAAGACATCATTTGGACGTTCCTAAAAAAATTATTATAGCAGTATTTAGTATACCTGTATCAATAGCTTGTTTAGTAATTGTTATTTTTTCGCAAGAAGATTTAAATCGGATAATGGCAGATTTAGCATTAATATGTTTAATTGCATCTGTTGTAGTGTTAGTTTATTTATATGATTCTTTATCGGAATTACTTACTGAGAAAACAAAAGCAGTCATTGTGCTGAGAGAAAAAGAATATTATAGTCAGCAGGCAATTTTATTAACTGAAAAATATGATGAATTGCGTCAATATAGGCATGATATGAAAAACCGCATGATTTCAATGCAGCAAATGTTACAAAAAAACAATATGATGCATTAAGGGATTATATGGAAAAAGCAGCACAAAAACTTGAGAAAACATTTATATACAGTAATACTGGTAATATAGCACTGGATAGTGTAATAAATTATAAAGTATCCAAGATGGTAGAAAGTGGAATAGATGTTGAAATTAATATTGCACTGCCAGAAACACTAGAAATAGATGAAGATGATTTTGTAATAATTATTGGAAATCTTTTAGACAATGCAGCGGAGGCAACAGGTAAAATAAATAACAGCGGTAAAAAATATATATACATGGATTATGAGTATGATATGGGAAGTGTGTGGATTTGTGTTAAAAACAATTTTGAAAATGAAATTAAGATTCAAGGCGATAAGTTTATTACGGGTAAAAAAGATAAAAATATACATGGAATTGGTCTGCAAAGTATAAAATCAACTATTGAAAAGTATAATGGACAAATGGATATTTCGGTGGAAGGTAATATTTTTGTGGTGAATATAATATTGTATCTGTAGATTGTCTAAAAATCAGGAAAAGTAAAAAATAAAGAATAAAGAATAAAGAATGTTATAATATTATAAAGTAAGGTGCTAAAAGTTTATTTTTTGCATCTTTTTTTATATAAACTTTAAATTTTTACAAAAGTTTATATGGATTTTTACAAAAGACGGCATAAGGGTTAGAAATGAGTTAAAGTAAGTATGCTGAAAAAATAAAAAAGGAGGAGAGATACAATGAAAGATAAGGTTATGAAAAATGTGGTTAGAAAGATTATTTATAATGTAGCTTCAAAAAGTGCAAATAGAGGTTGTACAATATTTTTTTACCAACCTAAAATACCTGAAGCTGTTAAAAAACTTAGGAAATTTTAGAAAAATTGAAACAGAATATTTAGTATGTATTAAAAACCAGTAAAAACAAGGGTTATTGGTGGTATTAAAGGAGGTCAATGCTCATTTCGTTTGCAAACCTCCTACTAAAATAAAGGTTTAAAAAGATAAATAAGATATTTTTTTGACACTACCTTAACTATATAGGAGAAAAATTATATGAAAAGAAAAATATTAAACTTAATTATTGTTTTTGCAATATTTATTTCAGCAGTAAGAATGGAAAATTTAAATGTTAAAGCTGGATATAATGGCGAACAAAAATATACTATAAGTCAATGCATATCATTTGTTAAGCAGGCACCTATGTTGTCAAATATAAGATTATTTCAGGATAATCATGGATATTATGCAGTTTATAATTGTAATGGAAGGGTTGAGTGTTATTTAGGTAAAAAAAATAGTGAAATGTATTTTAGTGACTTTGCAAAAAAACTTGGTGGAGAAACTAATTGTAATGTGAAAAAGTTTACAGTAACTAAGACAGAGAGGGAGTTAAAAAAGATGGGGGTGGGAGTACTGTGTGCGTATATTTGTGGCAAATTAGGGTGTCCATGGTATACAGGGTATTTGGTTAGTTTTGTTGGAGATAAGTTAGCAGAAAGCGTTCTTAGAAGTCCAGGAGAATATAAGATGACAACAGTTGTTTCATCAGTAAGAGTTTTTGATTGTGCATTTGATTCGTATATGACAACATATTATTTTGATACATATGGTAAATTAGAGAAATATAATAAAAAAGCAAAGAAATGGGAAAAGGTATGGAGCATCAGTAAGCCTGTATTTAATGCATAAATTATGGGTGGATAAAATATAAAGATTAATTATAGAGGCATGGCTTGAATAAAATAGCAAGCCATGCAATTATAATATTATATTAATTAAATTTAATATAAAGTTCTTGTTGTGATTACATGATAAGTGTTTTATACTATTATATGGTTTCAGGTTTTTCAATCATAAATTATTTTACTAGAGAATAATAATTTATGATATTGAATGCCAATAAAAGTATAGAAATACATCTATGGAAAAATAAATGAAATATTGAAGGAGAAAGAATTATGAAATGTCCTTATTGTGATTGTGAAGAAAAAGTAAGTGTAAAAATGCTTTTCAATTTAAAATGTTCAAAATGTGGTAAAAAGATTTCAGATTATAATAAAAAAAATTATTCTGTATTTAGTTGTATTAACACTATGGTTTGCATAATATTATTTATTTTTATCAGTAATTATGGAAATATTTTAAAAATTGAGAGTTTACGCTTTGAAATATTATCTTTTATTAGTATTTTTTTATTACGCTGTGTATTTGAAAAAATTTTGATTGAAAATTTATATAAATAGAATGTGAAAAAGTAATCTGCATTAGGGTATTATTTAAAGTATACTAGTATGTTATATTCTTTTTTATAAATTTTGCACTAGTTTTCAACAAAAGTTTAACTGAAATTATAGCGAAACTATTTTAGAACATAGTTAAGTGGAATTAGGAATATTATTTCTAAGAAAAATTTTTGAGGGTAAATATACTTATTTATATAACTCAAATTATAAAATATTTTATATATAAAAGTAGTGAGGATTTTATGAAAAATATTATTATGACAGCATTTATTAATAAGATTATCGATAAGGATACAGAGCGAGATAATTATGATATATATATATACGGATTGTATCAAATGATTTCGTACATTATTAATATTTTAACTATATTATTTATTGGAATTGCTTTATGTAAAGTGTTAGAAACGATGTTTTTTTTGTTTTGTTTTATTGTTATTAGACCATATGCAGGTGGATATCATGCCTCATCAGCCATAAAATGTTATATATTTACGAATATTATTGTAACAGTTGCGGTTTCAATTATGAAATTTATTGAAATTAATAATATTTTTTTAGTATGTTTGTTAGTAATTAATAGTATCATAATAATTATTTTAGCACCTGTTGATACAAAGAATAAAAGATTAGATGAAATGGAGTATATTATATATAGAAATAAAACTTTAAAAATTTTAGTTGTAGAAGTTGTTTTTGCAATTGTAATAATAATTATAAATCATGAAATAGTTGCTGAATGTATAATATTAGCACAAGCTGTATTGTGTATATCATTGATTATAGGAAAAATAAATAATCTTTTAATAGGAGAAAATAAAAATTTTAAAAACTATAATTTATAAAAATAGTATAGATTTTACAAAAACTTGACATTTATTTTACTATGCCGTGATAGTTGCGGCATATTTTTTTTGTTACTCTTGTATTGTACAAAAGGAATTGTTTTGATTATGAAACAATTAAGTACGAAATAACTGGTACAACGGAAATGTTATAGAGAGGACAAAGAAGATTATGAACGAAAATGTTAAAGTAGTGTTTGGATTGCTCGGCGGTCTTGCGTTATTTCTGTATGGAATGAACAGTATGAGTGATGCATTACAAAAAGCAGCCGGTGAAAAAATGAAAAGAATTCTTGAAATTCTCACAAAAAATCCTATTATGGGAGCACTCGCGGGTGCATTGGTTACGGCAGTATTACAGAGCAGCTCGGCAACAACCGTTATGGTAATTGGCTTTGTCAGCGCAGGACTTATGACATTGCCACAGGGCATCTCAGTTATTTTTGGTGCCAATATAGGAACAACAATGACAGCGCAGCTTATGGGATTTAAGATAAGCGATTATATATATCCGTTGATATTTATAGGATTTATTATAAATTTTGCATGTAAACAGGAAAAGGTAAAGCAGGTTGGACGTGTCATTTTCTCATTTGGTCTTTTATTTGAAGGTATAGAAATTATGGGAAGTGTTATGAAGCCGCTTGCGACAAGCCCTATATTTATTGAGCTTATGGGAAAAGTAAAGGATATTCCTGTTCTCGGAGTATTACTTGGATGCGTGATGACACTTGTGGTACAGAGCAGTTCGGCAACAATTGCTGTTTTACAGAATTTTGCATCACAGGCAGGACCTGACGGAGTGACAAGTGTAATCGGTCTTAGCGGTGCAATTCCGATTTTATTTGGAGATAATATAGGAACAACAATAACTGCACTTTTAGCATCGATCGGTCAGTCAAAAAATGCAAAAAGAACAGCAGTGGCACATAGCGTATTTAACATTACCGGAAGTATTTTATTTATGTTTTTGATACCTGTTTTATCAAGGTTTGTAAGATATGTTTCACCAAAAGGAAATGAGGTAGATGTTATTTCAAGGCAGATAGCAAATGCACATACAACCTTTAATGTAGTCTGTACACTTATATGGCTTCCGTTGATTCCGTTAATGGTTAAGATTGTAAAATTTCTAATAAGAGGTGATGAGACAAAACAAAAGGCAGCATTTACGGCAAAATATCTTGATGATAAACTCATAAATCAGCCCACAGCAGCATTATATCTTGTTTCGGAGGAGATAAAGCATTCGGCATCGTATGCAATTGAAGCTTTCAGTTATCTTAAAGTTGCAGTGACAGCAAAAAAAGAAGGAATGGCACAGCAGAAATTCAGCGAGTATTCAGGATATGTAAAGGTATCGCAGGAAAGTATTTCGACATATATATCAAAGATGTTTTCAAGTGGAAATCTTACTGAACTTCAGTCGGAACAGACTGCGGGACTACTGTGTGTGTCAAATAATATAGAGAGAATAGCTGAGAGGTGTGACGAGATAGGAAAATCATATGAAAATCTTAAGTCAAAAGGATTTAAGCTGTCAAATGAGGCAGTTAAGGAAATTAAAGAATGTATGGAACTCTCCGGCAAATTGTTTGAAGAAGCAATAGATGCAGTAAAAACAGGTGATGATAATATAATTGATAAAATGACAAAAGACAAAAATAAAATCAGAAAAATCAACAGACAATGCAGTAAAGCACATTTTGGCAGAGTAAAAGACAAAAAGTGCAGTAAAGCAATGTCGGGTGATTATACTGAGATACTTCAAAATATCGGAAGAATCACAGACAACTGTGTCGGAATAGCTGAGGAGGCAATTGATAATGTAAAATTTATGACATTGAATGATGAGGAAATGAAACAATATGGTTATATGATGGATTTTGTACAGGACAATATATAAAAGATTTTTAGAGACTGCTGCACTAACGATTTTTAACAGTTGATGCGTGGTCTCTTTTTGATTATTGGTATAGAGAAAGCTGATATGTGGAATACTTGATTTAGTTCAAAGTAAATTGAAGTTTGTTTGAAGTGACATTGAAGTTGATTTTGAAGTGATATTCAAGTATTATTAAAATATTGAAGTGCAAAGAGAATAATTAGTAATATTATTTAAATTGGAGGAAATATGCGAGATTTAGTTATTATAGGAAGCGGACCGGCAGGTCTTTCCGCAGCAATATATGCAAAAAGAGCAAAACTTGATGTGGTAGTAATAGAAAAGGCAGGATACAGTGGAGGTCAGATAGTGTCAACAGAGCAGGTGGACAATTATCTGGGACTGCCTGAGACAGATGGTTTTACCTTAGGAAGCAAATTCAGAGAGCATGCGGATATGCTTGAGACAGAGTTTTTAGATGCTGAGGTATTAAAAATAGAAGAATTTACTGATGCAGAAGGAAAAAAGGCATATAAAGTGTTACTTGATGAGGGAGAGCCTGTTGAGACAAAGACAATTATAGCTGCAACGGGAGCATCACACAGAAAACTTGGAGCCGGTGGCGAACAGGAATTTACAGGTACGGGAGTATCATATTGTGCAACATGCGACGGAGCATTTTTTAAGAAAAAAACGGTTGCAGTAGCAGGCGGTGGTGATGTTGCACTTGAGGATGCACTTTATCTTTCAGGATTATGTGAAAAAGTTTATCTTATACACAGGAGAGATGAATTCAGGGCAGCAGCAAACATACAGCAGAAAGTAAAAGAAACAGCAAATATAGAGATACTTCCGTTTTATGAAATAAAAGAAATAAAAGGTGACAAAAAAGTAACATCAGTACAGCTTGTTCAGAACAAAACAGGTGAGGAAAAAGAACTTGGAGTATCGGCAGTGTTTATAGCTGTAGGAATGAATCCTCAAACAGATATATTTAAAGATTTTGTGGATTTGGATGAAAAGGGATATATAAAAGCCGGCGAGGACTGCAAGACGAGCAGTGAGGGTATATATGCGGCAGGAGATATAAGAACAAAACCACTCAGACAGATAGTAACAGCAGTGGCAGACGGAGCAACTGCCGTACAGTCAGTAGAAAGGTATCTTCATCAGAGATAAGGACAAATTTGGAGGCAGATATGAAATTACAAAAGTTATTATGTAAAATGGGTGTTTTGTTGATTGCATTTTCGTTTACGTTTCAAAATCCAGGTATAGTATTTGCAGCGGATGAAAGCACAAATATTGATTCAGATGACACTAATATTGAAGATGACAGTGATAACAGTGACGAAGATTGTTTTGACGATTGGGACGATTCTGAAGATGAGGATGAAGATGACAATAACGACTATGAGGATGATTATGAATTTGATGATGACGATTATTATGTTAAAGATGATGGCTTGTATGATGAGGGTGACGGCATTTATCTTTATGAGAATGGAAAGCGTTCTGATTTTACCGGAATTGTCACTAAATATGGAAAAGCATGTTATGTAAAAAAAGGAAAACTTCAAAGCAGTTTTAAGGGGATTTATGAATACAATAATGTGTTATATGCTATATATAAAGGATATGTAGATACTTCTGCAAATGGAGATTACTATGACAATAAAAAAACATATTTAGTGAAGAAAGGCATTGTTGTAAAAAAATCAGGACTCATATCAGTTGACGGTTTTAAGTATTATGTAAAAAAGGGAATTGTACAGACTAAAGTAAATGGCGTAAAAAAAATAAAGGGAACAAGATATTATTTTGATTGTGGAGTGGTAGCGACAGAGGTATCTACTATTATCAAGATAAAGAAAAGCTGGTATGTGGTTGAAAATGGTATCGTAAAACGAAAAACATCGAAGCGTTGCAACAAAATACTTAAATTGCGCAAAAAGTATCCGGAAGGCAAAAGATGGACAAATGCAAATGGATATTTATGGAAGGCAGCAGGATATAGCGGATATGGCTGTGCCGGATTTTCATTTATTGCCAGTGATGCTGCTTATGGAAAAAAGGCAAGGATTATAAAACATAAGAAATTTTTAAAGGTAAAAAGTGGAGATATTATCCGCCTTGCCAATAATACTCATTCAGTTGTGGTATTGGAAAAGCTGCACAAGGGAGTTATTGTAGCGGAGGGAAATTATTGTGAGTCGATACATTGGTTCCGGTACATAAGCTTTAAAGAGCTGAAAAGCTCAGGTACATATGTACAGACAAGAAAATAAAAGAAATAAATATTTTTAGAATTTGTAGAGCTTTGTTGAAATTCAATTATTGTACAAGGAGTTTCATAGCATTAAAAGGAGCTGTTGCACTAAGAGATTAGTGTAGCAGTTCCTTTTAATTTTATAAGAAAATGCTCGTATGTGGTGGTATATCAAGTGCAAAGTGTAAGTCGTGTACTTTTTACATATCTTTTACAAAACCTGCCTTTTGAATTTTACTTTGCGGCTATATCATAATACTTGTAAAAAGGAAAACAAAAAACAAATAAACTTAAAACAAAAGGAGACAAAAAATTATGAGAACAAAAAACAGATTATTAGTAGCTGCAATGGTATCAGCATTAACACTTACATCACTTACAGGATGCGGAAGCTCATCGTCAGGAAGCAGTGACAAAGCTTCTTCAGGTTCATCAAGCAGTGCAGATGCATCATCAAGCGGAAACATCAGTGGTTCTGTTGCAACAGACGGTTCAACATCAATGGAAAAAGTAGTTGGTGCTTTGGGTGAGGCATTTATGGAGGCAAACCCGGATGTAAAATTTACATACAATCCTACAGGTTCAGGCTCAGGAATCACAGCAGTAACAGAGGGAAGATGTGACATCGGACTTTCAAGCCGTGCATTGACAGACGATGAGAAAAATCAGGGACTTAAAGAAACAATCATTGCATATGACGGAATTGCTATTATCGTAAATCCTGAAAACAAAGTAACAGACTTAAAGGTTGAGCAGATTGCTGATATTTATACAGGAAAAATTAAGAATTGGAGTGATGTCGGAGGAGATAAAGGAGACATCGTTCTTATAGGTAGAGAAGCAGGAAGCGGTACTCGTGATGGATTTGAATCTATTACAGGAACAGAAGATAAATGTAAATACGGACAGGAACTTACATCAACAGGTGATGTTATCACAACAGTTGCAAACAATCCAAATGCAATCGGTTATGCGTCACTTGCTTCAGTTGATGACAGTGTAAAGGCTCTCGCAGTAGACGGAGTAACACCATCAGAAGATACTGTAAAAGATGCAAGTTATAAGATTCAGAGACCATTTGTATTTGTAACAAAAGAAGATACAAAACTCAGCGACGCAGCTCAGGCATTCTTTGATTATGCAATGGGCGCAGCAGATACTATCACAGCAGCAGGTGTAGTACCGGCTAACGAAAAGTAATAAATAATAAGAGTAATATTTATAAATATGCTGCATTAAGGGTGAGTCGTAAGGCTTGCCCATTTTAATCAGGCAATTTGTGCCGCAGGCGTCACAAATTGGCTATGTTTGTAAAGCGTCTGCGGAATGGAGCTTTATATGAGGAAAAGTCATAACATATTTGAAACAATTATCCACGGAATATTTTTAATACTTGGATTGATAACAGTTGGTTTTGTATTACTTATAACTGTTTATCTTGTTATTGCAGGAATACCGGCAATAAGAGAAATAGGAATATTAAAATTTTTATTCGGAAAGAAATGGGCATCGACTGCAGCAACACCTTCATATGGAATACTGCCATTTATTCTCACAAGTGTATATGGTACGGCGGGAGCCATTATAATAGGTGTTCCGGTAGGGTTTCTTACAGCAGTGTATCTTGCAAAGGTTGCAAACAGGAAAGTGAAGGCAGTTGTAGATATGGCAGTAAGTCTGCTTGCAGGTATTCCGTCAGTTGTTTACGGTCTTGTAGGTATGCTGGTACTCGTTCCGTGGGTTCGAGATATATTCCATATAGCAGATGGTGCCAGTCTTTTTTCAGCAATTATAGTATTGGCGATAATGATATTACCTTCAATTATAAGTGTGTCACTTACGGCACTTGAAGCGGTTCCGCCCGAATACGAGGATGCATCGCTTGCACTTGGAGCAACACCGATTGAGACATATTTTAAAGTATCGGTTCCGGCTGCAAAAAGCGGTATAGCTGCAGCGGTGGTACTCGGAGTAGGACGTGCAATAGGAGAGGCAATGGCTGTAATGATGGTTTCAGGAAATGTGGCAAATATGCCAAAACTTTTTCAGAGTGTACGATTCCTTACAACGGCGGTTGCGAGTGAGATGTCATATTCATCCGGATTACAAAAGCAGGCACTATTTTCAATTGCCCTTGTACTGTTTTTGTTTATTATGTTGATAAATGCATTGCTCAACAGTCTTTTGAAGAAAGAAAAGGAGTGATTAGAAAATGAAGAGAAAAGCTTATATCTGGATAATGAAAATTTTAATGTGGATATCAGTCGCTATAACATGCAGTCTCGTTGTATTTGTTATCGGCTTTGTAATGTATAAAGGACTTCCGAATATTACATGGAAACTTCTTTCGACGAAACCAAGTTATCTGACGCAGAGCATAGGTATTCTGCCTGATATATTAAACACATTTTATATTGTAATAGCAACACTTGTATTCGTTCTTCCACTTGGAGTAGGGGCAGCAATCTACCTTACGGAATATGCGACAAATAAAAAGGTGGTTGCAGTCATCGAATATGCAGCGGAGACACTTTCAGGTATTCCTTCAATTATATATGGACTTGTAGGAATGTTGTTTTTCTGCGAATTTCTTCATATGCAAACATCGATATTAGCGGGTGCGATGACGCTTGTTATTATGAATCTTCCCACAATAATGAGAACAACGCAGGAAAGTTTAAAGACAGTTCCGCAAAGTTACAGAGAGGGTGCTTTTGGACTTGGTGCAGGCAAATGGAGAGTTATAAGGACTGTTGTGCTTCCGAGTTGTGTAGACGGTATTATGACAGGATGTATTCTTGCAGTAGGAAGAATACTCGGAGAATCAGCAGCATTATTGTTTACGGCAGGTTTTGCTCATATAATAAACGGTTTTATAGACGGACTTGGACGAGCAGGAGCAACACTCACGGTAGCTCTTTATGTATACGCTAAAGAGCAGGGAGAGTTTGAAGTTGCATTTGCGATAGCGGCAATATTGATGATACTTGCATTTTTGGTAAATCTTGCCGCTAAGTTTACAGGATTGTATTTTAAGAAAAAGGTAGAGTAATAAACTAATTCAGCCGGTATTTATTATTTTGCAGGAAATAGCAGGAGGAAGCAGATGAATAACATAATGACAGTTAAAGACTTGTGTTTATGGTATGGTCAGACACAGGCGTTGAAAAATATAAATATTGATATTCCAGAAAAGAGTATTACTGCGCTCATAGGTCCGTCAGGATGCGGTAAGTCAACATTTTTAAAGACGTTAAACAGAATGAATGACCTTGTTCAGGGTGTAAAAATAACAGGTGAAGTTAAATATGGAGATATGGATATTTTCGCACCTGATACTGATGTAAATAGATTGAGAAAAGATATAGGAATGGTTTTCCAAAAACCTAATCCATTTCCGATGAGCATATATGACAATATTGCCTATGGACCGAGAACACACGGAATAAAAAATAAGGCAAGACTTGATGAGATTGTTGAAAATTCTTTGAGAGGTGCCGCAATCTGGGATGAAGTAAAGGACAGACTTAAAAAGTCCGCACTTGGCATGTCAGGCGGTCAGCAGCAGAGACTTTGTATAGCGAGAGCTCTTGCCGTTGAACCTAAGATACTTCTTATGGATGAGCCTACAAGTGCTCTTGACCCTATATCTACATCAAAGATAGAGGAACTTGCAAGTGAGCTTAAAGAGAAATATACGATTGTTATAGTTACACATAATATGCAGCAGGCAGTTCGTATTTCTGACAGAACAGCATTCTTCCTGCTTGGTGATCTTATTGAGTACGGAGATACAGAGAAGATGTTTGCATCACCTGAGGATAAGAGAACAGAGGATTATATTACGGGAAGATTCGGTTGATTTATTATTAGAAAATAGGAGGATTTTGGAAATGAGAAGCAGATTTGATGAGCAGCTTGCGGATTTAAATAAAAAACTTATTGAGATGGGTGCTATGTGTGAGGAATGCATATCTCTTGCGGCTAAGGCTTTGAAGGAAGGCAATGTGAATATAAGATGGGAGGTCGAGCCGCTTGACAATTCACTTGATGACCTTGAGAGGAATGTTGAGTCGCTTTGCCTTAAACTTTTGCTTCAGCAGCAGCCTGTTGCAAAAGATTTGAGACAGGTATCAACAGCTCTTAAAATGATAACTGATATAAAGCGAATCGGTGATCAGGCATCAGATGTTGCGGAGATTATTGGATTTTTAAATGGAAGAACAAGTGAAGAGTGTGAATATCTTGATCAGATGGCATCTGCGACAATAAAAATGGTTACTGAGTCGATTGATTCATTTGTAAAAAGTGATCTTGACCTTGCAAACAGTATTATTGATTATGATGACATTGTGGATGATTATTTCCATAAGGTTAAAGTTTTTCTTATAGATTTGATTGCTAAAAATCCGAAGGATGGTGAATATGCACTTGATCTTCTTATGATTGCAAAATATTTTGAGCGTATTGGAGATCATGCGGTAAATGTGGCTAAGTGGGTTGTATTTTCAGTAACCGGAAATCATTAAGAGTATATATCATAGTACACGGAAATGAGGAATGATATGATTTGGTGTGTAGAAGATGATGTGAGTATAAGAGACATAGAAGTATATACTTTGGAGCAGACAGGTTTTATAGCAAAAGGATTTGGGGATGGAGACAGTTTCTGGATGGAACTTGCAACGACAGACGAGCTTCCGGAACTTGTGATACTTGATATAATGCTTCCGGGGGAGGATGGTGTTTCTCTTTTAACTAAGATAAAAACATCCTCAAGAACTAAGGATATACCGGTTATTATGGCTACGGCAAAAAGTGTTGAGTACGATAAGATTAAAAGTCTTGATCTTGGAGCAGATGATTATCTTGTAAAACCATTTGGAATGATGGAGATGGTTTCAAGGATAAAGGCTGTACTTAGAAGATGTATGCCCAAAAAAGAAAACAAAACCATATATGTCAATGGTATAATAGAGCTGAATGTTGAAGAACATACTGTATTGGTTGATGGAAAGAGTGTCAGTCTCACCTATAAAGAATATGAAATATTAAAAATATTCCTTATGCATCTGGGGATGGCATATACAAGAAATCAGCTTTTATCAGAAGTATGGGGCATTGACAGTTACGGAGAGACAAGAACAGTAGATATGCACATAAAGACACTTAGGCAGAAACTGGGTGATGGTGGCAGATATATCACGACTGTTAGGAATGTCGGATATAAAATGGAGGGATACAATGACTAAAAAAATATTTAAATCGGTACTTTTGATTGCGGTAATTATGGTGCTGTTTTGCTGTACATTTATTCTTGGAATTTTGTACAGGCATTTCACAAATATAGAAGAACAACAGCTCGAATCACAGCTTGGTTTTGTTGTCACGGGTGTTCAAAATCAGGGGGAGGACTATCTCAAAAATCTTGAAGAAAAGAAATATAGGATTACATGGATAGAAGCAGACGGAACTGTTAAGTTTGACAATAAATCTGATGTATCGAAAATGGAAAACCATGCAGACAGGGAAGAGGTTAAAGATGCGTTGAAATTTGGCAGAGGCGAGTGCTCGAGATATTCAGTTACACTTATGCAGAAAACACTTTATTATGCAAAAAAAATAAGTGACGGAAGTGTTGTAAGAATATCAGTAAGCCAGGATACGGTTTTTAAGCTTTTATTTTCGATGATTTCACCTATAGTTATAACAATAGTTTTAGCAATAATCTTATCATCAATTCTTGCGAGAGGTGTATCAAAGAAAGTAGTAGAACCTTTGAATAATCTTGATCTTGATGAACCTTTGAAAAATGATGTATATGGGGAAATTTCACCGCTTTTAAGACATATTGAGCATCAGCACAGACAGATAGATGAACAGCTTGAAGAACTCCAGAAAAAGAAAGACGAATTTCAGGCTACTATTGAAAATATGGATGAGGGACTTATACTTCTCGATGCAAAAAATAATATAATCAGCATAAATCCGGCAGCACAAAAGATTTTTGGCGCAACCGATGAGTGTGTCGGAAAAGATTTTCTTATGATAGAACGAAATCTCTCTGTCGGAAAAACGATAAAAGAGACAATGGAAAAAGGAAAATCAGAGATGGTACTTAAAAGATACGGACTTGAGTACCGCCTTGGAATAAGTAAGATAGAATCAGCAGGAAAGACACTTGGTGCAGTATTACTTGCTGTAGATGAAACAGAGAAAAGTAATGCTGAAAGGACAAGGAGAGAATTTTCGGCAAATGTGTCACATGAGTTAAAAACACCGCTTCAGTCAATTATCGGCAGTGCAGAGCTTATGGAAAATAACCTTGTAAAAGAGGAAGATATGCCGAGATTTGTCGGACATATCCGTAAGGAGGCAGAGAGACTTGTAAAACTCGTAGAAGATATCATACGTCTTTCATGGCTTGATGAAAATAGGGATATGGAAATGGAACTTGTTGATTTAAAGGATATTGCTGAAGAAACAAAAGAAGTTCTGGAAAATACGGCAAAGGAAAAAAATGTGACAATAAATGTAAGCGGAGATGATATAAAACTCCGCGGGGTAAGAAGTCTGCTTTATGAAATTGTATATAATCTTTGTGAAAATGGTATAAAGTACAATAAAGACGGAGGAAGAGTTGACATAACGCTGTCTAAGGAAGCTGAGAAAAATATTATTGTTATCGAAGATACAGGAATTGGAATAAAAGAAGAACAGCAGTCAAGAATTTTTGAACGTTTTTACAGGGTAGATAAAAGCAGGTCAAAGGAAACCGGAGGAACAGGTCTTGGTCTGTCTATAGTGAAACATGCGGCAATGTATCATAATGCAGAAGTTGTGTTGGAAAGCAAAGAAGGACAAGGCAGCAAGTTTACGGTTATCTTTCCACGGGAGGAGTAGCCGTTAAATAATAAATATGATATACTTTGTTCATCAGATTAAATAATAGGAAGTTGAAGATAATGAACATGAAAATATCAATGATAGCACTTGACCTTGATGGAACATGTCTTGACAGCAGGGGAAAGATGACTGACAGGACAGAAAAAATTCTTGAAAAATACGGAAAAGCAGGGGTTGAGATTGTATTTACAACAGGGAGACCGATTGCTGGAATATTAAAAGAATTGAGAAGCATTCCCGGGACAAATTATGCAATAGCATTGAATGGCGGTCTGGTATATAAACTTATCGACAACAGTATTATTTACAAAAAAAGTATTGATAAAAGAGAAGTGATGCTTGTAAGAGACATAATTCTAAGGCACGATGCACTTACGGATATTGCTTCTGGCGGACTTGGCATCGGTGATAAAAAAACGTATGACAAAGCAGAAAATTATATAAAGAATGATGATTTTAGAAACTATTATCTTTCAAGCAGAGGTTCAAAGCAAAATCTTTGGGATAATATCGAAGAACTTGAGAGTGTCGAGAAGATAAACATGTTCTTTAGTAATATGGATGATAGAAGAAAAACACTTGAAGAACTTAAAATACTTAAAACCTCTAAAGTGTGCTCGGGTATGCCTAATAATATCGAGATAAACCATTGTGAGGTAAACAAGGGAAATGCTCTTAAATGGCTTTGCGAAAAGCTTGACATTGATATATCGGAGCTTATAGCATTTGGTGATGGCAGCAACGACATTGATATGATAAAGACGGCAGGATGTGGAGTTGCAATGGCAAATGCCTGTGAAGAACTTAAAGAGAGTTCAGATATTGTGACAAAAAGCAATGATGAAAACGGGGTTGCTTATATTTTAGAAAAATACAGTCTGGCATAGAAAGTTATTTCTATGCTCATACTGTATTTTTTTGACGTATATTACATTTTTTCAGCAAACATCATTATAAATACTGCTGCTAATAGAATTGATGATACCCATATAGCCTTGATACCTATATATAATGATAAAATTCCGCCGATACCTGCACCGATGGCAAAGACAAGAATTATACCGTAATAGTGAAGTGCTTTTTTTAAAATTTCCGGCTTTTTTTCACGTAGATAAATAGAAAGACTTTCTGTACCGCTTCTGAGATTTCCGATACACATTGTACTTGCATAGCCATAGCCGTTTACTTTTCTGAAAGTCTGTACCTGCATTGAACAGGCAAATGATACAAGCATTGTTGCTGTCATGTTGTATTGTCCGGGAATTAAACCGACAATAAATAATATGGCTAATTCCATAAGTACGATTATCTGCCGCCAGTGTATTTTTTTGACATATTTCAGTTTTTTCTGTATTCTTTCTGCAACAAAAACTCCGAGAGCAAACGCTATTATAGGAAAAAGATAATGTAAACCTCGAAGCCATTCACCGGACATAAAATTCTGGCTCATAAGCACAACATTTCCGGTTTGAGCATTAGAGAATACTTCGTCCCTGACATTGTATGTGTATGCATCCTGAAAACCGCCTGATATGGCTAGTATTGCACTAAGTCTAAAAGTTTCTGAAGTCTGTTTTTTTTGTTTGTTTTTTTTCATCTTTTTGTACTCCATTATATACATTTTATTTAATTATATACTATATAGTTCATATACGTACAATGTATATATAATATGTGAGATATATGTTATATATATAAAATAATGCTGGGTCATACCGCTATATTTATCGCTTTATAAAATATATTGACTAATTAAATTAAATAATTATAATTAAAATTAAGTTAATATCGCACTAAAAAATAAATTTAAAATTCAACTTAAAAATTAACTGTATTTTTAAGTTGAATTTAGGAATGGGAGGAGAAATATAATGTGGATAAATTCAAATAACGATAAAATAGTGTATACAGGACGCATAGACTGGAGCATACCGACTGAACCTGTATGGATATTTCCGTGTACATCATCGGAATTTAATTTTACGGGAAATATGTTAAAAATTCATGTGAGTAATAAAAATGAGTATTGGCAGAATTATCTGGGATGTATTCTCGACAATGTCCAGTCATGCTTTTATATAAAGAAAGAAGGCAGAACAACGATTGAGATACCGGTTCCTGAAAATGAGACAGGGGTTCATCAGGTCATGTTTTTTAAAAGACAGGATTCATGTCATGAAATAATAATTCTTGGATATGAGATAGGGGATGGAGAAAAGCTGCTTGCACCTCCGGAAAAACCGGATAGAAAGATTGAAATATATGGAGATTCCGTGTCAGCTGGCGAGGTATCTGAAGCTGTTGATTTTGTGGGGATGGAAGACCCTGAGCACAATGGAGGTTATTCAAACAGTTATTATTCTTATGGATGGATACTGGCGAGAAAACTTGGGGCGCAGATTCATGATATTGCCCAGGGGGGTATCGCACTTATGGATGGTGAAGGCTGGTACCACGAACCGGAACAGACAGGGCTGGAGACAGTGTGGAACAAGGTGCATTACAACACAAGGCTCAGTCAGATGACACAATGGGATTTTGATAAATACAGACCACAAGCTGTCATAATTGCTGTTGGGCAAAATGATTGTCATCCTATTGATTATATGAAAGAAGGTTACTGTGAGCCAAAAGCAAGAAAGTGGCGTGAACATTATATGAGATTTCTTGAAAATATCAGAAAGACATATCCTGACGCATATATAATATGCTGTACAACGCTGCTTAACCACGATAAAGCGTGGGACGAAGCGATAGCTCAGGTAGTTGGAAACATGGGGGATAAAAAGATAACACAGTACAGATTTAATAGAAATGGGACTGGTACACTGGGGCATTTAAGAATACCGGAGGCATACGAGATGGCACAAGAATTAGCGGAATATATTGAAGAACTGGAAGTCTTTGATAAATAAAAATTAAAAATGGAAATATTTTAAACTTTTTATCTGCTTGTTACAATGTAATATATAGAAGCAGTGATAACAAGATAGTTAAAGAGAGAAGAGACATGAAAAAGGAAGAATTGGAAGAATTTATTTCAAAATATGGAACTGAATTGATGAAGTTTTGCAAGATAACAACAAATAATGATGAGCTTGCAATGGAACTTTATCAGGAAACAATGTTGAGGATGGTCGAGCATTATAAAAAACTTGAGGTGTCAGAAAATATAAAAGCATGGGCAATTTCTACGGCAATAAATTTATGGAAAAATAAGAAAAGAAAGTATGCATGGAGAAGGAGAATTGCAAAGCAGGAGAGCTATGAAGTACATATTGAGAAGGGACTTGAATTTATTGAATGTAATGATAATGCTGACAATCCCGAAGAGGAAGTCATACGAAGTGAACTTATAAAATTTGTCAGAAATAAGGTGAGAGAACTTCCAGAAAAATATAGGATGGTGGTGTATCTGTATTATACGGTAAATATGAAAATAAAAGACATAGCTTCACTATATAAAATTCCTGAGAGTACGATAAAAAGCAGACTTGTTAAAGCGAAAAAAATATTAAAGCAGAAGCTTGAGGAGGAATTGTAATGGCTGACTTGAAAATAACAGATGATAAATTGGAAAAAATTCTTTACAGTTCGATGTCGCCTGATGTAATGGAGACGGAACTTAAATTTCAAAAGAAAATTGGGATAAGAATAATCATAATGTACATGCTTATGGCGGCAGCAGGGTGTTATCTTATAGCCGGTACATATATATTTGCGGGAAGCTGCAGATATATGAATGTCGATAGGACTTTTTTAGAGATTGGAAATTTATTTGAAAACAGTTCATTTTATGTTTCCATGCTTACTTTATGGTTTAGTATTTTATTATGTGTAATATTTACCGTAAAACAATATTTTAATATGAAGAATTGCAAAAAAGGCAGAGTATTTTATGTGGTTTCATATGCTTTGATTATATTTTTTCAGTATTATTTTACAGACAGATTGATTCAACCGATGGTGTATATAAATAAGCTGTCGGTAGAAGTACCAAACGCTTTAAAAATGAACAGATTTGCCATAGCTTATTTTCTTGACGGAGTTAAAAGTTCATGCAGTCTGAGTTTGCTGCCGGCATTTATTTTATGGGGAACGGCATTTATATTGCTTCTCATTCAGATGTTTAGAGAGAGATAATAGTTAAGAATTGACCGATAATTGTATTTATCATTTTTTAGATAACTGTTATAATGTAATGTGGATTAAAAAATATGGAAATTTATTTAATTGATGCATTGCGAGGTTTAACTTATGGATAACAGGTTGAATAGAAAAAGGATGAAAATACAGTT
Organism: uncultured Lachnospiraceae bacterium; assembly: GCA_934320845.1. Taxonomy (GTDB): domain Bacteria; phylum Bacillota; class Clostridia; order Lachnospirales; family Lachnospiraceae; genus Butyribacter. The sequence continues at coordinate 22,101 of CAKRFU010000028.1, forward strand.
ATTCTGTGTTTTTATGGTGACACTTTCGATAATATTGGCATGTGGTCATTATTTGGGCAGTAATAATAAAAAATCTGAACAGATGAAAGTAAGATATACGGCAAAAATGACAGTAAGCAGAATAGAGTCAAGACTTGATAAATATTTGGAAAGAGCAGATTTTATAAAAAATATACTTGAAAAGAGATATAAAGTTGATGACGAAAAATTTAATCAGATTGCTGCACTTTTGCACGAGGACAAAGATGTTATCGAAGCCATTGAGCTTGCTAAAGATGGTATTGTAGGCAATATTTATCCGTTAAAGGGAAATGAACCTGCGATTGGATTAAATATGCTGACTAATCCAAAAAGAAAAAAGGAAGCAAAAATAGCTAAAAAAACAGGACAGTACACGATAGCAGGTCCTTATGAATTAAAACAGGGCGGAATCGGAGCGTTATTATTTGATCCGGTTTACATATCAGAAAACGGAGAAAAGAAATTTTGGGGGTTTGTTATTCTCGTAATAGACTGGGAAAAGTTTATAGATGAGATAAATTTAAGTAATCTTGAAGATGTGGGATATGATTATCAGATATGGAAGAAAAATCTTTCTGAGGGAACAGAAGTTACAATTGCGGAGGGAAACAGTAAAAATATAAAAAGTCCTCTCGAGGTTGTATGTGCAGTTCCAAATGATATATGGTATTTTGAAATTGCACCGAAAGACGGATGGATTACTAAAATGCAGTTGTTTATGGGGACACTTGTAGCACTGGTTGTTCTCATAATAGTATGCAGTGCTTTTTGGCAGTATTTTGTAAGGCGTTACAAAGATGCGGTATATGCTGAAAATATTAAGAAAGCGGCAAAAGAAGCACAGATTGCGAATGAGACAAAAACAAGATTTTTATTCAATATGAGCCATGATATACGAACGCCTATGAACGCTATAGTAGGTTTTTCGGAGCTTCTTGAAAAACATCTTGATGATAAGGAAAGAGCAGCCGATTATGTTGCAAAGATTAAAAAATCGAGTTCATTTTTGCTGTCATTGATAAATTATGTGCTCGAAATGGCAAGGATAGAGAGCGGTAAGGTCGAATTAAAATCAGAAATTACAGATATAAAAGTGCTTATAGATTCTCTTAATGCTGTGTTTGAATCTGATATAAAAAATAAAAACCTTAAATATACTTGTAAGTGTAATATTGAGTATGGGTATATTATATGTGATTTGACGAAAGTTAAGGAGATATATCTTAATATAATAAGTAATGCAATAAAATACACAAATCCGGCTGGAAGTGTTAAATTTGAATTTTGGGAAATACCGTGTGACAGGGATGGCTATGCAACATATGTCAGCAAAGTTGAAGATACCGGAATCGGTATGAGTAAAGAATATCTTCCGCATATTTTTGAGGAATTTTCTAGAGAGCATACAAGTACTGAGACAAAAATAGCCGGTACAGGTCTTGGACTTCCAATTGTAAAGTCGCTGGTGGAACTTATGGGTGGAACAATAGATGTTGAAAGTAAGGTTGATGTTGGAACGACAATGGTTGTTACTTTGACATTTCCTATTGCAACGAAAGAACAGGCCGAAAAGCAGCGTAAGGAAGTCACAAATCAGATTATCAAAAACGTAAAAGGGAAAAAGATTCTTATCGCTGAGGATAATGAATTAAATGCCGAAATAGCTATGACTGTATTGAAAGAGAATGGAATCCAGGCAGAATGTGTTGCTGACGGAAAAGCGTGTGTAGAGGGATTAGCACAGAAACCTGAAGATTATTATGACGCAATACTTATGGATATTCAGATGCCAAATATGAATGGATATGAGGCGGCAAAGAAAATAAGGTCGATGGATGGAAGACGTTCTAAGATACCTATCATAGCTATGACTGCCAATGCGTTTGAAGAAGATAAGCAAAGAGCAATCGAAAGCGGAATGAATGCTCATATAGGAAAGCCTATTGATATAAAAAAACTTGTTCTTTTACTCGGAAGTCTTTAGGTGATATGCCATATGTCTGTTTAAACATTCTTGAAAAATAGTTGCTGCTTTGGAAACCTGATTCTATTGAAATATCAGATATTGACAGTCTGTTATGTGGGTTTTCAAGCAGCGAGCAGGCATATTGCAGCCTGAGGTTAATAAGATAGCGGTGTGGGGTTATATGATAAACTTCCGAGAACAGACGCATAAAGTGTCTTTCGGACATAAAAGATATAGCGGCAAGTTTTTTTGTGGATATATCTGTTTTAAAATTTTTTTCTATATAACTCACTGACTGGGCAATTTTAAATTCTGCATTATTGTTTGTGGCAGTTGTTTTTTCGTTACAACATCTTGAAAGATATGTGATTAAAATCTGAAAAAGAGCAGTAACGGTAGTGTGTCTGCCCGGTGTCATGGTATTGTATTCTTTATATAAAACAGTGATTATTGATTTTACATTCTCAAATTCTTCAAAATTTAATTTCAGAAAATGCTGGTATTTATCATTTTGTGACAGATAAGGTTCTATTTTAAAAAGTTTGTGGTATCCCGGAAGTTTTCCAAGGTCGTTGTACCTGTCAAAAGCGAAAGAGGGCTGGAAGAGTATATTACATATATGAAGGTCGTGAACATCTGTAAAATTGTGCGAAACTCCCTCGCCGAATACAAAAACGTCGCCACGTTTTATATAGTATGTTTTATTATTCACCTGTTGCATTGAAGTTCCGTCAAGAACAATCATCAGTTCATAAAAATCTGCATGATAATGCATTTTCCCATCGGAATCGTGATGTCCATATTGTATAAAAAAAGGAAATGTCTTATCTGATGTGAAATAGTGTAAATACATTGGCTCAGCATTCATATATAATAATCCTCCATTAGATATAATCGGCAGTTTTGTGCTATTTTTTGGCAATAGTGTAAAACTGTATTAAACCAGACTATGTTTATAATATCACAAATTCTGTTAAAAACAAAGTATTGGAGGATGAAAATGAGAAAAAAATTATATTTAGCTGCGTCACTTGCACTCAGCGCAGTGCTTTTATTTCAAGGAACAGTTCCTTTCAACAGTTCATATGCAAAAACAAAACTTAATGTTAAATTGAGCAAGACAAAAGTTACATTAAACAAAGGAAAATCATATAAACTTAAAGTTACGGTTAGCGGAGTAAAGAAAGCAAATATTACTTTCAAAAGCTCAAAAACTGCAGTTGCGAGTGTAAATAAATCTGGAAAGATTTCTGCTAAAAAGGCAGGAAAAGCAAAAATTACCGTAACGGTTAAAAAAGGAAAAGATACAGTAAAAAAGACATGTCAGGTCACTGTCAAGCAGACCGGTACATCACAGTCAGAGCCAACCTTTGCTCCTGAAATTAAAAAGGCAACAGAAAACAATCCTATTCTTACAAATTGTTATGTGGCAGACCCGGCGGTTATAGAATACAACGGAAGAATATATGTATATATGACAAATGATTCCCAGCATTATGAAAGGGGAGAAAAGAAAGAGAGCAATACATACGAGTATATTCAGAGCCTTCACATAATATCTACCGATGACATGGTTAACTGGACAGACCACGGAACATTTCAGATAGCGGCAGCAAATACTAAGGATAAATTTGGTACTGCTAAGTGGGCGGGCTGTTGTTGGGCACCATGTGCGGCATATAAAAAGATAGACGGCAAAGACAAGTTCTTTATATATTTTACAAACGGAGGATATCAGATAGGAGTTGTTGAGGCTGATTCACCGGCGGGACCGTTTACTGACCCGGTTGGAAAAGCATTAGTAGGACCTTTTTCGGCAAATGAATCAACAACAGGAGCACTCGACCCATCTGTATTTACAGATGATGACGGAACATCATATTTGTGTTACGGAAATGGTGAGCTCGATGAAAAAGGCAAAAATGGTGCTAGAATCAGAAAACTTGCTGAAGATATGATTTCGTTTGACGGACCTGAGATTACGATAGATGCACCATATTTCTTTGAAGACAGCGGAATAAATAAGATTGGTGACACATATTATTTCTCATATTGTTCAAACTGGAGCAAGAGAAGTGAACAGTACAGTGATTTGGGACGTTGTTCAATCGGTTATATGACATCGAAATCACCTGAGGGACCATATGAATATAAAGGTGATGTATTGGAAAATTGCGGAAAGGTATTTGGAGTAGATGCTAATAATCATCACTCAATAATAAAGTTTAATGATAAATATTACATGTTTTATCATACAAGAGTATTGGAGACAGCACTTGGTTCAGACCTCGGTTTCAGAAGCAGTCATGTAAATGAACTTACAGTAAACGCAGATGGTACACTCGAGCCGGTAAAACAGGATCTTACCGGAGTTTCGCAGATAAAAGCATTTAATCCATATGAAGAAACAAAGGGAACGACATATTCTGACTGTTCCGGAATGGTAGTAACAAGGTATCTTGTTGATGGAGCATATATGGAGGCAGTAAGCGAGCCTGATAAGTATCAGTATGCATGGAGTCTCATAAAGGGAGCAGATTTCGGAACAACATCACCGTCAAAATTTGTTGCTCACTTTAAAATGGAAAAGAACAAAACAGCAAAGATAAAAGTATATGCGGATAAACTTGGCAAAGATGTGATTGCCGAAGCAGACATAGTTCCAGATGAAAATGGGGATGCCGCAGTATCGGTTTCAACTCAGAAGATAACAGGAACACATAATATTTACTTTGCATTTGATGGTGCAGTGCAGTCGTTTGAGGATTGGAAATTTGAGAAGTAATTGTACTATAGCAGTAATGGCTTAATCAATGTAACTGTTATGCAGATGTTAATATGGAATAATAACGCAGGCTTTCATTTATGATTGCCTGCGTTATTGTCATGTTTTTATATTGTTATGTTTCCTGACTGTAATGATTCTGTGCAATTATATGACAATCAAAGGTGTCTTATTGGATGGCACTGTTGCAAATGGTCTGGCATTTGTTTTTGAATTTACGTTAAGTTTCGCTAAGTTTCACTTGTGTAGCTTGATGGAAAAAATTGGATAAAATAATATATGTAAAAAAGCACTGAAAGCCATACAATTTATGCGTTTTTAAGTGCTTTTTTGTTATGATAAAAGGTGAAAATGCCAATAAGTTTAAGTTTCGCTAAGTTTTGAAGATTGAAGAACGCAAGCAGTCAAGAATGCACATAATGAGGAACAGAAAGCAACTATCAAAGAGGTTGGAAAACAGCAACTGCGTTCCTGGGGCATTTTGATTGAGCGTGATGGAAAAGATTATCCGTCTAATGCCTTTGCTATTTTGACAGGCAATGGAGGTCTTCATGTTGCAACGCAATGTGGTGTGTTCAAAGGCACAACGAAAGCGGTATTTGTTGATCGTAGGGAATATACCGGTCCACTTTGGGAGCAGGTAGATGAAGCATTTCAGTTTGTCCTGAGAAATATTCATCTAGGTGCTACCATTGTGGGGATTTATCGGCAGGATATTTATGAGATTCCACCGGATGCTATTCGTGAGTTGATTATCAATGCGATGGTACATCGTAGTTATCTGGATCATGGTACGATACAGGTTGCAGTATATGACAACCGATTGGAAATTACTTCGTCAGGAAAGCTGCCAATGGGGCAGACTATGGAGCGTATGAAAGAAGGATATTCTAAAATTAGAAATGAAACTCTTGCTCATGCATTTGCTTATATGAATTTAATCGAGCATTGGGGAAGCGGTATTCCGAGAATTATTGATAAAGTAAAAACAGCCGGACTGAGGGAACCGGAGTTTATTGGCGGTGAAGTTGATTTGCGTATCAATATTTATCGAGGTCAGGTTGCTACAGATGACCTCAATAATGACTATAGAATGCCAGATACTATGAATAAAGTGCCAGATACTATGAATAAAGTGCCGGATAGTGCTAATGAAGTGCCGGATAATGAACAGGAACAAAAAATTTATAGATATGTATCGGAAAATGAATCTATTACTACTGCTGAGACGGTAGAGCTTTTGAAAGTAAAACCGCGTAGAGCTAGAGTTGTTTTAAAGAATATGGTTAATAGTGGTTGTTTGAGAAAAGAAGGTGCGGCGCGAAGCACAATTTATGTAAAAAATACGGAAGAGAGATAATGCAGCATGGATAGTCTACAGTAGGTATTTATCGGGATAAGGTTTTGAAATCAGAAGATTCGCAAGTATAGCACAAGTTTAAAAATAATTAGCACTCACCTCTTGACAGTGCTAACAATCAGTGCTATTATGTCTTGCAGATAAAGAAAACAATGTTATTGACATATAAGTTTTGAATAATAAAAAACAATGTCATTCTCATAGAGGGGAGGAGATTACATGAACATCAGTAAATTTACTCAGAAATCGCAGGAAGTAGTTCAGGGATGCGAGAAGATTGCTATGGATTATGGCCATCAGGAGATGGGCGAGGAACATTTGCTTGCATCTATGATGAAAGTTGATGACAGTCTTATCAGCAAACTCATTGAAAAGATGGGAATTGAACCTGAAGTATTTCTGGCACAGATAGATGGACTTTTAAATAAACGTCCGAAAGTAACAGGCGGAGATATGCGTATCGACCGTTATCTTAATGAAACGCTTATATATGCGGAAGATGAAGCAAAGCGCATGGGAGATGAATATGTTTCTGTTGAGCATTTGTTCCTTAGTCTTCTCGCACATCCGAGTAAAGAAGTAAAGGCACTTTTCAAACAGTGTCAGATAACTAAAGAGAGATTTCTTCAGGTGCTTTCACAGGTGAGAGGAAACCAGCGTGTGACAAGCGATAATCCTGAGGCAACTTATGATACACTTGAAAAATACGGAACCGACCTTGTAGAAAGAGCAAAGGAAGGAAAAATGGATCCTGTTATCGGCAGGGATAGTGAGATTAGAAATGTCATCCGTATTCTTTCGAGAAAAAATAAAAATAATCCGGTACTTATCGGTGAGCCTGGTGTCGGTAAAACAGCGGCAGTTGAGGGGCTTGCACAGCGTATAGTAAGAGGTGATGTGCCTGGAGAGCTTAAAGATAAAAAAATATTTGCACTTGATATGGGTGCACTCGTTGCAGGCGCAAAATACAGAGGTGAGTTTGAGGAAAGGCTTAAGGCTGTTCTTGAGGAAGTAAAGAAAAGCGAAGGTCAGATTATACTCTTTATTGATGAGCTTCATACAATTGTAGGTGCCGGAAAAACAGATGGTGCCATGGATGCGGGCAATATGCTTAAACCAATGCTTGCAAGAGGTGAACTTCATTGTATAGGTGCAACAACGCTTGACGAGTATCGTATGTATATTGAGAAAGACGCAGCACTTGAAAGACGTTTCCAGCCTGTTATGGTTAGTGAGCCGACTGTCGAGGACACGATTTCAATACTTCGTGGACTTAAGGACAGATACGAGGTATATCATGGCGTAAAGATTACGGATGCCGCACTTGTTGCAGCCGCAACACTTTCAAACAGATATATTTCAGACAGATTTCTTCCTGATAAGGCAATAGATCTTGTGGATGAAGCATGTGCAATGATAAAAACAGAACTTGATTCACTTCCGGCAGAACTTGATGAAGTACAGCGAAAGATTATGCAGATGGAAATTGAGGAAGCTGCTCTTAAAAAAGAGACAGACCATATTTCAAAAGAGAGACTTGCAACGCTTCAAAAAGAACTTGCCGAACTTAAAGACAGTTTTACAGCCCAAAAGTCAAAATGGGATCAGGAGAAATCATCTGTTGATAAAGTAAACAAAGTGAAAGAACAGATTGACGCACTTCATACTGAAATGGATGCGGCAAAGCGTGAGTATAATCTTGAAAAGCTTGCAGAACTTCAATATGGCAGACTGCCTGAACTTGAAAAACAGCTTGAGGCAGAAGAAGCAAAGGTTAAGAAGGAAGACAGGACGCTTGTGCAGGAAAATGTAACAGATGATGAGATTGCAAAGATTGTGTCAAGATGGACAGGAATTCCTATCACAAAATTAAATGAAGGTGAGAGAGAAAAAACACTTCATCTTGAAGATGAACTTCATAAGAGAGTTATCGGTCAGGAAGAAGGAGTTAAGCTTGTATCTGAAGCTATTCTTCGTTCAAAAGCGGGTATTAAAGATCCTACAAAACCTATCGGTTCATTCCTTTTCCTCGGTCCAACAGGTGTAGGTAAGACAGAACTTGCAAAAACGCTTGCGGCAAGTCTTTTTGATGATGAGAATAACATGGTTCGTATCGATATGAGCGAATACATGGAGAAATATTCAGTGTCAAGACTTATAGGAGCACCTCCGGGATATGTAGGATATGAGGAAGGCGGTCAGCTTACAGAGGCAGTCCGTAGAAAACCATATTCGGTAATACTTTTTGATGAGATTGAAAAGGCACATCCGGATGTATTCAATGTACTTTTGCAGGTGCTTGATGATGGACGTGTGACAGATTCGCAGGGAAGAACGGTAGACTTTAAGAATACAATTATTATTCTTACATCAAATATAGGTTCTTCATATCTTCTTGATGGAATTGAGGAAGATGGAAACATAAGTGATGAGGCAAGAGAACATGCAATGGCTGATTTAAGAGCCAGTTTCAGACCTGAGTTCCTTAACCGCCTTGACGAGATAGTAATGTTTAAGCCACTGACAAAGAATAATATTCAGGGTATTATTTCAATACTTATGGATGATTTAAATAAACGGCTTGCAGATAAGGAACTTAAAGTGGAACTTACTGATGATGCTATAAAATATATTGCAGATAATGCATATGAACCGGCATTTGGAGCTCGTCCGTTGAAGCGTTTCCTACAGAAGAATATAGAGACACTTCTTGCAAAAGAAATCCTCGGTGATAAGGTTCATACGGGAGATGTTATAACTATAAGTGTTGTTGGTGAGAATTTTGTAGTAAGCACAAAATAAAAATATGATGTAAGGGTTAAAAACAAATAGTAAAAATACCTTTTGACCCAAATATCATAATATATTATTAGGCAGAGGCATCTGTACCGATTGGTGCAGATGTCTCTTATTGTGTATTGAAGTATAAATTTTTGTATTTATTCCGCATTTGGAATGTCTTTTTATATGAAAAAAAATAAATAAAATAAAAAGTAACTTTTTTTTGAGTTATTACAATATACAGGTGTAAGGGTTCTACCCGAGACGTCAAAGGAAGAGAAAGGAACGACA
>CAKRFU010000029.1 GCA_934320845.1 uncultured Lachnospiraceae bacterium
TTTGATAAAGGCTCATCCATAAGGAATACCTTAGGATTACGAACGATTGCACGACCCATGGCAACACGCTGTCTCTGACCACCTGATAAAGCCTTTGGTTTACGATCTAAAAGATGCTCAATATCAAGAATCTTTGCTGCTTCGTGAACAAGCTTGTCAATCTTCTCCTTTGGAGTTTTTCTAAGTTTAAGACCAAATGCCATATTGTCATAAACTGACATATGAGGGTAAAGAGCATAGTTCTGGAATACCATTGCGATATCTCTGTCTTTTGGCTCTACATCATTTACAAGAGTATTTCCAATCCATAACTCACCTGAAGAAATTTCCTCAAGACCTGCAATCATACGAAGTGTTGTAGATTTACCACAACCAGAAGGTCCTACAAATATGATGAACTCTTTGTCTGCGATATCAAGATTGAAATTTTTAACTGCCTGGAATCCGTTTGGATATGTTTTACAAATGTTTTTTAAAGATAAACTTGCCATTATATGTTTCCTCCTAAATTTTATACAATTCGTTTAAGCTGAATATGAAGCAGTCATTTGATATGATAAAATCATCAAATAATTTGCAATCATATTATATAGTGTGATTTGCCTGTCACATCTTTGATGCTTGTATAATACACTATCTTGAAATATTTTACCATAGGATAAATAGCCAAATAAATTTTTGACTTTTTGTGCAAAGAGTATATAAATAAGACTTATTATATTTTTTTTGCCGTTTTATTATTAAATGTTACAATTTTTATACTCTCAAACTGTCTGTTTTAACCAAATATGATATTGTCTTTGGTAAAAATAGTCAAATTATTCATCATTTTTTGTATTATATATGTCAATTCTTTTTCTGAAAAATCTCGCCTTAAAAAATTTTTGTGGTATTCTCTCCACTGCAACCTTTTCATATATGCCGGCTAACCCGATTTTTCTTATCCATTCCGGAATCTTTTTTTCCTCTGCCATTATAATTTGTGAAACTCCACCAATAGCAACACATAACTTTGAATTTAACAAATTTGCATGCTCCATAATCCAGCTTTCCTGAATACCTATTTTTAAATCCACAAGTAAAATATCAGGAATACAGCTGTTTATCTCATTTACCATTGCTGCATCCTCTACTTCCTCGCTATATATACACGAACCAATAACACGAAGTTCAGGCTGATTTTTTTTGCAGTAATTTCTGAGATTTTCTACATTCCTGCTGCTGTCTGCCACTATATATATGGTTCTGTCCTGCTTTTGAAGATTTTCAAGCATAATTCCAAAGCTTTTACAACTCACAACCATACCGGCATCCTTTAAAATATCTATTTTATAATTTGTCAGAAGAGCTTCCTCTCCCGGCAGAAAAAGCTCCGCCCTGTCTACAAGTTCATGATATTTTTCATTTTCTGCAGCTCTGTTAAGAATATCAGCGGACGCAAAAAATATTACATCCAGCTTATCATCATTAAGATATGTATTTATTTTTTCTATAAAAACATCATTGCTGAGCATGTCAATTTCAATACCCATAACATTTACAACTGATTGCATAATATACCATGCCTTTCCTAAATGCCCGCTTGCATATTCAGCTTTATACACTGTTTTATACAATAAAGTTAAAAATGCACGTCATCAAATCTGTGGCGTGCATTTTAAATTTGCTATTATTTATCAATTATTAGCATCAGCTGTTCCTATGATAATCTTTATATCATATCCTGTTTCAACTGTACCTGTTTCAACAACAGGATTGCTAAAATACTTTACCAAATCTTTGCCGGCACCGTCTTCCTTTACAATAATCTTTGTCTGAGTCAGTGTAGCAGCTGTGTAATCACCTATTTTCTTTACTGTATATCCTGCATTTGTAAGCTTAGTTTTCGCAGCCGATGCAAGACCTCCTATCTGACTTCCATTTAATACAATTATACTCTTTCCTTTTGATGATTTTGTCGAAGTTTTTGCAACTTTCTCAAATGTCTGTGCCTGAGTATATGTTGTATCGTTATTTACAAGGTTATTTATAAATGATTTTGATGCTTTTGTATCTACTTCAAATATTTTATCAGTATATTTTCCAGGTATTCCCCAATAATGGAACAAATCAGGATCCTGTTTTTCGTAACATTCCACATAGCCAATTTTATTATAAACAGTAAGATTTGAATCAACTCTCTCATACTGCTGTTTTATAAATTCGGCTATTTTGTTCTGATCCCCCTTTATATCCTTAAGCTGCTTTACATAACTGTCACTCGCAACATTTATTTTTTCTGTAACCGTAACAGATTTTTCACTACCTGACTCTGCAAGTGATAATGGTTTAAATTTAACATTTATGTTTCTTCTTGAGTAATGGCTAAGGTATGTTTCCTGGTCTAATACCGTGTAATAACTTATCTTCACACCAAGCATTTTCTCTATAATAAGTTCGCCATAACCATATGCATCCTCGTCAGTCTGAAAATACTGCTTAAGTCTTCCTATTCTTACAATCTGAGGTATCTCCTGATTAACCGTGCTGAGTCTCTGATACATCTCAGTAGGAATTGTATAGTCTGTTCCTATAGGAATAGTTATATAATCCATATTGTTTGTTTTGGTGTTGCAGATTTCAAGAATAAGATGTGATATCTTATTGTCATTGCTTACATATATAAGATTTTTTGAAATTTCATCTGTCTGTGCTTCCTCAATAATGTCTTTGATTTCATTTGAAGATGTTCCTACATTTTCCGAATTGTTTGAGAGAACCATATATGAAATTTTGTAACTTGCAAAGCCTACTGCAATTATTATCAATATTCCCAATATTGATTTCAATAAGCTCAGGGCAAATACCTTCGCTATACTCTTCTTTTTCATGATTGTACCTTTCTAATCTTATTTCTTTTTGTATAACACTAAAAAAACATATGAAGTATTATAACAAAAAAAAATTTCTATGTAAAGCAAAACCCCTATGAGCATAACTTTTTTAAATAAATTGTAATATTTTATTCACCGAATTATAAAGCTGCCAGAAGCAATATATTTCAATGCAACTAACACAAAGCTGCATGATTATGGTATATTTATAACATATACAGATAAAGATTCTTACTTTTAATACAATATTGAAATGAGGTTATAAGTCTATGAATAAAACAGTTGTTGTAACAGGTGCTTCACGTGGAATCGGCCGCGCCGTTTCTATTTACTATGCACAGAACGGGTTCAATGTATGTATATGCTGCCGCAAAAATTCAGAAATGCTTGAACAAGTCAGACAGGAGATTTTAAATTATGGTGTCGAATGCATCACTTTTACAGGAAATATAGGAAATTATCATGAATGTGAGAAATTTTTTAAAATGATTTCACAATCCTATTCTAAAATTGATGTTCTTGTAAACAATGCCGGCATCTCGCATATAGGTCTTTTGCAGGATATGTCTCCTGACGAATGGCACAATATTGTCGAAGCAAACCTTACTTCCGTATTTAACTGCTGCAAACTTGCAATTCCTGTAATGCTAAACAGGCATGCCGGAAAAATCGTAAACATATCATCCGTTTGGGGATGTGTCGGTGCTTCAACCGAAGTTGCATACTCGGCGACAAAGGGAGGTATAAACTCCTTCACAAAAGCTCTTGCCAAAGAACTCGCTCCCAGCAATATACAGGTAAATGCGATTGCATGTGGTATAATAGATACGGATATGAACGGCTTTTTAAATGACGACGAATTGCAAAGCGTATTGGATGAAGTTCCAGCCGGACGCATAGGAAAACCGGAAGATGTCGCAAAACTTGCCTTCGATATTACAAATACAAGTGATTATCTGACGGGACAGGTTATAAAACTTGACGGCGGCTGGATATAGCACCAACATCTTATCAAATCAAAAACTATTTTACACAAAAAAGGATTCCTCAAAACCAAATCGGAATCCTTTTTATATGTCATTTTATTATTAAATCTACATTTCAACGTAAAAATCTCTTGTTTTCACTATTTCCTGTGGTACATCTACCTTGTCTTTATCCCAGACTCTGAACTTAAGGTCATACTCCTTGGTCTTTTTGCCTATCTCCCTGTTAAATCTTGCCATGGCATCCCTGAACAATGGCTGGTCTGCAATCGAATCTCTTATATCCTTTGCAAACGGACAGTATGTAGCCATAATTTCACGGACAGGTTTGCTGAGCAAAAGCCCTCCATGTGCCTCATGCTTAATCCAGTTTTCATAGTCAATAACAAAAACTTCTCTTGTATTGTTTCTGCATTTTTGTATCTGCATTTTGAGCTTGTCCTTCTTATCTTCAGACAATTCTCTGTTTTTTCTGTAAAACTGGACAAAATCACTATATTCACTTGTAAGAGATTTAACCTGGATGTTATTCCATGATGTTCCTTGAATGGTTCTGCAAAGTTCCCATCTGAATCTTCCAAATAATTTAACCATAGCAGCATCAATATCTGTATCAAGAAATACAGGGAGCAAAAATCTTCCTTTTGAATTTCTTCTTCTTCCACTAATCTCCTGCCACATAATTGGATTGCTGCCCGATATAGGAAATACTATAAAATCTGGAAAAACCTCTTCCATAATATATTCCTTCTTTATATGTTCACCGTCACCTGTATAAAGGCTTTCTCTATAAAATGCAGAATAATCAATCTGAAGAAGTCTATGCACAGCTGCATTTATTCTGTCACCCGACATATATGTCTTTAAGAGTGATGCCGCACATCCATCTGTGAATAAAAATGGAACAAATGCTGACACCTGACCACATATAATGCGATGATTTGCCCTAAACATATTGTCAATTTCAAATTCAAACTTTGCATTTCTATCATTTTTAAGTTTGTTTATCTGCTCATCGTTAAGCGCCCCTGTTCTTTTCTGGTCTCTTAGACTCTCCGCATAATCAAGGTCAAACTCACTTTTTGATGGCTCTTTTCTTCCTTCTATTATCTCAGTAAGCCACTGTTTCATATCATATACTGCACATGTCGCTCCATTGGTATCATGTCTTTCAATTGACAACAGCTGCTCGAGCAAGTCACTATTTAAAAGTTTTTCACTCAAAAATCCATATCTCAGGAATAAATCTATAATAAGAGGTGTTTCTTCTTTTGATTTATAATCTTTTAAAAATACTTTCTTGTAAATCTTATAGTATATCTTTGCTATGCTTCTTCTTAAAGTTCTCACATCATCATCTGTTGAAAATTTATCTTTTAATCTTATAAAATCAGAAATATACCCGTCAAATTGACCTGCTTCCTCTGAATCAATTTCTGAATAGTCAAGAATATACGACAATGCACCGTTAAGCTCACTGATATCATGATATTCTCCCTCAGTTAATGCAAGATCACCACTTTCTTCACTTCTCGCTGACCCTTCGCCATTTAAAAGATTGCAATATGCATCTTCCATAAATTCATGATCAATCTCAAGGTCTACGCCTGCCTTATCAATCAAAAGATTTTCCAGATTGTTGGTGTAATCTATAATATCGTCAAACAACGACATTGCACCAGACGATTCTCCACCAACATGCTGAAGCGTATTGGTAAACTGAAACACCTGCATGTAAAGGCTTCTGTCATCTATTATGAGCGGTTTTGACAGTTCTTTAAGGTACTCTGTTCCTCTCTCACACTCACCCATAAGAGTATTTATAATGCCAACCTGCTCTAAGACATGATAAACCGATATTGCTGAACTTGCACCAAAATATGCTTTCTGTATCTCCGGTGCCACCTCACAACACGCCCTGTAATACATTACTTTATCAATATCAACGGCTGTTCCGTGTTCATATTCAGATATTTCATCTATGGCCCTCAAACTATCTGCTTTTATTCCTGCTTCTTTTGCCATTTCAACATATCTTTCTCTTCCAGAAAGCAAAAATTCATATATTTTATCTGATAATTCAGTAATACTGTTATATATTATTGAGAGTTCACGAATCAGTCTGCTAAATGATGCTACCATAAGACCAGCGTAATCTTTGTTTGCCTTAATAAGACTTCTTATTGCCTGAGTAAGACGCATTTTAGGAAATGCATACACCAACGCATTTGTCTCGGCAGTGTATGTAACATTGTATGTTTCACTTTTCAAATCACACAATCCTATAAAATTTCCTGAACCTACTACTATATTTACTCCCTCTTTACTAATACGTATGCGTCCTTTTACAACCAGGCTGACTGACGATATATCGTCACCTTTTTCATATATTATAGTATCTTTTATTATCTGATTTACGCTGTTTAGCTTTAATTCCGCTTTCAATGCCTTTCCTCCCTTTTCCTTCAATCCACATATCCCACACCTAAAATTCTATTCCATACCTATTTATTATACAATACTAATGGCTCTATCGTCAATTTAGTAAATGAATAAAATAGAACAAAAAAAGGCAAAAAAAGACAAGGCTCTATGCCTTGTTCAAATATATATAAATCCGTGCGTCCTGCGTTGAAAATATCAGTGTGACCGTTACCTCAGCAGTTAACTCGGCTCCGGCTACCTTACGGCACACGAAAATTCTCACTTAGTGCTGCTAGGTTCCCCTCCTGACACGGTTCATGAGTTTCCATTGCGCAAGACCAAAACGTCAACGCCACTTACTAAGGGCAGCATCACAAATGACAAGCCCTAAACAGGACATCACCCCTGCTATAGCGGATTGCAGGTTATAGGGCGCCGCTAATTCCCCGGCTAGCACGGAAGCTTTTACAAAAGCAGATTGCTTTCATCACATTACTTTCCATAAATTCCTGATTATTCAAAAATAAGGAAACCTTTTAAGATTTCCTTATCCGATATGCAATGCGGAAGAAGGGACTTGAACCCTCACGTCGTTGCCAACACTAGATCCTTAGTCTAGCCTGTCTGCCAATTCCAGCACTTCCGCTCTTTCCCGCTCACAACATTTTGTCTGTCACGAACAAGACATATACTATCAGTTTTTTTTCAGCTTGTCAACAACTTTTTTTATTTTTCTTTAATTTGCATGTACTTTTGAAAAATTTTGCATGAGACAACACCACACAACAACCCTACTATAAACCCTCCGACAACATCACTCGGATAGTGCACACACACATAAATTCTTGAAACTGCTATAAGAATTGCAATAATCAGTGCAACAACTCCTATCTTTCTTGTATTTTTATTTGCAATTGCCGGAACAACTGCCGCAAATGAACTTGCAGTATGACCTGACGGGAACGAATAATCTAACTGCGGCGGCACTATGCATCTTATATTTTCAAATGCATCATATGGTCTTGTTCTCGCAATAACATTTTTTAATATACCGTTGCATACTATCAGATCAAGTATCAATGCCACCGCACACATAATTCCCACTTTCCTTGTGTCTGAATATATCAGCAGAACAAACGTAAATAATATCCAGATAAGTCCATAATTTCCGAGTGAAGTAAATACCCTTACAAGCCCGTTCAAAATCTCACTTCGCAGATTATCCTGCACATAATATAAAATATTCACATCAAGCTGTGTAATCCATGAAATCATATTATTCTCCAATCTTTCGTTTCTATATACGCTTTTCTTTATTCTTCTACATCTGTTTTCTGACTACTTTGTATTCATCACCGTTTCTATAGTAAGGACATGTCTCCCGCTTATTTGTCATAAATCTCACAAAATCGTCCTCATCCATATTCACATCACATACATACTCCTCATATTCCTCATCGTATGTATAATTTGCACATGTATCACATTCAGACATCGTTTTCCTCCTGAGTTACTTTTTTTGAAATATTATCTTAAAAATTCACTATTGATATTTATTTTTCCTATTTTTTGATTTTAACATAAATCACATAAGATTTACAATAATTACACTCGCTATCATTCCTGCTAAAGTACAAAAAAGTGCTCCGGGCAATGTCCAGCCTGTTTTTTCAAATGGTTTGTTCTTCTCAGTTGCCGTTGCCAGAAAATATACTGAAATCGTGTAAAAAATCGTTTCTGAACAGCTCATAAGTATTGAAGCCAGCATTCCCTCTTCTGAGTCTGTTCCAAATTTTTTAAAAATATCCAGCAATAATCCCGTTGCTGCTGATGACGAAAACATTTTTACCAATGATAACGGTACAAGCTGTGCCGGAAATCCAATTACTGATAAAGGCTTTGACAGCAAATCACCTATTATATCAAGTATTCCCGATGTTCTGAGTATTCCCACTGCCAAGAGCAGTCCTATAAGTGTAGGTAAAATTTCATATGTAACTTTGAATCCGTCTTTTGCCCCCTTTGTGAATGCTGCAAACATATCAATCTTTGTGCTGAGACCAAGAACGACTACCCCAAATATTACCATTGGTATGATAATATTAGACAAATAGTTTATCATAGCATGCTCCTCCTATGGAATGTCTGATTATTCCATTGCAAAAATCTAATTTCTTATGTATAATAAATACTTGATAAATTACACTTTTATGATAAGGAGGTCCCATGAATACAGTTTTTATCGCAGATGATGAGTTGATAATCAGACAAGGTATCAAATGTATCATTGATTGGGAGCAACTTGGTTTTGAAATAATTGGAGAGGCATCAAACGGTGAAGATGCTCTCAATTTTATTCTAAGCAAAAAACCTGACTTAGTTCTTATGGATATACGCATGCCCAAAATGCTTGGTCTTGAAGTTGTTGAAAACGCAAGAAAAAGAGGCTTTAACGGAAAAGTTATAATTCTCAGCGGTTATACCGATTTTAAATATGCACAGGCAGCGATTAAAAATGGTGTTGACTATTATCTCACAAAACCTATTGACGAAGATGAACTCTACGAAACAGTAAGTGCCATAAGTTCACAGATAAACAAAGAAGCCAGAGAAGAGGAAACTCTTAGCAATTACCGTGACAAGGCAAAAGGCATGATTCTTTTCGATATACTTACAGGCGTTCCTACAATAAACAATATTGCAGATATGAATATTCACGCTGACATATATCAGGTTGTCATATACGAAAAATACAGTCATCATGCAACTGAACTTCCATATAAATTTTCAGATTTGCTCAAAGTTACAAATGAAGCAAACAGTTCTTATGAAAGCATTGAAATTGAGCAAAACGAAGTCATTCTGCTCAAAGGTGCTTTTACATTACATAAATTCCAAGAATTTTTAGAGCATTATAACAGAGAACAAAAACCACAGGAGAACTCTCCGCTTGATTCTTTGTTTATTGCATATGGCAGGGAAGTCACTTCTATTGAAGATGTGCATATTTCTTATGAAGAAGCTCACAAACTTCTGCAAAGAAGGTTCTTCTGTGAAGATAAACAGCATACTATAGGATATGATGAACTCCCGCTTGAGGAACTTGAAAATACTTACGAGATTTCCGACAACCATTTACAGGAGTATTGTGAAAAACTGACCGGATATATTCAGGCTTCAAAGAGAAATCAGATTGCTGAAACCTTACATGAACTTGAACATAATCTCTTTAATTCAACAAGCGATATTTCAAGAATAAAGCTTTTCCTAACGGATTTATATTTGTCGATAAAGGAAAAAATTTCGCATCTGTACCACAATGCGAATATTGCCTTCCCCGGTAATGCAGAAATTATTGATTACATAGGAAGCAAGTATTATCTCTATGAAATAATGCTGTATTTCACCGAACAATTTGATATGATTACAAGGACGATAGGCAATCCTACCAGTGAGGGTGTTATGGATGATATTATACATTATATCGAACACAACTATATGGATAATATCAAACTCGAAAATATTGCACCTCTTTTCGGTTACAACAGTTCATATCTCGGCAAAATCTTTAACAAAAAAGTAGGTGAGGGATTCAATATATTTGTAGACAAGGTAAGGATTAAACACTCTAAAGAGCTACTCCTTACAACAGACCTTAAAGTTTATGAAATAGCAGAGAAAGTGGGATATAAAAATGTTGACTATTTCCATACAAAGTTTAAGAAATACGTCGAAATGAGCCCTGCTGAATTCAGAAAGAAAAATAAGGATACTATTTGACAAAATATAGTGCATATGATACTATTGCCAACAGTGTTGTGATTATCGGCACTATGCGGATATGATGGAATTGGCAGACATGCAAGATTTAGGTTCTTGTGCCGTGAGGCGTGCAGGTTCGACTCCTGTTATCCGCATAAACTAAACAAAAAAGAAGTCCAATTATGAGGGCTTCTTTTTGTTTTAATTGTTTTTTCGGAATTTTATTTTTTCATTATTGATTTTTCTGAAAATTATAGTTCTTCAAAACTCTTATTCATTTCTGCTCTTATTGTGTCTTAAATCTCTCCACCGAATCTGACATATCATTTGCCGCCGTACTTACTGTCATTGACATTTTGCTTACATCTCTTACTATCTTCAATACATCTTCACCCGCTTTAAGTGTTTCCTCAACATTCTGCATGTTTGTTTCTGCCTGCAGGTTCAAATTGTTTATATCATCAGCTATGCAAGATGTCTCTCCTTCAAGCCTCTCTGTTGCCTCTCTAATATTGCTGACTCCTTCTGCAACAGATTTAATACAGCCTTTAACTTTTTCAAAGATTTTTCTTGTATTGTTCATATCCTCAGACTGTCTGTTTATCGCATCCTGCACAGTTTCCATAGTCGAAATTGTCTTTTCGGAATTCTGACCGAGATTCATAATCATTTTTTCTATATCTGCTGATGCCGCATTACTCTGGTCGGCTAATTTACTTATCTCTACAGCGACAACTGCAAAACCTTTTCCGCTTTCACCGGCTCTTGCTGCCTCAATCGATGCGTTAAGGCTCAACAGATTTGTTTCCTCAGCTATTGATGCAATAAGATTTACAGCCTCTTTTATTTTTTCTACAGATATATCAGTCTCGCTTGTCTGTTTTCTGATTCTGTCTATCGCATCAAGCACTCCTTCGTTTGAGTTGTACAAGTTCTTAAGACTATTATCTACCTCACTTCCTGATTTAAGCATATCTGTCGCTGCATCTGAAAGACCATCAACCTCATCACCAGTATTTCCAAGCATCTGATTGATATTGTTTACATTTTCCGTTACACTCCCCGTAACTTCTGCCTGATTTTTTGCACTTGAAAGCACACTCTTAAGATTTTCACTGATTGAATCCATAGCTTCACTCGCCTGCCCGGCAACATTACTCATATCTTTTGACGAACGATCAAGTCTCGATGTATTTTCTGATATTGAACCAATCATATCATGAAGGCTCTCCTGAAGGCTTTTCGTACTTGCTGAAAGCTTTCCTACTTCGTCTTTTCTGTTTAAATTCTTTTCATTTATATTCACATTCAGATTTCCTGAAGCCATTTTCTGAACAACCAGTACACTATCTTCAATGGCTGCCGCTATTCCCTTTGACGCAATAAAGCATACAATTATTGTCAATATCAGAACTATTCCAAGAACAAAGAATAAAAGTCCGCTAACCAGATTTATGGTTTTATCAACAGTTTTTACAGGCATTCCTGCAAATATCATTCCAACTATATCATCACTGTTATTTTGTTTTACAGGAATATAATAACCGTAGTACATCGTTCCTTCTACACTGACACGGCTTGAAAATACATCCTTACCCTTTTGCAAAACATTCTTTTTTACATAATCTCCCGCTTTTGAACCTAAAATGTAATCTCCTTTTTTGTCTTTGAGAGAAGTAACTATACGTTCATCACCGTAAAAAAACGTAAGACTACTTCCTGTTTTTTCACTCATCTCAACTACCAGTTTTTGAGAGAGTGACACATTGTATGTACCTTTCCAGATTTCACCGGAATCATTCTTAAAATATTCTCCGGAATTCTGATTATATGCTGTATTTAATGCCTCCGCTGTAGCCTGTAATTCGTTTTCCGTTTTTGATAACAACGCATTTTTTATGACAGTATTATTTATAATAATAACCGCAATACACACCGCCAGTATCGGCAACAGTGCCACAAATAATATTTTGTACTTAAGCTTCCAGTTTTCAAATATTTTAATCATACGCAACCCCCTATTTCCATTTCAATTCTGAAATATTATGGTAATACCAGTTTATTTCTCCGGTAATTTTTGCGTCATCAAGTGTCTTTCCTTCCTCTCCAATGCTATCTCCCGTATTGGTTTTTAACACTCCATCAAACACACCAAAATCACCTGAAACAATCTTTTCTTTAGCTTCTTTTACCTTTTCTGCAGTCTGATCATCACAAAGTGACGACAACTCTGTGAGACTAACAAGACTTTCTTTCATTCCTCCGTAGTAATTTTCTCCGTTGTATGATGCATTTATTATGCTGCTTATATATGATGTATAATATGCACTCCAATTCCATATAACAGACGTAAGTGTAGCTTTTGGAGTTTCCTTGCTCATATCTGAATTGTATCCTATCGCCCATGTTCCGTTGTCCTCTGATGCTTCCTGTGGTGCTGTAGTATCACAATGCTGTGCAAGGACATCACAACCAGCTTTTATAAGTGCATCAGCTGCCTTTTTTTCATCATCAGGCGAATACCATGAATTTGTAACTGCAACATCTATCTTAGCCTTTTTGTTTACCGACTCAACTCCAATCGCAAACGCATCAACACCCCCGGTACACTCGCTGTTGTCACTCCCCATGGCAGAAACATATCCAATCCTGTTGGTTTTTGTTTTAAGTCCTGCAACTATACCTGACAAATACCTTGCCTGATAAATTCTTCCAAAATAATTGGTAAAATTCTTTCCGTTACTCAAGTAACCTGTCGCATGTGCAAAATATATGTCCGGATATTTTTTTGCAAATTTCTCTGTCTGCTCCATATAGCCCCAGCTTGTAGCAAAAATAACGTTACAATTCTTGTCAACGCAATCCTGCAAGGCTTCTTTTACTGCTTTTTCGTCACTGTCGTTGATATTTTCCTTTCGCACAATCTGAGACTCGTCAAGTCCGATGTTGTTTGCCATTCCCTGAATGCCTATCTCATGTGCATATGTATAACCTGAAGTTTCAGAAGCGCTTCCTATATAAAGCACACCAATCTTTAACTTGTCTTTAGCGATTGTTTTCATCCCTGCCGGATTTGTATCGGCTGCCTTTTTGGCTGTCTCCGAATTTGTGCCGTTTTGTGTGCTGCTTCCACCGCTTGTCACATTATTAGTTGCAAAATCAACTATTTCTCCAGCACTGCATGCAGACAAGGACAATGCCACGAATAATGACATAAATAATGCTAAAATTTTTTTCTTCATCCTAAACTCCTTTCCGAAAGTTCATATACCTCCACTCAACATTTTCATTGTCTGGTACAACAAATAATTAATATATTTTTCGTTGTACTTGTCGACATTTAATCACACATCCTTATACAAAACGATATATTTTTTATACATATTTTATCATATTAACACAAAAAAAAAAACATAAATAAAAACTTTTTTCTTTTCTACAATATGTATTTATGCTAAACTGTTAATGTTTTTATAAAAATGCGGCGAATTTTTTAGTCGCAAAAAAAGAAATGAGGAGTATATAATGAAAAAGAAAATTGGTTTTATTAAAAAGACTGTCGCATTCGGGCTTTCTTTTGCTCTTGCGATAACAAGTGTAAATTCTATCCCAGATACAGTTCACGCCGCTGTCTCAGATATCAACACTGATGATGTATGGGTAAATGGTAATGCAGATACTGCTGCAAACAGTTACCACATAATATTAAAAGAAGCAGGAAAACTTACAGTTACAGCCCAGTCATACGCAGACAGCATCTGCTTTTATATTTATAACTGCGATGAGAGCAGCCGCATTAACAGTCTTGAATTGTCAGGCTCATCTGTTGACCCTAAGACAGGCACCATGAGTTCAGATCTCGAAGCAGGAGATTATATCATAAAAGCTATAAAGAGCAGAAATGCAAATATAACTTTTGATTACCGTATAAAAACTTCTTTTGAAGCAGCAGGCAACAATGAGACAGAACCTAATAACAGTTTTGACACAAGTATGCCGATTTCTATCGAAAAGCAGACAACCGGTTTCTTATCTGTCACAGATAAACTTGATTTTTATAATATTACACTATCAAAAGACAGCTATCTTCATATAAATGTTGATTCAAATGTATATCTTTATAAAATCACCGTATACAATAAAGACTGGCAAAATATATATGAAAGCAATTATAAAAAGAAAGGTACCAACAGCTTTGAAATAACAGATAAAATGCTTTCTGCCGGCACTTACTTTATCAAGTTTGAATCAACTGAAACAGGTGTATACAAATTCAAATGCAGCACCCCTAAATTTATATCTGCAATAAACCTCCAAAAATCAAACATTTCAATAACACTTGGGAAAAGTTATTCTCTTTTAAAATCAGTCACACCAGACGATGCAGATAAATCTAAAATCATATGGACTTCTGATAATGAAAATGTCGTCAAAGTATCCTCTAACGGAATATTAAAAGCTGTAGGCTGCGGAAATGCCACTATCACTGCAAAATCAACAGATGATACAAGCATTACGGCAACTGCAAACATAACAGTAAAAGCAAAAAAAGCAAAATTTGCCGTATGCAAAAAGAAAAATGACAGATGGGTTAAAGTCCGTGCAAAATCCCAAAACGGAGTGTCATCTTTTCAATATCAGATGTCAAAAACATCAAACTTTAAGTCCGGAAGAACCAGTTCATATATTGACAACCCAAATTCAGATGTTTATACTGCACGTTTGTCAGCAAAGAAAACTTATTATTTCAGGACAAGAGCAATATACTATGCCAATGAAAAAAAGTGCTATGGTCCATGGAGTAACACAGTTAAAATAAAGACAGGCACAAAGGGGAATACTTCCTGGAATTGCATATGGAAAAATCCAAAATAAAACAAATCAACTAATTTTACATCAAAGTTAAAAAATTTTACATTAAATATATTTGCCCTATTTAAATCAATGTGATATTCTAATAAGGTATTTTAAACGGAAGGGAGCAGATGCATATGTTTACTGCAAAAAAACATTACAGACATACATATTTGTTTATTGTGCTTTGTATATTTGTGTCTTGTATCAATATTCATCAGACATCTGTTCCCATACTTTTTACGCAAAGTATTAACTCCGGTTTTCCAAATGACATATATACAACATCTGCCACTTATTCTAATGATGATGCATGTACACCTGAAATGCTTGGCAGACAGGAATTGTACTCATATTCAAACATAGTCCATAAAAAAAATAATTTTTCACATACATATAGATTATTACTTTATATAACAGATATTGTTGATACAATACATTTTCCGTCATACTATTATTTATCGGAATATCTCTCCTGTCTCTGTGAACCAAAATCAACTGAAAATATTATTGATTATATTCATTTGCAGGATGGAAAAAAGAAAAACTGACATAGCTTTTTATCAATATCATAAATACAAGGAGAAAAGTTATGTTACGAATTATTTTTATTATTATCGGAATACTATTCATTGTTGGACTTACCGCATTCGGTTTATGGTTTTCAAACAGTGACACGGAAAATCCCGACGAACATGGCAATGATATGATAAATAACAGCACTGAAAAGTAAATCGGCTAATCGAAAGGAGCTAATCATCATGAGAAAAACTAAAATTATTTGTACCATTGGCCCGGCAAGCGAGAGTGAAGAAACATTAAAACAAATGTGCAAAGCAGGAATGAATGTTGCGCGACTCAATTTTTCACACGGAACACACCCTGAACATCAGCAAAAAATAGACAGAATTAAAAAAGTCCGTGAAGAATTAAACCTTCCTATTGCTATTATGCTTGATACAAAAGGACCTGAATACAGAATACGCACATTTGAAAATCACAAAGTCACTTTAAAAGATGGTGACACCTTTACATTTACTACCGACGAGGTTGAGGGCAACAATGAACGTGTATCGGTAAGCTATAAAAATCTTATAAATGAACTTAAAATTGGCGACACCATCCTTGTAAACAATGGATTACTTATTTTTGAAGTTGCTAAACTCAAGGGTAATGATGCTATATGTAAAGTAAAAGTCGGCGGTGAAATGTCTGACCGCAAGAGCATGAATTTTCCTAACCACGTGATGACCGGTCCTTACTTGAGCGAACAGGACAAAAAAGATTTACTTTTTGGTATAAAAAACGAAGTAGATTTTGTCGCAGCATCTTTTGTTTCAACAAAACAGGATTTGCTCGACATTAGAAATTTCTTAAATGAAAACGGCGGTTCAGATATTGATATTATCGCTAAAATTGAAAACCGCTCAGGTGTTGACAACATTGAAGAACTTTGTGATATTGCAGATGGAATTATGGTTGCCAGAGGTGACTTAGGAGTGGAAATTCCTTTCGTTGAAGTTCCATCCATACAAAAGTATCTTATCAAAAAATGCAGACTTCTCGGAAAGAGAGTTATAACTGCAACCGAAATGCTTGAATCCATGATACAGAATCCTCGTCCTACGAGAGCAGAAATCTCTGATGTTGCAAACGCAGTCTATGATGGTTCATCGGCAATAATGCTTTCAGGCGAGTCAGCTTCAGGTAAATATCCTGTTGACGCTGTTAAAAACATGGCAGAAATCGCTCTGTATACAGAGAAAAATATCGATTATGCTAAACGTTTCAGAACTACTGAATACAGAATTAAAGATAATACTGATGCCATTTCCCATGCCACATGTGCAATGGCTATTGATACAAACGCAAAAGGTATTGTCATAAGTTCTCTTTCAGGAAATACGGTTCGTATGGTAAGCCGTTTCCGTTGCCCTGTTGATATTATCGGTATGACTACGTCCGTAAGAGCATGGAGAAAATTAAATTTGAGTTGGGGGGTAACTCCTGTTCTCAGCGAGGAATTTAACTCTGTTGATGTCATGTTCTATCATGCAATGAATCATGCAAAGAAACTGTTTAATCTTAAAAAAGGAGACAATGTTGTCCTTACAGGCGGACAGGTAAGCGGTATGTCAGGAAAGACAAACACTATTCGCGTAGAAGCCGTTTCCAAGTAGATATTTCAAATATATCATAGCCAAAAACATAAAATTTCAGGGCATTCCAATCTTTGTGAATGCCCTGTTTTATTTGTTTTCAAATATTTATATATTTTTGTTTATTATATATCTTATTTTGCCTTTGTTTTTACTTTCAAAACATTAGACCATGATCCAATGAGATATTTTGTTCCGGCATCTGTATTTACAGCTTTTTTACTTCTCTGACGGAAATAATAAGTTGTATTTGCTTTAAGTCCCGTGATATTCATTGGTTTATCGGAATGCTTATTTGCAGCCGCACATGACTTATTTATTGTTTTCGCATCTTTAAAGTCCTTATCAGTAGAATACTGAAGCTGGTACTTATCATAGCTTGAATACACATAAGTAATTTTTATGTAATTTTTTCCAATAAGTTTTTTCTTTTTTACCTTATCCTTCTTTATATACCAATCAATACTTACAATAGGTTTAGTATCTTTTTTAGGTGGTGATGCAAGTGTCATGTGCCCTGAGTCACTTGACTTGCTTGATAAGTCTGAATATACGATAATATCAACCGTACCTCTGTTTTTGAAGCATGAGTTTTTCACTGTATAATAGTTATCCTCCACAGCTTTATCATATTGAACAAGTGTAGGATTGATATTTCCTGCCGGAAGAGATTTCGCTGCAAGGCAGAAATCATCCCACGAAGTAGCAACACCGACTGTATATGCTGAACTGTTATAAAGGTCATCCCACATAACTATATATTGATTGTTTACAATATCCTTTACATGCATATTTGTAATCTTCTTTCCACTGCTTACTGCTGTGCTTTTTGAAAAATTGGTACTCTTTATATAAGCTTTTTTGCTGTTGAACCATATTGCAATCCACGTATCATCCGAGTCCTCTGCAAAATAGTCAACTAACGCATCATTACATAAAGCTCCCAATACAGTGCTTGTCGTGTCCTTTTTCTCATAAACACTGACCTCTTTGCCATCGCTTAATTTAAAAATCTTACCCTCACTGCTTCCTGACGGCACCTTTTTTCCCTTATTGTAAAGATTTACATACCTGGCATCAACATAGTAATATCCCGGCTTCTTGTATGTCATATAATTCACAGAATTCTTTCCGTTAAAATATACTTTATAATATTTGTTTGTATCACCCTTTGTCTTTGATTCAACAGGCTCTGTTGAAACAACCTGAAGATTTGTATTTATAGGGACACGGTAGGAGTCTCCCCATGACGGAATGCCTGCATATAAGCGTATTCCAACGAATGACTTTGTTGTTTTTCCCTCCGCTTCAATCGTCACTTTTTCTCCATCTGCCGGGGTTGTACTCTTATAACGTCCGGGATCTATCCAAACCTGACTTCTCTTCACACGGTAAAATCCCGGACGATGAGCAGTCTGCACAAGATATGCCGCACAAGAATGAAATTCCGTAAGATTATAAGCAGGACTGTATCCATTACTCCACACAATAACCCACTCGTCATCATAATCGAGTACCTTAAATTTAGCTGTCTCGTACTCAAGAAAAGCTGCACTTGAATTATAATCACTTATCCAGTCAATACCACCGCCGACTACATTGCCGCCTCCGGTCCATATGTATCTGACTGTCTGGTTATTGTCCTGTGGCAGATACTTCGCTTTTATGGTATGGCCCTGAATTTTCGTTCCCTCAGGAACCGAATAAACTGTCTGTGTACTTCCGATTTTGGCAATATTGTCTGTTCCTACCAGATAAGCAGTTCCCTTTACATCAAATGTATCTGTATCCAGATACTGTGTTTTAAACTGTGTCATAGACGTATCATAATATGCCTTTGCCGTCTGCGCCGGCAGATATGCCGTTCCCATCGACAATGCCAGACCAAATACAAGTATCATGCTGCAAAGTTGTCTTAACCCTTTCCTACCGGAAATTCTTTTTATATTTTCCATAGCTTTTATTCTTTCTTTAAGTTTCTTTTTCATAGGCATTTTCCTCCCCTGTTCAATATTTTTCTTATGAATCTACAAATATTATACTGTATCTGCGAAAAAAAACATGAAAGTTTGCGTGAATGGTACATATATGGTGCGAATTGAACTACGCACACATTATTTATGGCTGTTTATCTCACCTCTTACCCATAAAAATCTACCACTTACCGAAATAATATTTACAACATTTTAACCATATGCTTTAATCATATCAGACAGATAAAAACAGCAAACTTAAAGTTATAAAATTCTGAAGTCTAATCTCTGTCAATAAAAAAATGAAAAAGATAATGTACAGCAGGAGGTGAAAAATTTGAAAATTCACTTGGAACTGGTTGATGAGGATGAGCCTGAGATTATTATCAAATGCCGGGAACTCACACCCGATATAATCAGGCTCCAGCAATTGATTACAGGTTTCGATACAAAATCAAACCAAATGATTTTTTACAAAGGTGACACGGAGTATTACGTGAATCTGGCAAAAATATTATTTTTCCAGACAGAAAGTTCTGCCATATATGCACACACGACAACAGACGCTTACGAAACCAAATACAAGCTGTATGAACTTGAAGAAATTCTTCCTGCATCATTTGTAAGAATATCAAAATCTGCAATTGTAAACAGCAGCCTTATTTACTCAATACAAAGAAATCTCACATCGTCGAGTGTTATTTCATTTAATAACACTCACAAGGAAATCTATGTTTCAAGAGCTTATTATAAAATGTTAAAGCTAAAAATGGATGAACGAAGATTTCATAAATAAAAAAGGGCAATGCCAGCACACTAGCAAGAATTTACTATTCCATAAAAAAATTTCAATCAAAAATCAAGTGCTAAGAAGCACAGAAAAGAGGTCACATCATGAACAGAAATAAAAATTCAATTTTTTGGGGACTTATGCTTATCGCCATAGCATGCTGTCTTATATTAAATCAACTTCATATTGTTACATTTGCCATAAGCGTATCTAAAATAATATTAGGAGCTATTTTCGTCGGAACTGCCATAAATTCAATTTTTGCAAGAAGTTTTGGTGGCTTTTTCTTCTCACTTGCCTTTCTGTGGCTTATATTTGACAGTGTATTCGGTTTTCCGTATATATCCACAAAAACAGTTTTAATAATTGCTTTACTGCTCACTATCGGATTTTCAATGCTATTTCCAAGCAAGCATTTTCCGCACAATAACTATAACGCAAAAAAACATGTGGAATGGGATGATTATGATGATCCTGATAAAGTCGGAAAACATCAGACTGTTTTTAACGAAGATACAAATGAAACTTTTTATGGCTACAACCAATTCGGCGCATCAGCAAAGTATATAAATACGGGTAACTTTAAAAAAGCATCTCTTGAATCATCATTTGGTGAACTTAAAGTATATTTTGACAGTGCAAAAATCATTGCTGACACAGCAGAAATTTATGTTAAACAAAGTTTTGGATGTACACAGCTTTTTATTCCAAAAGAATGGCAGATAATTCAAAAAGCATCTGTATTTGCGGGAGCCATTGAAGAACGCAACAAAAATAAAAGTACCGGCTCACCTATAGTATACCTTACAGGCGAAGTAAAATTTGGAAGTATTATAATCACTTATGTATAGATTGTGGAAATATATGAAATTATGTAAAAATATAACATTGCATAAATGTAAGAAATTGTAAAAAAACAGGAGCGGTGCAGGCTTATACAATCCTGCCACCGCTCTTATTTTTTATATCCCGGCATCTATTTTTCTTTATACTTACAACGCCTTTTTTGCTTACAGATATTAAAATAAATAGCACCTGATTATCCACTATTCGTGTTCTGCCAGAAATTTATTCATGTCATTATGCATTATTTCAAATTTCTTCACTGTGTCCTGATTATCAGAAATATATGAGAGCATTTTTTCAATATATCCCTGCTCTTTTACAATCTTAAAACTTTCATTATAAACAAGTTCAAAAACAAGAGCCGCATGTCCGACAAGATTATCTATCGGCGTTTTCTTTAAACTTCTAAGCACCGCATGATGTTCCATAAATGCTTTCATTACCTCATCTGTCACTCTGGAATTTTTAAGTTCCTCTGTCGTAACATCATAAATCACTTCAAGTGTAACATCATAATTTACCTTTAAAATATCTATCTTGTCCGCATCTCTTATGATATTGCAAAACATCTTTACTCTTTCGCTAAGCCCCTCTTCAACACGATACGCACTGTGATTCCATATCGCTTTCCTTAATATATCAAGTTCTGAAATTTCTTTTGTCTCTTTTTCTTCACTTTCGGATTTAACAGCAGTCTCTTTTAAGTCTTTTGTCCCTTTTAAATCTTTTGCAGCATTTTCACTCACAAACTTTTCGATAAGACCATCCTCAAACAAAAGTTCAACACCATAATGAGCATGGTCAATAGACTCCGCATCAGAAAATGTGCCATAATTTTTCAACTGCTCAAATCTTCCTATATCGTGCAACATTCCTATAAGCCACGCAAGATTTGTATCATCATCACCAAGACCAAGCGAACGGGCTATTCTCTCACTGAGAGCAGCCACTCTGTATGTATGGTCAACTTTAAGTTTTATCTTCTCGTCACTTGTGTCATAATTATCTGTATATTTCTTAAAAACGTTTTTTACTTTTTTTCTGTCGATTGTCATTAAATTTCACACTCCTTAATACTCTATATTATACAGTATAACACATTAATGACAATCAAATCTATGTTCTGTTGGAATGAATTATTTTTGTTAAATCACACAAATTATTTTCACTAAATCGCCTAGTGTGCTGGCATGTTGCTATTTAGTCAAATGACGCAGAATGAATTTTTCATTCTGCAAGGCGGAAGAATGAGCCGTAGCGGGCTACGGCAATTGATGACAACGCAGCAGATGAAAATTCAGGCAAGTTATTTAGCTAAATATGAACAGGTCAGTACACTAGCTTGACAATGCACTATCAAACTGATAATATATGCGCTATACATAGATAAACAGCACACAAAGTAACTAATGAAAATCCGCATATTCTCTTAATTGACATGTGGATTTTCTATTTATAATCAAGCAAATAATTTTCTAATAATGATATGAATATTAAATTATTCAAAGGACTACATATATATGAAAAAAGTAGATAAATTAGATAACAATATATTTAATGATAGCTCTAAGTCTGTTTCTATAGGTATTATAGACAGCAAATTGATTACACTAATAAAAGACTTAAATCCCAATATAGCGCAACACATGATTGCCGGTACTAACATTGTCTTTTGGAAAAATCGTATTAAACATATTCAAAAGCATATTTCGGATTTTGACTCTCCAGAACAATTTAAACAATGTTTTGAAAATATTCCATCTATAATATCTAACCCAGATTTTATAAGTACTAATCCCAAAGACAATAGCATATCGTTTATAAAAAGACAATCAAAAAACACATCTGTCGCTGTTCGTATAGCAAATGACGGTAAGGCTTCTTTTCGTACAATGTACCCATTAAGAGACTCTCAACTCAAAAATTACCTAGAAAGCGGTCGTGCTAAAAAAATAGAATAGATTTATATAGTCAGGAATAACAAAAGGACTGACGAGGTATATTGCATAAAATAAAAGAACATATATCAATCTCTGCGTTAAAGCAGCCACAGCGAAAATAATTCAAATATAAATTATGTTGACTTTTTTAACTTATAGTGTATAATAAAGCATGAAAAACATAAACTTTATATAGATGAAATCTGAGGACGGAACAGGCAGCCGTCACGCCCCTTGTGGTCTTAAAGAGATGTGGGATTGTCACCCCACCTATTTCATTTATTAGTTAAGGTAGATGCCAATATGACATCTACCTTTTTTCTTATTTTCTACAACCAATATAACTTAAAACTTAACTATTTATTTTTGTGTTCTGTTGGAACAAATATCCCTTATACTTTCTGACATATCTGCATTTATGCTGACTGCTCTGCCTGAAATATCTTCCGGAACTACCGCCTGTTCAAGATTAAGTCGTATAAGTTTTATGTTTTCATGTTCTCGTACCAGCTTTTCAAAAGGAAATTTAATTATCATCGGGGTGTTAAATCCAACTCCAAGTTCCAGCAAAACAAGCTTTTTGTCCATTGCTTCCGTAAGAAAATCTGAAAATCTCTGCTCTGCTTTATACCACTCTTCATCCTGGACAAAATATCCGTCCTTGCGAAGATTCATGTCCATTGCTCCTCCGCATACAGGACATTTTGGCACCATGTAAGATGGTACTTTGCAGTTTTTTCTAGCCTGATTCATCTGTCTGAACATTTTTACGGCGTCATAAATTTTATTGTGGCATCCCTTTTTGCATTGAATGTGAAAATAATCCCCCTGTGTACAAAATATCTTATCTTCCGACAATCCGGCTTTTACAAACTGGGCATCTGCATTTGTGCTAAGTACAAATATTTTTTTGTCAGATAGTGTATTCAGCAAAATTTTGTGAAGCGGTGTTACATTAAGTTCTATGCCGCCAAGCATTGCCTGTTTTGACCAATACCCCCAGTAACTTTCTTCATCGGGATAAGGGTAAAATCCTGCACTGTACATGTCCTGCATGTATTGACCTTTTCCATATTTTTCCTGAAATTCTCCGAAATTTTTTTCAAAGAATTTTCCGCCATATTTTGCACCTGCTGCCGTACTCATTCCCGCACCTGCACCGATGAGTACATAATCCGCATCTTTCAGCAGTTTAGCAGCTTTCTCAATCTGCCTCTCATACGGCTCATCCTGATATATATAATCTTTTGCCGGCATTCCGCTGAGAAATGACTCAAATGTTATTTTTCTTTTTTCTGTTTTTCTTTTCGTCAATCTAAGTAACTTCATATAAATTTCTTCATCCTCATCTTTAAAGACATTGAAAATCACTTTAATTTTACTTCCCTTCTCTGCCTTGTAATCCTTAACTGTTTTTACCGCTGTCTCGGCTGCTTTGTCATTTGGAAACATAAATACACCTGTTGAAATACAGCAAAATGCAATTGAATTTACATTATTTTTATCTGCTATTTCAAGACAGCTTCTATAACATGACGCCAATTGTTTTATATGCTTTTGAGTTAATCTGCCTCTCACAATCGGGCCGACGGTATGAATAACATAATCACATGGCAGGTTGTACGCAGGAGTTATTTTTGCCTGTCCTGTCGGTTCCTCATACCCCTGCCCTCTCATTATCTGAGCGCATTTATATCTAAGCTGTACCCCGGCATAAGTATGAATACAGTTGTCAATGCAATTGTGACATGGCTGATAGCACCCTGTCATTCCACTGTTTGCAGCATTAACTATTGCTCCGGCTTTAAGTCTTGTTATATCGCCTTTCCAAACATATATATCCTCCTCAATTTCTTCTATATCATCAAGAGTAACTACACCTTTCTCTTCGTTCGCCGCTTTAAGATACTCATCCTGAATTTTTATAAATTCCCTGTCAGCTTCATGCGGCATTCTTATATTCATAAGAGAACGAAGCAATCTTTTCTGCTCATTTTTATCGGCAGGAATATTTGTGTCTGAATACTCAGAATATATAGAACCTCCGGAATATTTCTGCTGTTCTTTCAACAAAGCTTCTATTAAAAATATACGTCTTTCACTTTGATTCATTCTTACACCCTCTTTTCTTGCAAAATGATATAATGCAAGATTCAAAATACCTTTTGACACCAACTAATGCCACGGATTGCTCCATTGCCATGCAATTTTCGCAATCCTGCAACCACCTCCAATCCCGCATATTTGCAAGCAAATCTGCTACTTGTCGGTGTTTGGCGGGTCAAGCCACCAGATAGCAATTTGTATGTAAACATACATTGCTATCTGCTTTTGACCCTTGCATCATAAAACATTCTTATCTTTTTACAATAGCTTTTGCAGGACACTTTTCATAACATCCGCCACAATGTAAGCAATTATTCTGACGTATCTCAAACGGTGTACCCTCATCTATACAATGTTGAGGACAGACAGCTTTGCACTTGCCACAGCCGATACAATTTTCAGTTATGAAATATCCCTTTTGATTTATTTTAACATCTCCTAATTTATAAGTCTCCCTGAAAATCGGATTAACTCCTAAATTAAAATATTCTATTTCTGCCTTGTCAATACA
Source organism: uncultured Lachnospiraceae bacterium (assembly GCA_934320845.1). Taxonomy (GTDB): domain Bacteria; phylum Bacillota; class Clostridia; order Lachnospirales; family Lachnospiraceae; genus Butyribacter. Next base: position 25,225 of record CAKRFU010000029.1, read on the forward strand.
AAAAACAATTCCTATTTCTCGCGTATCTCCCGGATATACATTTGCAAGATACGGCTGTTCTTCAAAAATTTTTTCACGCCAATTCACCTGTTTTGCATCATCCACAGGATACGCTTTTCCCGAAAGCCGAATCATTTCTTTATATTTCGTATATGCTAAAATCTGTACCCTGCCATCATTTAAAAGTTCCTCGCAAAAATTCTTTCCTCTCGCCGTAAAAAAATATAATGCGTCATCCTCATAATGAATTGCACTTATATTTCTTATCTGAGGGGCACCGCTTTTGTCTACCGTTGCAAAAGCAAGCACACCAACAAGTTCCATTTTTTTTAGACATGTCTGTAAATTCATACAAATCCCTCACTTTCACGCTAATTTTCTATAACCTTAACTCTTCCCTTTCAATCTGCCTGTCAATATATTTTCTAATTGAATGTCTCGTTTTAATAATATCCATCAATGCCATAACATCAGTCCTCCTTCACCCATAATTTTTTCTATTCACATAGCAATTTTTCTCCCGTAATTTCATTTCTTGTTTTCCAGCACTGCGGGTCTGCACCATAAAAGTCACCGCTTGTGCCGTTTGCAACAGCAGGACATCCCCTGCACCATGCTTTCAGCTCACATTTACTGCATTTCGTAAATTTATCATACTCCCTGTATTTTTCCATTTGGCAGATCCAGACATCTGCCAGTCTGTCCTCAAATATATTTGCTACCTTGCTGTCCATAACTCTCCTGCATGCCATAACATCTCCGTTTGATGAAATTGTTATGTGGCAGTTTCCACAGTTACATCCGCCGTATATCATTCCGTTTCCGGCACTGTATGGTAATTTAAATTCTCCTTTTTCATATTCGTACAAAGTCCATAAATGATCTTTTTTATTAAAATAAGTCTCACATTCCGCTTTCTCGTATGCCTTAAATTTTGCATCGCATATCTCAAGAAGTTTTCTGTAATCCTGCGGTGTCATCGAAGTATCAACTTCTCCACCCGTCGGCACATAGCGTGAAAATGCGTAAACTTTTACATTCGCTTTTACAACTGCATCTATAATATCCGGAATTTCTTCCATATTTGTTTTTGATACAGTACTCATAATAATACTTGTTATTCCCGCACGATTTAAATCTCCTACTTTTTCAAGTGTTAAATCAAAACTTCCCGGTTTTCTAAACCAATCATGCGTTTCCCTCATCCCGTCAAGGGACATCTGATATTTTTCACAGCCACACACTTTTAACATTCTGCATATTTCTTCATTTAAATGAAATGGATTTCCCATAAGAGTAAACGGTATTCCTTTACTCTTGAGCAATACCATCAATTTCCAGAAATCAGGATGAAGGATAGGGTCTCCGCCGGTAATGTAAAAATACGGAGCTCTGTTATAAACTTTGCAGAAATCCTCACAATTTGCAATAACCTCCCGCATCTGTTCAAAAGTCATGCTGTTAAGTTTTTTACATCCCTCACCCGAGAAAATATAACAATGTTTGCAACGCTGGTCACATTCATCTGTAATATGCCATTGAAAAGCAAAATACGATTTTTTCTGATTATATCCATTCATCCTGTAATTCCTCCAAATCTTAATTTTTCAAGCCTCTGCTTATAAATAAATCGAGAACCTGCAGACACTACATGCTGTTCCACACGCTGCCGGCTTATCTTCCGGTTTTCCTGCCGCTCCACACGCTGTTCCACATGCTGCCGGCTTATCTTCCGGTTTTCCTGCCGCTCCACACGCTGTTCCACATGCTGCCGGCTTATCTTCCGGTTTTCCTGCTACTCCGCATGCTGTTCCACATGCTGCACCTGCCTGTTCTTCTTTCTTGTGCCATCCAAAAATGTTTGATAATGCCATTTTGATTTCCTCCTTGTTTTTAATATTTATGAACTGGTTTCCTTGCTACAAATTTAAGATAACAAAAATATTGCATCACAAAAAGTACGCACTTTTTTATTACATAGTCACCTAAAGGTTACCAATAGGCATTTTGTGGGTATTGATAAAAAATAAACTAATGAGTCGGAAAGTTTATATCAATTTTTACGTTAAGGTAGCCTCAGCGAAAATAATTCTTACGAAAAAGCTATAGGTAACTTTTTTGTAACTAATTGACGCTTATCAAATGTTACATTATAATTTGATGTAACATTAAATATTATACCTATGTGAATTATCAGGTATTTGAGAAAGGAGCATCTTTATGATTACAAAACAAGAACTGCCTGAATGCCCGGTTGCAACAACGGTGGCACTTATCGGAAGTAAATGGAAACTGCTTATCATAAGAAATCTTTTGCAGCGTCCATGGCGTTTCAATGAACTAAAAAAAGATCTTGAAGGTATAAGCCAGAAAGTTCTTACAGACAGTCTGCGCTCAATGGAAGCTGACGGTCTGATAACACGAACAGTATTTCCTGAAGTTCCTCCAAGAGTTGAATACGCATTAAGTGAACTCGGTCAATCTCTCAAACCTATTTTGGATTCGATGGTCGATTGGGGAAACGCTTATAAACAAATGCAATAAAAATATGATTTTAGAACAAAGAGTCGCTTGCGACTCTTTCGCGCTTGAGTGGAATGCGTAGCATTTATTTCTTTTACGCGAAATGCGCATCCTCACGGAGTGTTTTTTATGTTATAGGAAACGAGAAGTTTCCTATAACATAAAAAATTCATACGCAAAACTCATACAAATTTATTAAAAAAGAATAAGTTATAAGTTTACTTATTACTTTAACTTATAACTTATCCTTTTATCTTATCACTTTTATCTTTTCTTACTAATTATAATAACGCACTCCACAATTCTTTCCATTCATTTCCACTGCACGATACAAAATATCTCATCCAATGTTTTGTGCTCTTATAATACGACTTATCATCTATCTCATTTTTTAAAGCAATGAGATTTTTATATAATATGTCCTTATCTGAAAATCTTTTAGTATAATATTTATATATCAATTCAAGCTGTTTTTTTCCACTCTCAAAATCTATATTCTCATTGCAAAATTTATTCATATTTGTTATATGCTTTTTTATAATTTCTTCTTTATCTTTCTCCAAACCAATCATCCCCTATGATTTCAGAATTTTTATATTAAAGTTCATGATAATAAGGACATATATCCTCATAATGTCCGTCTTTCATACGAAATCCACCCGGTATTGTTCCAAGCTGTTCAAACCCAAGACGTTCATAAAGATGCCTTGCATGAATATTTGATGCTACTACGGCGTTGAACTGTAATACTCTGTACCCACATCTTTTCCCTTGTACAAGGCAATCCTTAACAAGCTTTTCTCCGATATGCAGCCCTCTTGACTTTCCGCTCACGGCGTAACTTGCATTACATATGTGTCCACATCTTCCTACATTATTAGGATGCAATATGTACAAACCATAGATTTTTCCTGTTTCTTTATCTATTGCAACTGCACTGTATGTCTGGGAACCAAAAAATTCTTTTCCTGTTTCCATTGTAAGCAGTTCTTCCTGCGGAAATGCAACGCCATCCTCCACAACTTCATTCCAAATTTCTATCATATCCCTAACATCATCCTGCGTGTATTCTCTGATTTCTATATTCATGATTTTCCCTCTTATTTTTATGTGCTTTTATCAACAAATTCAGTATAACACATTTTATTGTCTCATTAAATTTTTTTATACTATCTAATATTAATTTTCTTTTTTAATACATCACAAAATAACCAAAAAGACCTCCTATGATTTTAATATTTTATCATAGAAGACCTTGATATTGTTTATTTTACAGAATTTTTTTTACAGCATCCAGAGGTGTCAATGAATCCTTCTTTATCTTATCTGAGTCTTTTATTTGAACGAACCCATCTGAACTGAGTTCTCCAATATTCTAAAAATTCTCATAACTGAATTGTTCGGTCACATTTTTCTGCAATATATGGATCATGCGTAACAATCAAAACAGCTTTACCTCGTTTTTTCATTTCCGTGAGCAAAGAAATGACCATTTCACGATTATCTCCATCTAATGAACCCGTGGGTTCATCTGCCAGAATAAGATCACTGCCTTGTAAAATAATTCTTGCCATTGCTACTCTCTGTTGCTCACCGCCACTTAATTTGTATACCGGATATTTTTCCGGTAATCGCAACCATTTCGCCCAATTTTACTTCAAAAGCAATATTTTCCAACACATTCTTTTCATGGAAATTCTTTCCAAGATTAGATACTTTTATCGCTGTTTCCATATCAACATCCCCCATTCAAAATTTTGTATAATTGTTGCAATATGTTTATTCGGTACAACACATATAATATGACCAAATCTATAATAACAAAGGACAAATATCCATAAATATTTATATCTATCAATTTCAAAACTAAAGAAAAAACAAGCAAAACAAGTGTCACTGCTATATCAGATTTCAATATCCGAAAACTGTTATAACCCATTTGCCATTTCACACCATAATCCTTTGCATGAACATTCACATGAACATGATTCGATATATATATATAATAAATAACAGTGTAAGAGTAAACAAAGCAATAAATAACTCGCTCTGCTGAAGTACAAACTGATAACCGCTAATTTCTTCCATAAATGGTGCCAGCATTGTTCTGGCAGAAAAAAGTCTTTCCAAACCATATTTTTCCAACATGGCAGAAAAATCACCTTTATTCGTTTCTTTATAGGCCAATTGACAATTTGATAACATATCCATATATATTACAGAAGAAAAGCCACCCGTATCAAGAACAATAATTGGATGTTTGATTTCAATGTTCATATTTGAATTATATTGGTAGTCACTTAGCAATTTTACTGAATAATCATGGGGCTGTCGCATTAATGCTCAGCTCCTTGTTTTAGCTAAAATCAAAAAAATCACTATCAATTTTCTTCTTATTATGCATCAAATCA
>CAKRFU010000030.1 GCA_934320845.1 uncultured Lachnospiraceae bacterium
GACAAATATGATGCTGAGGATATTTACGAATGTCCTGTATGTATCGTAGAAAGCGAAATACATATGGTACAGGCTCTTGAGGATATCAAGAAAGCCGGATGTAACGCTCTTGTTGTTTACCTTGGAAACTTCGGTCCTGAAATTTCTGAGACACTTCTTGCTAAGCACTTTGACGGACCTAAGATGTTCTTTGCAGCTTCTGAAGAAGATGGACTTAACGGAGGTCTTATCGACAACCGTGGTGATGCTTACTGTGGTATGCTCAATGCAAGCTACAACCTTAAACTCCGCAATGTTAAGGCTTATATCCCAGAGTATCCTGTTGGAACTGCTGAGGAATGTGCAGATATGATTCATGAATTTGTACCTATCGCACGTACAATCTATGCGTTAAGCAACTTAAAGATTATCAGCTTCGGTCCTCGTCCTCAGAACTTCCTCGCATGTAATGCTCCTATCAAGCAGCTTTACAACCTCGATATCGAAATAGAGGAAAATTCAGAGCTTGACCTTTTTGAAGCATTCAACAACCATGCAGGAGACGAGCGTATTCCTGATGTTGTTAAGGATATGGAAGCAGAACTCGGAAAAGGAAACAAAAAGCCTGAAATCCTTGAGAAGCTTGCTCAGTATGAGCTTACACTTCTTGACTGGATTGATGCACACAAGGGTTACAGAAAATATGTTACTATCGCTGGTAAATGCTGGCCTGCATTCCAGACACAGTTTGGTTTCGTACCTTGTTATGTAAACAGCCGTCTCACAAAGAGAGGCATCCCTGTTTCATGTGAGGTTGATATTTATGGAGCACTCAGCGAATTCATCGGTACTGTTGCAAGTGAAGATGCAACTACTCTTCTTGACATCAACAATACTGTACCTGCTGATATCTATGACGCTGATATCAAGGGCAAATTTGATTACACACAGAAAGATACATTTATGGGATTCCATTGCGGAAACACAGCTTCAAACAAGCTTTCATTCTGTGAGATGAAATATCAGAAGATTATGGCTCGTTCACTTCCTATTGAAGTTACAAACGGAACTCTTGAAGGAGACATTATTCCTGGAGACATTACATTCTTCCGTCTTCAGAGTACAGCAGATGCTAAACTCCGCGGATACATTGCTCAGGGTGAAGTCCTTCCTGTTGCAACTCGTTCATTCGGTGCAATCGGAATCTTCGCTATTCCTGAGATGGGTCGTTTCTATCGTCATGTACTTATCGAGGGCAACTATCCTCATCACGGAGCTGTTGCATTCGGTCATTACGGAAAGACATTATACGAAGTATTTAAATACATCGGCGTAGATGTTGACGAAATCGGCTTCAATCAGCCTAAGGGAATGCTCTACAAGACAGAGAATCCATTCGCTTAATCTTTTGAAAGCTATTTTAATTGCAGTCAATTGACTTACAAATTGGAGGCGATGGCATATTGCCATCGCCTTTTTTAAATATCGTATGTTTCCACAGACTGCAATGCTAATTTTACCTGTTAATTTGATGATTTAATTTATGTTATGAGAGGAGCTTATAATGAATTATTTAATTGGTATTGATTTGGGAACTTCATCAACAAAAACTGTTCTTTTTGATGAAAATGGAAATGTAATTGCTTCTGCCGGAAAAGATTATCCACTCTACACACCTAACAACGGATGGGCAGAACAAAAACCTGAGGATTGGCGCGATGCCGCTTTGGAAACTATCGCAAAAGTTGTAAAAGAGTCAGGTGTCAGCGCAGATGACATCAAAGGACTTGGTATTTCAGGCCAGATGCACGGTCTTGTAATGCTTGATGAAAATGGCGAGGTTATACGTCCTTCTATTATCTGGTGCGACCAGCGTACTGAAAAAGAGTGCGAAGAAATCACAGAAAAAGTCGGAGCCGAAAGACTTATTGAGATTACTGCAAATCCTGCACTTACAGGTTTTACTGCATCAAAAATCCTCTGGGTAAGAAACAATGAGCCTGAAAATTATGCAAAGTGTAAACATATTTTACTTCCTAAAGACTATGTAAGATACATACTTACAGGCGAATTTGCCACTGAGGTATCTGATGCTTCCGGTATGCAGCTTCTTGATGTTCCAAAAAGACAATGGTCTGATGAAGTCCTTGAAAAACTTGATATTGATAAAAATCTTCTTGCTAAGGTTTATGAATCACCTGATGTCACAGGTACTATCTTACCTGAAATCGCTGAAAAAACAGGTCTTTCTACTTCAACAGTTGTAGTCGGCGGTGCCGGTGACAATGCTGCGGCAGCAGTTGGTACAGGTGTTGTTGAAGATGGTAAAGCCTTTACAACTATCGGAACCAGCGGTGTTGTATTTGCTCACAGCAGCAAAATTTCAATCGACCCTAAGGGACGAGTTCACACATTCTGCTGTGCTGTTCCCGGTGCATGGCATGTCATGGGTGTTACTCAGGCTGCCGGTTATTCACTTGCATGGTACCTCGACAATATGGGTGTTGGCTATAAAAACGAGGCCAAAGAAAAAGGCTGCAGTGTTTATGACCTTATAAACGCTGATGTTGAAAAGACACCTATCGGTGCTAACAGACTTATCTATCTCCCTTACTTGAACGGCGAGCGTACACCTCACCTTGACCCTGACTGCCGTGGAGTTCTTTTCGGACTTTCAAGTATGCACACAAAGGCAGATATTGTTCGTGCCGTTATGGAAGGAATCAGTTATTCTCTTACTGACTGTAAAGATATTCTTTCAGAGATGGGCGTTGAAGTAAATGACATGATGGCTTGCGGTGGCGGAGCTAAGAATGGTGTTCAGCGTCAGATGATGGCCGATATGTTCGGATGCGATGTTAATACTGTTACTGCTACAGAAGGCCCAGCCCTCGGAGTTGCAATCCTTGCCGGTGTCGGTGCCGGAATCTATGACAGTGTAGAAAGCGCATGCCGCAAGATGATTCACAAGGACCCTGCAAAAGAGTGTAAGACAAATCTTGAGAACAAGGCTAAATATGATAAGTTCCATGAAATTTATAAAAATCTTTATGGATGCCTTAAGGAGCAGTATAAGGAGATTGCGAGGCTGTAAATCTTTTTAAATCGACTCTTCGATGCAGAAAATGATATGAAATTTTAGACTCTAGGACGGCTCTCGCCTTTCTTTCCACAAAACAACAGGGCAGAAACTTTTATTCTGCCCTGTTATTTTATATATATAATTTTTGTTTTTCTCTTAAAACGTTATATCCTGCGAACAAGTTATCATGCAAATAAATTAAATCGCATGAAGGTTTTTAAGTGATATATCCATAATCGGTGCTGAATGTGTGAGTGCTCCACTTGATACATAATCTACTCCAACATCAATTATATTTTTGATATTTTCTTTTGTTACATTTCCCGAACACTCTGTAAGTGCTCTGCCATCTATAACTTTTATTGCTTCTTTCATCTGCTCAGGTGTCATATTGTCGAGCATTATTATATCTGCTCCTGCCTCGGCAGCTTCTTTTGCCATTTCGATATTTTCTACCTCAACTTCGATTTTATTTACAAATGACACATAAGCTCTTGCTCTCTTTACTGCCTCGGTAATTCCGCCTGCTGCTCCGATATGATTATCCTTTAACATAACCGCATCTGAAAGATTGTATCTGTGATTTGTTGCACCGCCAACTTTTACGGCATACTTTTCAAATAATCTCATATTTGGTGTTGTTTTTCTTGTATCGAGAAGTGTTGTCTTGCTTCCTTCAAGAAGTTTTACTATGCTGTTTGTATATGTGGCTATACCACTCATTCTCTGAAGGTAGTTGAGTGCTGTTCTCTCTCCTGAAAGAAGCGCTCTTATGTCACCTGTGACAACAGCCATAAGCTGACCTTTTTTGACTTCATCACCGTCTTTTACATTCATTTCAAACTCTACCGTATCGTCAAGAAGTTCAAATACTCTCTTAAATACTCCAAGACCTGCTATTATACCATCCTGCTTACAAATAAGCTGTACCTGTCCTTTCTGGTACTCCGGCATAACTGAATTTGTTGAGATGTCCTCACTTGTAATATCTTCCTCAAGTGCCATCATAATATATTTATCCGCATTTATTTTTAATGTAATAGGATCATTCATGTCTGTTTTTCTCCTTTTCTATCTCGTTTAAAACAAGCTCTTTGTACTCTGCTGCTATCTTTTCGTCATCATCATATAAACTGACATCCAAATCTGAAATGTGTGTCTGTGCTTTTTTCTCAAACTGTCCCTCAGTTTCTTCTTTCATCTTCTCTTTTATCTCATCTGCCGCTCTCTCTGCAAAAACCATTGATTCGAGAAGTGAATTACTTGCAAGTCTGTTCTTTCCGTGAACTCCATTGCATGATGTCTCACCGACAGCATAAAGTCTTTCCATACTTGTCATGCTTGAAAGATTAACCTTTATTCCTCCCATAAAATAATGTTGTGCAGGAACTACAGGTATACATTCTTTTGTCGGGTCATATCCTTCTTCAAGACACTGTTTCATAATATTCGGAAAATGACTTCTGATGGTTTCCTCAGGTATTCTCTCCATTGAAAGCCATACAAACGGCGTACCGTCCTTTTCCATCTGTCTGCGTATATCAGCAGTAACTATATCTCTTGGTTTTAATTCATCACAGAAACGTTTTTTGTTCTTGTCAAGAAGAATAGCACCCTCTCCCCTGACTGATTCTGAAATTAGAAATCTTCTGCCCGGCTTTTCAGAATATAAAGTAGTTGGATGAATCTGTATATAATCAATATGCTCCATTGCAATGTTGTGCTTTAACGCTATTGCAAGCGCATCACCCGTTATATGTCTGAAATTAGTTGAATGCTTATAAAGACCGCCGAGACCTCCACAGGCAAATACAGTATATTTTGATTTTATTATGCCAATGCTGCCATCTTCATTTTTTACCACTAAACCGTAACATTCATTTGTTTTTTCATCACATACTATATCCAGCATTTTTACATGTTCTTGTATAGTGATGTTATTTCGCTTCAAAGCATTTTCCAACAAAGTGCTTGTAATCTCTTTTCCTGTTATATCCTCATGGTAAAGAATTCTTGGTCTTCCATGTCCTCCCTCTCTGGTAAATGCAAGTTCATCTCCATCATGCTCAAAATCAACGCCATAGTCGATAAGCTCTTTCGCAATCTTTCTGGATGAACGAATCATTACCTCAACAGAATCTTTATTATTTTCATAATGACCTGCCTTCATAGTATCTTCAAAGAACCCGTCAAAATCATCTTCATCCCTTAACATACACATACCGCCCTGTGCAAGAAATGAGTCACTTTTGTCTGCGTCATCTTTTGTAATGACAAGTACATTTGTATTCTCCGGAAAATGGAGTGCACAAAACAGGCCTGCTGCTCCCGTTCCTACTACGACAACATCTGTTTCTTTTACCATATTATCACCTGACATCTGTTTCAGATGTCTATAACAGCCTACGCTGCCATCCTTTCCTTATATAAATTATAAATGAAAAATTTTATTTACAATGTATCGAGTATAGCATAAACCCATGTTTTAAGCAAGTTTGAGGTAAACTGTAAAATTTCATTTTTAGGATTAAACAAATGACACATTTTTAATTGATTTTATATTCCTATTGTTGTATAATATATACAAAATGAGTATATTTTTTAAGTGAAATTTTATATCTACATTTATTCAATAAGATATATATTGGATAAGGATTGGAGGATGTTATGAACATAAGAGATTTTATGGACTTAAATAAGCTGCAGCAGATTCAGGATAGTTTTTCTACTGCTACAGGTCTTGCAGCTATAGCAGTCGATGATAAGGGAGAGTACATTACTGAGGGGAGCAATTTTACTGAATTTTGTATGAAATATACTCGCGGTTCAGAACTTGGAGGTAAAAGATGTAAAAAATGTGATACAGACAATACCGGTACATATTTCTGCCACTCAGGTCTTATGGATTTTTCTATTGACATTATGGTTGGTGAAGAAAAAGTAGGTTCTGTTATCGGAGGACAGGTTCTTCCTTCTGAGCCGGATGAAGAAGAATTTAGAAAAAAAGCTGTTGAACTTGGAATTGACCCTGATGCTTATATCAGAGCACTCCGCAAAGTTCCTATAAGAACAGAAGAACAGATTCGTTCATCTGCCGAACTCCTTGGTAAGGTTGTAAATCAGATTGTCAATGCTGAATACCTTAAAAATACAAATGGTGGAAAACTTGGTATCTTAAGCGAAGAAATAAAGAATGCTAATGCTATCATTCAGAAAATTAATACAAATACACGCTCGCTTAATTCTATTGCCAACAAACAGAAAATGCTTTCTCTCAATGCTTCAATTGAGGCAGCAAGAAGCGGAGAAGCGGGTGTAGGTTTTGCTGTTGTTGCTAAGAGCATGGGAGATCTTTCTTCTCAGTCAGCTACAATTTACAGTGATATTGAAAAGGCTGTTGCTGATATTACAACATCAATCGAGAAACTTGCATCACTTTTCGATGAGAATTAAATATTAAATTGCTTATTACTCATTAGAGTTTTACATATTTTGTTTTTTGTTTTTATTTTTCATGTGTTTCCTTTAAAAATAAGAGATGTGACAATTATCACACCTCTTATTTTTATTTTATTTCGTTATTCATAAAATCATATTACTAATCCAACGAATAATTAGTAATTGATATATTAACCAAACTACATTTCCAAGAGCGCATTTTAGGTCAATATATCAAAAATTTAATTTACGTTGTACTAAAATCTGAAATCCCTTTTTCCGTCATGTAATTCTTTTAAGTATTCCATAGCTTTATTTCTTACATTCTCATTTGGAACTTTAAGTATTTCTTCTGCGATAAGTGCCTCACCTTTTTTCTTTGTATCTTCTGAAGCATAATCTTCAAGATACTCTTTAAGTGTCATAAGTGCATTTGGCTGACAGCAGTTTACAATCTGACCGCTCTTTAAGAGTGACATAAATCTGTCACCCGTTCTTCCGGCTCTGTAACATGCCGTACAGAAACTTGGAATATATCCAAGACCAATAAGCCAATTTACAACCTCATCCAATGAACGTGTATCGCTTACATCAAACTGTGTTGTAGTCTCATCTCTGACAGGTTCAACATATCCTCCTACGCTTGTACGTGAACCGCCGCTTATCTGTGAAATACCGAGATGAAGCACTTTTTCTCTCGTCTTTTGTGATTCTCTTGTAGATACAATCATTCCTGTATAAGGGACTGCTATTCTGATTACAGCAACAATTTTTTCAAAAATTTCATCTGGAACAGCATTCGAGAAATCTGCCGTATCAATATCATCTGCCGGACAGATTCTTGGAACACTTATAGTATGCGGTCCTACACCGTGTACAGCTTCAAGGTGTTCTGCATGCATAATAATTCCGACAAGTTCATAAAGATATGTCTCAAGCCCAAACAATACTCCGAGACCTACATCATCAATTCCACCTTCCATCGCTCTATCCATTGCTTCTGTATGATATGCATAATTATGTTTTGGTCCTGTCGGATGAAGTTCTTCATATGATTTCTTATTATATGTTTCCTGAAACAAAATATATGTTCCGATTCCTGCTTCTTTAAGCTTTGCATAATCCTCAACTGTTGTAGCCGCAATATTTACATTTACCCGGCGGATGGCTCCATTCTTATGTTTAATACTGTAAATAGTCTTTATACTCTCAAGAATATACTCAAGAGGATTATTAACAGGGTCTTCTCCGGCCTCAAGTGCAAGACGCTTGTGTCCCATATCCTGCAATGCGATAACTTCTTTTTTTATTTCTTCCTGTGTAAGTTTTTTTCTTGCAATATGCTTGTTCTTCGCATGGTATGGACAATATACACATCCGTTGACACAATAGTTTGAAAGGTAAAGAGGGGCAAACATTACTATTCTTCTGCCGTAAAACTTTTCTTTTATGTCAATTGCAATTTTTTTCATCTCCTCATTGCACTCAGGAATATCACACTCCATAAGAACTGCAGCTTCTTTATGAGAAATTCCTTTTGCAAGCTTTGCCTTCTCAAGAATTGCATTTACCACTTCTTTATTGCTCTTATTTTTCTTTGCATATTCTATACATTCTAATATCTCAGTATCATCTATAAATTCTTCTGCATGCATTGATTTTGGATTGTAACTCATATTGTATCTCCTTTTCCAATTTTATTTTTTTGAGTAAACAGCTTTCGCACTGACACCGTTAAGCATCCCAAGCTTTCCTGAAACGGTACTTATTATGTTATTTGGTGCATCCATAACAATACTTATTACAGACACATTTTTTTCTCTATAAGGCATTCCCATTCTTCCGATGATATACTTGTTATACTCATGTAAAAGTTCATTTACACCTGAAACGCTATCCATATTTTCTATGATTATACCAAGTATCGCTATTCTGGTTTCCATAAATTTTACCACGCTTTCTTAACATAATGGTTTTACTTAGAAATTGAATTTTAGATAAATTCAAAAAAGCCATGTCCGGATAAGACATGACCTTAAATTTATAAACACATAAATACAGCAATCTATATCTTTCTATTTTCATGTAAGATTACTTTTTAACATAAAACATATTAAGATATAACTGCTGATTTTACTTTATAATTTACTTTTCATGCCTTTACGTCAGGACGAACCTTTCGTTTCAGAACCTTGAATAGTATAACACTGTGATAAAAATTTATCAATAAGTTTTTTGATTGAATAGATTTCGCTCATAGCACCACCAGTTTCCGTCATACAATGTGCTTTCTCCTACTCTTTCAAAGTTTAATTTTTTATAGGCTGAAAGTGCCTTTTTGTGATTTTTGTCTACAAGATAATGAGCACCTTTTATTCCTCTGTCAGCTATTATTTTCAGTAATTCTTCAAGCATTGCTGCCGCTATCTTTTTGTTCTGCCATTCCTCTTTCACTACAAGTCTTGCTATTTCTACTGATGGTTTTAATTTATCACTCCAGCAGGAAAGACTTTCTACTTCCTTGTCATCATCGATTGAGATTGCTCCGACTATCTCCCCTGTTTCCGTTTTCATGCAAAACAAATCATTTCTTTTCAAGTCCTCTCTGGTTATCGCAATATTTGGATAATGTTCATCCCATGTACAATACTCTGAGCCTTTTGCCTGTTCATATAATTTTGTAATTTCCTCTATTTCATTTTCTGCTGCCTGATATAATTTTATGTTCTCTATTATTGTATTCTTCTCCAATTTTTATCACTCCCTAATACCTGCAATTTCTTTTATTTTGCCAAGAAAAAGTTTGTTAAATATTGCATACATCAAATATGTTCTTTATCAATCCGGTTTCTTTTTTGGGTGCATCCGCTATTGTCTGCACAATTCCGTCTCCGGGATTAGGTATTTTTCAATTAAATTCCCGCTTTCACAAAAAAAATCCCTCTACCAAAATCTTAGGACATCAGGGACTTTTCAGAATCTTCTTTTTTATATAACATAATTTTATAATTAAATCGGTGTGACAGGATTTGAACCTGCGACCTTTGCGTCCCGAACGCAACGCTCTACCAAGCTGAGCCACACACCGTTTTCATTGCCTGTAAGTCTTTGTCTTTCTCACAAGCAATAAATAGTATACTCCTTTTTTTACAATTTGTGAAGTATTTTTGTGAAAATAATTTTATTAACAGTGACAGTTGTGTCTGCATTTAAATTCTGCTGCCAGCATTCATATCATGGTTAAATAATCTGTCCTCGGCAAGCTTTTCCCACTTTGTTCCCGGCTTTCCATAATTGCAATATGGATCTATTGCAATTCCTCCACGCGGTGTAAATTCCCCCATTACTTCAATATACTTTGGCTGCATAAGTTTAATAAGATCTTTCATTATAATATTCATGCAGTCCTCATGAAAATCACCATGATTTCTAAAACTGAAAAGGTAAAGCTTAAGTGATTTGCTCTCCACCATTCTCTTGTCAGGTATATATGCAATCTTTATTTTTGCAAAGTCCGGCTGTCCTGTTATCGGACAGAGACTTGTAAACTCTGAACAATTAAATTTGACATAATAATCATTCCCCGGATGTTTATTTTCAAATGATTCTAAAACTTCCGGTGCATAATTATCCGGATATTTTGTTCCCTGATTTCCTAAAAGTGTTATACTTTCTTCCTGTTCTCTTGTGCTCATTCTAAATCCTCCGTTATTTTATTATTTTAATCTTCCAATGCCGGATCTTTTACTCCGTTAAGTCTGAATGCCTCAGCCCTGTCTATACATGTTCCGCATACTCCACACGGCTTTTCTCCGCCTTCATAGCAGCTCCATGTATATTTATATGGTACATTAAGCTCAAGTCCAATCTTTACAACTTCTGCCTTTGTCATTTTTACAAAAGGTGCTTCAACTTTAAGCTGATTTCCGCTTCCTATATAAATAGCATCATTTATCGCATTATTGAAACTCTCCGAACAGTCAGGATATGCATTTCCTGCGGCATCATCGGCGTGTGCTCCGTAGTAGATTACTCCACAATCTTTTGACAATGCAATACTTGCGGCAGTCGATAAAAATAAACCGTTTCTAAAAGGTACATATGTTGAGACAGGTTTTCCGTCTGTCTTTTCAATCTGTTCAGCGTATGACTCCTTCGGTATATCAACATCAGAATGTGATAAAAGAGAACAATTGCTGTACTCAAATATTTTTTCAAGATCCAGATAAATATGCTCGACACCATAATATTTCACAATCTTGTCTGATGCTTCAATTTCCTTTGTGTGCTTCTGTCCGTATGAAATTGATAATGCGATAACATTGTCCTTGCCATATTTATCAATTGCCATGCCAAGACAGGTTGTCGAATCAACACCGCCGCTGAATAATACTAACGCTTTCATTCTAATCCTCCATTCTCTGTATAATCTTTTATTGTAATCTCATATTAAGGCATACATCATTCTTAAATCTTCCGCTTAAGTTGTAGGTCTTTGTTGTTGCCTGATTTTTCTTTATTCCTCTTGCTGTCATGCAGCTATGTGTTCCTTCTATTATAACAGCAACATCTTCTGTATCTAATATCTCTTTTAAAATCTCTGCTATGTCTGAGCCTATTCTTTCCTGAAGCTGCAATCTTTTTCCGACCATATCGGCAATCCTTGCAATTTTGCTAAGTCCAATAACTTTTCCCTTCGGCAGGTAAGCAACCGTAACTTTCATATCATACATAAGCGCAAGATGATGTTCACAATAACTGAATATATCTATGTCTCTTACTATTACCATATCATCACTGCTCTCTACAGTACCTGCATCTTCATTAAATGTTTTATTAAACATCTGGGCAATTTCATGATTTGTGTAATTCATGCCCTCAAAAACTTCTTCATACATCCTTGCCACCCTGTCAGGCGTTTCTTTTAATCCATCTCTGTCAGGATCATCACCAAGAGCCACAAGAATTCCCCTTATATGCTCCTTAATTGTCTCTGTATCTATCATGTTTTCTCCTTCCTGTGCACGCCCTTCGCACATTTTAAGTTTGGTCATAACACGAACTTGTGTCTAAAAAAACTCGTATATGTATTTTTTTAAACATTAAACTCCTCTTTCCTCGGGAGCCCATATAAATTTATGCATCTGAAGCTGCATTCGCACATCATTAAGTTTATTGCACTTCAAAAAATCAACTATATCCGTAAGTTCTATCTTCCCAAAAACAGGACTGAATATTATATTTACTCTGCCAACAAGGTCATATTTTTCAATAATCTCCTTTGCCTTCTTCAAATCACTTACCGAAGAAGCTACAAATTTTAATGTGTCCTTCTTTCTGAGAATTTTGAAGTTTTCCAAATCCATGTATTTTTCCATGTCACTATCAGGAAGTTTATAATCCATTGTAAAACTTGTATTTTCATATTTAAGAAACGGACTTAAATTTACACTTCCGTTTGTCTCAATTTCAACTCTTATGTCCTTCTCATTTGAGAACAATTCAAGAAGTTTATCCGCATCTTTTTGCAAAAGCGGCTCACCACCGGTAAGCGTAACATTTTTTATGCCGGATTCTTTTACTCTTTCAACAATCTGGTCTGCTGTCATATCTTCAAATTCACAATCTGCCTCATTTGCCCACATTGTATCACAATAATTGCATGAAAGATTGCAGCCTTTCATACGCACAAATACGGCAAGTTCACCGGCTCTCATTCCCTCACCGTTTATGCTCTCAAAAATCTCAACAACTTTAAAACTCACTGTGTTCTCCTTTCATATTTTTGTATTCTAAAGTTTTATTCTGAATATGTGGCACAGTTATTTGGTGTCTCGTATACACAGACTTTACTTACGTTATATCCCTTCTTTTTTACCTCTTCAAAAAAGAACTTAGAAAAATTTTCTGCTGTCGGACGGAATTTTACAAAAATCATCCTGAAATTTTCTTCGTTAAGTGCTTCAATCGTTTTTTCCTTAAGAGTCCCCTCCTCGACGATAAAAGCATGGTCATAAAAGTCCGTAATTTCTTTTACATCTTTCTTTAAATCACCAAAATCAACGCACATTCCTCTCTGCTGCCCTTCCGAAATAAGATTTTCGCAGGCAACATCAACTACTACTCTCCAACGATGACCATGTAAATTTGAACATTTTCCTTCATAGCCGTGTAAAAAATGTGCCGAATCAAAACTGTTTTCTACTGTAAGATAATACATTTTTCCTCCTGTTGCAAAACGAATTTGAAAAATCTAATTAACTCTAATGCACGTTTTGCAAAATATACTTTTTTTGATTTAAACAATAAAAAGACAGACATAAAACCGTCTGTCTTTAATGATATCTTATCAAAATATAAATAATACCTAATAAATACAGCCCTAGTTTTATTTATAGACAGGATGGTACTAATGAACTGTCTTTTATAATTTTATATACTTAAAGTCTCGTTTTGAATTTTATTGTCAATCCAAAACGAGACTTACTATATCACATATTAAAAGTTAAGTCAACTTTACTTTAGCCATTTTCATGACATCCGGTCAATATAAAAAGCTACCGTATTTTATGATTACATTACCATCTTAACTTCTGTTACATCTGTGAGTTTGTCAGCCGGAATGTAATTATCATCCTGCTTTTCTCCATTGATGTAGAACTCTTTAAATCCACTCTGTGCTCCGTTTGGATTTTCAACTTTAATGATAACTTTCTTTCCACGGAAGTTTTTCTCAAATGAAAATTCTTTCCAATCAGAAGGAACTGTTGGAGCTACACGAAGTCCATCAAGGTCAGGACGCATTCCGCAGATACCCTCTACGCATCCTACCATACATGTAGATGCTGTTCCTGTAAGCCAGTGAACATGTGAACGTCCGTGGAATGGGCTTTCATCACCTTCTGTATACTGTCCGTGTACATATGGCTCAAGTTTACGAATCTCTGCCTGGTCATTCTGTGATGATGGTGAGCTTTCCTCAAAATATTTGAATGCTTCGTTACCATTTCCTAAAAGTGCCTCTGCAAGTATAAGCCATCCCTGTGTCTGAGAGAAGATACCACCATTTTCTTTTGTTGAAGGTGGGAAAAGTCCTGCAAGTGCACCATCAAAGTAATGGTCTACATATGAAGGTGCCATAATCTTCGCACCATATGCTGTATTAAGTTCTCTGTCTACTGATGCCATAGCCTTATCAGCCTGCTCTCTTGTTGCAAGACCTGAAATAACAGACCATGTCTGAGGGTTCAACCACATACTTGCTTCTGGGTCTTTCTTAGAGCCAATAAGTTCTCCTGTCTCCTTAAATCCACGGTTGAAACGGTCATCTTCCCACCAGAGTTTGTTAATCTTTTCTCCGATTTCTTTCTGTGTCTTGTCAAGATAAGCAATATATTCTGTATCATTCTTCTTTTCAGCAAACTTACGCATAATTGTAAATGCATAGTAAAGCTGCATAGCAACGAATGATGACTCACCGTTCTTTCCAAGTCTCAGGCAGTCATTCCAGTCTGCATGAAGTCCTGCCGGAAGTCCGTGTGGTCCGAGATGGTTCATAGAGAAGTCGATAGCTCTCTTTAAATGCTCATAAACACTTGCTTTTTCCTCGATATTTGACCATGTGATTTCCTCATCCATGAATGCAAGATTTCCTGTCTCAGATACATATTTGTAAACTGTAGGGAAAAGCCACAGTGCATCGTCTGCACGATATGCAGGATGTCCTGTCTCTCTTACATAATCAGGATCATCAGGTGTTCCCTCGTGACCTGCACGCTCATCATGGTCAAAACGAACAAGCGGAAGTCCGCCACCATTATCAACCTGTGCTGAAAGCATAAATCTGATTTTTTCAAGAGCTGCCTCAGGGTCTGTATGAATAACACCCTGAATATCCTGAACAGTATCACGATATCCATATCCGTTACGCTCTCCGCAATATACAAAAGATGCTGCTCTCGACCATGTAAATGTAAGGAAGCACTGATATGCATTCCATGTATTTACCATGCTGTTAAATGCTTTGCTTGGTGTATTAACCTTGAAGTTCTCAAGTTTTGAATGCCAATATTTCTTTAATTCATCAATTTCTCTATCGCATACTGAAACATCTTCATATGAAGCAATAATTTCATCTGCAACAGACTCTTTATGTCTTCCTAATATAAATGCAAGTTCCTTTGTCTCGCCCGGTGCTATTTCTAATGCTGTATGTAACGCACCACAACTGTTTTCATTGTAATTGCATACGCCGTCACATTTACCTCTCTCTACTGCAACAGGATTGCCATAGTCATGATAAAGACCTATAAATGCTTCCTTGTCACCGTTGTAAGATGTAACAGGCTGTCCTGCAAGACCGAAAAATCTTTCTTTTCCGTTACTTCCGTCAGGACCTTTGTACCAGTTAAGATTTATCTGCTGATAAATTTTATTTTTTCTGAAACTTGTATTTGTTGTACATAATGTATACTGAAGATTTACCTGATCCTGATTGTAATTATCATCATTTGAAAGCTCAGCATATCCGAAAACTGAAATCTTTCTAGGCTTGTCTGAATTGTTTGTAACCTTTACACACCACACTTCATATACCTTATTGAGTGGTACATAGTACATAGCCTCTGATTTGATACCTGCATACTCTGCAAACATCTTTGTGTAAGCTGTTCCATGGTGAACCTCACTCTTATATTCGTTAAGGTCTTTTCCAACAGGCTGCCATGATGCTGACCAATAATCACCATTCTCATCATCTCTAAGATAAATGTAACGTCCCGGTGTATCATCGCTATTGAAATGATAACGAAGGATACGTCCGTTTGCTCCACTCTTTACAAAGCTGTATCCACCTGCATTGTTTGAAATAATAGCTCCGTACTCAGGTGAACCAAGATAATTACACCATGGTGCCGGTGTATTTGGTTTTGTAATGACATATTCTCTGTTTTCTTCATCGAAGTAACCAAAATTCATTTTAATAATTCCTCCTTAAAATTGATAATATCACAGAATCCTTAAATCAATAATAATATGATTTTCAGTTTTCTTTTTTCATTTAAATTTTCTCTTTAATAATTATCAGACAGGTTTCATCCGTATAATACGGGCTAACCTCAATTCCTATTATATGTTAGCCAGCAAATGAGTGTCAACAGATATTATCGCATTTTCTAACACTATTATGATGTATAAAAACAAAAAAAGACTTACAAAATTTGTTTTTTTCTGTTAAAATATATGTATACATTACATAAACAACCGAATATTCCCGTTGTTTTAGAATTGAAATTTGTACTGTGATTTCAATTCTATTTATTTGCCACAGTACAGAAAAATTGGAGGATTATTATGTTTGAAACAGGAAATGTTGTACTTCATCCTACTGAGGGAGTATGTAAAATTGATGATGTACGCTCTGAACGATTTGACGGTTCAAAAAAACGCACATATTATGTGATGCATCCTCTGTATGCAAAAATCAAATCAACTCTTTTTGTCCCTGTAGACAGTGATAAAATATCGCTTCAAAAAATGCCTACAAAAGCTGAGATAATCGAACTTATCAAATCGGTATCCATCACGGGCATAGAATGGATTGAAAACTCAACACTCAGAAAAGATGCTTTTATGCATATTATTTACAACGGTGACACCAAAGAGATAGTAGCACTTATAGCAAAACTGCATATCAGAAAAAATGAAGTTGAAGCCAATGGTAAGAAATTTTCGGCAACAGACTCAAAAATATTAAAAGAAGCTGAGAAAAAAGTATATCAGGAATTTTCATATGTTCTGGACACGGATGAGGAAAATATCCCTGATTTTATACTTAAGTATCTAAATATATAATATAAGTAATGCACTTATGAGGTACTTATTAAAATAAAAATTTTTTTATCATAAAAAGCCGATAGGTAACAATTTAAACAAATTATAACTTAAAATTTTCTATAATCTGCTTAACTGTTACTTATCGGCTCTGTACTTTGTCTTGAATTTTTGTAATTTATTTTAAATTTAAATATTTATTTATCTAATATTCTAATATCTACTTCTGAAAGAACTTTTTATTTACTGCATTAACAAGTGCATGTATTGATGCCTTGATAATATCTTCATCTGTTCCAACACCCCATGTAAGATTATCATTTTCATCAGTTATGCCCACATAGGACATTGCCTGTGCATTTGAATTTTTTGAAAGCGAATGTTCTTCATATTCTGCAAGATGATAAACAATGTCATAATGCTTGCGAATTGCCTTACTTACGGCATTTAAACGTCCATTACCAAGTGCCTCAACAACCTGTTTCTGACCATTTTCTTCAATTGTAACTTCTGCCTTTATTCCATCTGCAACCTGTGCGAAATGACACTCAGGAATATCAAATTTCTTATCGATATTTTTATAATTCTTGCGGAATATCTCAAGCATATCATTAGGACTAAGTTCTGCATGAGCATGGTCTGACACACCCTTCATAAGATATCCCACTTCCTCACGCATCTTATCAGGAATCATAAGTCCGAAGTTCTGTTTAAGAACATATGCAACTCCACCTTTTCCTGACTGGCTGTTTATACGAATTACGTCTGAATCGTAAGTTCTTCCTACATCCTTAGGGTCAATTGGAAGATAAGGAACTGTCCAGTATTTTTCTTTTCCTTCCTCACGGCAAGCCATTCCTTTTGATATAGCATCCTGATGTGAACCTGAAAATGCCGTAAATACAAGTTCTCCGGCATATGGCTGACGCATTGAAACTTCCATCTGTGTAAGTCTCTCATATGTATCTTTTATTTTCTGCATATTGCTGAAATCAAGTTTTGAATCAACTCCATGAGAATGAAGATTCATTGCCATTGTCACAATATCCATATTTCCTGTTCTCTCACCATTTCCAAAAAGTGTACCCTCAATACGGTCTGCACCTGCCAGTACACCAAGTTCTGCAGTAGCAACACCTGTTCCACGGTCATTGTGAGGATGAAGTGATAATACAACATTTTCTCTGTATTTAAGATTTTTGCTTACATATTCTGCCTGGCTTGCGAATACATGCGGCATTGCATTTTCTACTGTAGTAGGTATATTTATTATAGCCTTTGCATCAGCTTTTGGCTGCCATACATCCAAAACAGCGTTACAAACTTCAACCGCATAATCCATCTCTGTTCCGTGGAAACTTTCAGGACTGTATTCAAAACGGATATTTCCCTTCACATCTTTTGCGAGTTCTTTAAGAAGTTTTGCTCCGTCAACGGCAATCTGCTTAATCTGCTCTTTTGATTTCTTAAATACCTGCTCTCTCTGTGCGACAGAAGTAGAATTGTATACATGAACAATTGCGTTAGGCGCACCATCAATAGCTTCAAATGTTTTCTTTATAATGTGCTCTCTCGCCTGAGTAAGAACCTGAACCGTAACATCATCAGGAATAAGTTTTCTCTCAATAAGTGTTCTAAGAAACTTATACTCAGTCTCAGATGCAGCCGGAAATCCTACTTCAATCTCCTTAAATCCGATTTTTACAAGCATCTTAAAAAATTCAACTTTCTGCTCAAGACTCATTGGCTCAATAAGTGCCTGATTTCCATCACGAAGATCAACGCTGCACCATATTGGTGCCTTTTCAATAGAATCCTTCTTCACCCAATCATAACACTCAACGGGTGGCATAAAATAACTTTTCTGATACTTTTCAAATCCCTTCATTTTGTTTCCTCACTTTCTCTATTTTAAACTTAAAATTTTGATTTTTTTGTGTGCCGGAGTTTTTTTGATGTTATAGGAAACAAAAAGTTTCCTATAATATCAAAAAAAACTCGCCTCTACATATCTTATATATAGAGACGAGAATATATCAATAATCATACTCACGCGGTACCACTCTTATTCATGAAAATCATGCTCTCACCAGGTACATCAAAAAATCAATACCCTTCCCTCGTAACGGTGGGTCTCCGTCCTAATCTACTTTGAAGAAAAAACTAAAGCACTCTCTGCTCTTTTCTTTCATCGGTTCAACCGGCTGCTCAAAGGTGAGTTCTCTGCTTCACTTCTACTGTTTCACATCAACCAACAGCTTTCTGCATTCCGTTCGACAGTTACTATTCCTCATCACTGCATTTCAATTGATACTATAACACAATCTTTTTTTCTTGTAAAGTTAAAAATCAGTTTTTATCTTCCCAATTGTTCGCAGACTTTCATTAATATCGCACATTCAAGTCGTTTTTTCATTATTTTGCATGAGAGTTCATATGCATTGTGAATGTCGCCATTGTAGATATAATTGTTAGCATTACATCCACCGCTGCAGTAAAACTTTGCCCAGCAATCACGGCATGTAGGTTTAGAATATACATGACATCCCGCAAATTCTTTCTTTATGTCCTCATTAAATGTGCCTTCTTCAAGATTTCCCATCTTGTATTCTTCATGTCCTACAAACTGGTGACATGGATAAATGTCTCCGTCAGGTGTGATTGCCACATATTCATTTCCACTGCCGCATCCACGAAGTCTCTTTATTACACAAGGACCCTGATCAAGGTCTATCATAAAGTGGAAGAAGTTTATAAATCCACCATTTTTCTTAATTTCTGAAATTTTGTCAACAAGTTTGTCATACTCAGCATAAATCTTGTCAAGATCTTTTTCTGTAATGGCATATTCAACGCTCTCGTCTTCCATAACAGGTTCAACTGAAACTTGGTCAAATCCCTGCTCATAAAGATGCATTACATCTTCTGCAAAGTCAAGATTATAGTTTGTATATGTTCCACGCACATAATATTCCTTGTCTCCACGCTTCTCAACAAGTTTTTTGTAATTCTTTACTATACGGTCATAACATCCTGTTCCATCAACTTTTACTCTCATTCTGTCATTAACTTCTTTTCTTCCGTCAATTGAAAGAACAACATTTGACATTTCTTTATTTATGAAATCAATCTTTTCATCATCAAGAAGCATACCGTTTGTAGTGATTGTAAAGCGGAACTTTTTGCCATATTCTTCTTCCTTGCTTCTTGCATATTCTACAATTTCTTTTACCACATCCCAATTCATGAGAGGCTCTCCGCCAAAGAAGTCAAGTTCAAGATTTTCTCTTCCTACTGATTTTTCCAAAAGGAAATCTATAGCCTGCTTTCCGACACTAAGCGGCATAAGTTTTCTTCCTGTTCCGAAATCTCCTGTCGATGCAAAACAATATTTACAACGAAGATTACAATCATGTGCTATATGGAGGCACATTGCCTTTATAGGTGACTCAACCTTTGTATCCGCAAAATCACCATAAACATCATCTGAAAAAAGAAGTTTTTCATTGTAAAGTTCTACAATCTCTTTATATGTTTCATCTATATCTTCTGCAGAATATTTTTCTAAAAGTTTATCCTTAACTTCTTTAGGACATTCTGCATCAAACGGCGGCTTCACATAGTCAAGCATATCATATGTAATATCGTCGATTACATGTACTCCTCCACTATTTATATCCAATAAAATATTTACATCTTTCGCTTTAAACTTATGAATCATTATATTCCTCATTTCCGAGCAATCTGTTGCGAAGAGGCAACGTAAATCTCAATCTACATCTGCCAGAAAACTATTTGTTTTTGCTCTGAAACAAATAGCAATTCACCAATAATCTCTAAATTTCAGACAAGTGAATGGCTGCTACGAAACTCCGTAACAGCCATCATTATCTGTTTTTAATTATAAGACAAATTTATTTGTTGTCCTCATTTGCACATTTCTGATTTCCTACTGTACATGAAGTCTTACAAGCTGACTGACAAGATGCCTGACATTTACCACATCCGCCTTTTTTTGCTGTTGCACTTAAGTTTGCCTTATTGATTGTCTGAATATGTTTCATCGTAATCGTTCCTCCATTTTTTTTATTTTGTATTTATATACAAAAATAGTTAGATACATATATATTAACACATTTTGAAAAAAAAACAACCTTTTGACCAAAATCTACCAACATATTTTTATTTTTGCAGGACATACTACTATCAAGATAAGAAATAAATCTTATCTGACACCCGAAAGATATCAATTGCTGCATATAAAAATTAAAATTGCATTTTTGCAATAAACATTTTATTTACAGGAAATCAAATCTCTCGGACATCTATAAAAGGAGGAAAAAGATATGTCAAATAGCAATCAGAGTTCAAGAATGGAAGTTCCACAGGCAAAAGAAAGCATGGACAAATTTAAAATGGAGGTAGCCAACGAACTTGGTGTTCCATTAAAAAACGGTTATAACGGTAACTTAACATCCGCACAGGCAGGTTCTGTAGGTGGTGAGATGGTTCGCCAGATGATTAAAAAGCAGGAACAGGCTATGTCTGGAAACAGCACATCAGATGAGACTAACTAAGATAAAAAGTTAAAAGTTATCTCTTTAGATATCGATAACCTCTGTTAATTATTCATCGGTTTAAAAACCAAACCTAAAATCGAATAATTAACTAATAATTCAGGAGCATGCCATATTAAAAAAATTGCATGCTCCTTTTTAATTATTATTTATCCTTTAGGTAATTGGTTATTTATTTATCCTTGTATGAGTGCCGGGTATTCTGCTATCTGAGCGTTATTTTGTATTATGTCTTTCATTTCTTTTAATAAAATTTCATTCTCATCATGCTTTTTAATCGCAACACGACAATACCCATGCATTATTCCGTCAAAATTGTCACAATTTCTAATCAAAATATGCTTTTCAAGCAGTTCTTTATATAAAGGAATATCTGACTGAAAAAAGATAAAATTTGCTGAAGGTTCATACACTTTCAACCCCATCTTTTTCATCTCTGAATACATATATTCTCTTTCTCTAAATACATATCGTCTCGACTCCTCAACATAATCTTCATGATGCACTACCTCTTTTCCGGCAAGCTGTGCCACCGCAGATACATTCCACGATGGAAGTTGGACATTAACGGCGTGTATAAGGTCTACATCACTTGTCATGGCATATCCGATTCTTATTCCCGGAAATGCAAATATTTTTGTAAGTGCATTTAATATTACAACATATGGATTGTATGGTATAAGTCCTTTTCTGGTATGCTTTTCATAGTCTTTTACAAAATCCATAAAGCATTCATCGATAACCACATATATCCTATTCATCCTGCAATATGTAATAATATCAAGCATTAAATCAGGCTCAATAAGCTTTCCCGTCGGATTGTTTGGGTTACACAAAAATACCATATCAAGCTCCGGCGTGAGATAAGACATTATATCCTCTGCCACAATAAAATCCCTTTCGGGAGCAAGCTGATAATATACAATCTCAGAATCATTTGCTCTGAGTGCCCTTATATACTCTGAAAAACTTGGCACTACGACAAGTGCTTTTTTAGGTCTTATGGCACGTACCAGTCCATAGATAAGTTCAGATGCACCATTGCCGCACATTATCTGATGCTCACTAATATTTTCTTTTAATGAAATAGACTTCCTAAGCTCATAACATGTTTCTTCAGGGTAAACCTGACATATATTCCCCAAATTTTCCTTTAACTTTTCTTTTACATCTTCCGGCATCCCCAATGGATTTGTATTTACTGAAAAGTCATACCTGACTGCCTCATTGTAAATATTTCCGCCGTGTCCTTTTGAATACATTTAATTCCCCTTTTACATTTTAATAATTTGTCTCTACCGATATATTATGTAAACATACATTGCTATCTGCTTTTGACCCTTACATAATATTATACTATTATTCCGTATAAAAAGCTATAAAACTCACAATAACTTTATAAATAATATAAAAATTATTGTGAGTTTTTTATAAAAATCCCATCCTCTATATAATCATTTCATTTTTGGCTTAAATATAAGTGAAGCTATATACCCAAATATGAGTGCCGCCGACACTCCGACTGAACAGGCTGTAAAACCACCCTTGAACAATCCGATAAATCCTTCTTTATCTATCGCTTCTTTCATACCTTTCCAAAGGGTGTTCCCAAATCCAAGCAGTGGAACTGTCGCTCCTGCCCCCGCCCATTTTGTAAACGGTTCATAAATTCCAACTGCTCCAAGCACTGCCCCAAGACATACGAGTATTACCATAATTCTTCCCGGAAGAAGTTTTGTATTATCCATAAGAAGCTGAACAGCAACACATATAAGACCACCGACAACAAATGCTAATACATAATTCATATTATTTTTGACCTCCAGAACACTTATTACTGACTTTCACCCGAGCACTCAAGCACAACAGCATGAGCAATTCCCGGTACACTATCGCCCTCATTGAAACTAACAGGTGACAATAATGCACCTGTCGGAACAAAAAGAACCCGCTGCCATGTTCCCTTTTCAAGCATTTTTACAATATATCCCGCGAGCATTGATGCGCTGCATCCGCACCCGCTTCCGCCCGCCTGTATATCCTGCTCTCTTGAATATATTTCTATGCCACAATCCATATATCTGTCGGCTATATCGTACCCTTTACTTCTCGTTATATCCAATAATATATCTTTTCCTACAAGTCCAAGATCTCCAGTAATTATCTTATCATACCACTCCGGCTTTCTCCCATTATCTATAAGATTTTGTACTATCACATTTCCCGCTGCCGGTGCCATGCACGCCCCCATATTCATGCTGTCCTTCACACCAAAATCCACTATTTTTCCGGTTGTAATCCCGGTAATATGAACTTTGTTTTTATCAGACATATTTGCCTTTTGTGCCATCTTTTCTGATGAAATTATAACAGCTCCACTTCCGGTAACAGTCCATGTAGATGCCATCTTTCGCTGACTTCCGTACCCTAGAGGAAACCTGAACTGCTTTTCAGCACTTGCAAAATGACTCGATGTAATCGCAAGAATATTGTCAGCATATCCCCCATCAACAAGCATTGATGCAATTGAAATTGATTCACCCATTGTAGAGCATGCACCGTAAATTCCAAACATCGGTATCTCAAGTTTCATAAGACCAAAAGACGATGCCATCAGCTGTCCCAAAAGGTCTCCCGCAACAATATAACGTATATCCTTCTTTTCAAGACCTGATTTAGATAATGCTTTATTTGCCGCCATTTCCTGAAGTTTTCCTTCTGCTTCCTCCCAGCACTCACAACCTGCCTTATCATCATTTAATATTTCATCAAAGAATTTTCCGTAAGGTCCCTCTCCCTCTTTCTGCCCGACAATCGCTGCCGATGACATAATGTACGGTGGATTTTCAAACCTCACACTCTGTTTTCCAATCTGTTTTTCCAAAATAGTTCCTCCACATATTTTAAGAAATTTATTTGCTGCCTGTCTCACCTAAAGTGTGAACAGTAACAATTCGTTGTACCAGTTATCTTAAAAATAGAGTACCCATTTTTTTAATATTCATGCATTTAATTTTCCAAAAAGCAATATTATATTATCCAATCAATACTTTCTTTCCCATAAATGCAAAACCATAATGATGAATGTTTTCTCTTTTCACGCCTCTTTTTACAAGCTCTGCATCATATCCTTTATCTTCTATCTGCTTTAGCGCTGCTTCTACCGTCTCCTCAAGTGTTTTTTCTTTTTTAGGATTTATTACCTTAAACTCGATTACGATACCAGGCTGCTTTTCATTTGATTTATCTATCGGTTCCAACATTATATCATACCGTCCATAACCACTTTCCCTGTTTGATGTTATAATGTAGTTTTCTGTCTGATCCACCATAAGACCAAGAACTAAACCATGAAAAAATCTCTCCGGTTCTTCGTCAGACGGACTATTTCCGCTGTCAAAATAGCTTATTGTCTTCAATGTCACTTTGTTCATGTATGCATTCATGCTTTCAACATCACCATTTATAAGAGCTTTTATAAATTCATTTGTTTCCCGCTTTGCCGGTGTAAACCATCTGAGTATCATTTTTCTAAACATGAATAATATCTCACGGTTTGTAATGGCAAGCTCGTATTCATTGTCACTTTCTCTTATCAGATTCAGTTCCTCTGATGATATTACTTTCAGATAACCGCTTGCAAGCATAAGACTCCACACTGCATCCTCCGAATAATCAAGTTCTGAAAATACTATCTGCTCATCTATTATAACATTTATTTTCTCTCCTCTGATAAGCGTCTCCAGCATGGTTTTTATATACGGACTTCCCTTTTGGATAAGATTATTTATAAGTCCATTTGAACTTGAATCTGCCCAATATGTCGTAAATTTCTTATATTTAAGATAGTTTATTATTGACCATGGATTATATATGTCCCTGCTGTCACCAAATGTAAATCCGTCATACCATGATTTAACATCCTGCTTTTTATCAGAAAGACCCTGTTCATCAAGTGCATTAAACACTTCTTCTTCCGTAAAACCAAATGCTGTCTCATATTGATTTGATGTTGTTGTGACTACTACAAGGTTATTAAGATCACTAAAAATGCTTTCCTTGGAGACACGGGTTATTCCTGTCATTATCGCTCTTTCAAGATATGGGTTTGTTTTAAATGTCGCATTGAACAAACTTCTTGTAAGGGCTACAAGTTCATCCCAATATCCGTTTACATATGCTTCCTGCATCGGGGTATCGTACTCATCAAGAAGAATGATGACTTTTTTGCCAAAATAACGGCTGAGATAATTTGACATTTCATTTAATTTATAAGATACATCTTCATCCATTGGTCTTTCTAAAAAAGATATATATCTTTTTTTTTCTGTATCACTTATGCATTCTGACTCAAGTAAAAATCTGTTACTTTCATATAATTCTACAATTTTATCACCTATCTGTTTTTTTGACAATTCAAATGTATTTCCTTTAATTCCTGCAAAACTTAAAAATATCACCGGATATGTTCCCTGCAGTTTGCGGTATTTTTCTTCTTTCCATATTTCCAGTCCCTCAAACAAGTCTCCTCTGTCTTTATATTTGTTTGAGAAAAAACATTCAAGCATGTTCATGTTCAATGTCTTTCCAAAGCGGCGGGGGCGTGTTATAAGTGTTACTATATCTTCATTTTCCCACCATTCTTTTATAAAAAATGTTTTGTCTACATAAAAATTATCTCTTTCACGCATTGATTCAAAACTCTGATTTCCTATGCTTATAACTTTTGCCATACACACACCTCCTGATTTTTACCTATATAAATTAAGCAGATCTATTTTTCCCAACGAATCTTTAAATAAGATTCTATTGTATCAATAATCTGCTCTGCCTTTTGAATCTGTTCGCAAACCAGCATAAATGTCATTTCGTACATTATACATACCGTATAACAAAATTACAATATTTACTCTGATACAATATAAACTCAAAAATCTCAGGCGTATATTCAAAAATAACTTAACATAAAAAGTGTTTTTCTCATTATGCTAAGTTACTTTTATCTTTTGACTATTACATCATATTAAATTTCCCTATCAACATTTGCTCCTCGAAGTTTTATGCCATCCGTTGTTTTTAAATCCTGCTGATATGGATTTGATTCATTATAATACTTTATCTGTGTCCTTGTATCTCCGCCTGAAATATATGACCGTCCACATTCCGGACAAACTGACAGATGTATACTGACAGATGCTGAGATTACCTTTCCATTGTTCTGAGCAGCATCATTATAAGCATTTTGTACATGTTCTCCCTCATGTGCCCTTACTGCTGCTCCGGCAGCCTGTGGCGATACATGAGCTGCACTCTTAAATGAAACATTTGCTTCATTTGATCCATCTTGGTACTTACGATTTTTACAAGTCTGGCACTCTTTCTTTCCATCTTCATCCTCACCGACACGTTTAAAACCATTTTGATTTTCCGCATCTGTATCAGTTCCTAGCACACCACTATAACCGTTTGTATAAGAATTGTACGGATTTTGAGTAATGCCTGTTGTTATACCATTAACCATAGCTGTCACCTCCTTTAATTATTATAATTTGTAAATCATTTATTACTTTACCGCTGATATCAAATACTGAAATGTTGTAAACATTTACTTAAATACTTTCTTTATCTCGCTCTCATATTTCTCATCATGTATATCCTCTACGTTTTCGCCGCCTTCCATTTCATTCACATATTTATATGGAACAGGCACTCTTACACCCTCTCCACGCAAAAACCATTCATACTCCAAATCAAGATGTCCGATATCTAAAGCCTGCCTGCCGCTTTTTGCCAAATCATATGCCATAACCGTTGCAACCGGTCCTAAAGCTATCATATATAAAGCTTCCTTATTTTCCTGCATAGCAGCTTCTAATATTTCATCATACTTTTCTATCGCATCTACCGCTGGTCCTAATATTCTCTTAACAGACTTAGCATTTGCAAGCAAATCATTACCTACACCAAATCTTGTATATATCCCTTCTATAAGTATGACATCTCTATTTTCCCACAAAAGTTTGATTTTATCAAATCTTTTTTGCGGTTCGCTGGTAAACACATCTGCAAATGTTATATATGGAAATAGACATAATTGAAAGCGGTACACCTGCTGCCTTACAGGAATCTTCTACGCTTTCCCACCATATCGTACTTCACAGTTTTTCCTGTAGAATGCTATTCCATATACCGCTATGTCGCTATATCCACTTTCTTTTAATTCATATGAATAATTCTTTTCCTCTATCTGCTTTAATGCTTTTTGGGCATCTTTTTC
>CAKRFU010000031.1 GCA_934320845.1 uncultured Lachnospiraceae bacterium
TTACATTATACACCATTATGGTTGATGAAGGGTGCTTTTCTTTTTATTTTTAGTATATAATATATACTATATACAGTCATGGAAGATGGATTATTATACAGCAAATGGCGTTGGAGGCTGGGAGCCGTCCATTTGTCGTATAATAGCCACTTCCATGACGTTCGGGTAAAATAAAAGGTGGTCGTATTTTTGTAAGTATGTTAAAAATAGCCGCAGAAAACACGATAAAATCGTGATATTCTGTGGCTATTTTTCTTTGAGCAGTATTTGAAACTGCTTTATACCCTAGATTTCGCGACAGCGAAATCTATTCTTATAACACATTCCCCACATATCCAAAAAACGCCGTTACAAACCGTAACGACGTTTTTATATTTTTTATCTGTTTATTTTTTAATTTTACCGTTAACAATTAAGCAGCCTGTCTATCTCTTTAACCATTGCTTCATTTGTCATGCCAAGTTCCTCTAGCAGCGCTGCCGGGTCGTATCTGTCATAGAATTTTTTCTCAAGTCCGTAATTCTTAACCTTTATGTCACTTGTTGAATAATAAGCTGCTACCTTTTGACCAAAACCGCCATCGATAATGCCATCCTCAAGTGTCACAATCAGTTTATGATTTTCTTTGATTTTGTCAAGTAACTCCGTATCAAGTGTTGACGCAAATCTGGGATTTATAAGTGTTGGTTCAAATCCTAATTTTTCTTTTACTTCTTTTGCCAGGCTCTCACCCATCTGATAGAAATCTCCAAGTGCCAGTATCGCAGCCTTTTTTCCCTGATTTGCAACTTTAAATCTGCCAATCTCACTATAATCTTTATCTGCTTCACGGTCAGTCACTTCATTGCCTGGCATAAGTATCATAACAGGATGTTCACGCTGATTAAGTGACCATTCAAGCATATTTAAATACTCACTCTTTGAACTAGGAGCCAAAATCTGAAGATTTGGTATGTTTGAAAATGCTGAGATTCCAAAGATACCAAGGTGAGTTACATCTGTAAGTCCTGCAAAACTTGTGTAATTAAGCAGAATGGTAACTGCATTTCCATTTATACATACATCCTGTGAAATCTGGTCATAAGTTCTTTGAATAAATGTTGTGTTTGTTATGACTAATGGTTTTGCACCATTCCTTGCCGCACCGGATGCCATTGCAACAGCCTGTTCTTCTGCTATACCTACATCAATGTACTGGCTCCCAAGTTCTTTTCTCAAATCTTCCGATAATCCGCCCGTCATAGGCATTGCCGGTGTAATTACAAGAAAATCTTTATCTTTCTTTGCCTTCTGCATAATATAATCTGATGTAATTGATGTATAATCTTCACCGTCTCCAAAATCGACTGTAGGCATTCCTGTTTCTCTGTCGAAAGGCATACACCAATGCCATGCTTCTTTATTATCTTCAGCAATTTTATAACCAAGTCCCTTTTTAGTGTGAATATGAACAACTATCGGATGATTGATGTCCTTAACCTTACTGAATGTCTCAATAAGTGTCGGAATATCATTTCCTTTTTCCACATACATATAGTCAAGACCAAATGCTTTGAAAATATTATTGGCTGCTTTTCCCTCTGTATTTCTGAGTTCTGCCAAATTCTTATATATTCCACCATGATTTTCTGCAATGGCCATCTCATTGTCATTTACAACGATAATGAAATTTGAATCGAGTTCACTTCCGGCAACATTTAACGCTTCCATAGCCTCTCCACCGGATAAAGAACCATCACCGATAACTGCAATGACATTTCTCTTTTCACCTTTCAAATCTCTTGCTTTAGCAAGACCCGATGCAAGTGAAATTGATGTAGATGTATGACCAACATTAAAAAGATCATGCTCACTTTCATCCGGATTTGTATAACCTGAATCCTCAAAAAAATGTTCATCATAGATATATCCCGCTTTTCTTCCTGTCAATATCTTGTGCGGATAACTCTGATGTGAAACGTCAAATACAAACTGGTCAACCGGTGAATTAAATACATAATGTAATGCTATCTCAGCTTCAACAATACCGAAATTTGGTCCAAAATGTCCACCAATCTTTGTGAGACGATTAAAAAGTGCCTCTCTGATTTCTGCCGCAAGTTTATCAAGTTCTTCAACTTTAAACTTTTTTACATCTGCTGCATCGTTTATTCTCTCAATCAATTCGTACATTTCCATTTCCTCCGTTTTTAATATGTTTTTGTTTAAACTCCTACCAATATTAAAAGCGGCTATGCAAAAAGCATAGCCCATATGAAAAATCATCCTATTTATAATATCAAAAAATTTAAAATAGTCAATACTCAAATTTCTGCTTGATTGTCTGCTATATTCAGCTCAAGATTCATCAAATCAAAATCAATATATTCTCCATTGATTTTGAAAAAATTTGGAAATGTACACAACTTCCGAAAACCGTATTTCTCATACAAGCGGATGGCACGAGTATTACTACTGCGCACTTCAAGGTTCAACTGCTCAAAGCCGTTCTCTTTGGCGAAAGCAAGAATTTTTTCCGTCAAAGCAGATGCCGCACCACAGCCCCACCATGCTTTTTTCAGACTGATTCCGAATACACCACGATGGCTCATGCGATTGTGGTTACGATTCAAACTTGCTGTACCGATAATCTCGCCATCTACCTTGGCAAAATACTGAACATTGTCAGTCGAGCCGCACTGTGTACGCAGATAGTCCTGCTCTGCTTCAATGCTGAGTAGCACACCTTCCGCACCAAAACTTAAATTATCCGTTTCGCCGCCTACGATTTTTAGATAATCCAACAGTTCAGCGGCCTCCTCCGGTCGTGCACGTTCAATAACAAACAAACTGTTACTCATTTTTAATATTTCCTTTCTCTGTTGTCTCCTCACGAAGCTTATTCAGGTTTTCCAAAACAACCGGGCTGTTTGCGGCAATGCGTCCCAGTGTCTGACATCCGTCCATCTTTGGACAGTCGGCACAGGTATCCAGTCCATTTTTCCTAACACAATTATGTACGGGACAGAGTTTGTCGCAGAAAGGTGTTTTTACACCCTCTATGCGACAACCGGTGCAGTTAATCATTTCCGGTGTAATCGTTACCCCGTTGAGTTTTGTCCACAAAGCGGCAGTTTTCTCACGCAGGGCATTATCGTCTTTAATCGTTGCTATCCTGGCATCGCATTTTTCGCAATCTAAGCCGCAACAGCCAATCAGTTGGTTTGCGTTTTTCATAGTTAGTTTCCTCCATAAACAAAAAGTAAATTCTTTTAGATATGATTTTTCTCTGATATTAAACCATACAGTTCCGGACGTCGGTTTTTGCAGCCCCATACCTCACGGTGACGATAATCTCGCAACATATCCACATCCAATTCTGCCACATACACACCCTCTCCCTCGTCAGCTTCAAATACACATGTATCTCGCGAGTCTGGAAGCTCCGGAAGGTATACGACACCATCAAACAAGGTAGAATGCCCGTTACAATCCGGATGAGGGGACGGGTAATTGCACGTGGCGATAGCTAGCATATTTTCGTATGCTCTGCCCCGGAGTTGTGCGAGACGGTTCAGTTCCATTGGGCAGGCATTTGGAACCAGAAGGAGTTCCGCTCCTTTCAACATCATAACTCGAGCACTTTCCGGGAATTCCCTGTCATAGCAAATCATTGATCCTACTTTTATAATTCCGTCTTTCGTATCCAATTCTGCCACATAAAAATCATCTCCTGCATCCAGAACACTTTCATCATCTGCTTCCCCGAAATCACAAATATGAACTTTTGAATAACAATACTGCATTTTTCCATGCCGGTCGAAAAGACAAACTGTATTTCTCGGCTTCGGCTCATGCTGCTCCAAAAGAGTGATAGCTATAGCCATATTCAACTCCGCAG
Organism: uncultured Lachnospiraceae bacterium; assembly: GCA_934320845.1. Classification (GTDB taxonomy): domain Bacteria; phylum Bacillota; class Clostridia; order Lachnospirales; family Lachnospiraceae; genus Butyribacter. The sequence goes on from CAKRFU010000031.1 coordinate 3,881, forward strand.
CAAGCTCTGCAAATTGTTTCACAAAAGAGCCCTGGCAAGGAATGGCACATTCCCGTAGGCTTGCCTCTTCATGTGGAAAGACGTATCCACAGCTCCACATTTCTGGAAAGATTGCAATATCTGCCCCCTTTTCTTTTGCCTGAAAACAGGCCTCTATTCCCTTTTCCATGTTTCCTTTCAGGCTTCCTGCTGGAAGAAGCTGTAAGAATGCGATTGTAAGTTTCATATATTCCTCCCTATCCTTGTAAAAGCTAACTCAATACTCTACAAATTCTTATTTATCAAACTCATTTTATATTCCATCTTCTTATCCCTCACTTATTTCATCTTTCCTTACAGCAAGGCAGTAATTAACATGCTCAAAGGCTTTCATATCCGCTCCGGCTTTGTCGATGATGTCCTTTTGAATATCATCGGGCGTCAACAGCTCATAAATCAGAAAGCCATATTTTTCGAGCAGTTTTTCAAGTTCATTGTAGGAAAATGCCGACTTCATCGGTTCTCTGCCTGCTTTTGCCATCATAATAGTATTCTGCACACGCTTTTCGCCGGCATCAAAGAAATTCTCATCCGGATAGTCAAATACAATGGTACTGCCATCGACACAAAGTTCAGAAAGTGCAGCAAACATTGTGTCGATTGCTTCCACTGAAAGATAATATACCACGCCAAGCCATGAGAAAAAGGATTTGACAGACGGATCAAAACCAGCGGTAATCAGGCATTCCGTTACATTATCTTTAGTAAAGTCTACAGGAACAAAGGCAAGATTTTCGGGAATAGTCCAGCCGGCGCGGGTAATTCGTTTCCGTTTGTCTGCCTGGGTCAGAGGATGATCGACCTCAAATACCCTGTGTTTCGACAGGAACTCTTTTTCTCGAAAAGCAAAGGTATCCATGCCTGCACCGAAGATGACATATTGTTTTGTACCTGTCAGAGCGGAGGCTTTTAACGCCTGCTCCGTATATGCCGCACGGCAAAGTGGTGACGGTGCGATATTAACATTCACAATTCTGCGAAGCAGCTCTGTCGGTTCCTGCTTTGCAGGGGCAATCTCCGGTTCAAAAAACTTTGCACCATCAAGGATATATCCCTGAACAGCAGCATATTCTTCTGCTGCCATCAGCTCCTTGGCAAGATTATCCTCAAAAACCGGATGTTCTTCATTTTCTGCATGAAACGCCCGTCCAAACAAACTCATCAGGGCAGTAATACTGGCTTTATTATTCATTTTCATTTCTCCTCTGCTATATTGGCTATATCATTTTTTCCATAGATTTCATTTTGTATACTTTCTATTTTTATCAGGTAGACAATCATCCCGACAGAGCGAACATACCACCAAATCACACCGCTGTTCCGTCTGCAGGTTGATTCTTCTGTTCCGAAGAATCCCATCTGTTACAAATCCAAGCTTCTTTAATAATTTTTCCGAAGAAACATTGTAGATATTATATTTTGCTTCCATCATATATAAAGATTTCTCTTCAAAGTAAATGTGAAGCAGCTTAGAAACAGCTTCATATGCATAACCTTTTCGTTGAAAGTTACCTCCGATTACATATCCGATTTCACCAATGGCAAGCTGTAGATACGGAATGTCTACTGTGATATATCCAATACATTGACCGCTTTTTCTTTCCACAATAACCCAGGCATTTTCATTTTTCTCCATAGTCACCACGAAAGACTTCATTTTTTCCTTAGTCATCGGATAACCGAAGATAAATTTTCCAAGTTGTTCATTCTGCCCCCATCCCATATAACAGGAATCTGCATCAACAGAATCAAAATGTCTTATACATAATCTCTCCGTTTCGTATTGTTCCTTTTTAACCATGTTATCCATTGCATCCTCTACCTTTTCCATTCTGCAATTAAGCTCCTCTCATCCATTCGCTTTTTTCTTTCTGCGTTCTGCAATCCTTCGGTTTATCTTATCTGCCTCTTCTTTCTCCAGATACCACTTCACAAGATATGACAACACATCACAAACTGCTGTAGAAATTAGTATCGCAATATAGACTATTGCGGAAACACTGTCACCCATAATAAGATAAATCACAGCACACATTGCAATTTCCAAAACTACAAGTTCAATCCCTCTCTGCCACATAATCTGTGAAATAGTCATATCTTCCTTTAAATAAATGGGAATACATGGAATCATACAGATAATCGCCAATCCAAACGGCAGGAAAAAATAGACGAAACTGATGCTGTTATTTCTTGCAAAAAGACTGCCAATTACTGCAATTGCAAATGTACATTCTGCCACAACCGTTATGTAATCAAACAGAAACTCTCTTTTCGGAGCAAATTCTTTCATCGTCATCATCCTCCATAAAACAATCTTCCATTCAATGCAGTTCGGACAGAAGTAATATGTTCTACATTTACAAGCATTGCTTTAGATGCTCTGCATATAGTTCTCCTGCTGACCTTTTCTTCCACCTGATACAGTCTGCCTTTGATTTCATAAACACTGTCCACGGTATATGCAAATACAATGCCATCCACTATCTCAAAATACAGAATATCCTCCACTCTGACTGATACTCTTTCATTGTTCTGCGTATATCCAATCAAAGCCTCCCCTTTATGTTGCACATATTCTTTTATCTCTTCAAAATCCTTTGTAAGTCTCATGTATTGAAGAGTTACTCCCTCTTCCTCCGAATTGTTTACAATCTTTTCAGTTACTCTCACCGTATTTCCCTTCAGGCTCCATTTTGTATAATCTGCCACCATAATTACTCTATCGCAATTTGATTCCATTGTCTATATACCGGCAACTAACATGCATGAAACTGATACCAAGATGCAGAATGATACCAATTTTTAGCAATACTCAATCACTTTTTATCTGTATATATCTGCCAACTTTCATATTTAAAAAATCTGTCCCGGCATTTTCTTTTTCTCTTTATATGGAAACTGCTTATCAAAATCTTGTGCCTCCTGCTCATCAACCAGATATCCTTCCGGTGTTGCATACTCTCCTGTAATTCCATCAAGATATCCTGATTTCAGTTCCCTGCATAAGAAGAATGATGCATCTTCCCCCTCTGGCAGGCCATGGTAACGGATACCATACTCGCTTGCCTGTCTGAAGCCGCTCTTTCCATAGAAATCAATATTTCCTTCAAAACACAACGCTCCACAGCCAAGCTCCGCTGCCTTTTCCAATGAATAATCAAGCAGAATTTTTCCGTATCCTTTTCGTTTATATTCATTCTTGATACAAATTGGTCCCATAGTCATGATTGGAATGCCTCTTCCATCATCTGCCGCGATTGCGGTTCTCACAAAGATGTTTTGTCCAATGAGTTCTTTGTCCCGATACATAACAAAATCAAGCTCCGGTACAAATGCCGGATTATTTCTTAGCTGATTAAGGACATAATGCTCCAGACATCCCGGACGATACACATTCCAAAAGCTGTCTCTTACCAGATTTTCCACCTCACGATATTCACTCTTTTCTTCTATACGAATTACTATACTATTCTTCATGATATAAATCTCCTTTCCTTTAACTCTTATACCATACTGTTTACTGCTGATACAAATTCCTCTTTTACCATTTCTTTATCATCTGTGCCATCATAAACACTGTAATAGAAATACATAACTGAATAAAATCTTTCTGCTTTATCTTTGACAGCTATAATTCCCATGTTAATTTCCTCCAGCAAAAATAAACGACCGTTTACTTCCCAATAATAGTAAACGGTCGTTTATTTGTCAAGACTTTTTTATTTATTCTAAGTCTTTATGCATGTGAAAGCTCTTGAAAATAAATTTTTTCTTTCTCAATACTTTTAAGCTGCTCCAAAGATGAATTGACTGCACTGGGACGAACCATATCCATATGTTTCCGCTTCATCTGCTGTATTTTTCAAGGCACATTCCACCTGCTCTCTGCAAGGAGGCTCCCAGCACACTGATGTATATAGTTCAAGAAACATATCTGTTGTTAGTGTATTTACCTTTATTTTCATGCTATCTCCTTTCTAACTGTCTCTGGCTATTTTGCATAGTTAATTTTTAATTCTATACATAGCTTCAGGATGTATAATCCATTTTTACCTTTGTTCCTGCTATCTTCTATATGTTACATTGATTCATATTGCTTCATTCCGCTAATCAATACGTCAAGAGATAATGCGAAACTTTCCTCTATCGATATAGGATTTCCAAACGAATCATGTATCACAAGAAGCAAAAAACCTTCTAGAAATGCACGATATGTGCGAAGCAGATGATTTGCGACTTCCCGGTCTATATGTAATTTATCTGTCTGTGCAAAGAAAAAAGTATATATTTTTTCTGTCGCTTTGATTAATTCCTCACTTTTATATTTGTTGTACCAAAGCATTGCCTCAAAAATCCCAGGATTATCCATTGCATATTGATAAAATGCATACGCATATTTTCGTAATGCCTCTTGCGCATCCTCTTCAACAATATTCTCGGCTATCTTCTCTGCTCCATTTTGCCAGCCATATATCATAATTCCATGATAAATGTCTTCCTGACTTTTTATATGATTATATAAAGAAGACTTTTTAATTCCTAAGTAGCCAGCCAGTGTGGTAATTGTAACATACTCTAATCCTTTTTCATTTGCAAGCATTGCTGCCTGCTCAATTACTTTTTCTCTTGAAAGTCCTATTCTTGGCATTTTTTCTGTCTCCTATACATCAAAAAACTAACGAAATTAGTATTTATTTCATAATAACTAATTTCGTTAGTTTTGCCAAAATATCTTACTCCTTGCAACGATAAAGCATCTATTCCTGCTGCCATATCATTGCATAATCCTTTTCACCTGTATCGTTATCCAAGCCTTCGCTCTGAATCTCAAAACCCTCTCTTTGATAAAAACATACTGCCCGTGTATTTTTTTGGTATACATTTAAGAGTAATTTAGGTTTTCGATCCTTTGCATAGTCTAACAAAAGTTTACCTATGCCCTGCGACTGCATTTCAGCCGAAACAAAAATACCTTCTATATATTCGCCATTCATACCTATAAAGCCTTGTATCTTTTTGTCATTTTCATATACATAGACTTCTGCCTGTGGTAACATTTCTTTCACGAATTCAAAATTCGTGTTCCAGTATTCAGTAGAGATAAAATCATGCGCTTTAAAATTGGTGTCTAACCATAAATTTGCGACATTATTTATATCCGCCTTCTGCAATTTTCTAATCATATTGATTGTTCTCCCTCAAATATTATAGTTTATATTGCATAAAATTACTATTATACCATACTCAATCACTATCATCCATAAGATATGTACGATAATTTCTAAATTTAATAAAATTATACAAATACTTATCCAAAAATCAAATTATTTCTTGAATTTATATTTTCCTTTTCCGTAACCATATACTGATTCAATAATATCCGCTAAATCTTTATAAACATTGTTGCCCCCTCTTGTATTTATTTGCAGCAATTCTCAGAAAAATTGAAAATTGTCATATTCTATACTGATACATCAATAGACTTACGCACTAACATATTACCATTTTTAACAAGTGTAGCTTCCACTGATTCTCTGTTTACTGTACCTAAAACACATATGCTACTTTTCTTCTATACTTCGGTGCACAAACTATATAGATGTAAATATCAGCCACCGCAAGCATTGCTCAAGGATGACGTCCGTTATCAAAAGCTTACATATCTGCAATTTTCAATGTTCATTTGAGCCTCTTTTTCTTTGGCTCATTTTTTCATAGCTTACTTGACACTATCCAACTCCTGGTAGTGTCAAAAAACTACCCCTTTTTTTACTCTAAAACCTTTATTTTCGGAGGTTTGCAAATAAAAAGAGCAATGACCTCCATTTTTTGGTATAATGTCAATCGCCAAACCAACTTTACACAAAAGGAGACATTGCTCATGGACATTATACTTTATTTATTAAATTACATCAATTACCAACGCAAAATTATTGGTCAATTATTTAATTTTATTTGCAGATACATCCCACTTAAACAGTGGGCTTTTGATGATTCACATTCACCTAAATATCAAAAATTCAAAATAGATAAACTTCCTAAAATCATTTCCTGCCAGCAGGACTGGACTTGTAAAGACTTAATCCCTTACTACCAAAAACGCTATGTAAAAACTATCAAACCTGTTTTTCGTCGTGTGGCATGTGATATTCCATCTGACTGCACATGTCCTATGTGCAAAGCTCCTGTTGACTATCTTACATGGAACAATGGAAAAGCTAAAACTCAGATACTTTGCAAAGTGTGTCAGACCAAATTTTCCCCAGGCAATAATAACCGCTTTTCACAAAACTATAAGCTCAAGTGCCCTTACTGCTCACACTCTTTAGTCCCTAAGAAAAACAGAAAACACTTTATTGTTCACAAATGTGTCAATCCTAAATGCTCCTACTATTTACACAACCTTCGCAAAGTTGATAAAGAAGATTTGGAAGAAGACTACGGTAAAAATAAATACAAACTTCACTACATCTACCGCGAATTTACGATAGATTTTTTTAAGATGGATTTATCTTCACTTCCTAAAAACTCATCTTCCTTAAAGTTTAAGCAACATGATTCTTACATTATGTCATTATGTTTAACCTATCGTGTAAACTTAGGTCTATCCCTGCGCAAAACTGCACAGGCACTCAAAGATATACATGGAATTAAGATTTCCCATCAGCAGATAGCTAATTACTGTACAACTGCCGCCATATGCGTAAAACCTTTTACCGACAGCTACGATTACAAAGTTGGCAAAGTTTTAACTGCTGATGAAACCTACATAAAAATCCATGGTGTCAAAGGCTACATCTGGTTCATCATGGATGCCGCAAAACGCTCCATCCTTGGCTACCAAATCTCCGACAATCGAGGTGTCGGTCTCTGCATCCTTTCAATGCGTATGGCTTTCAAGCACTTTAAAGAGAAACTTCCGGAACACTTTAAATTTATTGCTGACGGATACAGTGCATACCCATTAGCGGCACAACAATTCTTACGCCAATTTGGTGAAAAATTTAAGTTTGATATTACAAAAGTAATTGGTCTTAAAAACAATGATGAAGTATCTGCCACGCACCGACCATACAAACAAATGATCGAACGGCTTAACAGAACTTATAAAGAATCTTATCGCCCTACCAACGGCTTCGATAACATCGAAGGTGCCAACTACGATTTGGCTCTCTGGGTAACTTATTACAACTTCCTGCGTCCCCACAGACACAATAATTATCGTGTCCTAAATCATGTCCAGGAACTCGACAATGCAGACAACATGCCAGGAAAATGGCAAAGTGATTATGCAGGCAGTCGGTATTCAGGTGGGTGGCAACGATGACTTGAAATCTGTCGCCCCACATTCGCTCGGCAAGTTTAACGCCGACCTCGTGAGCCTGCTCTGGCGTAACCTCACCGTGCTTGAAGCTCTGAAAGCCGTGGTAACAGACAATCTCACTCGTATCGTTCCATTGGACTTTGGCAATCATCATTTCATCTCTGGCGGTGGTCGGGTCGCAGTTTACGCCTGTGACAAAGAAACGCTGTTCGGTCTTATCCTTATTGGTGGCATATTCCATTACATCAACCATCACCTGCAAATCCGCATCGGTGTATTTGGGGTTGACGGTCTTTTCTGGGTTTTCGGCATAGTCGATTGGGTGGTCAAGCCTGCCACGCACATCCCATATCTCGCAGACCGCCATTACGATGACCTGCGTGGAAGCAGATACCTTTTGCGAATTTCAATCTGAAATTCGTGCCACTTCCTTGCTTCCTCACGGAGCATCGGGGTATCCACAAAGCCGAGGGCGTTTGCCTTAACCGCAAGCTGATTGATACAGTTGCCAATAGCGGACAGCTCACGCATCATTTTATAGAACTCCGGGTCGGGCTTTTCGCAGAGCTGATAGCCCCTTACCATTTCTCTTAAAAAGGCTTCTTTCGAGCGACCCGATTTCCGCACAAGCTCATTAAGGTGTTCGGCTTCCTCCTCAGTCAAACGGAAAAGTATCTGCACATTTCTTTTTCGCATTGTCCTCTTCCTTTCTCTCAGAAAGTCTGTTTATCTGCAAGCAGCACATACACACAACGCTGAACAGACCGCCGAGCATTGTGCCGATAATGAAAAATAAGAACTCACTCATTCTTGAACTCCTTTTTGTTCTCACGGGGTATTAGGGGGCTGCCCCCTAACAAGCGAATTTGGCTAACCAAATTCAGTGCTTGGTAAGACATCCCATTCTTCGCAATCGTCCTCATACATACACTCACCGCACACAGGGCAGAGGTACGGGCAGTCCGAACAATCTTCATTTTCCTGTGGTGTATTCTCGCCCGCACCGTCAAGCCCGTCCTCTCTCTGCTCGGTAATATCGGCTTCGCCGCAAACAAAATCATCATCGGTAAAGTTGATAATGTCGGTATCGAACAGGATAATTTCGGTCTTTGCTTTTGCCTGTTCTGCACTCTCCGCACAAATGGAAATGGTCTTTTGGTAATGGGCAGTAAGAGTTACATCATACTTTTTCAATGGTTCATTCCTCGCTTTCAGCATTAAATTTTGATTTGGTTTCGGTGTCTTTCTGGTGAGAATCTACTACACAATCAACGGACATCACTCCTTTCACGCTTAGGCTTTGGTCTTGCAATTTTCAGATAGGACAACAAAAAATCGTTGAAGTCCTTGCCGACAGACGGAGGATCATCAACGATTTTGTAGTCTTTCTGCAACAGTTCCTTCAAAGTGGCAGTACAAAGCCTGCCTACCTTGTCATTATCCAGATGCAGAACGATGGTTTTAATTTGTGGATTGACACTCAAAAAAGTTGTGAGGGCTACGGGGATTTTGCTGTCCTTAGCCTCTTTTTTAGACTGATACACGCCCGACAAAGAGAGCAGATTTTCTGCTTTATAGTGCTTGCCCTCGCACTTGAGGTAGGTGGCATAGGACAGTAAATCAATGGCGGCTTCAAATAAATGCACGGTATCTGTCGGCTCTCTTGCCAGAAGTCGGAACGAATACCTTTTGTCGCTGCCCGATGCATCCTGTTTGAAAGTGCTGCCGAGCGTACTTCTAAGAGCCGCATACTTGGGTGTTCCGCTTTCATCTTTGCCGATAAAAACGGCGTTGTGATAGTCGGCGCTCTCATAAATTGTACCGTCTGCAACGCACTCTTGTATGAGCTGATAGTCAATACCACGCCCGAAAAGATACTGCAAAACTCTGTCGCAGTTCTTAAACTTCGGCGGCAAGAGAAGCACCTTTGGCTCATCTTTTTTCTTGGCAGGGGGCGGCGGTTTCCAGTCCGCCAATGCCTGTCCTGTAAGAATTTCCACGGCTTCTACGAAGTCATATTCCTTGACTTTTATCAGATAGTCGAGGGCAGAATAGCCGCCGAAACCTCTCGACCACCAATACCATTTGCCGTTGGAAATCTTTAAGCTGTCGTGTTCTGCGGTACAGTACACATTGCTTGTGCCTTTGACCTTAACGAGATTGCTCGGCTCAAACTCACGCAGATAGGATAACAGGTCAATCTGGCGTACCCGTTCAAGCACATCTGGGTAAATCTGCACATAGGGTCTGTTAGTTCTCATTCAATAAAATCACCTCCAGAAAATAGAAATAGCCGAGGGGCTTTCGTTAAACGAAAACCTCTCGGCTATGTATACTTTAATCCTAATCTTGTTGTTGCTGCATATCTTTTATTTTTAATAATGCGGCATTCACTTTCCCTAAGATTTGCTTAACATCTGTGTTGATATTACATCTAAACAAGCCTTTAACCACTGATAGAAACTCCATATTAATTCTTAAATAGTCATATCCTTGGTTAATAACACTATTTAGTCTTTTCAATACATATTCCCAAAATTCTTTGCTTAAAAATTCATTCCTTAATTCCAATAACTCCTTTATGTCATCTACCTGTCCATAAATTTTTTCGTAATATGGATTTACTAGCCAATATGCAACTTGAATAGGTCTGTATCTTTCCAGAGTATCATAGTCCGCTATTGTTTTATCTCCAATCATATCATTGAATAACGCACCAAAACATTGATGCTCCTCAGACGAGCGTATTACACGTTCATAATATTTTTGATATCCATGAATAAAACGATACATCTTTTCAGTTTCGCTTTTTCTGGATAACATATGTACTAACATTCCCATATCTAATATCAATTCTCTTGCAAAAATTTCGTCTTGAATCTGTTCATCTGGATTTCCCTTATACCTTCCATGAGCAATTTTGTTGCGAATCATATTGTTAAAATAATACATAAAATATTCAACCGCTTCTGGATAGATGTCACTCTTAACTTCTTGCAAATGTCTAATCTTATCTTTTAAAACAGCATTTGAATAAATATCCATTTTGGAAAAACGTAAAAATGTTGTTGTATCCTGCAAATAATCTGCAAACATTCCTTCTATCTGTATTGGCAAAATGTTATTAAATACTTCATATTCACCTTGCTTATATAATTCTACTGCTTTTAGTAAAACACGTTTTCTTTCTCGAAGGCAAACACTCGATTCCAACTTATCTTGTAATTCCTCCAACAGTCTATAATCTAAAATCAACTTCTCCAAAGCGGCATTATAACTAACAGGATTACAACTTTTATATATCTGTAAATCATCAATTTTAGGAATCTGTTGAATATAGTTTTTATACTCATCTATTGCCTCATCATCCGATTTCGCATAACAAGAATAACGATATTGCTTTCTTGCATTTTCTAAGATAACATATATTTTCACTTTGAAAAACAGAGCATACGGTCTGTCTAAATCATCTTCCGCTATATCTACATAATCCCGATATGATGAAAAAGAAAAATCCGCACCATAAGTATCTTCTTTGCTCAATTTCAAGGTTTCCTGTTTTTTCGCATTTTCAACGCTTTGCATATCTTGCATATCACAGAAATCTGACAACTTTGAAGTTACATAGTCTATAACAAACGTCAACATTTCTTTTCGTGTTCTTAAAGAATTACATTTCGAACTAAGTTCATAAAGCTTTTGTTCTTCAGTAGATATATCTCGCATAAAAGAATAACTTGGCGTGGCATTTTTTATTGCATCGGCAGAAGTCTTTGTTTGAGTAAGTTCTGTATCTATTTTATTTATCTCTGTTTGATATTTTTGCATTACCACGCCATATTTCTGAACAAATATTTCATCATATTCTCTTTCAACATCAGTCCACACTTCAGACGGTAATTTTTTGAAATACAAAATTTTACACAATGCGATATAATAATCTTCCTGCGTTATACATTCCACATTCCTTGGCTTTACGGTTCTTATCACTGCATTTAATAGATGAGTGTCTGCATTTTCAACCTCATTTAATACATGATTATAATACAGTTCTCCCAATTCCTTCATAGATGTCTTTGTAAAAATTTGATTGTCCATCCAATCATCTAATTTTTTTGTTATATATTGAAAAATATTATCACATATTTTTTGCTTTTCATCTGCTGTCATATCTGAACATCTCCCTGTTTTTTATTATTATACTATATTTGCGAGAAGTTTTCTACCTGTGCGACTATGTAAAAGGCGGCATCAGCTCAACGCCAATGCCACCTTTTACAAAACCAAACCGATATAAATTTTCGCCTTATTTAGATATTTGGGACTACATTAACAGCGACAAAGTATTTTTCCTTGATAAAACAATTACTGACTTTCACTTCTCACTCAAAGCTATTTGCAACTCGGCAAAACGTGTCTGTATTATTTTTTTGAATTATTTCATTCAATATTTTCCAATCAGATGACGAAAGAATATCCTTAAGTCTTCTACAAATAATTCGATATAAGTTTTCTTCAAAAGTCAACCACTTCTCATCATAAATAATCTGGTCTCTTGCAGAATTTAGATTCAAGTCACTATTTACACCAATATCCAGTCTAAAAGAAAAAGGAAATGGTATTTTAAGGACTGCTTTCGACATCCTATTGGAATAATCAGGAAACAAGTTGTAAGGAACTTCTATTCCATGTATAGATAATGAGGATTTGGATTTAAATCTTTCCGACCATGATGTATTTGTATCAATTTCACCGTCTTCATCTACTGAAATGCTTGTTGATGTTTCTGTAATACAATTAGTTTTATATTTTATATTTGAAGACAGGGTATAAATCTCACCATCAATTTCAACATCTTTTGATAATATTTCAATTTCCTCTGCTGGCAAGCCATTTTTAGTAAGTATTCCTATACAACCTCTCCCTTTAAATCCATATTCTTCACAAGTCAAATCAATATCTATTTTACGGATATTTTTTGTATTATTCCAAGAATAATCTAATAAAGGTTCTAAATCTAAATCATCAAAATAATCACTTGAGTATAATTCGCTTCCTTTGTTTGTTTCAATCTCAATTTGTACTGCTGGATTTGGCACAATGGCTTTTATACACTGCATAAATTCTTCTTCATTCATTCTATCCCACGGATGCACTGGACGTAATGTTAATATAGTATCCGTTCCAGGTTCTTTTTTATCAGAATCCGAAATAACAAAAAGACTTTCATAACCTTCAATCGATATATGCAATGCTTCATCGCACTCGAATCTTTCTCTAATTCTCCTAGTTGTCACTTCCATAGAGTCACATACCATAAAACATGAAAGAATGCCTATACCAAATCTAGATATCGGAGTGAACGAAGATTTGAACGAAACCATTAACTCACTAAATTCCCGAGAAGAATAATATGAGCATCCGACATTGGTGTAATAATTATCAATTATATGTTGGTTCATGCCAACACCATTATCACTTACTCGCAAATAATCAACATTATTTTTTGTATATAATGACACATTAACTTTAGGGGTGTACTCTATCCCCCATAACTCAGAGAGTTTTTGTCTAAGCAAACAAGCATCAATAGAATTTTGTAACAATTCACGCAATGCAACTTCTGGCTTACCATACAGCTTAGTTCCCATTAACAAATCAATTATTTGTTTCTTACTTAATGAAAATTTTGTGTCATGGTAACGATAAATAGACTTTCCTGATATTATATCTTTTTTAGCTTGTATTTTTCTTCTATCTACTTGAGGTGGCAATGGAATTTTATAGACCTCCACATCAATATCCATTCCCTCATCTGATAGATTAGACAAAATAACAGTGCCATTCCTCAATTCTTCATCAATTTGATCGCAAAAAGCAAGAATAGTCGCTTCAATTGCAGGGTGTTCGCACTGAGCCGAAAATAAAAGTTTTCTGGGCGATATTGTCCATGCATTTATACTTTGATGCTTTTTCCATTCACTCAACGATACAGGATTTTTTACAGCTAGATGAGAAAACAGAACAGAAGGTGTTCTTTTAGGGTCAAAATCAATTATATCGGCTAATCGTAATACTGTTGCCACAAATGGAATACACAGGTATTCATCTTGACCACAGACTCTAAAGGTTTCCATTTGGAGCAAATATGTGTAACTTTCATTATGGCTAAAACAAATCGTTGCCAAATCCTCCGTTAAATCTGTATCTTGGTATACTATTTCCTCTGCCCAATACTTTGCGATAATTTCCCTTGCACGAATCGAATGAGTTGTTCTTATATATTCAGTAACAATATAATCTTCAAGAAGCTGCGCTTTCGAAAACTCTTGTTCTGCTTCAAGCCGTTCAATGTCAGCTAATTGATGTGTATACGTTAGACGAAAACGAGCAAATTTTTCTCTTTCTTCTTTTAATTCCTCGTCATATTCTGTCTCGGGAAGTTGATTTTTCCATGCTAATATATGCTTTTCATCAGGAGCCATACCTATATCATGTAGGAATACTGAAACAATCAATATGAATAAGTCTGGCGTAGATAATTTTCTCATGTTTTCTTGCGGAATAAGTTTTCCAATAATAGTGAGCATATTAAAAATATGAGTATCATCATGCAGGGTGAACTCAGGCATATTTTTAATCACTGTCTTTAGGCGTTCAACTGCAAAAGTACCAACTTTCGCTACAAGAGCCAATACTTCATGTTGATTATTCCTTTCACAATTATCTTTTAATTGCTGATAAACTACCGACTTATTTAATTGATTTTCCAAATATTCATTCATATAATATTCCTTTCGTGCATTTAACGGCTAAAATTCATAGCAGTATCACAACGTATTTTTCTTATCATACCATATAGATTAAATTTTTTCTATCTCTACTACTATGTAAAAAGACGGCATCAGCTCCACGCCAATGCCGCCCATTCTCGGTTATAGTATTCCTGCCTTTTTGAGATACCCAACGCTGTCATAGCACCCTCTGAAATAGATTGCTTCCTGCTGCATATCGCTGAGCCTGTTCCGAAGCTCCAAAACTTCTATCAAAGCCTTACACTCCTGCTCGGATAAATCACTCGGCTTTTCCGTATCCAAAACTGCCATCACTTTGGGATACTCCTTGTAAAGTTCCTCAATTTTTTCCTCTACGGAGCGGTATTCTGGATTTTCTTTTGGCAGCTTCCAGTCTGGCGGGGAGCTTTGACAGCTCGTTTTCAATTCGGGTCAGATTTCCGAGGGCATCAGCACCTAAATCCACCTTATGCTTTGCCTTTCCGCAGAGGTTCATACAATAATGGGCATTGACAGTATCATAATAAATCTCCATTCGAAAACCTCGGTAGCTGCCAATTTCGGTAGGTGCGGACATCGGATAATCCTTGCAGATTGCAAGGAGCATTTCGCCTGCGTCTGCCTTTTAGGTGTAGGTCACGCCTTTTAGGATCATCGGGCAGAATTTATCCTCGCCCTGCGGCTTGTGCTGCTCGGCAAGAGCCGCATCGTTTTCATAGCCTGCAATACGTTCCTCATACTCTTTAATGGTCTGGGGATAGTATTTCAGCACTCTGTCCTCAAGGTCGTAATGCTCGGAAAGATAACTCTGCTTTAATACTCGGAGCTTTGATACCTGTATATCCAAATCCATCTTTTCCTTAAAACGGGCATCGCCGGTGGCAAGCATTTTAACCTCCGCAAAGGACAGGGCAACCTCGTCCACATCTTCGGCAGAGCGTACAGGGCTTTTGCTCGTCATTATCTGGCTGATAAATTTCTGCTTGCTCTCCACAAACTGATAGAGATAGGCGTCAAAAGTCTGCTCGGTCACATAGCGGTAAACCTCCACCTCTGGAAACATATTACCCTGCCTTTATTCAAGGTCGGAAAGACGCCACGGACAATCAAGGTTATGGATTGCTATGAGCCTGTCCTGCACATTCGTACCTGCTCCCATCTTCGGAGTAGAACCGAACAGCACACGGACTTCGCCGCTTCTGACCTTGCCGAACAACTCTTTTTTCTGTGCATCGGTGGTCGCTTCGTGGATAAAGCGTATCTGCTCAGCCGGGATACCACGGGCTATCAGTTTCTCCCTCATATCGTCATAGACATTGAAAGTACCGTCATTTTTCGGGGTGGACAGGTCGCAGAACACAAGCTGTGTCGCTTTGGTATCGGCGTGTTCCTCCCAGATACGGTACACATTATCCACGCAGGCATTGACTTTACTATCTGGGTCATCTGGCAGCATCGGGTCAATCATTCTCTGGTCAAGAGCCAGTTTCCGTCCGTCATTGGTTATCTTGAGCATATTGTCGATGTTCGGCTCGACAAGCCTTGCCCTGACTTTCTCAGCCCGCTTCGCAAGGGAAGCTACCATTTCGGTCTGTATCTCGCTCGGCTTGGTCTGAATATTGTGATAATTGACCTTTGGCACGGGGAGTTTTAGCATATCGGCGGTCTGAATATCCGCCACCTCACGGAACATCTGCATCAGCTCTGGCAGGTTATAGAACTTGGTAAACCTCGTCTTGGCTCGGTAATTTGTGCCTTCGGGTGCTAATTCCAGAGCTGTAACCGTTTCTCCAAAGGTAGAAGCCCAACTGTCAAAATGCTGTAAACCGTTCTGTGCAAGGGTATCATACTGCAAGTATCTCTGAACAGAGTACAGCTCAACCATTGAATTGCTGACAGGCGTACCCGTTGCGAAAACCGTGCCACGGTTGCCCGTGATTTCGTCCAGATAGCGGCATTTCATAAAGAGGTCGCTTGATTTCTGGGCTTCGGTCTGGGCGATACCGCCCACATTCCGCATCTTGGTGTAGAGGTACAAATTCTTGTAAAAATGGCTCTCATCAATGAAAAGCCTGTCAACGCCGAGCTGTTCAAAGTCGATGACCGTATCCTTACGCTTAGTGTCGTTGAGCTTTTCGAGTTTTGTCTTGATTGCCTTTCGGGTTTTCATTAACTGTTTGACCGTGAACTGCTCCCTCTGGCGTTCTATGCTCATCGGGATTTTTTCAAACTGCGAATGCCCGATAATGACTGTGTCATAGTCGCCTGTGGCAATCCTGCCGCAGAACTTCTTGCGGTCAATGACCTTGCTTATAGGCTCTGTCCCCTGTCCTTGTTTTTCTCCCTGCTCCGCTCCCTGTTCTTGTTCTGTGCGATCATCTTCTGAAGTCCTTTCAGTTTCTGCCGTAATGACGGACGCTGTTGCTTTTTTTCATTAACTTTTACAAATTCCTTGAACGCCTGTGCAATCACATCGGTATCCTTACCCTTAAAAAATACAAGGTATTTTGGCGGCTCCGTGGTCTTATCCCGCTTCACAGCGAAATCTACATTGTACTTTCTCGCCACACGCTCAAAAGCCTTAATGTTATCATCCGTGACCTCTATGGACTTCGCACCCGCTCCCTGACCTACCAGCTTTTTCACCGGTATTTTCCCGTGGGAAGGCTCTTTATGCTTCTGATGCTCCAGATACATCTTCATCGCCTTCTGGAGAACACTTGCGGTCAGTTTGGATGTCTTGATTGCAAGGGCAATCGTTTTTTGTGTTGTTTCCTCCTGCATAAGCACCTCCGATCTGCATCTTCTTGTGCGTATGCCCCTCTAAGGTGGAACATACAGCCGATGTAATAAATACCTCATAATCCTCCTTTCCGCTTCTGGACATCGTGTCCAAAAGCAATAAAAAAGGGCGGCTACAAATCTTTCGACTCATAACTGCCCTAACGCTGTAATATGCATTATTTAATTAAAAATTTGTCATATTCCTTATAAACCTTACTAACGGTACTATTATAATAATTCTTTAACCATATGTACTTATCAAAAACTCTTGCATTAGATTTTGAATTATATAATGCACCTATTATAAAATTCCTTACATTCACCATATATGCATTATAGGTCTCGTAATCATTAAATTCATCATACTGGCTCAAAAAATCTAAAAAAATCTTTCCATCACTACCCTGTTCAATCAAACTTTCTATAAATTCCTTTTCAAACTCCTGCGTATTATTTATTCCTCTATACTGTAAATCATACTCTATTACTTTGGGATCAACCAATATTCTTGGGTAAACAGCAGCTTGGGATTCCAAATAATATGCATTTACCATTGCGGGACCAAAACATTTATTGTTATCATGAATCAACGAACCAACAGTCACACCACCTCGCACAGGCATTCCGACTCCTAATAAATCATTACAAATATAGACTAAATCTAATAACACAAAAAAACCTGAACCTGGTCTAATCATATCATAAGAAATAACAATACTATCAGAAAAAACCGACACTTGCTTTCCCAAATCAGCCATTGGCATATTCTGCCCATAGTTTTCAATTTGGATTTTAGCTGTATAATTCAATGCCATATTTATTAAATTTAGCATTTGTTGATCATTTTCTGATTATAATACCATATTTTTAAAACCCAATATATCAAGGAATGCAACATATCTGTTTTCATAAGTAATATCCATATTTTTCTCCCATAATTCATATTATTTTCATTTGTAACACTATAAATCATAAAATGTTTTGGCGTCTTTCATTTCAATTCGTGTTGAATCAATACCACAATTTATCAAATCATTCAGTATTCTTTGTTTTTCATCACTACCAAAGTAGTAAACACTCCAGTATGCAGTTTTTCGAGTAATAATGTCTATATTCTTAAAATATGGCAAGTCTACCCCTGCAACCGAATGTCCAATAACACATATTTCATCTATATTCTTCTCATTTAATTTAAAAAGTCTATACATATAACGATTAACATCTTTATATGTGCGCTCGTAATAGTCTTTTACCACCTTACATATACTAATTTCTTTTTCATCATACATTTGCTCTGCTTCTTCAAGTCTTTCATCTATACGTTCAATTCTTTCAATATTTCCATGTCCTAATACTGGATCGTATTCATGCTCTCTTAATGAACCGTGAATATGTATTATCTTACTCTCACTTATTCCATATGCTTGTTCTAATACAGCCGTATAATTAAACGTAATATATAATGCTTCCTGAGAACTATTAATCAATGATGTTTTAGGTTTCACGTCTCGTATTCTGATTGTTCTAACCCATTGTTTAAGGTATTTAGCTAATCGTTCTATATACTTATATTCTTCCGTAAAGTACTCATATAAAGTATCTTCTATACCAACATCTCCACTTTCTAAATCCATATCCATTTGTAAAGCATCATCTATAATAACATCTTCATCAATGTTTGCTAAATTTTTTTCTAATTCATTCCACAAAAGGTTTTTTTGAGCCTCCTCGTCATTTGCTGGATATATGTAATAATGACTTTCAAACGCATCCAAAAACTCCAGATACATATTTTTCAAATAAGTTCTGAAATCCCAATACGATGTAGTTAATCCATGCCCTTTATCAAACCCGTTTCCAATAATAAATAATTTCATTCGTTACCCACCTTCAACACAATAAATGCTAATAAATTCAGCACACATATATTTTTCTTGACAAAAAACATTATCTAATATCAACGCCTGAAACAAAACATACCCCACACCCTCCAGCCTTATCATTTCATACTCTTTTTCCGTAAAGCCTTCAATCTGTATCTCCTGCAAAGCAGCTTCCTTTCTCGCCACCAGACAATAAGTATACAATGCCATGATATACTTATCAGACATCACAAAGGCGTATGTTTCGCTCCCTTCATATGTATATCGGCACTTCTCCAGATTTTCTTGTGGCAGATGAATAATACTCTAATCATAATTTTTCATATCCTTTTAACACCGTTCAATACCTGAAATTTCTTACCACATCAATAATATTGAAACGATATATAATTTTTCATTATTTTCTTATTACACCCTGTAAATTACTATTTTCTTTCATTTGAAAGGTGTAAAAAAAGGTGTAAAATCAAGGTTTTTGCACCTTGTCATTATGAAGTTAAAAATTAAATAACTCTTCCTCTTCATTGTTTTCTAACTCAATTGTTTTCAGCGATTCCTGCATAATCATATTATTTTCCATTTGTGCTATGTTTAGCATCTCATCCCTCACATCATCTACTTGCAAATGAGTATAGGTATCAAAAGTTATATCCATAGAACTGTGTCCCATAATATACTTTAGCTTTGCCGGATTCATTCCAGATTTTGCCATCTTAGTACAAAAGGTATGCCTGCACACATGCGGAGTGACTGTTGGTAATGGTTCCTTATACAACTTGTTATACTTTTCACGAATGAACTGAAAGTATTTTTCCCAATGTAACACCACCATCGGCATTCCATTTTGATCTAAGTATATAAAACCTTTGTATCCATCTACTACCGGTTCCTTTTTTACTTTCTTTCGATTTTTTATAATCTTTCGAAAGCAATCCGCAACTTCTGGCGTCATCGGTACTTTACGCACCCCTGCCGTTGTTTTGGTTTTCTGAATAATATATGACTTCCTTTCATTGTACACTCTATCCAACTGATGATCCACATTAATGATCATATGTTCAAAATCAATATCACCTATTGTCAGTCCTACAAATTCAGAAATTCGAAGTCCGGTATTAAACAAAATAAACATACCTTCATACACTCTTTGATAATGTGCATCTTTGCGGACAAACTCCAAGAATAGTCTTTCCTGCTTTCTTGTAAGTGCCTGTCGGGTTACACTATCATTCACAAGCACACTTGCCAACTCAAAATCAAATGGATTTTTTCTAATAAAATCGTCTTCATAGGCAAGCCGAAATGCAGGACGCAACACACCTCGAATGGAATGAATAGAACTATATCCTCTGCCATTTTTTTGCAGATCAATCAACCATCCTCTGGCATCTGAAGTTTTTACAGATGAAATCTTTCTCTTTCCAAAAGGATCTTTTTTCAGAAAATTCACTACTGTTTTATAACCGAGTCTTGTACTCGGCTTAACACCTATTTTCTGAGAAATATAAAGCTCCACTAAAGCTAACACCGTCATATCGCCACGGCTCATTGCAATTTTATCCTGCTTGTCTTTCTGAATCCTTGCGATTTTCTCACGCAGTGATTCTTCTTTCTTTCCATGTACTGCAGGATCATTTGGAACCAACCGCTTTGAATAGACATACCGGGATTTACCCAATTCGTCTATATACTTATAACGATATCTGCCGTCCGCTAACTGAATTTCTCCATTATGCAGTTTTCGATTCTTTTTGTCTCTTCGACTTGTATTCATAACATGCTTCCTCACTTTCCACTAAAGAAAGCTAAGCACTAGTATGACTTAAATATAATAGCATATTTTTATATTATGCTACAGCCCATTTAACAAAATCGTTTAGATAAAGTGCATTTGCCTCATCCACAAACTGCTCAAATAATTTTCTCTTTATCTGAACACGATTTCCAACCATTAAAACATATGGTGCATATGGATTTTCCGCTACAATTGCTCTTATGCGGCTTCTTCCAATATGAAAATATGCGGCAGCCTCTTCAATCGTCATAGTATACTTTTGCCAAATAGGAATATCTAAATGGTCTGTTTGTAAAGGCATTGTATTCACCTCCAACATCAATCTGGCATTTTTTCTGAAAGTCCTCTTGCCAAACCTTCCATTTCCAAACGATAAATCATCAATCGAAGAAGATATTCTGCTATATGTCGAACACCTCGTTCCCAATCTTCTAATGTTCGGTAAGGAATTCTAAAATATGCGGCAAATTGTTTCTGTGTCATGCCTGTTTGTTTCCTTGCTTTCTTTAATAATTCCTTTAGTTCCATAATATCTCCTCAATAAATAATTTTTCATTCATATATCACCACGCATTGTGTGCATTGTCAAGATATATGAAACATAATCTCCAGTTGAAATCACTGGTCACTGTGGTTAGCAGCACACTCTGGACTCGCACCATCTCTTATAGACCATAAAAGGAGTATCATTATCATAGAACAGTCGCAACCACGGAATCACCACAATTCCTCTTTTGCATGGATGTTATCGCTCCCGGCATCTCACATCAGACAGATCAATCAAAAAAATACCTGATAAGCTATCTCCTTTGTGTCTGTCCTACCGATCCTGGCGCATCTGCGGCACGGCGCAATGCGTAACTGTTCCTCATGTCCAGTGAAATCATCGTATTCAGTTGTCTGTGTCTGATAGGATTATTTCCTGTGGACACATCTAAAGTATAAATGAGTATTTTTCTCTTGCATAGAACACATATATCGGATATTACTCCCGATTTATCGGTGTATATAGATAAAAAAAGGTACTCTGATTTTTTCAGAATACCTTTTAACTAGATTGACATTTATCATTACCATCTTCCTCTAGTAATGCCTTTATGTAACCTTCTATACTTCCTTTTCGTCTATCTGATAATTTACGATAATTCTTTATAATCCATACTTCACTCTTCTCCTCAAGACATACTGTATTGCTGTTGTCATCAAAAAGATCTGAAACTGGCACTCCCATTCCCTGAGCAATTTTTCGAATATTGCTTTCCCTCACATCATAATCTTCTTTTTGAGCCAAACTCCATAATGTGCTTTCTGGGATTCCACTTCTTTTTGAAAACTCATAGCGTGTCATACCCGTTTCAGCCAAAAATTCAAGATACTGGTTTCTAACAGACTTACTAATGGCAGACACCCCCTTTTTCCTCTATGACAAGTATAACTTGACATAAGAAAAAGATATAGAACATATATTTCGGAGTATTTGTCCGATTTATCGGTGTATACTTTTTAATTTTTTTCTCTCGTCTTAAGACATGCACAAAACAAGAAAAAGAGAAAAGATACTGGTCATTCTGCATCTTTTCTCTTAAACAAATTATCCCCCCACCAAATCGGGATGGTTTTACCATACTTAAAATAGTGTAACACTCTATTATAATACTGTATATTTTTTTAATTGATTACCTAATACTCCAAGCATAATTTCTCCAATCCTATGTCAGTGTGGTTTAACCACATCTAAAAAGTACCTTATTACCATTTTTACTTTTTATAAGTATGGTTATAACATACTTATAGGAGATGGCGTTATGGCTCTCAACCCAAAACAGTTTGGTATCATTATAAAAAATGCCCGTATGGATAAAAAACTCACACAAGCTGAATTAGCAGAAATTCTTGACCTTTCCTTATCTTATTTAAAAGATTTAGAACGATTCAAGAACACGCCAAGTCTTGAAGTTTTTGCTAAAGCCATACAATACTTCAATTTGTCTGCCGATACTGTAATTTATCCAAATAAAAATTTGAATAACAGTACATATCAAAAAATAGAAAGACGATTGCTGCAATGCGATGAAAAACAACTCAAGATTATCCTCGCACTGACAGAAGCTGTCATATCGGTCGATGACACTTCTATAGATAATTCTGACATTTAAGTTTTACTCTAAAATTCAAGGTTCGTTTTATCATAAAATGAACCTTTCTATTTTTTCATATAATCTAAAAATTCATTTACTGTATTGTCTTTTTCAATCATTCCCATACCGCTTAATAAAAATATACAATCTACATATCCCTGGCAGTATGCCTGTTGTGCTT
>CAKRFU010000032.1 GCA_934320845.1 uncultured Lachnospiraceae bacterium
TTTTTCTGACTGATAATACCTGATTATCAGTCAATTATCTAAAACCAACTACTATTTTTCCTTCAATCTTCGGCTTTTATTTACTCCCGTAAATCAGCATTCCTTTCCCTTACATATTCAAGGATCAAATACACGACACTGAGCAAAATATAGATCAGTGGGGCAGAAAAAATATATGTACTACTATTGGTATAATAGTCCTGCCCTCTGCTAAACCCTGTAACAGAATCAATATACTGCACAATTACGGCTAAAAGTGGAAGCGTACAAAGCCCAAAGACACTCTCTTTATTATTGTTTTAATTGCAATTATCTTCAAAGAAGATTTCATCGACATTACCTCCTCACACCGCTCTTCTGAAAACGCTCAATGTATCTCTTCCCCAACTATAGTTTCATATCAAAGCCCCGCTTGAATGTTTCTCCATACTGTCCATTCGTTACAGTCAATGATTTATCAATTTCTTCTCTTGTGATTCCATCCAACGCACCTGCTTTTATCTTTTTGCCAGGCTCCCATGTTGGATCGGCAGCTTTTGCAGCATTATAAAAGGCCTGATTGTACTGTCTTTCATACTGCTCCAAAGTCCATGTTCCCTTTAATCGGTCTTGTTTCTTGGCGTCCTTTTGATAATGATAAAAGACATCGGATCGCTTTGTAGTATCTCCGTTTGCAATCCCATTTTCTTCCAAAAACTCTCGTTTCGCATTATCAAACATTTCCTGTCTGCTCTTTTCGGGAATGTCAATAATCACATGTCTTTTAGACATCGGAACATTGGTAGCATCCATACCGGCAAGTCCTGTTACCGGAGATATATAATCTCCATCTTCATCATAGTTCTTCATCAGATTTTTGATTGCTAATGGATTGGTATACATCATTCCATTTGCATCTTTCATCATCCTGCTAATAACCGTTTTATACTGCTTGCTGTTTGTGTTTATCCCTGCTGCTTTCAACCGTGATTGTACTTCACGGCTATTCAGCTGCGACAGTTGAAAACTGCCTATAGGATTTGTCCTCGACGATGATGTTCCAAATGTTTTTTGAAACAAAAAAGAATAATCTGTAATTCTTGACATATAGCAACCTCCTTGTGCACATCAAATTATAAATCCGTTTATCTATTCTCCTACATATATCGACATTATCACTTAAATTATTAGCGTTGTCAAACCATTGTTACATTCTTGAGTTTCCGCAGATTTATCCACAGAACACTGTTTTATCCTGAATCTTTATAAACAATTTTAAAAAAATGCCAAAATATAAGGAATCTTCTTGCTTTTTGATGTAAAATTAAAGTGCCCATACAAAAACCTTACTAAACAAAAAGAAGGAGATTCCCTATGGTTTATTTTACATCAAATACTTATCAAATGAAACGAAAAATTTTGAATTTTACAACCAAAATCTCAAAGCAGCTTTCAAAACCTGAACGCAAATTTACTGCTGACATGACTTATGGTATGCTGGCTGCCGGAAGCTGCCTGCTTACAGACATCGCTGACCAGTTACATGAAGATTCCAAAAAGATAAATGTTGTCGACCGGCTTTCCAGACATCTTGAAAAAGGAACGCCTGCAAAAGCCGCAGCTTCGTATCTTCGTATGGTGAAAAAGTGGGTTCCCTCTGAACCTGTTATTTATATCGATGATAGTGATGTTGTAAAACCTGACGGATATAAATTTGAGTCACTTGGCATCGTGCGTGATGGCTCTGAAAGCACATCCTCGAAAAACGTGTATAAAAAAGGATATCACGTTACAGAAGCCTGTGTCCTTACCACAAGTAATCATCCGGTCAGCATTTTTTCCAGAATACATTCTTCTGCAGAAAAGGATTATAAATCTGCAAATGTCATTACCTTTGATGCAATGGATCAGGGTGCTGCACTCTTTGGAAAAGCAACCTTCTGCATGGCATTCCTTACTATGATGTCCATGGCATCTGAAACAAATGCACTTAAGGTTTCAATCATAAAAAAAGCAGCACCTATAAAAGAAAAGGTTTTCTTCTGCTATTACCGATTGGCTAAAGGCATCCCAGGCATACTGTCGTATGCAAAAGAGGGTGTCAGGCTTTGGTTCCGGACGAAACGCCCGGCATACCGTCAACTCTGCCTTAAGCTGATCGTTTAAATAGATAAAAGAATATGTCTCCCAAAGTCCGGTTCCGGCGGGGCTTATTAAAGTGCCTCTACTTCATTTTCTGTCATTCTATTATTTTCAAAATAAGACAGATTGACACTTTTGCTTGGTATATTCATTTTTCAATTACGGTTTGCGGAAACTCAAGTAACCCACCGTCTAAAGCCAGTGGGATTGCGGTAGCCCTATTTCAAAAATACTTTTGAAAAAACGATTTACACCCTCAATCTTCCACTTGCTACTTCTTCACAAAACATCTCAACTGAACCTCTAAATCCTACCGCCCTTATCTGCTTCAATAATTCCTTCTGCATATGCTTATAAAATGGATAACCATGTACTCCTGTGAATTTTACAAACTCCATATAATCACCATAATAAGCCTTTAACACTTCATCATAACCAATCGGCACATCGACATTCATATTTTCAAACTTCATTGATATGGTTGAGTCAAAACACTGATTTTTAAATTTCATTTTTAAATCATCTATATAAAAAACTATGTCTGCTGTATATTCAAAATCTTCATTCTGATACTTCATTGTAATATCATCAATTTTTCGCCACATTTTATTTTTTATAGTATCATCTCTCTCAAATACAGTTTCAGTCTCGTCTTCAAATCTTTTCAACTCATTTTCCAACATTTTATTCTGCACCATATAATCCCAATTCTGCAAAATAGTAATTCCATGTTTGAGTGTATTTCTCTGCCATGCATCTGCTTTCTCATCATCTGTTATTTTGTCAATCGGAAATATATCAATTCCTATCCTTTGATAAGGAAAACCATGAAATCGTACCATATAATCATTAAAGTCCCATAAAGTTTCATCTGCTATAACTCTTGCATGTGGTGCAAATGCAGCTTCCTGTAACCTTTCTGAATCACTATACATCCCGGCAAGAACAAATCCATATGGCAAATCTGTTTTCAAAACTTTTATAAGCCTATTATAATCCTTCCTAAGCAAACAAATATCTATGTCATCATCCCATGGTATAAATCCTTCATGTCTTACTGCACCAAGCATAGTTCCGCCGTCGACAAAATATTTTATGTTATTATTTTTGCATACATCAATAATAACTTCTAAAACTTCCATTGCTGCTGCCCAAGCTCTCTTCATCATAGCTGGAATTTTAAAATCGTTTCTTGTTTCTGTTTTAAAAAAATCATTATCAAAATTCATAATAAAAAGCTCCTATCATACAACTTTATAATATTTATGTAATGTAAACGGAAAATAATGAATACCCCTAAAAATTATTGGTCGATTTTTGTGACCAATTTATTTTTTGCATCTTCTTTGACAGGCTTTCTGATATGCCCTAACAATGTTTCTGACCAAGGCAACAACTCTTTCAAAAAATCTGTATCCTATTCATGTTTTGGAAGTTCAGCAAGAAAATATTTAAAATAATCATACGGTTTCAGATTATTCACTTTTGTTGTTTCTACAATGCTATAGATAATTGCTGAACTTTTTGCACCATAGATTGTATCGATCATTTTCCAATTTTACCCAATATGCTTTTTCTTTTTTATTTCTAAATTTTCGGGTTCAAGAACATCAAAATCACAAACTGCTTCAGCTTCATTAAAAAAGATATTTTTATTTTCATAGAGCTTATATAATCTGAATCTATCATTTTATCACTAAATCTGCCAAATCAATTTTTCTTTGAAAGGATTAGCTATTCCATCATAAGCTACATCTTTTCATTTAATGCTTCTGTCTGCTTGTTCAGTTCTTACATCTGATTCTACATTCCAAGAAACAATGAAAACAATAATTCCCCTGTCAAGTTTATTCAGTTGTTCTTATGTGTACTTAAATGCCATAATAACCAGAACTCCTGTCTTCAATTCTAATCTGATTATAACATATTCTTCGTATTATCGCCAATTCAACTCATTTGCTTATCCAGCAGAATAAAAACAACGTATTTTTATCATATGGATTGAGCTTGAATTGAAATCTGACAATATTTACCAAACTATCTTTGTTGAGTATGATTACTCTGCAATATAAGCTTTAAAAAATGTACTCACTTTTTACCATTTACCAATAATCTTTATGTAACTTTCATTCTATAATATCTAATATCATTTTAGTCATTTTTTTTGCACCTATCTCACTTAAATGATCTGTATCATTAAAATCTTCATTTACAAATATATCTATATCTTGAAAATCAATAAGTTGAATTGGTGCTTTTATCCTATTTAAAATATCGTAAAAACTCTTTTTGTATTCTTTATCCAAATTATTTTTATACTCTTTTGTTACCGGTGTAACAACCATCCATAATTTTATATCCATTTCTTCGCATAAATCTGCAAATTTCTCAAATCTTTCAACATTTTCATATAAACTTCCAATTCTTTTCTTATTTTTATTATGTTGTTCAGCTCTTCTCTTGCCTGCTAAATTTTTTTCCAGTTCAGAAATCTCAATCCAGTTCTTATTTTTTGAATCCCATTCTTTTGTAGCTACTTTTCTTCTATCTTTTATATCAAAATACCCATAATTATTAAATATATTTCGTATTTGCTCTTCTTTCATTAAAGAAATATCAAAAATATTACTTTCAAAAAAACTACTGATATATTCAGAAAAATATAAGCAATTATGAACTCCACGTCTACCATATAATTTATAATAAACTTTTGGTACTCTCATTAATTCTTTTTCATTACTGGTTCTTGACAAATCACTATAAAAATAATAATATCCACAACAAATAACAATATTTCTTATATTATTATTCTTATTTAATACATATTTTGCCCCCTCTAAAGAATAATAAATATCTTGAGATGCTAATGACAAATTAATTTGATGGGAAAGCTGTTTCTCATCCACTCCAAATAACCCATATGATGAGCCTGTTATAATAGTGTCTATTTCATTTCTATCAGCTTTTTTTAATTTATGCTTTATATAATAATAATCAAAGTTAGCACATATTTGATCATTAATATTACTGATTATATTATCAAAATCTTTTTCAAATAATATAATATTGTATAAATTAAAATCCTGCTCCGTTATCTCATCATCAAATACTGATACAAGAACTGTATCAGAATACTTCAACATTTTTTTATCATACTTCTTTATTTTAATATCTTTTTTTATTACTTTACTAACACAATCTATTGTTACATCACCATACTCTTTTATCCATATAATCATTTTTTTCTCTCTTCTTTTTATTTTTTATAAATATTAAATATCTTCTTAGAAACTATTTCCGATAATTTTAATTAAAAAAATAAAATGTATTTGTTTTTTCTTTACTTATTAATACTTTCTTATTCTTCTAAATTCCTCTACAATAGTTAACCTCTTATATTCTACCATAATCACCCAAATCTAGATATTTCACTACCATAACTTTCAAAATAATCCTCATCTCCACTTTGTCCTACATACATTATTTCTCTATTTCACAGCATAATTGATAGCGAGCACTTTTCGGTTTGTAATACTTGTTTTATATGTCTAATATAGCAGCCTCATTTCTAATGAAGCTATTAGTGTTACCCTCCGGGTATCATTACTATTTCTGCCAAAGTTGGAATTTCGTAGTCCCATTTTTACTGATTAGTTTCTAAATAAGGCTCTCGCTACTTTCTTCCCTCCTTCAGCTTATCATTTTTTTGTTCATAAATATATTTTCTTATATTATTTTTATTATAACCGTAATCCAATAATAATGTTTTAAAATATTAATAATTTTAAATACTTGGAAATAAATATTTTCTTGTATAATCAGCACCTTTAATTTTAACTTTATTATCACATATCTGTAATCTATTCTCATTTATTACTAAAATCAAATTGTCTAACAATTTTAATTGGGTATCAAGTATTCCATCGTATCCCTCTAATTCAAAAACCTCCATAGGCATTACACTTTGCATAATAATCATTCCTGTGTCTACCCCTTCATCAATGAAATGAGCCGAACAGCCTACCAAAAATGTTTTTTTACTTACAGCTTGATCAATTGCTTTTCTTCCCTTAAAAAAAGGTAAAATAGATGGATGAAAATTTATAATCCGATTTTTATAACATTTTAACAATTCTCCTTTAAGAATATGATCTCCAAAAGAAAAGCAGTAATCAATTTTATATTGAAGCAACAATTCTAAAATATTATTTGAAAGTCTTATATTTTTTTCACCCTCCAGTTCCCTATAGTCAAGCAATATATAAGAAATATTATACGCTTTTAATTCTTTTTCTATATCACAATTATCTCTACTGTCAGATATAACTAATTTTACTTGTGAAAGATATTTTTCTTTTCTTGCTATAATTTTCCTTAATCTTCCTGCATTTCCCGATACATAAAAAGCAATTCTCATTTTTTCACTAACTTCCTTACTAAATCCTTAATAAACTATTACCTAAATTAACATATATCTATTAAGTAACTTCTGTATTTCTTGTCTGCTATTAAACATCATTACATCTAATATTGATAAACCCTCTACAAATTTATTTTTTAATTGTTCATAACATATATCTGAATCCATTTGTATAAAATATAAATCTATACCATTACTTTTAAATTCATCTTTAGTATATAATTTTTGTCCACCAATAGGATTTATATATTCGCTTGCATTCATTTTTTTGCATATATCTAACACCTTATCTTTTCCCTTTTTATTGTGATCAATGTCTAATGATGATGAAATTATGATTTCTGTATCTATATTTAAATATTCTAAAACTTTATCTAATGAATATTTAATAAAATCAAACAAATTATTTTCAGAATAATCAACACACTCACAAAAAATCGGGTATATATCATTGAAATACGGTGCTCGCAAATATGCCATTTTAATCTGGTCTTTTAATTTTTTTTTGTTAAATGATTCAGAAACCCTACGTTCCCTTACATCTAAAAAATCTGAGTCTTTTGCTATTGCTATTGAAAAATACTTATCCTTTGAATTACATAAATACCTATTTCTATTAAACCATCCTTTCTTGGTATATTGAATATTATCATAAACAACAAATTTATCTACACTCGAAATCAGCTGAAAATATCCTAAATATGGCCAAAAATATGGTTGCATAATTCCTATTCTCATATATTATTCCTCAACAAATTGTTTAAGCAAGTCAAACTGCTCTTTCGCATTTTTCTTTATTTTTGGTATATTTAATACCAGACTATCATGTAATTTTTTTCTATTTTCTATACACATTTGTATTTTATCTATCAAATCTTGTAGGTCATTAGGATCAGCTAAATAATCTTGCATCCCCGTAATTTCTGCAAATCCTTTTAACTTATGTGCCTTAGGTTCATGACCATAATCAATAATTACAGTTGGTATGCATTGAGAAATTCCTGCAACCGCTCCATGCATTCTTCCACTGATTAAAATATCGAAATTTGATATAATTCCCTTTGTTTCCTCTGGCGAATAAACTCCATTAAATAATTGTGCATCAATTTTTTCTTTCTTCAATATCTCACTAAATTGCTCCATAATCGGATAGTCTCTTCCATGTTTCAATGCAAACGGCTTAGGTGAAATATCAAATCCATTAGAATGTGATAATAAATAAATTTTTATATTATATTTTTCATTGATATTTTTAATTGCATTAACAAAATTATCATATTCTACCACATCTCTAGGCCATGCATCAAATGGACCACGTTTAAAATTCCAACCGCATAATATGATGCCAATTTTAAGATTATCCTTCAAAAATACTTCTTTTATATTTATTTTTTTACTTACTTCATCTTGTGAAGCCTGTTCAAACAAAAAAGATGGGCATGCATAATTTTTAACATTGTTCATATCAAAATTTTGTTTATTTAACAGTTTCGTACTTATATTTTCCCTATTAGTAACTAATTTAAATCCTGAAAAAACTTTTTTAACAAATTCTATATCACAACAATTATCAAATGGTCCTGGTGAACCAGCTATCATAACTGTAGGTTTTAATAATTGAGCAATTAAATCTTTGTATAGTCCAGTAATAAATCTATCTTTTCCTAAAAAATTTGCATTATCTCCCCAAATGTCCCCCGAAAAATCAATGACCAAATCTGCTTTTCTAACTTCTATTATATACTCACTATTAACTTTTTTTCCTTCACATAAATCTAAATACTCACTTTTGGCTAAAGCTAAATTATCTTCACTTTCAAAATCATAATACAATTCCATTGGAACAACTTCAACACCAAACTTTTTACAAAACTCTTTTGATAATTGCATAGTTGTAACAAATTGTGCATTTTTAAAAACTCTTCTTAATTGTTCAAACATTGGTTTAAGAATATAATAATTTCCTATATTTCCGAATTCCATTCGTCCCCAATGCAATGTACATTGTCCCATAATAAAAATTCTTTTTTTCATATTGCTCCTCTTTTATCACTCTTGTTATTTTTCTATCAAACTCCCATTTTTTAAAATGTAGTTACTTAATGCTTTTAAAAATTCATCATCCCATTCATATTTTAATAAAAGCAGTAACACCTTAAATTCACTTATATTTTTTAAAATTATATTTTCATCATATTTTGGACATAACATTAATATATTATTTTTCATTTTTCTAATTTCTGCAAACGGAATTGGATCAAACCCTGTCAGAAATTTCCAAAATGTTTTAAGATAATATGTCCTTAAAAATATATACTCAACCATTTCATGATTACTATCAATTAATTTTCTCTCTATACACTCTTGAAAAAAAACAAGTCCTACTGAACATCTTTCCAATTGTATATAATCATTTTTCTCTTTACTATGTGTAAAACTATTTCCATGTATCCTGTAATTATATAATGCATTATAGTATTTACCTATTTTTGTAGCGTACAATACAACCAATCCTGAAAAAAAATTATCACTAAAAGCAGTTTTTTTACTTCCGGCATTATGAAAAATTTTATTATTTTTCAGAAAACTCGTTCTATATATTTTAGTCCATACATAAGTTGCACCAGGTAGTATTTTTTTACATGCTGCAATGTTTTTTGTTTCATTACTATTTACATTATATACATGAAACCCTTCTTTTTTCGCATGTGTCCTCTTTATGTAAGTACCATTTTCATCTGTGTAATTAAAAGAATACTCAATATAATCTAAATCAACATTTTCATCCATTAGATTCACGAGTTTTTCAAAAGCATCTAACTCAAACCAATCATCCTGATCACAAAATACTATATATTCTCCGTCAACATATTCCATAGCAATATTTCTACTACATGCAGATACTTTTAAAGAGTTCACATCATTTAAAACAATTATAATATTGTCGTTAAATTCCTTTTCATACTCCTTTAAAATATTAACAGAATTGTCCGTTGATGCATCATCAATAGCTACTATCTGTATGTTGCTTATTCCTATTGTCTGAAATATAATAGAATCTAAACACTTCCTTAAATATTTTTCCCCATTATACACTGTTAATATAACACTTATCATTCATTCTCTCCTTTTTATTTAATTTTAAAATACCTATTTATAATATTTGAAATTTTCATTATTGCTTTATTTTCAATTTCAGGATATAATGGCAAAACTAAAATATCATCTGAAACTTCTCTGGCATTTTGCAATGATATGTATTTATATTTATTTTTAAAACATGCCGAGTCCGATGTCAATGGAAAAAAATACTTTCTAGCATATATATTATTATTACGCAATAAATTAAAAATATCATCTCTTTCTTTCCTGCATCTAAATTTAATGGGCATATACGCATAATTATACTTTATTTTTTTATTATCAAACTTTTGTAAAATATAATACTGATCATTTTTTAAATTTTCTATGTATATTTTTGCTTTCTCATGTCTCATAGAAATATTTTTTTCTAAATATTTCAGATTACATAATCCCATAATAGCACAAAATTCATTCATTTTTGCGTTAGCTCCAACTTCAACAACTAATTCTTCACCACGAATACCAAAATTTTTTAAATTATATATTCTATCATAATACTCTTTATTTTTTAGTACTACGGCACCACCCTCGATTGTATTAAAAACCTTCGTTGCATGAAATGAAAATATAGATGCATCCCCAAAATTTGATACATCTATATTACAATATTTTTCACCAAATGAATGTGCTGCATCATAAATAACTTTCAAATTATACTTATTTGCTATTTTTTCTATTTTATTTACATTACAGATATTTCCATATACATGTACCGGGACTATTGCAACAGTTTTCTCTGTTATCAAATTTTCAATTTTGTCTTCATCAATAGTATAATCATTCATTTTTATATCACAAAATACAGGAGTTAAACCATTTCTGACAATTGCATGTGTTGTAGATACAAACGTAAATGGCGTTGTGATTACCTCACTTCCTTTTGGAAAATTCATTGCTTGAATAACAAGTTCCAATGACATATGTCCATTTACCATTAATGATACATATTCGGCATTCAAATATTCTTTTAACTTTTTTTCCAATTCTTTATGATAACATCCCATATTTGTTAACATATGAGATTCCCATAATGGCTTTATTTCTTTTATATATTCTTCATATGGCGGCATTGATGTTTTTGTTACAAATATTTTTTCACCCATAATTCTATACTCACTCTCATTACAAATTAGTTTTAAGTACACTTCACCCAAAATATCAAATCAATAATTTACGCACAAAGTTCTCTTTATTCTCTAACGCAGTAGTAGTAGGCCTTCCAAGGTCACTTCTGGCACCAATTGCCGATTTAACTTCTATAAAACATAATTTCTCTAACTTTTTTGCCTCATCTAAAACTGTTTCAAGTTCTTCTTTATTTACAGCACACATTACTTTGTCATATCCACAGCCTTTTGCTATCTTACATAAATTAATTTTTGAAGCTACTGTTGGCATTCCACCAACTGTCTCATGTGCACCATTGTTAATAACTATATGAACCAAATTTTTCTGATGACTGCTTCCTATTACAGCCATTGCACCCATATGCATTAATGCTGCACCATCACCATCTATACACCACACTTTTTTATTCGGCTTATTTATAGCTATACCAAGCGCTATTGAACTACTATGGCCCATCGAACCAACTGTAAGAAAATCAAGATTGTGCTCTTGATTATTCTGTTCACGTATTTCAAATAGCTCTCTGCTTGCTTTTCCTGTAGTTGATACAATCGGATCATCTTTTGTGACTGCTACTATATGTTTAATTATTTCCTCACGTGTCATTTTGTTATGATTTTTATACTCTACTTTCTTATCATATGAAAGAGCATCTTTTTCGACAACAAACGCAACATTCTTCCCTTGTTTTAATATCTTATTAAATCTTTCCATTACTTTTTCAATTTCAGTCTTTTCAGTTTCTGGAGATAATATAAACACTTCTATTCCCATATCTTCAAGCAATTTTACAGTCACTTCTCCCTGATATATATGCTGTGGTTCATCGTGCACTCCCGGCTCCCCTCTCCATCCAACAACAAAAATACATGGTATAGCATATACTTTATCATTTAATAATGAAGCAACAGGATTTATTATATTTCCTATACCACTATTCTGCATATATACTACCGGTATCTTTCCTGTTGCCAAATGATATCCGGCAGCAATTGCCGTACAATTTCCTTCATTAGCAGCAATAATATGCTTCTTAGAAATCCCATATGTATTCATAAGAAAATCGCATAATGGTCTTAATTGCGAATCAGGTACACCTGTATAAAACTCAGCATCTAATATATCTACAAAATCCTTAATATCCATGTTTTTCTCCTAAATTTTAACAACTATTCTTCAAAAACTTTTATATATATTTCTTTTATATTTTCTTTTTCCAATTTTATCGGATTATTTCTCAACCTATCTATATTAACCGATAAAGTCATTTCTTCTAAATCACTATTTTTAACTTTTGGAATCTGCATTTCCAAATCTTTTAACAATTTTTCAATTTTGCTAATTGCATCTTCAACAGTATCACATCTCATAGCTACAGCAATTTCCCTAAAAATATTTTTAACATAATCCTTACCACGTGAATCAATACAATTATCTATATTACATAACATATATCTCCATATTTTAGGCAACACAATTGCTGCTGCATGTCCATGTGCTATTCCATATATTGATGTAATCTTATAACACATCGCATGTGCTGCAGTTGTTTGTGAAATGTTTATTGCTTTACCCGCAATATTAGCGGCACTCAACATATTCTTATTTCCTAAATATTCATTATTTAGATACAATTCCATATTATCAAAAATAAGTTTAAGTGCTCTCTTAGAATACAAACGGCTTTGCTCTGTTGAATTAACAGACCAGTATGATTCTATTGCATGACACAATGCATCGAACATTGTAGCCTTTCTCTGATATTTTGGTACATTTTCTAAAACATTTGGTTCCAATAAGACTCCGTTTGGTATTATTGATTCATGTGTTACTGACTGTTTCTTTCCCTTGTAATAAATTACAGCAAATTTTGTAGCTTCACTCCCTGTTCCTGATGTAGTAGGAACAACAAACAAAGGTATGCTATTTTCAATAAATGGTTGCATTAAAAAGTTTTCATTATCTTTCATATTTGAAAACAATTTAATACATTTTGCCACATCAATTGCGCTACCTCCGCCTATTGCTAAAACTGCATTGCAATTATTTTTTTTAAATGTTTCAACACCTTTAACAACAGACTCATACATCGGATTTGGAGAAAAATCACTGAAATAATATACATTTGGTATCTTTTCAATTATATCCTTTACAATAGATAACTTCTTACATCGTTCTCCTGATACTATCAATACTTTTTTTTCTTTCATAATATTACAAAAAGCTTCTATTTCTGCACTACCATGAAAATATATTTGTCTTTCCAATCTAACAGCCTCCAAAAAAACATAGCAATTATACTATTTATCTTTTAATAATCTTCAGGAATTAATGTCAAAATTTCCTTAATTGGCATACACATTGCATCTGCCTCTTTTGCTCGATGATTCAATAAAATTGTTTCTGCTGTGCGACGCATTGCTGGAAAGCCACTTCTTGTTAAATGATTCGCATAAATTACTACATTTATACCACGTTTCTTAAATTCATCTTCAGTAACCTGATTAAATGATGTAGGAACAACAACTATTGGTGTCGTAGAATCTTTTGCCCTGAATTTTTCTACAAACTCAAAAATTTCATCTGGATCCTTTTTTCTGCTATGTATCATTATTCCATCCGCACCTGCTTCTGTAAATGCAAATGCTCTTTCTAAAGCGTCATCCATACCTCTTTCCAAAATAAGGCTTTCTATTCTTGCAACTATCATAAAATCTTTAGATTTCTGCGCATTTTTTCCTGCTCTTATTTTTGCTGAAAAATTCTCTATACTATCCTGTGTCTGCTTTACTTCTGTTCCAAATAAAGAATTCTTTTTTAATCCTGTTTTATCTTCAATAATAACCATTGAAACTCCCATACGTTCCAATGTTTTTACTGTATAAACAAAATGCTCTATCATTCCACCGGTATCTCCATCAAAAATAACCGGTTTCGTTGTAACCTCCATTATATCATCAATGGTTCTAAACCTTGATGTCATATCAACTAATTCTATATCCGGCTTTCCTTTTGCTGTAGAATCACATAAACTTGATACCCACATAGCATCAAATTGGTACGATTTTCCTGCATCATCGTTAACTATAGTTTTTTCTGCAATAAGTCCCGTTATTCCACTATGAGTCTCTATTGCTCTAACAAGACCTTTCATTTGTATTGCCTTCTTTAAACGACTGCGTCTTACATCCGGTAAAGATAATTCTGCTCTTGCCCTGTCTTCTAATTCTTTATATTTTTTATCTGACGCATATGGATATTCAACTAATACTCCACCATAAGTCGCTAATATAGAATTAACTTCATCTCTAATAGGCTTTTGTACACCTGTTTTCCAATCATCACCATGAACCACATAATCTGGATGTAATTTTTCTAAATTTTCCCGATAACTTAATTGCTTTTGTTCTATTACTTTGTAAACTCCCGCTATACTAGAAAATAATGCTTTACGTTCTTTAAACGGAAGCAACGGAAATCTTTTGTAACTGACAACTGCTTCATCAGATAATACTCCTATAATAAGTTTTCCTAATCTTGATGCCTTTTTTATCAAAGCAATATGTCCGGAATGAATCATATCTGTTGAAAAGCACATATAAACTGTCTTTTTTTCTATATTATGAACCCTATCCTTTACAACAGCAAGATCATCAGGATTATCTATTTCACTACATAATTCATTTTTAATATCCATAGGAATGATTTTGCATTTCTCTGAAACATCGTTAAATGCACATTCAGCATACACATCACAATTACCGCTTTCACAATAATTTACAATTTCACTGTTCCAAACTTCCCAATCATTCTTTTTTATATTATATAATGCCTGTGCTGCCATTGCATTATTAAAAAATTCAATTCCAACTTTTGTTATTTTGCCGTCTTCTATAACAGCCTTAAAATCTTTCTTAGGAAGAGAAACTGTTGAACTTACAGCCATGCAGCTTTCTTTACTTAAAATGACCTTTTCCAACACACTGCTTTCAAATACCAAATCTCCATGCATCAACAGTATATCATCATTTTCCAATTCTTTTCTTGCCAAATAAATTGAATAGATATAATTGGTTTCCATATATTTATCATTATATATAAATGTATAATTTAATGGTAAATCCAAAGATTTACAATATTCCATAAGCTCTTCAGCAAATTTCCCGGTAGTTATGATAACATCCTCAATTTCAAAATCAGCTAACATTTTAAGCTGCCTGCTTAAAATAGTTTCATTTGCTGATATTTTAGTCATACACTTTGGCTGTTCAGCTGTCAAACTTCCCATTCGGCTTCCCATACCTGAATTTAAAATAATCGCTTTCATGCTTTCCTCCCATATTTTTTATAATATTTTTTTAACCATAATTCATCCGGTGCATAATTTTTTGTTGTGCTCATTGCAATAATATCGTGCTTAACGTAACGTTTATCTTTTGGCGGCAATTTCATATAATCACCATACATAGTTTTCAAATATGTATTATAATTTCCGGGAACAGGATATGTATCTCCCT
Source organism: uncultured Lachnospiraceae bacterium (assembly GCA_934320845.1). GTDB lineage: Bacteria > Bacillota > Clostridia > Lachnospirales > Lachnospiraceae > Butyribacter. Next base: position 15,331 of record CAKRFU010000032.1, read on the forward strand.
CAAACTCCATCTCCACTGTCGGGAATATATCCTCATACTTATAGAATAACTTTTTGTTATATGGAGCACATAAATCTGCTATATATCTGGGATCCTCACAATTATATCTACTCATTATATTATGTACTTTTTCACAAATTTTTTTACTTGAATGTAAATTTCTTATATAATACTTATTGTTTACAATCAATTCTTTTATTGGGTTTCTACCCGTATATTGCTTTCTTTTCTTCATAGATGTATAATAGCTGCGTATATTCTTTTGTTCCCAGTAAAATTCATCCTGTTGCTCTGCATTTTCCGGTATAACATCAAATGGAAAAATATCTAAATAAAAGCCATGATGAATTCTTAAATGACTATTTGCTCTAACAACAGATGCTGTATGATTTCTAAAAATCTTTGAATGGCATACATAGTAATCAGGTGTTCTCTCTTCAGCAATAAGTAAAAAACCTTCTGATAATTCGTCATCTGCAATTTCCATAAATCTCTCATAATCACTTCTCAACATTCCAACATCTAAATCATCATCCCATGGAATAAATCCTTTATGTCTTACAGCTCCTAAAGCACTTCCTGCACACAAAAAATAAGGTATATTATTTTTTGTACATAATCTTTTTATTTCATATAATAATGGTAATAACTCCTTTTGTATTTTTTTTACTGTCTCTTCTTCTTTTTTAGTATCCTGAATCATATCATTATGATTAACTATCTGCTCATAGTTTAATTTTCTTTTTGCTATTTCATCCATATCATAAACATCACATTGTATATGATTTTCCTTTAAAATTTCATAATTTTGAACAAAATGTCTTTGATTTATAATAATTACAATATCAAAATTATTATTTTTAATATCGTCACAACAAATAATTTCACGTCCTTTTATTTTTTTTCCTCTTTTCCTTTTATCTATATCTATTATTTTTTTTATATATTTCTGTTCTTTATCTACTAACTCCATTAAAACAATTGTTTTATAACCGGCACCCCATATTGCTATATTTTTTTCTTTATTTTTTTCTAAAAATCTTTTAAAATCATCTTTTATATCTTTATAATAATCCGACCATAAAACTTTTGCTTTATAGTTTTCTATGATTTCATTAACTTTCATCCAATGTCTCCTCATTTTTCAAAATTTAAAAAATTTAAGTTAAAATTTTTTTCAACTGCTCTTTTTAATTCTTGGGCATCCTGTGTATTAATTATGTTTTCTTTTTCCCCTAATTTATAAGCTTCTTCTTTTCCGGTAGCTGTAATCATATACAACATAGACTTATTTACAAAACATTGCATTCCATCTATATAATCCTCTAAGTCATGCTTTTGGGCATAATCTCTAAGCTTTTTATAATGTATTTTATAATATTGATAACATGCAATTTTTCTGTCTGGAATATACAATTTATGTTTTTCCAACAAATATGACATTATATCTGTAAAATCATATAAACTTACAAGTTGTTCATTCCATTGTTTTTGTAAACCAAATCCTTTTATAAAATATGCTACATTAACACAACGATCTAAATCGTTATAATACATAAAATAAGGTTTCTGTTCCTTATCATCATATATTACCTGCGAATGATCAGCAAAAACAGACATTAAAATATCTTCACTAAACCAATCATAATAATAGTCAAATATATTATTAACATATTTCTTGCACTCTTCTAATTGTCTTGGTACATAATCTTTAGTATCTTTTATTCCAACATCTACAAACCCACTCACTTTGGGTTCTTTTTCATGCCATCCACAAATCAATGGAAAATGAAGTTCATATGGAACATATATAAAATTGAATGTCTTTTTATCTGTGCTCGCCATATCAGTAGTCAATTTCCACATTTTAGAAGACAAATATATCTGTTTAACAAAATTTACTTTTTCATTTTCATGGACAATAGGATATCCTTCTGAAACATAAAAATTTATCTTATAATCTAACTTATCAGCCAGTGAAACAAGTTTAAATTCATCAAATTCTGCTAATATATTATTCTTATATACATTCTGCTCATATGGGTATTTCTGCCTAACAACAGATATCATACTTTCATAAGTTGTAACCCCAGTTGATTTAGCATTTGTGAATATAACCGATTTGTCTAAGTACCTTTCAAACATATCCGCAATATACTTATCTTTTTCTTTATGAAATACATCCATTGCTCTTAAGCTGTCAACAAAAAATATTACTACATCATCTTTTTTCTTTTGATTAATGTTTTTAATCTTTTTTTCTAATAGGTCTAATTTTGAAAAAAATCCCTCAATTTTTTCATAATTTTCATACTTTTCTTTTATGAATAATTTGGCATATTTTCTTGCATAACAAAAATCTTGAATTGATAAATATGCACTAATTAATGTCCATAAATCTTCATGTTTTTTTTCAACTTCATACTTAATTCTTAATTGATATAATGTTGTATATATATTACTCTCTTCAAAAAATTTATGATAAACTACAATTCCTCTATTTCTCAACTCTCCGTATATATCAATATATTCGCATTCAGGTGCATATTTTTCCAAATCACTTATTATTGAATCAGCCTGAACTTTAGATGCAATAATTACAATATCAATTTTTTCATCACTTATTTTTTTAGGAGATATTATCGGATATCCCATAAATGTAGTTTCCCATAATTCCGGTAAAGAATCTATCAAACAATGCATTCCCTGAATATATGTCGTATATTTTTTTAGTATAATTGCCGCATGACTATTTTCTGAGTTTTTTCTACCAGCCCCCCATAATGCAACCCTCTTTCCTTCACATCTGATTTTAAATAAATCCATAATAATATTGTGAATTTCTGCAGAATCACTCGGACATTTATAACATAAACCATATTCATTAATTAAATCGTTTAATTCTTTCTCAAATCTGTTTAACATAATTAAATCTCCTTAATTCTTTGTAATAATATCAGCTATACTTCTATACAATCTTTCAGATGAATTGCTATCCACATTATCAAAATGAAATTTTCTCCTATCTTTTCTTTTTTCACAACATATATCACATTTGAATATATCTAATATACATTTTTGCAATTCCAACATACTGTATACTTTTATTTCAGGCATATAATCATTATAATCAAAATAACATTCTCTCGAATCACTCAAATATTCTTCATAATCAAATGGAAATGCTATTGCAGGTTTCTCAAGAAAAGTGTAATCCAAATATATTGATGAATAATCAGCTATCATCAAATCACAAAATGGTAATATTGTAGCAGGATCAATATATGCATCAATATTGAAAAAATTACTATATTCTATTTTTTCAAATGTATCTTTTAATTTTGATTTGATATGCAATTTATTACACCAAATCAAATTATTATTTTTCAAAAATTCATTCATATCCGCAAGATTTAAAACATCAAAAAATTTGGTTTCAGAATCTCTAAAAGTTGGCACATAAAATATTATTTTTTTATTTTCTTCTTTAAACCTTTTCAATTTATTTATACATTTATTTTCATCTGATGTATATATATCTTTTATTTTATTTTCCAATAACACATCATTTCTAGGATGTCCTATTGTCAATACATGACTCATATCCGTTCCAAATGCTCCTGCCAAAATCGGAGCCATATTCTTTGATGTTGCTAAAATATAATCCGACTTTTTTTCATCAGAAATTCTTCTAGGAATTCCTTTAAACCATTCCAATCTATTTCTTGGATTTCTGTAATAGTCAAATTTATTATCCTTTTGAATCTTTTTAGTAGCAGTCCCATGCCACAAATTAACTTTTAAAGCTCCTCCACTTTGCCAAAAATTTATATCTTTAGAATAATTATCATAAATAAAAACACCCGCACGTAAACAATAAAAAATTCCTTTTATTGAATGGTAATAATAAGCCTCATATCTATTTTTATTTAAAAAATTCACAACATTCTTATTATGACTTATCCAAATTGAACGAATTTCTGAAGTGTGGTGCTGTTTCGTATATAAATATGCATATCTAGGATTATCTGCAAACCTTCTTCCAAATGTACTGCCGAAAACCCATATCTTTTTATTTCGTGGAAACAAAAAAGATAACCAATAGACTGGCAACAGTAACAACTGTCCCCAATATTTTAGTCTATTAATTATCTTAATAATCATTACTATTTCCTCCATGAAATGTTCATTTATGTATTTGTAGCTTCCATGCTACAATATTTTAAACAATTCTATACTATATATCCGATATATATATCGACATATTTTATACTTTGTTTAACCACATATTTTTCTTACCGCATTTCAAATTATTATCATATTTAACTATATTTATTTTTTGCAAATGCCGATATACCTATAGGTATTGAAATACTATAATAATGAAACTTAGTCTTACAACATGGAGGTTGAAATGGCAAATAACAATACTATAAAATGCACATTATGCGGCTGTTCAGATATAGAACTACAAAACTACAAAATAAGAAATATTACTGATGATTCATGTAAAATGTATAAGTGTAAAAATTGTGAAACACATTTTATATTTCCACTTCCTTCTCAGGATTTATCCCAATATTATGATGGTACCTTCAGAGAAGAAGTTCATACTTCTGGATATTATGACTATACAGAACTTGACAAAGTCTTTAAAAATTTTTCAGAGGAAGCAAAACTTAGAGTTGACAGAATTAAACATGACTTATCGCATAATGATAGAATTCTTGAAATTGGTTCCTCTGTAGGATATTTTATTGCAGCAATATCTGATTATGCAAAAGATGTATATGCAACTGAATGGGACAGTAAAGCAAGAGCTTATATGAAAAATAGACTTGCAAAATATAATATTCATGTTGCCAAAAATCCTGAAGATTTTGACACTAAATTTGATAAAATATTTTTATTCCATGTTTTGGAACATATTGAAAAACCTATTGATTTTTTAAAAAGTTTAAAACTTTTATTGAAAGAAAATGGTAAAATTTATATTGAAGTGCCAAATGTTGATGATGTAATGGTAAAATCTTTCAAATGTCGCCCTTTCATAGAACATTACTATAAAAAAGCTCACCTGTTTAATTTTAATGAAAAAGGATTAGAATATATTTTTAAACATTCCGATTTTAATGACTACGAAATAACATATATACAACGATACAATTTTTCTAATAACCTATACTGGTTATCAGATGGAAAACCTAGCGGCCGAAACAGCTCTGTGTACAATACCATTGTAACACCTGAACTCAATAATGAATATATAAAATCATTAACAGTAAGCAAACAAACTGATACTTTGTTTGCTGTTATACATAATTAAAAAAGCAACAAAAAGTTGCTTTTTTAATTATGATTTTAATCAGAAAATATCACAATTCACTTAGTCCTTCATCTAAAATAGGCTTCAAAGCATCAACAGCCTTTATGATTGATTCTAAAACTATTTTCGTTGTTCCATAAATATTTATATAATTCTGAATATCATCATCCTCTAAATGATTAACTTTATTAACATTATCCGTAATAGCATCAGATATATAATAATCTATTATCGAATATACCGGCTGTTGTTTAATAAAACCAATTGATCTTTTTACTTCTTTAATCATATCCTCTTCTATTTCTACATTTCCAAGATAAATTTCCTTGACAATCTTCTCAGCGGCTAAAATTCCTTTTTCTGCATAAGTCTTAATATTTTCTATCTCTTTCTTTAAATGTTTCAAACACTTTTCTAATTTACATGCCTTTTCACCATCAAATGTACATTTAACTTGAATAAGAGCTTTATTAAAATCAAATTCTGTATTACAATACTGTTTAATCACATCCGACAAACGCATTATTTCAGTTTCATCTATTTTTGCACCAGCCTCAGATGCATTGATCACTTCTATATCATTTTCAAGTCTCTTTGCCTCTGCTGAAAACCAATTTCTGAAAACAATCCAGTCTCCTCTTGTTTTTACCGGATTGCCATTTATCCCTTCTACATATACCGTTCCGTTCTTTTTATCAAATGTATGATTGGCAACTTCACCTGCGTGAGAATATTCCCCATCAAACGCTAAATCCTGCCCAATCAATACAATTCTTTTTGCACCCAAAATTCTGGCAATGGTAAAAGCTGCTGTAGAAACTGAGCCTCCTGTTTCATATGATTCATATTTTAAATTAAACTTCTTATATAATTCTTCTAAAAAACCTGATGTATTAACCCATATCTTTCTACTAAGATTTTTTTCCAAATTTATATTATTTGCATATATTGATGAAAAAACAGGATATTTAAAACACCGTTTATCTTCTAAATGTTTTGGACTTTTTGTTGCATCAATCGTAACAATAGCATCAAAATTGATATCATGTGCAAGTAGTGTCTTCACCGCTGTATCTGTTGCTAAAATAAATGCTTTTCCTTTAGCTTTTTTTAATTCATCAACATTTTTATCTAATGAAGGTCCTGCTGAAACAATAATAGCAGGAACATTATCCGGTATTATTCCTGACAATTCACTAAAATAATTACTCTGTTTTATAAAATGTATATTTCTAATTATATTTTCAGCACATATATGAGCTTTCTTCTTTCTTGAATCTGAAATCGACTTTAAATATAACTTCATTTGTTCTATCCTTGACAAAAAAACAACAAAACTTTCTTTATATACAGTGTCCAAATTAGGATAACAAACTACAAGTTGTGATACGAGCATTGCTACACTTATACTTCCCACAAGATCCATAAAAAAATTATCTAAATTTATTTCATCTATATACAAATAAACACGATTATCATTAATAATATTTGACATATCAAAATTTTTAAGACAAAAAATAAACAAAGATATATCCGGTTCATATAAATAAAGCCTTGCATCCTTTTCTAGCTTTTCTAATATTTCATTTGCAAAAACACCGTTTGCAATGCCAAACATCAACACTGAAATTCTCACATTGTTAAAATCAAATTGTCTCACCCATCTCCCAGCCTCTTTTTTAGGACTATATAAACTATTTAATCTTAACTTATTATTTTTTTCGTCATATAATTCTATCGTTCCCATTCCGTCTCTTGTATCAACAAAATCAAATTTGCTTAAATCAAATCTGTTTTCACTTAATATTTCAATGATTTTTTCAAGCATCAGCGGTCTATGCTTTTTCATACACTCTATGTTTATCTCTAAATTATTCATATTACAGCTATACTCCTATAATAATTATTTTTACCATTTACGTAATATCGTCTTTCTTTCCATAGGATCAAGTTTTTTTATTTTGGGATCATCATAATATGAATCATTTCTTATATGTGTTGTTGAAATTTCTTCAAATATTGCACCATTTCTTGAAGTGAATGCATGTTTCTGTCCTCGAAGTATCGTCTGCACATCACCTGCTTTAAGTTCTTTTTCTTCCCCATCTAATACAATTTCAAGATCACCATACAAAAGCTGGAAAGTTTCCTCTTTTATCTTATGCATATGCACAGGATGCCTCTGTCCCGGAAGCACTATAAGAAGCTTTTTACAATATTCCCTATTTATGACACTTACTATAATTGCTCCCGTCTGTCTGAAATTTTTCATGCCATAATGATGTGAAAGCTCTATTTCAATATCATCACCTAATGCTATTCCAGCCTCATAAAGCATGCCTTTTGCATCATGTATAACACTTCTGGCAAGTTTAGTAGGTGTTATATGTCTTGTTTCAAAAAGAGCTTCATTTGCCACATAATCTCTAGACACTTCTATACCATCATTAAATTCACCGCTATTCATCTGTTTTTCCTGACAGGGCATTGCAAAAAATACATCATCAATTCCGATTGTATCTCCTGCTTTCACGTCATGTTTAAGATACACTCCACGCATAAGCGAATTAAGTGAATCTATCTCTGCCTGACTTACATATTTATCATTCTCTTTTTTCGTAGTACAAATAGTTTTTGCTTTGAGTACAGCTTCAACCCATTTATCAGCCTGTGCCGGTGTCATTGAATATGCATTTATTGAATACTTCTTTGTCGGAAGTGCTACATGTCTTTCAAGAATTTTTGCTCCTTTTGCTATTGCAAGCATTGCAACTGTATTGTCATCCGGCTCTTCATGTCCTGAATAGCCTATAATAATATCTCTATATCTTTTATTCATACGGTCAATAAAATCAAGTTGTAAATGTTCGAGTGGTGCGGGATATTCAGCTATACAATGCATAAATGCAAAATCACACTTCTTATGCGAAAAGAAATTATAGAGCTTATCTATATCTGATAATTTTTTTCCTCCAGTCGAAATGATAAGAGGCTTTCCTGTAGCTGCTACTTTTTCCAATAAAGGCCAATCTAAAGCACTACAACTTGCAATTTTTATGATATCCATTCCCTGTTCCATGCACCAGTCAACACCCACTTCGTCAAACGGTGTGCTCATTGCTACCATTCCCTCTTCTTTGATAGCATCAACAAGTTCTGTAAACTGATCGTATGTAAGTCTTGTACTTATAAATCTTGGTATATGCGGTACATCTGTTCTTTCCTTATAATCAGGATGTATAAATGTATCAAGCTCTCTATACTGTAACTTTACAGCTGCATTTATATTATACTTTCTTGCTATTTTACCCATTTCATGTATAATATCTTTTCCATGTTCCACATCACCCTGATGACTATTTGCCATCTCAAATATAAATAAATCATGAAATAACTTACTCATTTTGTCATCTCCTATTATTCTCTTCTAACCACTCCTGCACTTTTAAAAATTCTTCTTCAGTATCTATATCAAAATTTTCTTTCATCAAATACCCTGCTATAATATCTCCTGTCATTGAATTTTTTTCAAAGATGACACTTGGTCTAAAAATATCAATACAAGCATTCTGATAATATACTTTAGGTAACTGCTGTCTCGGCATATTATAACACTCTGATATCCCCTTCATAACAGGTTCTAATAATCCTTTATCATCCATAAACCACATTTTATATGGTATCTCTTTTGCAGGTGCTATACATCTCACAGAATCAACTTCCGGATGCTCTATCAGATATTCTATCATATTTTCAATATCCTGTATATCTCTTATCGGATATGTTGGTCTTAGCTGTACTACAATATCAGGCTCATAATTTTCACTTTCTCTCAAAAAAGATAGTGCATGTCTGAAAACATCTAAATCAAGTGCATTATCCGTTGCATATTCTGACGGTCGTATAAACGGAACTTCAGCTCCATATTCTCTAGCTATATCAGCATACTTTTCACTATCTGTACTTACAATAACCCTATTTATACTTGGTGATTTTAAAGCATGTTCTATCGAATATGCGAGCATCGGCTTTCCGTCCATCAAACGAATATTTTTATCTTTGATACTCTTTGAACCACTTCTTGCCGGTATCACCGCTAATATCTTTTTATCTCTCATAGTTTATATTAACCTCGCATTTTCATAACTGAACCCCTACGCAACCTTCTCAACTATTTTTACAACCTCAAATGCTAATATACTCCATCTGCGTAACTATAGCATCAAATTTAATAACATACTATAACATATATTTTACTGCTACATTTGTAGATAATATGAAAGCTTTACCTTTTGTTATTCCATATCAATCAACAAATCACTTATATATTCAACAAAATCATACTGTATTATATCTGCCATCAAGATAGTATCCCCAGCTTCAAGCGCTTCCATAGCTTCATTTAAGATTCCGCATATTTTAGCTTCATCCATTTCAAATTCTGAATATTCATTCTTATATGATGCAAGCATATCTACTGCATTTGTCATGTCTTCAATTATATTTCCAAATCTTTCAAAAGCCTCCACATTATTCTGCTGATAAAATAAATCCACTGCATCCTGAATTTTATCTAGAATCAATTCTATTTGTTTTTTCCTTATATCCATAATCAGTCTCCCTTAAATTGTTTTCAAAAAAAAGGAGCCGGCCCTAAGCCAGCCCCTTTCAGAGTCAATAATCCAGTATATAAAACTCTGTCTGTTCTCTTACTCTTATAATAAAACTCTCTAAGCAAATCTTTAATTACTGAAGTAATGAAAGAACACCCTGTGTAGCCTGATTTGCATGAGAAAGCATAGACTGACCAGCCTGCTGGATGATACTCATGCTTGAGTATGATACCATCTCTGAAGCCATGTTTACATCACGAATCTTGCTCTCTGAAGACTGAAGATTCTCAGCCATGTTGTCAGCATTTGCGATAGTATGATCAAGTCTGTTTGAAATAGCACCAAGATATGAACGCTTTGTTGAAACATTTGAAATAGCAGTATCAATTGTAGCTAACTGGTCAGCAAGATCAGAACCGTTAGCTGCTCCTCCAATGTCAGCAGCTATACCATCTACTCCAAGTTTAGCAGCTGTCATTCCTGAAATTTGAATACTGATTGTCTGACCATCATTTGCTCCAACCTGGAACTGCTTACCAGTGAATGAGCCATCAAGAAGCTTCATCTTATTGAATTCTGTCTGAGTAGCAATTCTTGTAATCTCGTCCTGAAGATTTGTAACCTCATCCTTAATCTTAGTACGATCTTCCTGAAGATATGTATCGTTCTTTGCCTGAACTGTAAGCTCTCTCATTCTCTGAAGAACTGAGTGAATTTCATTCATAGCACCCTCACCTGTCTGGATGAGTGACTGACCATCCTGAGCGTTTGTAGATGCCTGCTTAAGACCTCTGATCTGTCCACGCATTTTTTCTGAAATAGAAAGTCCTGC
>CAKRFU010000033.1 GCA_934320845.1 uncultured Lachnospiraceae bacterium
AAAAACGGTCGCAACACCCTAAACTGCAGGGCTTGTAACCGTTTTTTTATTCTCTAACTGTCAAAGATGGGATTTTATATCCTAAATACCAATATTGCAAGCATTACTGCAATAAAAGCCTGCCTTATCTTTGCTGTCATATAGTCTTTTATTGATAGATTTGTGTCTGATATAACGCTGTATGTCTGTGCCACACTCGAAATTCCGCCAAATGCACACAGTCCAACAGTTATCAATGTTTTGATTTCCGTATTAAACAATAGAATACCTGACAAACCATTAAGACCTGCTATCTGCATAACACCCGTACTTACTTCCGCAATTCCTGCCAATATACAGCCTATTATGCTATACTTCACCGGTATTATATATTCTATTATGCTCGTTATTATGGAAAATAAAATTATATATCCGCCAATTTTAAGAATTGTTTCGCATGATTCTCCAATACTTTCATCAACTGCTTCCATTGTAGGATAATTTTTATCAGATGTCCCGTCTTTTTTGATGTCACAGTCATTTTTATCTTTCCGGCAATTTTCGCCTTTTGTTATGCCGCCACCACATTTTTTCTTTGCAGGCATAACTCTGTAAAGCCATGCATTTATTATAGCTGAACCTGCAGCTACTGCCAGTACAAGAAACGGTCTTTTAACATCAAGACATTTTACGCCGATAAATTCAATCAAAAACATCGGACTTAAATTATTGCAGAATTTAAGCAGATACTGTGCTTCTTCCCGCTCTATATCTTTATTTTTATACAATTGTGCCGTTGTCTTTGCTCCTACCGGACAGCCTGCAAGAAAACCGATAAGTATCGGATAACTTCCCTCTGCGCTCACGCCAAAAATAATACCAAACAACGGTTTTAAAAACCTGTTTATGTACTTTGTGACTTTCATTTTGATAAGTATATTCGATAATATCATAAAAGGAAGCAATGACGGAACTATAGCCATAAACCATAGCAGCAGTCCATCTTTTGCTCCCTCACTTACAACTGTCGGCATAATCGTAAACAGCACTATCATGCTAACGATTACAAATATAAATGTTTTTCTCCTCATGATACGCACCTCATTTTATGCACATTTCCTTTAGCTCACAGCTTTCACAGCAAACACAGCCGCATAAAGCCATACAAACACCAGAAATTTGATTTATGCAAAAAAATGCTTTTGTATCATATTTATGTAATCATTTATTTTTTATAACTATCTCATGTAATGGTGCATCCTCCTGCTTCAACCCAAGCAGTGAATCAATACATTTTTTAAGCGTGTCATCATAAGTCATTGCATAATGGCTTATAAGCTCTATTCCAACAAAATTTATATTATCATCAATAGACCCAAGAAAAGCAATCTCTTTACCATCCTCAGTGAAATGTCCGTTCACTTTCTTCAAATCGTTCAGATAGACACCCTGCCAGTCCTGATAGTTTGAATCAAACAATTCCGTTACCACCTCTTTATTGTCTATTACAAGGTTTGGATAACCATTTTCAAAACTGATGCTGTTACATGAAACTCCCAGAAATACCATGTTTCTCGTAGTTTTATCATAAGGCATATGGTCTGCATTTATGACTATTTTCGTTCCTTTTTTGGCTGTATCCCTTACTATTTTTTCAGCCGCATCCTTATCATCATATGTAAATCCGCTGAGATAAACCGTATCATATTTTGACAATTCCGAAACACTATATTTCTCTATGTTTTTATCCAAGCCTTCATAAATCTGCGGATATATCATTGCCAGCTGATGCACGTTATCACCGATTCCAATAGCCTTATAACTACTCTTGACCTCAAATGCTTTTTCTCCACATTCTTCCTGATTAAAAAGCGCATATTTTTCATTTGATGCAACAAACTCATAATTCTCTTTTTTGGCAGCTTCTTTGACCATCTGCATATCTGAATCTTTATTTCTCATTTCAGATTTCTGTATCACGACAGTATCATATTCTGAAGTCAGACACCTGTCAAAAACATACAGATATTCACCTAAATCCATTGCTTCGACGGCATCATCTGCAATTTTACTTCCGTCTGTTTTTCCCGCCACAATCATCTTATGCTTAGTTAATCTCTGCGCCTCCTGCAATATGCTGTCAGATACATTATCCTCTTCCGCGATAACAGCACTGTCTTTTTTCTGATATACTATGTACATTGCAGGAACCATATCGATACAAAGCAATATACATACTGCGATCTGAAGCTTTACTTTCAATGTATCCCACATGATAAAAGCCATAAATATACATGTATATGCCAAAATAAGCAGAACGTACAATTTGTCCTTTCTATATCCTGACTGTTTTACAAACCACACGCTCAAAGGTTTCACCGCAAATAAAAAGAGAACAATTCCACATAAAAAAATAATATTTGTTTTTCTATGGCTGCATATAACCCCAAAAACCGCAAGTAAGATAATCGCAATACCAAAATAATATATTATCTGTGCATTTTTAAAATTGTAAACCGGATTCAATACATCTTTTACTGAAAAAAGTACTGAATTATCATAAGCTGCAAAATTTTTATAATAAAATTCTTCACTTACAGCCGATTGATAAATTGTGACTGCATCAGGCAGCAATAAAGCAATCCCCGGCGCAATAACTCCGTGTTTATCCGTGTTTACACTTTTCCACAAAAAAAGAATCAGCACAATACATACCGAAACTACTGCTGCCGAATATGCATCAATCTGTCTCAAGATTAACATACTGCCAAATATCAAAACAGGTAAAACCTTTGTTTTGGTATTTATATATTCAAAACACAAATACATAAACAGTGGAACTGCAGCCATATATATCTGTGATTCTATACTGTCATTGACAATAATATCAAAAAAATTGAATGGCAAAAACATCCAAATCAATCCGATATATACTCCCATTACATATCTTTTCAATCTGCAGCCTATCAATATCCAGCACAATAAAGCCGCTAAACCTATAATTATAACCATATTTTCCTCGTTTCAAATCAGCATATTAAAACTTTTTATCATTCAAGCATGTTATCAATTATGTTATCTATAACTTCGTCTACCTGCTTTTCTGTCAATCTCGACATATTTTCCTTAAAATCAATTCCATCTCTTAAATCTATAATATAACTTCTTGTCGGTGTCTCACTGCTTTCCATAACGGCAAGTTCCCCGCCAAGTTCCATTATGATTTTTCTTATCTCAGAACAAAAATAATCTGATATATTTTCCAATGTAGGAACAACTGTATCAAACGGCTGAATTTCATTTATTACTCTGCCCTGAAATTTTTCCAGATATTCTTCAATTGCCTTTTCAAATTTATTGAAAAGCACAAATTCCCCTTCGCTTTTCATTATATAAAAAACAAATTCCCATGTATGCGGATGTGTCTGTCCGTTTTTTCCATTTATTATAATATAATGATTGGCATTAAGATAAAATTTAAATTTGTATTCCCTATAAAGTTTTGTTGTCATATCCATTGAATATTCAACCTCCTGATACTGACATATGCATATATAATTAAATCTTTTCCTTTATTTCTTTCAAATACGCATCGCAGTATTTTTTCAGTTCTGTGTCATCCTTATTCCACTCACCGGGTCTTAAACACTTGTCCGACGCTCCTGCAAGCATCTGCATGACATTTTTTATTTCCTCACGGGAATGGTCTATAAATGCAAGCATTACTGCGTATTTATCATTTATTCCGCTTATCTCAAAACGAAGCACTTTTTTCCCGATAACCCACTGGGCTCTCTGTAAAAATTTATCATATGCTTTTTTATCCTTGAATACAATAGTTTCAAGTCTTATAAAAGAAATGTCTTTTGTTTCAAGTTTTTCCATAAAATTGTCAACAGTCTTTTCTTTGAATACTGTATTTTTTACATCATATTCATTCAACATACGAAGCTCATTTTCTATATTTCCAATACTTATATTTTTCGTTCTGATCTGTTCATTCAAACTGTCAATTTCAATCTGCTTTTTATCTATTTTTTCTGCCATTATCATCGATATCACAAGCAGCATTAACAGCATCAATGCGACACCCATAACTATTATTATCTGTGCCTGCATGAAATCATTATTAGACAGGACAAACTTCTGATTTGTAAGCAGACATATCTTATATTCAGTACCGTTTATTTCAAACAATGTGCCGGATGCAATATAACTTTTTTCCGATTGTGTTATAAAGTTATGATGTACCTTATCTTTCTCCAAGCTGTTCAGAAAACTTTTTCCACTCTCAGACACATAGTAGGATGCCGTTGAAAATCCTCTGTACTGGTCAGTTTCAGTAACGTCCTTTACAAATACAAGCGAGTCTTTCTTTGATAAAGTCCAGTATTCTTTTTCTGAGCTGTCAACCGATCCAAGTATCTCCTTTATGGCTTTTTCGTCAATATCACCCTCAGCTTTTTTTATGTTTATCTGGTCAAGAACAAGTTTTATATATTGATCCTGCTGTCTGGCATAAATCTCCAAAACACTGTTATTATATATTTTCAACTGAAATAATATCACACTACTCAAAACTATGGAAAAAATTATCATTGCAATTAAAACTTTTCTAAATATCCTGTTTTTCTTCATTTTATAAGATCCTCACCTGTTATCCATGAATCAGTCCGTATTTACGGCTTTCTTAATCTTTTCGACAATCCTTATCGGCACAATAAATTCTTCCCTGATAACACTCCAAAACTCTCTTTTTTCTTCAGTAAATGTTTTTGTTTTCCATGCACTGTCTGTATTTATACTGTTTATCACGCCTGCAAGTCTTATAAAAAATACCATAAAGTTAAACAACGGAAGCATCGGTATGACATACCACTGTCTTATATAATATCTTCTTATCTCCTTGAAGTCCGATAAAAAGCCTATAGTTGTAAAATAATAACAATAGCCTATCAGTATATACAGTAAAAATATAAACAATGTCGAGTATACTATTGACTTAAATGAATACTTCATAAGCAAAAGGCATATCAGAGCGAGATACCATATTACTCTCGGAAAAGCAAACGTGTGGTCATACATCAATGTTCTTATATTTATATCAGTAAATATCTTCAACGGGTTCATTCGCTTTTTCATAAACAAATGTGAAACTTCAAGACTTCCTCTCTGCCACCTTTGTCTCTGAGTATAAAGTTTATTCATATCCTCTATAGGGTCAACATAAAATATTGCATTTTCACACATATATACTCTCTTCTTCTGAAGATATTTCATCTGAAACGTAATCTGTGTATCTTCACATATTGTATCCGTATTATATAACTGCGATTTTAAAACCGTAGATTTTCTAAATGCAGAAAACGCTCCCGATAATGTATATATCGCATTTAATTCAGAAGCATAATTTCTTCCCGCAAGAAAGGCCTGAGCATACTCCATAAACTCCATTTTTCTGAGAAGTTTTGCAAAGAAACCTTTATATTCTTCTATCTGATCAGGCATTGTAAGTATTGCTCCCGTCATACAATCTATCGACAAGTCTGCTTCAAATTTGTCGACCATATTGGTTAATGCCTTTTTGTCAAGTATTCCGTCACTATCAATGTGAATTATATATTTTCCGTCACTGTTAAACAACGCAAGATTCAATGCCTTTGATTTTCCCTGCTTTGCATTTAACCATTGCATCATCAATTGAGGGAATTTTTTCTGACATTCGGTAAATACCTTAAAACTATCATCCTGCCCCTGATTGTTCACAAGAAATATTCTTATCTTGTCATTCGGATAATCACTGTCATTTATTGATCTTATACATGCTTCGAGTGAATCCTGCGAATTATATACCGGTATAAGTAGTGATATTTCCGGATATATTATCGGTTTTTCATACTTAACAGGTATAAACTTCTTCTTTAGAAGAACTATAACACTTCCAACTGACGGAACAATCTCCATTAATACCGGAATAATTATCCATGCAGCCCAGAAAATAAATGAATTCATAAATCTATTTACTATTGACATATCCAAATCCTCCTACTTTCTGCCTTATTATCTGTGCTTTTGTAAACACATAAAAATATAGCATAACTGACAAACAGTAGAAAAAAATCCTTCCTATCAACGCATGCGAAATATAATAATAATCTACTCCCTTAAAATGTATTATAAAGCATATTAATGTTATCCTTAATGCATTGGCAAGAATAAGGTACATTGAACCGACACACCCTATAATTATTTTTTCATATTTTGTATATACACTGAAAAATATAAGAAGAGATAAAAATGCTGTAATCTCAATAATTCCTGAACATTCAAAATCTATTTTAAGAGTAATCGAATCTTTTGCCGACTGCACAAAAATAATGCCATATTTATAATACGGCTCAAATACTCCTGTCATTCTTCCAATTATACCGGCAAGTGCCGCTACAATATTTGCCATAGGCTGTGTAAGCACATCCTTAAATCCAACAAAAACAATAACAAACAATCCGGCACTCCCCCAAAGGAAATGCCAGAATGGTAATTTCGCTTTTTTTGTCACATGAAGAATATACAGCCATACAATTGTGGCTATCAAAAATATTATATATTTACTTATATTCATTCAATCAGCCTCACTATGCGGTTTTGACCACATTATTCACTTTGCGTTTTCTGTATAAAAGTACACCGGCTGCCGTAAAGCAACTAAGCGCAACACCGGCTACAGGTCCTGTTGAAGTTCCTGCATAAGTAACCCATGTATCACCTATATTTACATATTTTGCCTCTATTACTTTCATTTCATTTATCTCAATATCAAACTTCTCGGCAAGTTTCTTCATGTCAACTTTATATTCCATCTCATCACATGTGCTTCCTGCTGAAATTGTTATCTTTCCATAATCTATAAAACCTTCATCGGAAACATTTTTATATGTAGTCCATGAACCTATATCGACAAGTGTAAACTCATGATTTCCTTCTGAAAGATTGGTAATCTTAGGATTCCAATCTATATTTCCGCTGCTGTCCACAGATACAAGTCTAAAGGAAATTGAAGTTTTGTCATCGCTGTTTGCTCTCAATGTAAATGGTGAAAATTCGTTTCTGCCATCTGTCGTCTTATGAAGAAATGATTTCACATGACCATAAATATAACCGTCCGCCGCATACAATGCTGCCTCTGAATCATCACCCACACCACCCTGGGTCGAGTATTCAATAATAGTATGCGCATAATCATCCCAGTCATCGAAAGAACCATCATATGATATTCCGCTAAACCTGTTACTAATCGCGCCATGTGACGAATTTTTGTCTATATTTACAATATTGTTCACAAGCGGACTTGATGAAAGATAGTATCCAAAAGATAAGCTCTCATTGTACTGCTTGACCGCAGATACAGGAACGGCAATCTCATACTGTCTGTTTGAATATTCTGCCTTTATACTGTCTCCGCCCATCTGATTTTTAACGTAATCACTTACACCGACTTCACATTTTCCGTTTATCAGCTTAATGTCAAGAACCGTTCTTCTGTCAGTGTCAGTCTTTATTTCGTATTTTCCACTCGCATAACTGCCCGATGAACCTGCTGCACCATCTGATGCATTTTCAGATTTTTCTCTCATATATATGTAAATATAATCTCCGTCAAACACGACAGCCGCTTTTGAAAGTCCATTTCCTTTTTCTGAGTTCTGCGATACATCATTTTTTGAAACTGCATTCCAGTCCGAAAAATTTCCATCAATTGTTATTCCGTTATACACATCATCTTTTTTTACTTCTTCATCTTTGGAACTTAAATCTGTAATATCACTGCTTTCAACTTTCGTACCACAATATTCCAATGTGTAATCCCTGCTGCCAAAAAATGTCTGAGGTATTCTAAATTCTGTCTCGTATTTATCCTTTTCCTGGCTTGGCTCTGATGCCTTATCAGCGTCACCGATACCCTCTATATCACTGTATGTGCCATTTTTAATACTGTCCATATTGTGGGAAAATCTTATTCCGTCACTCGTTCCATCATCATATTTTATTGTAAAACTCGTGTCTGTTATAGGCTGTCCATATTGATTTCCGCCATTCTGCTGCACATAAAAATATACATATTCGTCATCCTTAGCAACAGACCATTTAGATATTTTTGAATCTGAAGAGTCATACATTGTAATCCCATCCCATTCTGAAGGATCCCCGTCAATTATTATTGTTCTCGCTGCCAAAACACTTTTATGTGGTACACAAATTGATGATACAGCAATAAGTAATACCATGCTTCCTGCAACAATTTTTTTCTTTAGTTGTCTCATAAAAATCTCTCCTAATAAATAACCTGATTAAGAACATATACATATAAATTTTTAAAGTCGTATTTCTTTAATAGAAACCGCATATACCCTCAAAGGATTTTCTCCGATTTCCAATCTCAGAAGTTTCCACCCGTTTCTGTCAAAAACATTTACAAGCTTTCGCCAAAAAACTTCTCCCACATTTTCTATATTGGCATCACCCGCAAACTCTTCTAAAGAATTAAGATATTTATTCTGGTATATTTCAAGTGTTTTATCCACCATATCCTCCATATCAGAAAATTCCACAAAATTGTCGGCAGACGGTTCTGCAAATATCTCTCCCTCCAATACATGATTATGTTTGTGTTCTTCATTGTTATCGGCACTATGCGTTATACTAAGTCTATATTTAAGTTTATAATATTTCATACTGAAATCATAAAACAATTTTTTTTCTTTTGCAATACAAAAATATTATTTCCAAAAAATGTCTAAAATCACTGTTTTTTCTTTGTCATATTGAGATAAACTTCCTCTTTTGTGTGAAATCCACTGTCGATAATAACGCTGTCAAGGTTGTTTTTAGTTACCATGACAGGTTTCAGTGAATAATATGGTACAAAACTTTTGCCATTATCAATTTTTTTTATGGCAATATAATCTCCGCTGTTTTCATCCTTATCATTTTTTTGCTTACTGTCATCGGCTTTATAATATTTTTCTCCCTTTGCAATTTTAACGGCAAAATATGCAGCTGTTTTAGCCAGTTCTTCTACCTTTTTAAATTCAGTCATTTTCTGTGTTCCCTCAACAATACGCTGACATGCCAGCAAATCCGCATCCTGACCTATAAGCGCAACTTTTCCGGATAACCGGTTTTCAGAAAGCACTCTTGCCACTTCACTTGCCAAATCATCATTTCCGCACATTATTCCGTCTACATCCGGATATTTTTCTAAAGCCTTTTCCACATACTCTCCTGCTGCCTTTGCAGACCAGCCCTTACAATAATTCGAATACACAATGTCTATTCCCGCTTTGCTTATCTCCTGCTTAAATGCCTTCTCAACACGAATAACATTGTCATCTGCGCTCGAACCGTTTATCTCAAATATTTTCCCGCCATGCGGAAGTGCACGCTTCATGGCTTTTCCCATGTCTTTACCTACCGTTTCATTGTCGAATGATATATAAAGGTCGGTATCAACATTTTTTATAAGTCTGTCATAGGAAATCACACTTATTCCTTTATCTTTTGCTCTTTTTACTGCATCAGATATTGCACCACAGTCTACCGCTATTATAACAATCACATCTACATTTTGAGAAATCAGATAATCTATCTGTGAAATCTGTTCTTTTACATCTCCGTTCGCATTTTGAACATTTACTTTTGCACCGAGTTCCTTAGCGGCAGTGACAAATGTATCCCTATCTCTGAGCCATCTTTCTATTACAAATGAATCAAAACAAAGTCCTATGTTTATACTTTTCTTTTTGTCTGTCACTTTTTCAGGAGCACTGTTATAACTGCATCCCGTCATCACCGATACAAATAATATCGCAATTACAAGCATTAAAACTGTCATTTTTTTTGCATAGCTAATACACTTAAACTTTCTTTTCATCCCTTTTCTCCATCATCCTCTGTACTCGCTTGGTGTTACATTTTCTTTCTTCTTAAATATCCTGCTAAAATAGTTTGGATCACTGTAACCGCACATGGCACATACTTCTTTTATGCTGTATGTATTGTCTTCGAGCAGTTCTTTAGCATAGTCTATTCTTTTCTTTGTGAGATAATCAATAAAATTTACTCCTGCCTCCTCCTTAAATAACTTGCTAAAATAATACGGACTTATATTTACAACTTTTGACACATCATCCAATGAAATATTTTTCGTGTAATTCTCATCTATATAATCCATCGCTTTTGATATTACTGTTTCTGAACATTCTTCATGTTTAGATGCAATATTCTCACATACCAGACTTATCTTTGATATAAACCATTTACAAAGTTCACCGTAATTTTTCATGGCAAGCACACTTGAAAGGTAATCTTTTCTGTATCTGAAACCATAATCAAGTCCTCCTGCATTTACACCCATGGTTTCAGCGCGCATGACAAGTTCAAGAACTTTTAATTTTATATCATCATCATACTGCCCAAATTTTTCGCACAGCATGTCAAAAAATATTTTCGCCTGCTGTTTCGCCTGCATTGTATCTCCCTGCTCTATGTAAGTAAACATCTTTTTCTCAACATCTATAGGATAATCTTCATCTATTTTTCCGGCGAGTGGTAAATCATCTACATGTGCAACATGTGATTCTCCTTCATCCAGACAGCGTATAGCTTCAACATACGACTCCTTAACCTTATCCAGTTCTTTTGTGTGTCCTATTCCCGCCATAAATTTTGCATCCGTACTTTCTTCAAGCGCATAGACAAGATTTCTCGTTCTCTCTATTATGGAAATTCTTTCATCATAATCAACGCTTTCCTTGTTACTGAAAACTACAACAACTATCCTGTTAGACATCATTGAACCTATTATACATCTGAAAGTATCTGATATTTTCTGTCTTATCTGGTCATACTCCTTTTGAAGTCTCATCCCTGTTCCAACAGGATTTGTCAAAACTCCATTTTTGTAATCTTCACCAAATTGAAGCAATATTATGTAAGCATATTCCTCTTCGATATTCATTATTTCCTTGTAATATTCATTTTCAGATTTGCTTCCATTTTGCAATAAAAGATTGCTCACAAAACCATTTTCAATAATAGGTATAACCGTCTCTAACTTTTCTCTTATTCGTATACTATCTATCTTCTTTTTTCTTTTTTCCTCAACACTTTTTATGGCTCTTGTAAGAACATCTATTATTGAAGCTTTCGATACGGGTTTTGACAAAAAATCGAAAACTCCTATACTTATCGCATCTTTAGCATAATCAAATTTATTGTAAGCCGTTATAACGATAAACTGTATATTCTTGTTTTTCTCTCTTATTTTCTGCATTGCCTCAATGCCGTTTAACCCTGGCATATGAATATCCATCAGTGCAATATCAGGCTTTTCCTCCTCCGCAATCTCGACTGCGACCCTTCCTGTCTTTGCTGTAAACACTTCACACTCGTCACCAAAATTTGTTGCGATTATTGTTTTCATTGAATTGAGCATAAGCCCCTCATCATCTGCAAGCAAAATCCTTATCAAAACACATCTTCCTCCTTTGGGATAATGATAGTTGCCGTAGTGCCACACATGGCACCATCACTGTCAATTTTAAATAAATTTTCTTTCTTATAATATAACTCAAGTCTTTTATTTACATTTTCAAGACCGATACCTGTCGATTCACTGTCACTTTGTTCTTCATTTTTTATATTTTCCATTATTTCCCAGACTTTTTCTCTCTCAATTCCTTCTCCATTATCCTGAACCTGTATTATTATATCGTCATCATCATCAACTATGTAAAGTGCAATTCTCTTCTCACCCTCATTATTTCTTACACCATGATTTAACGCATTTTCAACAATAGGCTGCAATATCATGCTTGGCACTCTTATTCTGATATCCTCTATTCCAATGTGCTTTTCATAATGTATTTCTCCGTCATACCTTACATTTATTATATATATATAATTATCAACTACCTCTATTTCTTCTTCTAAAGTTGCATCATCCTGCATTTTTTTTACATTATATCTGAAAAAATCTGCCATCTTCTGAACAAACACACTTGTCCTCTCAGCATCCTCAAGCATTGCAAGCTGCGCACCTGCGTTGAGACAGTTAAAAAGAAAATGAGGGTTTATCTGTGCCTGAAGATACTTTAACCTTGCATCTTTCAGATGATTTTCCATTAGAAGCTGCTGTTCCTTTAATTTTCTCTCCTCTTCCATTCTTTTTTTCACCTGATCAACATAATGCCTCAGACTTCTCACCATAGTATTAAATGCATTTGTCACAATTCCTACTTCATCGGTAAGTTCTGAATTTTTAAGTTCTGCATCCAAATCTCCACTCGCTATCTCATTTGCCGTTCTTGCAAGTGACACTAACGGATTTATGATATTTCTCACAAATAACAGCAATACAGTCATTGATAAAATACATATTAAAACAATAATAACTACGCTCACAAACTCAGATAACTTTAACGAGCCCAAAAGCACCTGATAGTTATTTGAATTTTCCTCGAACTGGCTTTCATTCAACAATGAAATATATTCTTTTATATAATTGTATATTTCTGTACTTTTCTCATAATAATCCTTGTACTTTTCAACATTTCGCCCTCTTTTTTCCTGAATTGTCATCTCCGACAATTCAAGATAAGTTTCCGACATTCCTCTTATATTCTTTTGAAACATAAATATTTCATCATCTGTATTTTTATCATTCAGATTTTCCAGCATACTCCTATATTCATCCTCATAACGGAAATAATTTTCCAAAGACTCCGCATTGCGTGTATTCAAATATCCATATAAATTATTTTGTATATTTTGTATCGCAGTTGACAGTTCACCCGTTGTAATATTTGACGAATATACATTGTTTATACTTTTTAAAGATACATTTATAAAATAAAACACTGTCGCAATTACTATAAACACAATTATGACTACAAGAGTATACATCGAAATAAGTTTTGTTTTTATCGAACCGGAATATGCATTTTTTATCCATCTTTTCGTTCTCTTAAACATATATTTCTCCTAATTTTCATCTACATTATCTTTTTTATAATAATCAGAAACATTTTTCTTTGAAATCACATTCATATCCACACTTATATAATCACTTACATGCCCGGAATCAATATAATCACAAAGTGCCTGTATACTGTTTTCGCCAAGCTGTTTTGCATCAAGCTCTATTGATTTTGATACAATTCCCTTTTTTATTGCTTTTAATGTAGAGGTAGACGAATAATAATTAACAATTTTTACTCTTCCAACTCTGTTGTAATCAATTGTCGCCTGACACAAACATTCTGATGCTGTCTCATTCAAACTTACAACTATGTCAGGAAGGCTTGCCTTATTTAAAAACAGATTTCTTATTCCCTCCTCAATATCAAAAGTTGTTTTATTCTCAATATAGTATGGCTGCACATTTATATTTATCCTAGAACCAATCCCCTGTAGCAATGCGCTTTTAATCTGCCCAAATATTATTTCATTCCCGGCAGCATTCTTTTCCGTTAATATATACACTCTTCTTTTTCTTTTATCCATCAGACTGCTTATCTCTTTTGCATACACCTGCCCCATCTGGTATGTATTTATGCCAACAAATGAAACTCTTTTTGTATCTGGCGCATCATTTATGACAGTCACTACCGGCATTCCGAATTTTGTCGCTTTATTTATAAGCATTTCTAATTCCCTGCTTCCATCCGGCTCAATAATTATTCCGTCAACCTTAGCTGCCATACATATTTTCATATAATCTGAAATCGTATAATCATCCGGAAGATTTTCTCCTATTTTTTCAACAAAAATGCCTTTTTTATCTGCATAGCGTTTTGCGTTTTCATAAACACTATTCCAAAATTCTCCTGAAAAATCTTTTGCTATCATAGCAAAATGTTTACTGTATTCATCTGCACTTTCTTGATTTGTTTTCTTTCCGACATTCTTCTGTACATTCCAGATGTAGCCAAATCCAAAAACAAATATAAATAATGTAACTATTGATAAAGCAATAATCGAACTTGTTTTTTTTAATTTATTTTCATTTTCTTTATTTTTCTTCACGGCTCTTTCCTCAAATACTCTTTTCTAAATATTGATGTTACTATAATTTAATCTAAAAAACAAGGAGACTTTCAAACCGAAAGTCTCCCTGCCAGTCACCGGTTACTGTTCACCTTATGGTATGACCGGTAACAATCACCGCACAATCTAAAAATTTATTTTAATACTCCTCATCACTATCCTTTTTTTCTTCACACTCTATATTTTCTTGTGCTTGAGATTTTGTCTTTTTCATAAGCCTTGTTGCGTAACAGATAACACCAATGGCTCCTGATGCAAGAACAACAGTGAAGATAATAGCAACCGGCCATGACATTGTGTCATCTCCATGAATTCTGTTGTTTAAAATCCCAAATGCCATATACCCAATATATGCTGCAACCAGATAATATATAATTGATTTTGTATTTACATTATTGCCTGTCATATTTCTTCACTCCTATTCTTACTGCTATTTTATATTTTTAATATTTTCTTTTAAACAAAACCCGGTACAATATCTCCATTATTCGTTGTCCTGACATCAAGCCTTTGTCATATTTTTGTTGTTAAACTTAATATCGAAGATAACTGCAATAAGAAGAACTGCTCCTTTTACAACATACTGCCAGTTTGAGTTAAGTCCTATGATAGACATACCCTGGTTGATAACTCCAAGAAGTATGGCACCGATAACAGCTCCGCCTACTGTTCCTGAACCACCATATGCAGATGCACCACCGATGAAGCATGCACCGATTGCATCCATCTCGTATGAGTTTCCTGAATCACCATTTACTGAACCTACTCTTGCTGCACAAAGCAAACCACAAAGACCTGCAAGTATTGCAACCTGAACATATGCTATAAAGAATACTTTGTTTGTATCGATACCTGAAAGTTTGGTAGCTTTCTCATTTCCGCCTATTGCATAGAAATGACGACCAAGTGCTGTCTTGCTTGTAATGAATGCATATAATAATACTACTGCAAGAAGCCAAAGAAGCATTACCGGAATACCTTTGTACTGTGATAATTTATAGCAGTATAACAATACACATACACTTATTACAGCCATCTTTATATATGTACTTGAAGCACTCTCAACGTGATAGCCTTTTTTCTGTTTTTTCTGTCTTCCGATAACTGTAAATGCAATATATCCTATAACTACAACCACTCCAACAATTATTGCTGAATATTTCTGTCCGTCATCAAGTCCCGGAACATTTATATATGATGTGAATACATCTAGGAATGATCTGTTCTGGATTGAAATTGTTTTACTGTCGAGAACTACACGACCAAGTCCTCTAAATACAAACATACCTGCAAGTGTTGTGATAAATGGAGGTATTCTTGAATAACCTATCCAATATCCCTGCCATACACCAATCACTGCTGCAACTACAAGTCCGAGAAGTATTACCCCTATTGCAGGAATTGATGTTGTTGATAAAAGCTTTGCTGCAATGGCTCCAACAAGACATACAACAGAGCCGACAGATAAGTCGATGTTACCACCCGTCAATATGCAAAGCAACATACCACAGGCAAGTATAACTACATATGCATTCTGCAAAAGCAGATTTGATAAGTTCTGGGCATATATCATTTTTCCGCCCGTCATTTGATTAAACAATACAAATACGATTAATAATACAAGTACCATCGTATATTTTACAAGAAAATCTTTTACTTTAGCGTTCATCTTTTTCTCCTTTCCATGGGTGCCAAGTCTCTATGCCTAACTCTTTTACTTCTGGTCATCTTTTAAAATATTGGACATAATAAGTTCCTGAGTAGCTTCCGATGCTTCAAGTTCACCTACTATTTTTCCTTCATTCATAACATAAATTCTGTCGCACATTCCTAAAAGTTCAGGCATTTCTGATGAAATCATAATCACACTCTTACCCATCTCAACAAGCTTATTCATAATTCCATATATTTCATACTTTGCACCGACATCAATACCTCTTGTCGGCTCATCAAGAATAAGCACTTCAGGATCTGCAAACATCCATTTAGACAAGAGTACCTTCTGCTGGTTTCCTCCTGACAGATTACCTACCGCCTGTTCTACTGACGGACACTTTGTACGCATCTTCTCTCTGTAATCCTCAGCAACCCTGCGTTCTTCATCCATGTCTACAATTCCATGCTTACAAATCTTTTCGAGTTTCGCCATAGTCGTATTTTCTCTTATTGTCTGACTAAGCACAAGCCCGTTCTCTTTTCTGTCTTCAGTTACATAAGCAAGACCCGCTGCTATCGCAGCTTTCTCATTTTTCAGATGTACTTCCTTACCGTTTATGAATAACTGACCCGTTATGTTCTTTCCATAACTCTTTCCGAATATACTTCTGGCAAGCTCCGTTCTGCCTGCTCCCTGAAGTCCCGCAAAACCAACTATTTCACCTTTATGTACATTGAAAGATACTTTCTTATCAACTATTTTTCCTTCAAATGTAGGATGGTAAACCGTCCAGTCCTTCACCTCAAGTCCTAATTCTTTTGAAATATTGCGTTCTCTTTCAGGGAAACGGTCTGTCATTTCACGACCAACCATTCCTTTAATGATACGTCCCTCATCAATATTATGGTCAGGATTCTCGATTGTCTCAATCGTTGAACCATCTCTTATAACCGTTATCCTGTCTGAAACATAGGCAATTTCATTTAATTTATGCGAGATAATAATTGATGTAAGTCCTTTTTTCTTAAACTCAAGAAGCAAATCAAGCAGCATCTGCGTATCTTCTTCATTTAATGATGATGTAGGTTCATCCAGAATAAGAAGTTTTACATCTTTTGATAATGCTTTTGCAATTTCAACAAGCTGCTGTTTACCTGTTCCAATATCTTTAATGAGAGTCTGAGCAGATTCCTTCAAGCCAACCTGAGCCATATGCTTTTCAGCCTCAGAATATGTCTCGTCCCAGTTTATTCCAAATTTACCTTTTTTTTCATTTCCCAGGAACATATTCTCACCTATACTCAGCATCGGAATAAGTGCAAGTTCCTGATGAATAATTACAATACCTTTTGCCTCACTATCGTGAAGAGTATTAAATTTACAAACTTCCCCGTTATATATGATATCTCCTTCGTAACTTCCATATGGGTGAATACCACTTAAAACTTTCATCAGGGTAGATTTGCCAGCTCCGTTTTCTCCGCAAAGTGCATGAATCTCGCCGCGCTCTACTGCAAGATTGACATTATCTAATGCCTTTACACCCGGAAATTCCTTCACGATATTTTTCATTTCGAGAATATAATCAGCCAAATCAAAACCCTCCTTTTCTTTTTTAAGGGACTCACCGGGTTACGGGAGCCCCTCGTTTTCTTTCTATACCACTATTTCTGTTTACAACATATAAATCAACTATTCAATTGCCTGAAGGTATCCGTCAGCACCCTCTTTGTAATATCCTGTGTCGACAAGTTTCTCTTTATAATTGTCTTTTGTGATTACTTCTGGTGTAAGAAGATATGATGGAATCTTTCCTGTTCCGTTATCATATGAATCTGTATCATATGAGCACTCGCAGTCAAATTCTTTTGTGAGTGACTCATCAGGTGTATTACCATCAAGCACTGATTTTACAAGTTTAAGTGTTACTACGGCCTCGTTTGCAACTGCCTTGTAAACTGTCATCGCCTGTTTTCCGTCAAGAATGTTCTTAAGGTTTGCAACATCACCATCCTGTCCTGTAATAAGAGGTGTGTTCTTTCCTGCATAATCAGACTCGATTGCCTGTGTTACACCAAGTGCTGTTGAATCATTTGAGCAGAGTGCTATGTCAAGCTGATTCTTTCCATCTGCATAATAAGACGAAAGAATATTCTGCATACGGTTAAGGGCTTCATCTGTGCTCCACTGAGATGTTGCTACAGACTCAAAATCCTGCTGTTTTGAAACAATCTTAACTGTTCCGTCATCGATATACTTTTTAAGTGTATCCATTGCTCCATTGTAGAAGAATGTTGCATTGTTATCTGCCGGGTCACCTGCTGTAACTTCCATGTTGTATTTCTTCTTTGAACCGTCAAGTTTTAATGTATCAATTATGTACTGTCCCTGTAACTGACCTACTTTGTAGTTATCAAATGATACATAATATGAAATTGCATCTGTGTTCATGATAAGTCGGTCATAAGAAATAACCGGAATGTTCTGATCTTTTGCATCTGCAAGTACAGTTGATAATGTATCACCGTCAATCGCAGCAACTACAAGAATGTCTACATTGTCGGAAATCATATTCTGAATATCATTTACCTGCTGGTCTGTATCGTTGTCAGAATATGTAATCTCAACATCGTATCCCTCTTTCTTGAACTGTTCCTCAAGATATGAGCCATCTCTGTTCCATCTTTCAAGAGATTTTGTTGGCATTGAGATGCCGACTTTTTTCTTACCTGAATCTGAAGAACTCTTGTCTGAACTTGAATTGTTGTTTGCTGTTGGATCAGATCCACAAGCTGTCATAGATGCTACCATCGCCGCTACAAGTAATCCTGCTAAAAATTTTTTTCTCATAATATTCATCCTCCTCTATATATAATATGAAAATAAAGTTTAGAAAAAACATTTCGTAATGTTCTTATCTGTTGTTAATAATATATCACAAACCATTTAGCATTATTTTTCATATTTCTATACATTTTTACTAAGTTTCAGGCTTAAATCAAAAAATGATAGCACTTTTTTACCTTATATTGTAAAAATTTGCTATCATTTTTTTGCTATTCACTATTTTATTATTTCTTTTGTTTAAAACATAAGCTCCTGCTGTGTCACCTGAATCTGCGTTGCAATCATTGTATCAGGTTCTTCTCCCCTGGTATGCTCTCCCTTTAGATACTGCATTCCGTTTCTAAGACTTGCCGCAACCAGATTAAGCACATATATATTGTCAAATCTGTCATAGATTGAATCACCGCCAAGGCCTGAAAGACAGATAAGCTGTGTATTTGTCTTTTTTGCCATATCCATAAGCGGCTTTAAGAGATGCGACGCATTCGTCTGTGCAAAAGGATTGTCCATAACAAGTACCTTTCCTTCATTATAATTTACAAACACATCCGATACATCTTTTCTCATATAATATAAAAGACTTGAAAGAACAATGAATGCAGATAAAAATCCTTCACCACCTGAATTTTTTGCAACATCCGACCAGGAAATTTCCCTGCCTTTTTGTTCCTCTATCTTATACAGCCTTATGCGCACATTTCCGGTGCCAACCACCGAATCGTAAAGATACTTAGTATTAATGTAAAGACTTATAACTTCCTCAGGATTTTCATTATTTTCAAGCGCCGTTACGGTTTTCGCCGTAACTTCATCGAGAATATCCTTAACTTTCAAATGATACATCTCTTCATTTGAATACCACTCCGGAATTGTTATTTTGAGCATTTTTTTGTCTTTCCCGTGAACTTTGATAGTTGAATTTCCATCTATCCTGCCAAGGTCCTCATGTACATCCCTGACATACTCTTCCAGAAGCTCGACTATTCTTGCACTCTCCTTTTCCACCATCGCTACGTCTACTTCAAGTTTTTCTATTATACCTTCATATGAAGAAACAAGTATATCAAGCTGTTTTAAAAAGTTCACCGCATTGTCGGTAATCGACATCAATACCTCTATGGATTTCTGGAAAAATTCATCCCTGAAAATATTTTTTCTCGCCATATCATTAAGCAGTCTTGTAATAACAGCACTCTGCTTTCTTTCATTTTCAAGAATTTCTTTGTAATCCCTTATCATAATTCCTCTGAATGTATC
The DNA here is from genome assembly GCA_934320845.1 of uncultured Lachnospiraceae bacterium. GTDB lineage: Bacteria > Bacillota > Clostridia > Lachnospirales > Lachnospiraceae > Butyribacter. Next base: position 19,847 of record CAKRFU010000033.1, read on the forward strand.
TATTTCTTTTACGGATTTTCCTACAAAGTCTGATTTTGTTATTCCGCTGTGAGAATCTTCTGCTTTAAGTTCACTGTATTCTGCCAGTGCAGTCAGATTATTCCTGTAACCTGCACAAAGATTTAAAACGCCTTCTAAATCCGATTTGTTATCTCTTATTTCATTTTGAATCAAAATAATCCTGTCTTTGAAATTTGTATTGGTTATCTTCTTTTTACTAACCGGCTCTCTTTTCTCACATATTCTATACAGATCATTGTACGCATGTTCCATATCCGACTGCTTTTTGGTAATTTCCATATTAACTTTATTCAGTTTTTCATTATACAGCTGAATCTGCATATTTCCGGAAGAAATACGTTCATCGAGTTCATTTTTTTCTTCCCTGTCATACTTTACTTTTTCTACATCTGCAATTTTTAGATTATGCTTTTCCAACAGCTCATCAAGTTCCTGCCTGCTTTCAGTAAACTGCCTGCTCGCACTTTTATACTGCTCATTCAATAGCTTTATCTCATTTGAATAATCGTTTATCAGTGCATTATATTCAGCCTCTTTTGATATTCTCGTTTCTTCGTCAAGAAGATTGTACAATTCTGTATTCTCCTTAATTTCTGACTCAAAATTTTTGAAATACTCATATTTTTCCTGAAGATAATTTTTTTCCTGTCGCATTTTCATCTCGTTTCTCTCGTCCGCTTTGATATTTTCGACAAGATTTTCAAGTTTTTCGCTGATAATACTCAGTTTGTTATCTATATCTTCATTCTTTTTCTCAAGTTTAATCTTCTCATCCTTTGCTTCACAATATTCATTGTAGTTATCATTAAGAATTTCAAAATCCTGCAGTCTCAAATCTGCCAGACTCTTTTTCTGATTTAAATCAGTTATCTTCTGGTTAATATTTTCGTTATTCTTTATTATGTCTCTTTTCAGATTTTCAAGTTTTTCTATCTGATTCTGTGCATCATTTATCTCTTTTTCATATGCCATTATCATATTGGCACTAAGCTCAATACTGTCTTTTTCCAATGACTGTTTTTTTATGCATTCACATTTAGAAAAATATTCTCCGTATTCAATATCTCGTCTCTTTATATTCTCCTGAATCTTTGCAATCTTTTCTTTTTTCTGTCCGATAATATCACCACGCTTCTTCGTGTCAAGAAGTTCATCACGAAACATCAGATAAAAACTTACCTTATCAAGTTCTATTGTACCTATACCATTCTCTATAAAACCATCTTCAAGTTCCTCTCTCTTTACAATCGGAATAGGTGTTGACGTAAATATCTTTTTATCATCCCGTGCAAGTTTGTCAAAATCTACACCGGATAATATTATCGAATATGGGATAAATGGGTTATTTTTCACAATTTTTTTATTTTCCTGCAAACTTCTTCCATTGTTTGAAAGCCATTCCATACCATATATAATCTCAATTTCAAGTGTTGACAGATAATCAGTAAATTCCTTTGATACCTCCAGCAGACGTCCTTTTTCAAGCAGCTTAACCTCTGCTCCTAGCTGTTCACATTCTCTCTCTAAAATCCGCTTTGCAGCATTTATCTCTTTAAGCTTTCTTTCTGCATTTTCAATTATAACAGCTTTGTTATATACTTCACTTTCATCTACAAGAAAATACTTCATTATATCCTGTCTTGTTTTAAGCTGTAATTCAAAATCTGCTAATCTTTCTTTTTCAGCTGTAAGACTGCTCTTTTTTTCTATAATCACTTCTCTGAAATCATCCTGATTTCTTCCATACCTTACATAATCTTCATCATTTTTTGCTTTTTCATGTTTCAATGCCGCCATATCCTTTTTCATAGCAGCTATTTCTTTTTCGTACTCTTCCCCTTTAAGCTCCAAAACACCTGCCTCATATATGCCAAGAATATTTCTCAAAAGATTTTCATTGTATTTTTTGTTAAACTGTTCTTCCATAACAGCATAGCTTGATACCTTTGCCTGACACTTTCCAATCTGCAATGAGTTGGCATCTTTTTGTTTAAAGCACTCTGACTTGCTTATATTATACTCTTTCTCCTGCTCTTCCTGTTTAATGATAGAAGCCTTGATTTCTGCGATTTCACTGTCACAATTTGAAAGTGCCTTAAAATAATGTTTAAACAGCATTTTTCCCAGTTCTTTTCTCGCAGGTTCTTTTTCTTTCTCATTCTTATTTGATGCTTCAATACGGCTCTCAAGTTTTTTGCATTCTGAAAGAGCATTGTTCTTTGCCTCGTTTTGCTTTGCACAAAGAAGCATCGCCCTGCTTTTTTCAAGTTTCTCTTTTTCTTTTACTACCTGCTCTTTTTCGAGAATAAGCTGTTCATATTCATGTGCAAGTTTATTCTTCTTTTCATCAATAGAATAGATACTATATGATATTTCTTCATATCTTATATCAGCAATCTTTTTCTGTTTATTTTTTATTTCCTCATCCAGATAATTTCTTCTCTCATCAGCCTCTTTAAGAAGTTCATCCAAAATCATGATGAACCCGGCTATATCACTTTCCTTTGACTTTCTTTGTTTTGTATAATCTAAAAATTCATCTGCATAATTTTTAATGCCTGATGCTTCCTTTAAAAATTCTTTTAAATTTTTCATCCTGTGAATATTGGTCTGATTATCTTTATACTGTTTTGCATACTTTTTTATAATATTTTCAAATTCCAAGATGCGGTTTCCATCCTTGTTAAGTTTACTTTCAACAGCTTCTAAAAACCACTTTTCAACAAGGCCTTTTTCATCACGGCAATCCGAAAACAAATCAGAAAGTCCAGACTCTTTCAAATTTATCTTTTTTATAATAGTTTCCCATTCTTTATAGTTTATCTGGTACTGTTTTAATTTTTCAAAGTACATCCTAGACTGTGCAGGCATATCCATATCATAATAATTAAAGTGCATGCCGTTCTCTTTTTTTATGTTTTCAAATATCTTCCTACATGTACCCCAGTTTTTTAGGGTCATGCCTGCATCTGTCTCGTTTATAATAGGAATATGGTATATATCATTTTCACATCTGTCTTTATATTCATATATAAAGTTTATCATTTCAAGTTCATCATGCGCTTCTCCCTCCGAGATTTCCTGATTTTTTCTTACCATCATTCCCGTGAGGACATATCCTGCATCTTTGTCAAGAACCCACTCAACCATAATAAATGTCGGTCTGTTTGTCGTAAAATAACTTTCAAATTTTCTGTCTTTTGTATCCCTGTATCTTTTGTGTACAAATGGCGCAGTCATCATCTGCACTAAAACAGTCTTTCCACCACCGTTTCTCAATGACATAAGCGTACTTTCGCCATTAAAATTGAAAGTTTCATCACTTATCTTAATCGAATTACTGTTATAATTTAAGTTTACAATACGAAGTGTGTTTATTTTACTCACTTTTTTCCTCCTCATCAACAATGCCAAGAACTTTAAGAACCCTCGTATAATTATTCTGATTCAGCAGGTTCCAATCCATAAAACTATCCAGCTTTTTTGTTGTATTTATCATGTCATCTCTCTCTATGTATTCAATAAGCCCCTGTTCCTGCAGAAAAAGCAATATCCTGTGAATAAATCCCTCTTTTGTAGTTTTAGTTTTTCTTCCTTTTTCGTCACTTCTAAGTGCAGTATACGACTCAAGCATATTTGAAAATGCCAATCCCGTTTTTTCTTCTTCATCCTCAGTCATATTATTTCCGGCTTCCAAAAGTCTGTCAGAGACAAGGTTTATAAGCTCTCCGACTTTTATGTATTCCCTCGATTTACTGCTGCTTCCCTGCCCGTCATAAAATTCCGTAAGCATTGTAAGAATCACAAACTGCGACAAATAATAATCTTTATCTGTTGCTCCTGATTTACATAATTTCGCTTTTAATTCCTGCTTTGAAAAACCAATAATATCATTATCTTCATATGGAATAAGATATATGACACTTCCATATCTTTCAACTGTGCACTCTGCAATATCTCCCTGATTCTTTACAAGATTCATAATTCTGGGATTTTGTGTATATCCGTCAAATAATTCCTTATTGTCTTCCTCTCTTATTTCACGCTTTGAAATAAGAGTATAAAATATTTCCTGACTTATTCTTACTTCTTCCGCCTCGTATGCCATAATTACTCCATTCCTTTTTCAAATTTAAACACTACATTTGAACAATATATGTTGCGTCTGTCACCAAACTCGTTGTATATATCCTTAAAGCAGACTACCTGCCCATCTTCACACTTTCTTATTGTTACTCTCTTAATTCCATCCGCTTTTCTCTCATCGGCAATCTTCAAAAGCATTTCATTCAACTGAAAACTATAACTTTCATCCGCAACTATATTTTTTCTCTCTTTCCTTAAATCATCTATATCTATGCTGCCTGCTTTGATAAATTCAACCATTATTTCCTTAAAGATTTCAGCATTCGGAATAAATGTCTTTTTCTGTTCTTCAGTCATATCACACATTGCAGCAAGTTCCAGATTACCGCCATTTTCTTCTGCCTTATCTACAAGGTACTCCATACTTGATTTATATTTTTTCAGCTTTTTCTTGAGCCTTTTTTCTTTCTGTTCTTCATAGTCCATAATGTCAAAATCAAGCTTTTCTTCCTCATTTTCATCATTTTTCTCTCTGAGTGGTTTTTGATACTGAATACATTTGTTTAGATTATAGATTTTCTTCGGATTGTTTCTAAATAGTGGATTTAAAAACATGTTTACATTTATCAGATTACCCGGATGCTCAATAATTTTGTCATACAAATCATTTCTAAGTGAAAATCTCTTTATCAATGTCATCTTAGACATCTGTTCCAATTCATTAGAATACAAATCCTTCAAATCAAAATGTTTGTTTAATATTTTCTGATGTTCGTCTATAGACCTGCTCAAATACCTTTCAATCTCCTGAAGGTTTTGGAGTTTTTCCATATCCTCATCATTTAATGCTTTAATATTTATGTTCTCATCCTCAAGCTCTTTTACCCTGTTCCTTACTATTCTTCTATACTCCATGAATTTATGTTTTGTATCACTTATTGTTGACATGTTTTCATTTAGTATCTGTTCATAGTCCTCAACCGAGTAATTTAATGCATTTCTCCTAATACGATCCATTGCCTCCTGAATTTTCTGAAGCTGTATCCTAAGCATATTAAAGATATTTTTTACTTCATCAAGAGCCTGGTCATATGTGGCACGCTCCAAATGCATTTTGAAAATCATTTCATGTATCGTAAGTTTAAGATTGCTTTCAACTTCAAGTGTTGATAATACAAGATTGTAACCATTATCTGTAAGTTTATAACTTGTCCTTTTTATTTCTCCGTCTATATATACCACTTCGTTAGACAAATAACTTATATTTCTTTTTTTGTATTCACGTTCCTCAAAATCAAAGCAATCAAAGTACATTGCACGACCTTCATCGCACAAAACAACATTTATAATAAACTCAGCAAGTTCACCACTCTTCTCATATGATAATCCCTTTTTTAAGTATCTGTTGCATATATCATCGACAAATACAGATATATCATCAATCGTGCATGGCTGCTCTCTGAGTGAATATTCCATAATAAATAAAAGAACAGAATATATAATATTTACCTGTTCATCCATACTTTCAAAACCATACTGTTTCCATGTTGTTTTCTGCCAGCTGTTCTTTATCAGTGTCGAATACATTCCAACACTCTTCATTCTCTTTGAAAATTGTTTTAAAAAATCATATTCCATATTTATGAAACTTCTCCCTCAATTCGTAGTAAAAACTTTATTCTCTCATTACATTGGTTCTTTCATACATCGTAGCAATGAAGCAATCCGTGGCATTAGTTGTGGGCAAAACACCTTTTGACCCCAACATCATATTATAGGAAAAGACAAGTTTCCTAATAATATAAAAACGCCTAAAAATAATTTTCAGGCGTTTTATAATAGTGGAGCTGCGGGGAGTCGAACCCCGGTCCGAACCCAGATTCAATGTACTTCTACTGTTATAGTCAGTGCTTT
>CAKRFU010000034.1 GCA_934320845.1 uncultured Lachnospiraceae bacterium
GAGTAGGGGCTGCAGATGGAGACGGAGTAGGAACATCACTCGGAGTAGGAACTACAGATGGAGACGGAGTAGGAATGTCACTCGGAGTAGGAACTGTACTCGGAGTAGGAACTACAGATGGAGACGGAGTAGGAACATCACTCGGAGTAGGAGCTGCAGATGGAGACGGACTAGGAGTGTCACTTGGTGATAAAGTTGGAGTAGGAGACTGAGTTGGAGGAGTGCTTGGTTCTTCAGGAGATTCAGGAACCTCTCCATATGGATAAAAATGTCCTTCTGCGCAATAATTTAAGATACTGTCAGCTATATATCCACCTTCAAAACATCCGCCGTTAATCGTTACGAGTGCATTTGGAGCGAGAACATGGCCGGGCAGATAACCGCATGTGAGAAAATCATTGTCAGGGAAATTCCAGATAAGTTTCATACCTGATAAATCCATTTGACCTGCTTCAATTGTTTCAGATTTCTTTAAATTTTTAAGTCCATGTGCGTCATCAAGCAGATATGCTTTTTGAGCTGACTGACTGTTTGGAAATGAAAAAGTTTTTCCGTCGTCATTAGTAGTGGAAATAAATACAGCTTTCTTGCAATCACCGGATTCTACATAAGAATAGTCACTGCCGATTTCAAGAGTATTATATTTGTCTATTGTAATAGTATGCTCAGTCGATACAAGTTCATCTAAATCTTTGACACCATCAATCATAATCCAATCAGCTTTAAGTAACACTTTATACGGAATATATATTGATTTTACAGAAGATGAAAATGGGATTGTAAGTAAATATCCCGATTGATTATCTATTTTAGCACATTTTAAATTTTCATTAGAAAGTTTTAAAGTTGAATTTTCACAAAGTGATTTGGACTCTGCTTTTAAAGAATTAAAAGCTTTTTTAAAATCAATATATGCCCCGTTTTTATCAGGATATTCCGTGAGGGAAGAATCGGGAGTTAATATTGTTTTATAATATGCAGGCTGCTTTAAAAGATTTTTGTATTTTGGATAATTGGCAAGATAGTGGCTGTTATATTGTCCGCTGTAGTTGCCGGAGTGTAAGACATGTTTGATATATGATGGGACAATCGCACCGTTACCAAACGAATTGAAAGATGCAATGCCGCCGCAGGCAAGAGCACCTACAAAATGGGTACTTGTTTTAAAAAGGCTTTTTGTAAAATATTGATAGTCACTAAGAATTTGTTTTGAGGTGTACTTTCTGCCTGAATCTGTATAAGTCGGAATAGCCGCTTTACTTTTGGTAAGACTTCCAATCCCGATAAACAAGAGAGAAAAGCATAATATCAGTGAGATAATTTTTTTTGACTTATGTTTCAAAATATTATTTCCTCCATTCATTTTGTTTTAATGAAATAATTAAAAATCTTGAGTTACTGTTTGATCCGCATGTAGATAAAACAAGCATGCCGGAGTGTCTGTTGTATATATTTTGTTTTATTGTGGAGGTATTTTTGACAGGACAATTCAGGTTGACTGAATTAAAAAGGAGTAGTGCTCCGTCAGCTGAATTGCCGAAAGCCGATATTATATTTTGGGTTCCCCAGGTGGCACCAGCCACGATTTTGTAGAGTATCTTAGATTTTGGTGTTATTATGTGGATAAAATATGATTTGTTTGAAAAATCAAAGTTATCGAAACGGTGCAGCATGCCAAACATCGAACCATTCTTCATATTATGCCCGTATAGTACGGTTAATGCATCTGAGAAATTTTTTTTACTGGTTGTTTCGGAAAAAATACATCCAGGATAGCCAAAACTGTTGTCGATGTTGTGTGTAAGATAATAATAATCAAGTCTTTCATGTTGTAAGACAGGATATGAGATATTTATTTTTGGAATCTGAATCCAGGCATAAATATCTTTATTGTATTTTTTTAATGAATTAAAATCGACATCGGGTATTTTTGAAAGACCTGAATCAGCATTAGAATTTTTTATCTTTTGTATTTTCTTTTTTTTATTAGAATTTTTTTGAGGTGTTAATTTGCAGTCAGATGTATCATTCCAACTGTTTTCTTTTAATAGTTTATTTTCAAAAGTTTCATATGTGAGTGATTGTTTTTTTAGCTGCTTTTTATGATGCATTGAAAAAATGAGCCATAATGATATAGTTGAAAAAAAAATTAAGGAAAGCAGCCATAATGCTATAGTATAAATTTTCTTTTTCAAAATTGTCCTCCGTTGAAAAAGCTGCAGTCCATTCATATTAAAAAATAAAATTTAATATGACAAAAAATATTATTAACCCATTTTTAGAAAAAATATGCATATAATGAAAAATATGGTTATCAGATATATTTAAAATGTCTGATAACCATATTAAGATTAAATAATAAAAAACGAATATATAAAGAAGCTATTTTGATTTGTTTTCTTTCTGCTCAAGATTATAACGGTTTTTTGACTCGTCCTGTGACCATTTTACACATTTTGCATATCCGTAGCTGTCAGCCTGTTTTTTAGCTTTATCCATTATGCTATAGAATTCTTTATCTGTTTTAGCATAGATTGCGTTCCATGAAGCTTCGGTGATAGTCTGTCCTACCTGTGCCCATGTAGTGCTGAATTCATCAGATTTTTCACTTGCTGAATATGTACTTCCGGGAATTACAGAGTAATTTCCTTTTTTCATATAATCATCAAGGGTTTTGCTGTTTGTCTTTGTCTGCCAATCCTTTTCAATAGAGCTGATCTGTGCCTTTGTAGCATGTTTCCAGGTCTGCTGATTGAAAGTTTCACCGCTTGCAGCTTCAGGGTTCTTAGCATCTATAGACCATGTAGTGTTATTTATCTGAGCTTCACCATCTTTGTAAGCACCTTTGTATTTACCAGTCATTTTAGTTGACTTGTTCTGATGGCATTCTTCAACTAATTTTGTAGGGAAACGGCATAAGCATCATTTCCTGACTCATCTTTAGGCTCAAGCTTATGCATATCAACTAAGAGCTGCTCAAAGTCCTTCAAGTCTTTTACTTCAGGATAACCAAGTTTCTTGTAAAGATCCCAGCGTACATCCCATGTGTAGAAGAATGATGCCAGTTCTCCTGATTCAGAAGCTACATCGTGGCCAAATCCATATATGGCATCACTTTTGTTGTTAGTTATTTTTTTTGTAAGCTGTTTATTTTTGTCAAGAGCATCAGCCATGTGTTCTTTTATGTAAGAACCGTAATCATCTAAAAGTCCGTCTTCCGTCCAGTCATACAAAAGCCCCCCTTTGACTGCCTGTGTATATTCCTTGTTGTCATTTCCAAAAACTATGATATCACCTAAGTTCTTGTTTTGTGCTCTTGTCTGGAATGTGCTGTCATCGGACTGTTTCTTAAAAATACTTTTTTTAAACATAATATTTTCCTTTCTTTGATTTATTATTTTGTCCCAGATGGTATTATAGTGAAAGCGTGCTCATCAAAGAAGTAAAAATATTGCTGTAATTTAACAATATTGCTGTCATTTTTAATTCAGACAAAATAACTCGAATAATTATGGTACAATATCAACAATTGTAGTTGTATGCTTTTTTTGAAGAAAATGTATATTTGTATACAAAGAATAAATGAATTTAATTTAAGCACAATGGTAAATGGTAAATGGTAAATGGTATGAGAAAAATTTCCGCCTGATAAATCAGAAGGGAATTTGATAAAATGAAAAAATCCGTAGAAGTGAATGATATTCTTGAAAAAGGAAAACGTATCTTTGGTTTTCAATGTGATGAGACGAAAAAAATTTATTATATGTTCAGGAAGCAGGCTGCAAGAAAAAGCATGATATTCAAAAATATCATCACAATAAACTAAAGTCATTTTTGATATTTGTGGTGACTGAGGGAACCGGAAGTATTTATTATGACGGTGTGCAGAAGAAACTTAGAGCAGGTGATATTGCCTTTGTTGACTGTTCAAAAACATATTTTCACCAGAGCAGCAAAGATGAACCATGGGAATATACATGGCTTCATTTTTATGGAAAAGGAGCCGGCTATTATTATAAAAGCATTACGGACAGTGTAGGATTTATTATTCATCCTGCAGATATAATGCCATTTGTGAAATCTATATATGATATCATACAAATATATTCATCATCAGAATCTGTCTTAAAATCGGATATATCAGCATCGGCTAAGATTATAAATATTTTAAATGATTTTTGGGAGTATGGAAGTGAAGATGGCAGGGTAAATGATAATACTGAGACAAAAATTATAGAGATACATGATTATATAATGGATAATTATATGAAAAAAATATCTTTGGATATGCTTGAAGAAAAGTTTTATTTGAGTCGGTTTCATATGTCGAGAGAGTACAAAAAAAGATACGGGATAACAATAATTCAATATCTTACATCTTTGCGTGTGAGTAAAGCTAAATTAGATTTAAGGTTTACAAACATGAGTATAGAGGAGATTGCAGTGGAATGTGGTTTTAGCAATGCAAGTTATTTTGGAAAGATATTCAGAAAATATGAATCAATGACACCATCGGAATATAGAAATACATGGCTTGCATAAATATAAAAAATAGAAAAAAATGGTAGCTTATCTGGTAAAAAAGATGTAAAATATGTATATAGTTTTTTTCGGAGGACAGCTATGAAACAGAACGAGAAGATGTTGGGAAAAATAAGTGAATATCCGGCGGAATTTGATTATCTTACCGGATTACCAAACAGGAGAGGACTTTACGATTTTTACGATATACTTGAAAGCGATGCAATTGTTCATGCAATGTTTATAGATATCGACAATTTTAAGCGGGTTAATGATATTTATGGTCACAGCATGGGAGATGAACTTCTCATATGCATATCAAAACTTATTGAAGAAAATGTATTTGGCTTTACGTCAAGAATAGGCGGAGATGAGTTTGTTGCATTGCTTGATGGAGATATGAGCATTGATGAACTTGAAAGCACGGCAAAAAAATTATTGGAGAATATGCAGGGTATTGATTTTAGAAAAGATATTCTTTCAAATGTATCACTTAGTATAGGTATAGTCACAAAGCAGAAAGTATCACTCAGACTTGATGATATTTTGCATAAATGTGACTCGGCTATGTATGAAGCCAAATATGACGGAAAAAACAGGTATGTATTTTATAGGGAAAATGACCGGACTATACTGAGAAACAGAAATATGGAACTTGAGATGGATGAGGCGTTAAAAAACGGTCAGTTTGAGGTGTATTTGCAGCCAAAAGTAAATATGATATCAACTAAACTGACGGGAGCAGAGGCATTGTCAAGATGGAATCATCCGGTTGATGGTGTTAGGACACCGGCGATATACATATCGTTATTTGAGAAAAATGGTTTCATTTCAAAACTTGATTTGTACATGTTTGAGCAGGTCTGTAAGATAAAACAGAGCTGGCATGGAAAGAAATATGGGCATATTCCTGTTTCGGTGAATATGTCAAGACTGCATCTTTATAATAAAGAATTTCCAGATATGTTGGTTGAGATTGCTGACAGGTACGGCGTAAGTCACAATGAGCTTGAGATAGAAATTACCGAGAGCGTGTTTGTCAAGGACAGCGAGGAACTCATAAGAAATGTTAAAATGCTTAAAGAAAGAGAGTTTATCGTTTCAATAGATGATTTTGGTTCAGGATTTTCGGCACTCAATCTTTTAAAAGACTTACCGGTTGATATTATAAAAATTGATAAGGAATTTCTTGATGATTCAGGGGATGATGACAGAGGAAAAAAGGTTTTGAGAAATGTCATAAATATGTGTAAAGACTTAAAACTTGATGTTGTCACCGAGGGAATTGAGACAGAAGAACAAAGAGAGTTTATTGTAAGATGCGGCTGTCAGATTGCACAGGGATTTTTGTATGCAAAACCGCTTCCGCTTAATGAATTTGACAAATTTGCAAATGAGTATATCGCAAATGATGATACAAGTTATACATTTAAGCTTGACGGTGATATTAAGTCTGATGACGGAAAAATCGAGGCAGATGCGAAAGGTTTTAGTGAATTGAAATATGGCACGGGTATATTTAAAAACAAAAAGGCACTCGTATTTCCGGGGGGAGAGAAAGAGCAGGAAGTTATCGAACTTCCGAATGAAATTTTATCAAGTGACAGTTTTATGGTATCAATGTGGATATATCCGACAGAGGAACACTCATGGAGCTGTGCATTGTACGTCAAATATGAGACCGGATTTTTTGGAATGATTCCTTTGGCATGGGAAGGACATTCATCATTCCGTATAAGGGATTCAAAAGAAGTTGACGGCTGGTATGATATAAGCGGATGCAAATTACAGGTAAATGAATGGTCACATTATGTTGTAAGCTACAATGCAAAAACAGAGACAGCATATGCATACATAAACGGACAGCTTGTAGGAAACATGAAGAATGTACCGGGAAATCGTTATGCAAAACGTATTGTTCTCGGCGGGGATGTATTTCAGCAGTCATTTATAGGAAAAATATGTGAGGTCACATTTTACAATGAAATAAGAGATCACGATTTTGTATATAATCTGCATCAGTCTTATGTCACAAGGGATGATTTCATAGGTTTTGAAATAGGAATAGATAAATAACAGACGGCAATTTACGGAAAAAATATAAATAACGCATATTAAATAGTTGAATTATTTGATATGCGTTATCTTTTTGAAAAATTTTTTTATATCGGATTAAAACACAACTGATTTTAATATATTTATCAAGCATATAGTTTTGAAAACTACATAAAATAGAAAAAGATACGAGAAAACATTGACAACAAAACATTATAGATTTATACTTTAAAAGTAGTTTGATAATCAAATGAAAATTAAAGGTGTGCATGGAGCACGGAAATGAGGAAAATATGGGATTATATGAATGTGGGGAAAAGTTAAAGGCTCTTCGTATAGGGGATATGATTGCAAGGATTCCTATTATTCAAGGTGGAATGGGAGTTGGTATCAGTCGTTCAAAGCTTGCGGGAGCAGTTGCAGCGGAGGGTGGAATAGGAATTATATCAACTGCCCAGATAGGATATGATGAGGAAAATTTTGAAAATGATCAGGCAGGATGCAATCTTCGCGCAATAGGAAAGCATATCAGACGTGCAAAAGAGATAGCAGGCGGAAATGGACTTGTGGGAGCAAATATCATGGTTGCATTAAAACATTACAAAGAACATGTCATGGCGGCTGTAGCAGCAGGTGCAGATGTGATAATAAGCGGAGCCGGTCTTCCGGTGAAACTTCCTGAGTATATAGGAAGAACTTGCAGGACAAAGATAGCACCGATAGTCTCATCAAGGCGTGCGGCAGATATTATACTTAAAATGTGGGCAAGAAGATACGACAGAACTGCCGATTTTATAGTGATTGAGGGTCCAAAGGCAGGCGGACATCTTGGTTTTTCAAATGAGGAACTTCAAAATATGGAAAGCATCGACTATGATAAAGAGATAAAAGATATTATTGAATGTACAAAAGAGTATGAGAAAAAATATAATACACATATACCTGTCATTGTTGCTGGGGGGATATTTGACTATGATGATATAATTCATGCAATTGAACTTGGTGCAGACGGAGTGCAGATTGCGAGCCGCTTTGTGGCGACAAAGGAGTGCGATGCTTCTGAAGAATACAAAAAAGCGTATATAGATGCGAGAGAAGAGGATATTAAGATAATCAAAAGTCCTGTCGGAATGCCTGGTCGTGCGATAAGAAATGAATTTATAAAGCGTGTGGAAAAGGAAAATCAACCGGTATTAAAGTGCTACAATTGCATGAAAAAATGCAATCCCAAAGAAGTACCGTATTGCATAACGAAAGCATTAGTTGATGCGGTGAACGGAGACATAAATAATGGACTTATATTCTGCGGTGCAAATGTAGGACGTATAAATGAGATGACAACTGTTCATGAATTGATGATGGAACTGATAAGTCCGAAAGAAAAAGTATCAAAGAAATATGAAATAAAAGGTATGTATGCACCAAAAGATAAAATGATAAGTTGAGAAATGTTTATATAATAATGCAGGTATATTTGACTTATCAAAAAAGAAACAGCGGCAAATCTGTTAATAGGTTAACCACTGTTTCTTTTTTAGGTTTTTGTATTTTCTTGTTAGTCGATTGTAATATTATTTTCTTTTATGTATTCACCGATTTTTATATCTGAACCAAGAATATGGTTTGAAAGCCAGTTTAAGAGGTAATTTATCAATTCAAAAAGATAAGTCTGCTGATGGCTGTCAATTTCGTCAAGTTCATCAATATCGATATGTACAAGTTTATCCACAAATGCGGAATGGGCTTTCTTTTGAGCTTCAAGTCCGGGATAAGATATTTTTTCCATAAGAGCTTCTTCATCACTGAAATGTGTTTCTGTATATGTTTTAAGTTCATTGAGAAGATGAATTATCTCGTCATATTTATCATGAAGCAGATTTGCATGTATAAGCTCATTTGTCTGTTCAATGATTTCAAAAAGATGTTTATGTTCATCATCAATAAGAGTAATGTCGGTTTTGTATTTGTCAGTAAAAGCAAATGGATTTGTATTTTCGGTTTCCTTGTCTGAAGATGAAAGTCTGCCAATCATAATGTCACTTCCTAAGATATGCTTATACAGCCAGTTGACAATGTAGACAAGAAGTTCGTTCAATGATTTTTTTGAAGCTTCGGCAGATGAAATATCAAGTTTAAAGTCATTAATTTTTTCGGTAAATGCTTTATGTTCTTTGACCTGACGCTCAAGTTCAGGGTCATTTATTTTTTTCATATAAGCTTCTTCGTGAGCGAAATGTACATTCGCATAATCTTTCAGTCCCTTAATAAGATTTTTGGCAATGCTTTCGGCATCTTCTGTCTCATTAGTGAGAACCATTGCATTGTTTATCATATCGAACAATTTTTTGTGTTCGTCATCTATTTCCTTGATTCCAATCATACAATCTTTAGTAAATTCGTACATGGAAAACCTCCTTATAAAAAGTAATAATCTCTCGTAATCTTTTCAAAATGAATCCATCTCGAAATTCTTCGTTCAGAAGATTTCGAGAGTACATAGTATAAATGTGTATGTGTCGGTGTTTGCAGGATTGCGAAAATTGCACAACAATGAAGCAATCCGTGGCATTAGTTGGGGTCAAAAAGCTTTTTGAACCAACATCACAATATTAGTATATTACAATTTTGTTTTTTTGGCTATACCCATTATTTTTTCAATTTTACTTTTAGTGATGGATGATGAATTGTTTTTTGAAATGTAATAAAATCTTAATTGCATTTTTTTTATGTGTGCTATAAAATAATTGCTGCATTGCAGGTATTGGCAATAATAATTATCTAAGGAAGGTGAAAAGCTTGAAGAAAAGAATCATAGCTGTTATAGGTACTGTTTTATTAACTACTTTATTTTTGAACGGAAGTAATACAGAGGCGGTCATAAAGCCTCCTGTAATATTTGTCGGCAATGAAAATGTTACAGGCGGTAAATATATAATTGGTCAAAAATCAAAGCTCATGCTTAATATAAAAAATAAGAAACAGTATAAAAAAATATCATTCAGAACTAAGAATTTAAAAAAAGTCAAAGTTGACCAAAAGGGAACTGTTACGGCAGGAACTTCTGGTGGAAAAGGTGTTATTATTGTTACGGGAATAACAAAAGAAGGAAAAAAATATTCTTCTGACATTAAAATAACTGTCACAGATACTCTGGGAAAATATTCGAATCTTGTTGACAAAAGAACACAAAACGAAGTAAAGAAATATCTTATAGATGCAGGTATTCCTAAAAAAAATGCAGAGGCATGGCTTAAAGATGTGAATGAATATAATAAGACTATTAAAAATACAAGTCTTGTAAAGAATGGATATAAAAAACTTGGACTTAATGCACCAATATATAACGATAACAAGATAGCAGAATACTGGTCAAAAAAATATAATATGTTTATCGGATATAATTGTCGCATAACAGCATTTGACCTTTTGAAAAACTATATAAAAACCGGGGAGAATACAAAGCCAAATACAAATGAATTATTTATGGATAGTGATGCGTTGAAAAATTCTCCATACCAGAAATATAACAAAAAAGATACAAAAAAATTTGAAACATTATATTCAAGCATCAATACTGTCTCTTCGACTAATGTAAATAAGCATATTGGTATTTTAAGAAAGTACCGCAGTAAAAATAATATTACTTTTTCTCATGATAAAACGAAGGCATCTCTTATAACAGTCATTTTTCATTCTTATTTCAGTAAAAATGAAAATGAACTTTTTACAGGTCATGCCGGAGTACTTGTACCGGTCAAAAATAATGGTTACATTTTTATTGAAAAGATTTCCTTCCAGTCACCGTATCAGGTTATTAAGTTTGCATCAAAACAGCAGCTTAATGAGTACCTTATGAGAATGTATGATACTGAATGGGGACAGAATACTTCAAAACCATTTATTATGGAAAATAATAATGTTTTGTCATGTTACCATCCTGTCAGATGATATTGAGGAATGTTAGAAAAATCTTTTCTTTGACTTGCAGTCATAAATATTGTATAATCTATTGTCGGATAAAAAGGTAACTAAATATATTTTTATATAAAGAAAGGATAACGATTATGAGTAAGAAACCGGTTGTATTGATGGTACTTGATGGTTATGGATTAAATGACAAGACAGAGGGTAATGCTATTGCTCAGGCAAAGACACCTGTTATGGATAAGCTTATGAAAGAGTGTCCGTTTCAGAAGGGAAATGCAAGCGGGCTTAGTGTAGGACTTCCGGATGGTCAGATGGGTAACTCTGAGGTTGGTCACATGAATATCGGTGCAGGTCGCATTATCTATCAGGAACTTACACGTATTACAAAAGCTATTGAAGAAGGTACATTTTTTGAAAATAAAGCGTTGCTTTCAGCAGTAGAGAATGCAAAGAAAAATAATTCAGACCTTCATCTTTTCGGTCTTCTTTCAGATGGTGGTGTACACAGTCACAATACACACCTTTACGGATTATTGGAACTTGCAAAGAGAAACGGTCTTAAGAATGTATATGTACATGCATTCCTTGACGGAAGAGATACAGCACCTACATCAGGAAAAGGTTTTGTAGAGGAACTCCAGAAAGAGATGGACAAGATAGGTGTAGGTAAGATTGCGTCTGTACATGGACGTTATTATGCAATGGACAGAGATAATAACTGGGACAGAGTAGAGAAAGCTTACAATGCACTTGTAAAGGGCGAGGGTGTAAAGGCTGAGGACGCTGTTAAAGCTGTTGCAGATTCTTATGCACAGGATGTAAACGACGAGTTTGTTGTTCCTACAGTTATCGAGGAAAATGGAAAAGCTGTAGCAACTATTAAAGCAAATGACTCAGTAATTTTCTTTAACTTCAGACCTGACCGTGCACGTCAGATTACACGTACTTTCTGTGATGAAAGCTTTGACAAATTTGAGAGAGCAAATGGATTTATGCCACTCACATTTGTATGCTTTACAAATTATGATGAGACTATCGGAAATAAACTTGTTGCATTTGAGAAAGAGAGTATTGAAAATACATTTGGAGAGTTCCTTGCAGCAAACAATATGACACAGCTTCGTCTCGCTGAGACAGAGAAGTATGCTCATGTAACATTCTTCTTTAATGGTGGTGTTGAGGAGCCAAACAAGGGAGAAGAGCGTTCACTTGTAAAATCACCTTCAGTTGCAACATATGACCTTAAGCCTGAAATGAGTGCACCGGAAGTAAGTGAGAGACTCAATGAAGCTATAGCTTCAGATAAATATGATGTGATAGTTATCAACTTTGCAAACCCTGACATGGTAGGTCATACAGGAGTTATCCCGGCAGCAGTTGCAGCAGTTGAGAAAGTTGACGAATGTGTAGGAACAGCAGTTGAGGCAGTAAAGAAAGCTGACGGAGTATTATTTATCTGTGCTGACCACGGAAATGCAGAGCAGATGATAGATTATGAGACAGGAGCACCATTTACAGCTCATACAACAAATCCTGTACCATTTATCCTTGTTAATTATGATGATGCATACACATTAAGAGAGGGTGGATGTCTTGCAGATATTGCGCCAACACTCATTGAGATAATGGGACTTGAGCAGCCAAAGGAAATGACAGGAAAATCACTTCTTGTACGTCGATAAGCAGGTTTTACAGTATTATAAGCTATGCACAACGAATAATCGTTAAAAAAATATTGAAAACTTTAAGATATTATGATAGACTAGATTAGTACAGTGTTTTTTGCTGTACTAATCAGTTTGTATGAGTTTTAATTGAATGGAGGAGCATAATGATTAAGACAATTCATGGAATTTTATTGATTCTATACATTATCGTATGCGTTGCACTTACAGTTGTAGTTATTCTTCAGGAAGGCAAGCAGGCAGGACTTACAGGAGCTATCAGCGGAGCTGCTGAGTCTTATTGGGGAAAAAACAAAGGACGTTCTATGGAAGGCGGACTTGTTATGGCTACAAGAGTTCTTGCAGTATTATTTGTTTTGATTTCACTTTTATTGAATTTAAGTATTTTTTCATAAAAGAAATTACAAAAAGGGATTGTCGATTGACAGTCCTTTTTTATGTTATAGGAAACTTCTTGTAATAAAGTGATTGTTTCATTATACAATATGGGATATAATATAAATAATATATAATTTGAGATTAAGCATCAATATAGGTGTCGCTGCACCGAATTTTAGGGGGTGTTTGTATGAATAGAGAAGATTTAAACGGCAAAAAAGAAATGATTCTGGAGTTTGTAAATTCAAAGAGTTATAAACCTATGTCAACAAAAGAGATGGCAGTTGTTTTACAGGTTCCGGCAAAAGAAAAAAAGGATTTTAGAGCTGTACTTGATGAGTTATACAGCGACGGAAAGATACAGCTTGACCTTAAAGGAAAGATAAAACCGCTTTCAAGCGATATTCTTATCGGAAAATTTATGGGCACGCAGAGAGGATTTGGTTTTGTGCGCGTGGAGGGAGAAGATGAGGATATTTTTATACCTGCACACAAGACCAGAGGTGCCATTGACGGTGATAAGGTACATGTAGTTATAGATGAAAAAGCACACGGCAAAAGACGTGAGGGCGAGGTTATATCAATTATTGAGCGTGGAACTGATATACTTGTCGGAACATATTCAAAGAGCAAGAGTTTTGGATTTGTAGTTCCTGACAATCAAAAATTTGGCAGGGACATCTATATTCCAAAAGCTGAGAGTAAGGGTGCAATAACAGGTCACAAAGTAGTTGTTGAGATTACGGATTACGGAAGTGATACAACAAATCCTGAGGGAAAAATTCTTGAGATAATCGGTCACATAAATGACCCGGGAGTAGATATATTATCTGTCATAAAGGCATACGGACTTCCGGAGGAGTATCCGGATGAGGTTATGGATCAGGTTGAAAAAGTTGAAGATGAGGTTAAAGAGGATGAAAAGTCCGGAAGAACTGACCTTAGAAATGTACAGATGGTTACTATAGATGGTGAGGACGCAAAGGATTTGGATGATGCGGTATCACTCACAAAAGAAAACGGAATTTATCATCTGGGAGTCCACATAGCGGATGTATCAAACTATGTTACAGAGGGTTCGCCGCTTGACAAAGAGGCTGTTAAGAGAGGAACGAGTGTTTATCTTGTGGACAGAGTTATTCCTATGCTTCCACATAAGTTATCAAATGGAATATGTTCACTTAATCAGGGAGTAGACAGACTTGCGCTCTCATGTCTGATGGATATAAGTGAAAAGGGAGAAATCGTTAAACACAGTATAGAAGAGAGTGTTATAAATGTTGACAGAAGAATGTCATACACAAGTGTACACAAGATAGTTGAACTTGAGGACGAAGAGGAGAGAGAAAAGTATAAAGAACTCATTCCTATGTTTGAACTTATGTACGAACTCGCAGACATACTTCGTGAGAGAAGATTTAAGAGAGGATCTATTGACTTTGATTTTCCTGAGAGCAAGATTATACTCGATGAGAAAGGAAAGCCGGTTGAGATTAAAGAATATGAACGCAACAATGCAAACCGTATCATTGAGGAATTTATGCTCGCAGCAAACCAGACAGTGGCTGAGGAGTATTTTTGGCAGGAACTTCCATTTGTATACCGTGTTCATGAAGAACCGGATGAGGAAAAGATAAATCAGCTCGGAGTTTTTATTGAGAACTTTGGATATACTCTAAAAGTAAATTCAGATGGAGAAATTCATCCAAAAGAAATACAGAAGCTTATAAAATCCGTGGAGGGAAAGCCAGAGGAGGCACTTATAAGCAGGCTTGCACTTCGTTCAATGAAACAGGCAAAATATATGACACAGTGTGGAGGTCATTTTGGACTTTCAATGAAGTATTACTGCCACTTTACATCACCTATCAGAAGATATCCTGACCTTCAGATACACCGCATCATAAAAGAAAACATTCATGGCAAGATGAACGATAAGAGAATAGGTCATTACAATCAGATACTTCCTGAGGTTGCAGAAGAGGCAAGCAGACTTGAGAGAAGAGCTGATGATGCGGAACGTGAAGTTGAAAAGATGAAAAAAGCTGAGTATATGGAGCAGTTTATCGGTCAGAGTTTTGATGGTGTTATTTCGGGTGTCACTACATGGGGAATGTATGTGGAACTTCCAAATACCGTTGAAGGCATGGTCAGAGTTGCAGATATTCCGGGAGATTATTATTATTTTGAGGAAGAAAAATACAGGATGGTTGGTGAGCGCACAGGCAAATCTTATAAGCTCGGAGAGCCAATCAGGATAACAGTATCGGCTGTTGATAAATTGACAAAAACAATTGATTTTACTATTGCGGATGAAAATGATACGGCAGATAAAACAAGGGATGATGCAGAGAAAAAGATTATTAATGATGAAAAGAAAAACATTGTCAGAACCGTAAATAAATCATCGAATAAAACAAATTCATCATCTGACAGAAGAAAAAAGACAGTAAAACTTTCAGAAGCAAAAAGAAAGGCTGCAAAAAAGTCTGCCTCAAAGAAAAAGGCTGTTACAAAAGCAAAGAAAAAAGCCGTTATGGAAGCAAAAGAAAAAGCCATTAAAGCATTTGAGTACAGAAAAAAAAGAGCGAAGAAGAAAGCGGCTGCAGAGAATGCACAGATTGAAAATGAGGTAAAGAAACTTACGGGTGCCGCAAAGAAGAGGGCGTTAAACAAGGCGAAAAAGAAAGCAAAGAAAAAAGCCAAAATGGCTAAAAAATTAAAGAAGTAAACAGAGGTAGAAAGTAGATATGGCTAAGCAGGCAAAAAAATTGATAGCGAATAATAAAAAAGCATATCATGACTATTTTATTGAAGATAAGTATGAAGCAGGGATTTCACTTGCCGGGACAGAGGTTAAATCTCTGAGAATGGGAAGATGCAGTGTGAAAGAGGCATTTATACGAATCGAAAAAGGAGAGGTTTATGTATACAATATGCACATTGCGGCATATGAAAAAGGCAATATTTTTAATAAAGACCCATTGAGAGTGCGTAAACTTCTTCTTCACAAGAGAGAAATAAGAAAAATTGAGGGACAGATAGCACAAAAGGGATACACGGTTGTGCCATTAAGTGTATATTTCAGTGGAAGTCTTGTAAAAGTTGAGATAGGACTTGCAAAGGGTAAAAAATTATATGATAAGAGACAGGATATAGCAAAGAAAGACCAGAGACGTGAAGCTGAACGTAAATTTAAAAATCTTCAATTTTAGTAATGTTGCACAAAAATATACTTTTAAAATTATATAAAACGGCAAATTTACAAAAAATACTTGACGAATATTTTTTACAATAGTAATATATTAACAACAAAACAAGTTGCAATAGCGAACTGGATTGTTACTGATTGTATATCATACATATTAGGCAAGACTGGGTTGCACCGTTATTCATTGGACGTAGTTAGTATATTACTATTGTTTAAGTATAGGTGTGATGCAGTTTTTTTCTTTTGGAAAAACATTATATTTGCTGTTTTATCTGGGGGAAGATGAGTGAAAATCTTAAAAGTTATAAATAACAATGTTGTGAGCGCCTGTGACGAAAAGGGAAAAGAAATTGTTGTTATGGGAAAGGGTTTAGGATTTGGGAAGAAAAGCGGAGATATTCTTGATGAATTAAAAATCGAGAAAAAGTTTTCTATGCCTGATGAGAGCGTGACCCAGCTTGAAGAGCTGCTTAGGGATATACCATATGAGTATATTCAGACAGCAAATAAGATTATAGCGATGGCAAAAGAAAAGTATGGAATGAAACTAAGTAAGATTATTTACATAACACTTACAGACCATTTGAATTTTGCAATCACGCGTTTAAAAAAAGGAATTGTTGTTGAAAATGCACTTTTATGGGAGATTAAAAAATTTTACCAAAGGGAGTTTGAAGCAGGAAAGAGTGCTTTGGAGATTATAAAGCATGACCTTGGATTTGAACTTTCAGAGGATGAAGCAGGATTTTTTGCTATTCATATATTAAATGCTCAAATTGATGCAGATATGATGCAGACAATGAACATTCCGGGAATAACAAAAGATATTGTCAATATAGTAGGTTATACATTTGGAAAGGAACTTGACAGGGAGAATTTATATTACGAGCGTTTTATAAGTCATCTTAAACATTTTCTGGCAAGAGTTGTGAAAAATGAGACATATGGCGATGACAAAGAGAACAGACTTGCAATGATAATGAAAAGTGAATTTCCGAAAAGTTACAGATGTGCACTTAGAATAAGGGATTATTTGAAAGTGAGTATGAAATATTGTGTTTCGTTGGAAGAAATATCTTATCTTACGATTCACATACAAAGACTTCCAGGTGAAGGTCAAGAGTAAAATTAAAAATAAATTATAGTTTATAAATTTATAATTGTCATATTTAGGGATTGTTACATTCGGTTGGCAAAACCCGGACACAAAATTTTAGCTTATATTTTGAATATATATATCAGATATGTGGAAAAATATAGTTAGTTGTGTGTCCGGGTTTTTATTATATAAATTATAAAAATAAAAAATAATTTATCGGAAATTAAAAGCAAAAAAGTAAAAAACATGAAATAAGACGAGGAGGAAAATATTATGAAGGAATATTATGGAAAGAAAATTTTTGGTGGCATTGCAATTGGAAAAATAAGTTTTTATTCAAAAAATCAGAATGTTGTTGTAAGAAAAAAGACAGATGATTCTGATGGCGAGATTGCAAGATACGAAGCGGCAAGAGAAAAAGCTATTGAACAGCTTCATGGTCTTTATGAGAAGGCATTGAAGGAAGTCGGTGAGATGAATGCAGAGATTTTTGAAGTTCATGCTATGATGCTTGAGGATGATGATTATAACGATTCCGTAAAAAATATCATCACATCACAGAAAGTTAATGCAGAGTATGCAGTAGGCGTAACAGGAGATAATTTTTCAGAAATGTTTGCAAATATGGAGGATGATTATTTCAAGGCTCGTTCTGCTGATGTAAAAGATATTTCGGAAAGAGTTATTTCAGTGCTTTGCGGAAAGACAAGCGACAGTGATATAGGAGATGAACCTGTAATAGTAGTGGCTGATGACCTTGCACCGAGTGAGACAGTACAGATGGACAAGACAAAACTTCTTGCATTTGTCACAAAATACGGTTCTTCAAATTCACATACGGCAATACTCGCAAGAACAATGGGAATACCGGCACTTATTGGTGTTGAGATTGATGAGCAGTGGAACGGGAAAAAAGGAATTATTGATGGTTTCGAGGGAAAGATTATTGTTGAGCCTGACGAAGAGACATTAAATGAATATTTAAAGAAGCAGGAGACTGCTAAAGAACAGAAAAAGCTTTTACAGAGCCTTAAAGGAAAAGACACAGTTACAAAGTCAGGAAAACAAATAAAATTATATGCAAATATAGGAAATCCTTCAGACCTTGCGGCTGTGGTACAGAATGATGCAGCAGGAATAGGATTGTTTAGAAGTGAGTTCCTCTATCTTGAAGCGAGTGATTATCCAACAGAGGATGAGCAGCTTAAAGCATACAAACAGGTTGCTGAGACAATGGCAGGAAAGAAAGTTATAATTCGTACGTTAGATATAGGAGCTGACAAGCAGGCAGATTATTTTAATCTTGAAAAAGAGGAAAATCCTGCAATGGGTTACAGGGCTATAAGAATCTGTCTTACAAGAGAGGAAGTATTTAAGACACAGCTTCGTGCATTATACAGAGCAAGTGCATATGGAAATATAGCTATCATGTATCCGATGATTACATCTGTTGACGAAGTGAGAAGAATAAAAGAGATTTCAAAACAGGTAAGAGATGAACTTATTGCGGCAGGCGTAGAGATTGGTGAAGTTGAAGAGGGAATCATGATTGAGACTCCGGCAGCAGCTATTATAAGTGATCTTTTGGCAAAAGAAGTTGACTTCTTTAGCATAGGTACAAATGATCTGACACAGTATACACTGGCGATAGACCGTCAGAACTCAAAACTTGATGAATTTTACAATCCACATCATGAGGCAATTCTCAGAATGATACAGATGGTTATTGATAATGCACACAAGGAAGGAATCTGGGCAGGAATCTGCGGTGAGCTTGGTGCTGATACTGAACTTACAGAGAGATTTGTTGAAATGGGAATAGATGAGCTTTCAGTTTCACCGGCATGTGTACTTCCAATCAGAAAAATTGTGAGAGACATGGAATAGACGGTTTGAAAAATATTATCCGTAAACCAATAATGATAATAAAAGCATAAAGGGTTTTTGGAGAATTGGAGGAAGAAAATATGGATTACAGGAGCGCAGCTAAAGAGGTTGTAGAGAAGATAGGTGGCAGAGAGAATATAGTCTCTGCTGCACACTGTGCTACACGATTGAGACTTGTTATTGCAGACAACAGTAAATGCAATAAAGAAGAGATTGAAAATATAGAGGGTGTTAAGGGAGTATTTGAAGCATCGGGACAGCTTCAGATAATTTTTGGAACAGGTGCCGTAAACAAGGTATATGATGAGTTTATATCTATTGCTAATATAGCAGGAGGAACAAAAGAGGACGTAAAAGCGGCGGCAGCGGCAAAACAAAATGTATTTAAACGGGCAATTAAAACTTTAGGAGACATATTTGTACCAATAATTCCGGCAATTGTGGCAAGTGGACTTTTGATGGGGCTGTTAGAGGGTTTCTGTAATCTTTGGCCGCAGATGGCAAACTCTTCAGCATATACGATTTTTCATCTGTTTAGCAATGCAGCATTTGTCTATCTGCCAATACTTATTGCGATAAGCGCAGCAAAAACATTTGGTGGAAATCAGTTTTTAGGTGCAGTAATAGGTATGATTATGATACACAGTGACCTTATAAATGCATGGTCTGTATCAGGAATGAAAGCGTCAGAGATACCTACTGCATCGGTATGGTTTGGTTTGTATGACATAAAGCTTGTCGGATATCAGGGTCATGTAATTCCGGTTGTAATAGCTGTATGGCTCATGTCCGTAATAGAAAAGAAACTTCACAAAATAGTACCTGAAATTATTGATTTGTTTGTCACGCCGCTTGTTACAGTGCTGGTGACAGGATACATAACACTTACTGTTGTAGGACCGATTTTTTCTACAGTTGAGAACTGGGTTCTTTCAGCAGCATCAAATTTAATTGCACTTCCGTTTGGTATAGGAGGTATGATAGTAGGAGCGTTATATGCACCTACGGTTGTTGCAGGACTTCATCATATGTATAATGCGATAGAAGCGGGACTCCTTAGTTCAAATGGCATTAACACATGGATGCCTATAGCGACAGCTGCCAATGTTGCACAGGGTGCAGCCTGTCTTGCAGTAGCAATAAAAACTAAAAATGCTAAAACAAAAGGTGTTGCACTTCCGGCTTCTTTATCTGCTTATCTTGGAATAACAGAACCGGCTATATTTGGTGTAAATGTGAGATTTTTAAAGCCTTTTATTGCAGGATGCATAGGCGGTGCATGCGGAGGACTTGTGGCTGGTATTATAGGTGTCGGTGCAACAGCATACGGAATTACAGGTATGTTTGGGTTCCTTATAACAACATCATACACAGTACAGTATGCACTTATAATTATAGTGGCAACTGTAGTGGCATTTGCAGTATCATGGATATTATATAAAGAAGAGAATAAGGAAGAAAGCAGAGAACAAAAACAGGTAAATAAAACGGAAAATATACCGGAGAGTAAGGAAGTTTCAAAAGAGTCAGAAACGGAAAAAGAACTTTATTCACCTTTAAAAGGAGAAGCAATAAAATTATCAGAAGTTCCTGATGATACATTTGCAAATGAAATATTAGGAAAAGGCATGGCTGTCATTCCAAAAGAAGGTCTTGTAACTGCACCTGTTGATGGAGAAGTTTCAACCTTATTTGACACACTTCATGCAATTGGAATAACAGGAGATAATGGTGTCGAAATTCTTATTCATGTTGGAATAAATACTGTTGAACTTGAAGGAAAGTATTACAAAGCACTTGTAAAAGAGGGCGACAGGGTGACAAAGGGACAGCCTTTACTTGAATGTGATTTAGAGGGAATACGAAATGCGGGATATAATACAGTTACTCCGGTAATAATCACTAATTCCGATGAGTATGAAGAAATAGAACAGACAGCTTACGGCAATGTTGAAAAAACAAATGTTATTATGAAAATAAGATAAGTATCAGTTTGGTCATAAAAGGAGACGGATTTGTATATGGCAGATAATAATTACAGAACAATGTTTCATATAATGCCACCTAAGGGCTGGCTGAACGACCCTAACGGTTTGTGTTATTATAAAAATATGTATCATGTTTTTTTTCAGTATTCGCCGGATAATGCAAATGGCGGCGACAAATATTGGGGACATTATACAAGTGATAATCTTGTTGAATTTAAATTTGCAGGAATAAGTGTTTCACCTGATACGGAATATGATAAAAACGGAGCGTATTCAGGTTCAGCTTTTATAAAAGATGATGAATTGTATGTTTATTATACCGGGAATGTGAAAACGTCTGGTGAGCATGATATTGACCGTGCATATTCAGGTAGAACAGCGAATACTATTCTTATAAAAAGTAAAGACGGAATGAACTTTGGAAACAAAAAACTGCTTATGAATAATGATGATTATCCGAATGAATATACATGTCATGTAAGGGATCCAAAGGTATGGACTGAAAACGGAAAATATTTTATGATTCAGGGTGGACGTATTGACGGAAGAATTGCAAAAGACAAATCTTATAAACATGACATTAAAGAGAATAGGGAAAAAGGGCATAGTGAAGATATAGGTGCTGCAATTATTTTTCAATCTGACAATCTTGAAAACTGGAATGTGTTAAGAGAAATAAAGCTCTGTGATAAAATAGGAAATAACATAAGATTTGGATATATGTGGGAGTGTCCTGATTATTTTAAAATTGCAGGACTTGATGAAAACAGCGGAATATTGTCATTGTGTCCTCAGGGATTGGAGAAAACTAAGTATCAATACCAGAACATTTATCAGTCAGGTTACTTTATCGTTCAGGGAGATATTTTGGATAGAGAGTCAAAACTTGAATTTTCAGGATTCTCTGAATGGGATATGGGATTTGATTTCTATGCACCACAAACATTCCAGGATGAAAGTGGAAGAAGGATTATGATAGGATGGGCAGGAATGCCGGATGCAGAATATGATAATGAGCCAACCGTTAAGGAAGGCTGGCAGCATGTACTTACTGTTCCGAGAGAATTGAAATTTTGTGATGGAAGAATATATCAGAAACCTGTTGCAGAACTTGATTTGCTGCGTGAAAACAAAGAAAATGTTTTATCAGAAACAAGATATGAAAAAAGAGATTTTGATAAATGTTTTGACATGCTTATAAATTTTGAAAATGATTATAATGTTTTTCGTTTTAAAATCTCAGATACATTATCAGATGCTGCTCTTGAATTAAGATGTGAATCGGGAGAAATTGTGCTTGAATTTACAGGCGAAGAAGCATTTAGTGCAGGCAGAGGAAGAAAAATAAGAAGGTTAAAAACAGAAAGTATTCGTAATTTCAGAATTTTAGCCGATACTTCAATTGTTGAGATATATTTAAATGATGGAGAGTATGTATTTACAACACGATATTATATGAATGCAAAGAAAAATATTTTATTTGAAGCGGATAAAAGCTTTTGTGTTGAAATTTATGAAATAAACAAAAAATGCATATACTTCAAGGAGGGATTAGAATGAGTAAATTACTTGCAATAGGTGAGGCTCTTATTGATTTTCTGCCGACAGAGAATTTTCTTTTTTTAGAAATCCGGGTGCAGATATGCTTCTTAAAGAGGATGAGATTGAAGAAAAATGGTTTGAAGATGCGGATATTCTTCACTTTTGTTCTGTTTCACTTGGTGAGTTTCCTATGAAGTATGCTCATAAAAAAGCTATAGAGTATGCAAAGAAGAAATTGAAATATAGGTTTTGCAATTCTGTAAAATTTGCGTTTTAGATGATAATTTGGTAAAATCCCATCTTTGACAGTTAGAGAATAAAAAAACGGTTACAAGCCCTGCAGTTTAGGGTGTTGCGACCGTTTTTTGTT
>CAKRFU010000035.1 GCA_934320845.1 uncultured Lachnospiraceae bacterium
TTATCATAGGCAGTGGAGCTTTCTTAGTTCAGTTGTTTCGTGTGGTAACTTAACAATAACGGATTATGGAAAGTAATGCCACTGCTTTTTTAATAAAAATAAAACTGCGCCACAGCTTTGGCAGGCCATCGCGCAGCGATTTTGTTCAATCGGAATTTAAGGAGATGTGTATATTATGATTAAAAGAGTAGAAGAACAAGATATTGCTGAATGTGTAAAAGTAATAAAAGAAAGTTTTGCTACGGTTGCAAAAGAGTTTGGTTTTACTGTTGAAAATGCACCAGGATTTACGGCATTTGCAACAACAGAAGATAGATTAAAGTGTCATTTGCTTGAAGAGCATAGACCTATGTATGCTTTTTATGACAAAGAGGATATTGTGGGATATTATTCTCTATTTGTGCAAGATAACAACGAGTGTGAATTAAATAATTTATCTGTAATACCTACATATAGACATCAAGGAATTGGAGAGGAACTTTTAAAACATGCTTTTAAGATTGCGAAAGAATTAAATTGTAATAAGATTAACATTAGTATTGTTGAAGAAAATAATGTGTTAAGAAAATGGTATGAGTCGTTTGATTTTGTACATATAAGTGCAAAAAAATTTGATTTCTTCCCATTTACATGTGGGTATATGGAGAAGAATTTACAATATTAAGCTTCCAATTTGTTTATTTAGCTAGAAACAAAGACTATCATCACCTGCATTATTTGATTTTATCTTATTGTGTGATATACTTGGGTAAGTGGAAACTAATTTCACGGCGAATACGGATAGAAGGTAAAAT
This sequence comes from uncultured Lachnospiraceae bacterium, assembly GCA_934320845.1. Classification (GTDB taxonomy): domain Bacteria; phylum Bacillota; class Clostridia; order Lachnospirales; family Lachnospiraceae; genus Butyribacter. Next base: position 795 of record CAKRFU010000035.1, read on the forward strand.
TATGGTATTTAAAACAATAGGTAAAAAATCAGCTCCGGTTATACTGTTTTTTCATGCAATGGGGGTGACGGGGGAAAGCAGCATGCCGGTTGCAGATAAATTTTATTGTGTTATGCCGACGTCGACAGTGTATTGTTCCGGGCAGAAATATCATAGTAAAATGGATGAGGTACAACAAATTGTACAATTTCTTAAAAATCAAGGAATTAAAAAGATAGAACTTGTAGTTGCATCTTCAATCGGTGCAGAACTTGCAATGGCATTTCTGACGGATGCTAAAATACCGGTAAATCATATATTTTTTGACGGTGGGCAGTTTGCGCAGATTGGAAAGGTTACACGCAGGATTATGGTTCCGTTTTTATATTTGGCAATAAAAAGCTTGTATTGGTCAAAAGGAAAAACGTTGAAGAAAATTATGTGGTGCGATGATGAAAAGATTAAGCCCTACTTTATAGAAGCGGGAAAGAGGCTGACATATGGTAATCTGAGAAGGCAGATGGCAGACAGTTTGGAAGATGAGGAATTCCCGAAACTGTCGGCAGAATTGCAGAAACATACATTTTGGGAGTTTGGAAGTAAAGAAGAACATTTTAAATACAGAAATGCAGTTATGCAGACTTATATATACGGTAATTTTCCGGTTTTTGAGGGATTCAATCATATGCAGTATCAAATTCAGGAGCCGGAAGAGTTTGCCGGGATGCTGGAAACGATTATTGAGACTGACAGATTACCTAAATTGGCATTTGTAATATGATGTTCTTGTAGGTTATTTGAGTGGAAATCATTGATAAAGATTGAGAAGGGATTACAAGTTTGATATGGAAAAAATGAATAAAGAATATCCGATTTTAAGCAATTGGAAGTTTGTGTTTCATGCGATGTACAGCTTAGATCATAAGTATCCATGGTATATTGCAGTGCGTTCTGTAGCTGGATTTTTAGCTCCGTTTATTGCAGCAATCATTCCGAGTGTTGCAATCAGTTTGGTTGAAAAAAGGGCAGATTTTTTAACCTTTTTTGGTATAATGCTTGTGTTTGTACTTGGGAATATGATTATGGGAATTATTTCTACAAAGTATGATTTCATGATAAAAAAGAAGAATTACAAGGTACAGTTTCAGTCTGTCCAGAAGAAGGTAATCAGTAAAATTATGACTGTGGATTATCAAATTCTAGAGAGCGCAGAAGGAAAACGGCTGGCAGATGGTGCAAAATATAGTTATTCCGTGGAATGGAATGGCTGGAGCCGTATTATGGACATGTTTACCCCTTTTGCATTTAATTTGTTGGGGATTATTGTATATACGATCATACTGATTCCGAGATGTCCGTGGGTTCTGCCAGTTTTTGCGGTCATGAGCATTATGAATGTGATGATCGAAAGAAAAGTTGCGCTCCAGGGTTATCGGAAATATAGAAAAACTATCTGGGAAACGGATTCCAGAGTAGAATATTTTTTCCAGAGAAGCACATCGGCTACAGATGGTAAAGATATTCGTCTGTACCGCATGGAAAAGTGGTTTGTGGATGTTATGAAGATGCTGGTTCAGAGGCGGATGAAGGTATGGAAACGTGTGGAAATGTATTATTTTCTGCCGCACCTTTCGGACACAATCTGGTCGTTTGTGCGTGACATTATTGCGTATACAGTGCTTGTGAATCAATTTCTTGCGGGAGAAATAAATGCGACCACGTTTACATTTTATCTGGGAATTATTACCGGATTTGCAGGTTGGTTAAATGGTGGCAATATGGGAGACGGCTTTGTACATGCTAACAGCGAGATGATTCGTTGTAACTGGGGAATTAACGATTATCGCAGTTTTATGGAATTGCCGGATTCGGAATATAGTACAGATAAAGAGAAACAGGAAAGCTTTTATAATGAAAAAAAGGCAGATCAAGAACAAACTTCAAAAACTATCTATACACAAAATGGGACAGATAAAACGGAGAAAGGTGTCACTCTTGAATTCAAAAATGTATGTTTTCGTTATTCCGGTGCAGAACATGATGTGATACATAATCTGAATTTTAAAGTGAATGCGGGAGAAAATATTGCACTGGTGGGCGTAAATGGAGCCGGAAAGACTACTTTAGTGAAGCTTTTGTGTGGTTTTTATCATCCCAATGAAGGGCAGATTCTTATTAATGGCAGGGAGATTTCTGATTATCCGGAGGCAGAGTACCGTAAGCTGGTGGGTGCGGTATTTCAGGATATGATGGTGATGGCAACTTCGGTAGCAGAAAACATTGCCTGCGAGAAAAAGGAAAATATTGACGAGCAGAAGCTGCAACAAGCAATGCAGCTTGCAGATATTGAGGATAAGATTCGTTCTTTGCCTAAGAAAGAAAAGACGTCTGTTACCAACTTTTTGGACAAAGACGGGGTATCGTTTTCAGGAGGAGAATTGCAGCGTATATTATTGGCAAGAGCCTTATATAAGGATGCGCCGCTTTTATTGCTGGATGAGCCGACCAGTGCACTGGATCCATTGGCTGAGACAGCGGTTTACGAGCAGTATCACCGATTATCACAGGGAAAAACAACGATTTTTATTTCCCATCGTTTGGCGAGTACCAAATTCTGTGACCGCATTATTTATTACGAAAATGGTCAGGTGAAAGAGGATGGCACGCACGATGAATTGATGAAAGAAAACGGTGCATATGCCAGAATGTTTGAGATACAAAGTCAGTATTACAACGAGAAAGGTGGTGATTCCGATGAGTAAGCATGCAATCAGTAACGAAAAAGAATCTGTGGGAAAAATTTTCAAGAAATTTATGCATGTCATTGGAATCAATCACAGATTGTGTAAATGGATTCTGCCATGCAATCTTGGAAAAAACATTATTATGGCGGGGCTGCCGTATGTGGGGATTGTGTATGGATGTGATATCTTAAATGCATTGGTGGCACAGGAAGCGAAAAGTAATATTATGAGCATGGTTTATCAGCTTTTGGGAATTACTTTTGTTATGACGCTTCTGTACCATATTTTGGACAAAACAGGAAACGCTATGCGGGATAACATCCGTTATCGGATTAAGGCAGATATTTCGGGCAAAGCGGCAAGTCTGGATTATCAGGAACTGGAATCTCAGGAAAGTATGCAGCTTTTGACTGCAGCATTAGAAGGGGAGAAAGAGAGCGGCGGCATTTATTGGTTTTCAGACAAATTGGGAGTGCTGATTGGCGATGTTGCCTCCATCTTCTACGCATTTATCGTACTTGTCCCGATATTAACAAAGAAACAGCATATGGTTGGAAATGGTGCAATGCAGATTCTAAACTCGAAGTGGATTATATACCTTATTTTTCTGTTGAATCTGTGTTCCATGTTCCTTTTTATGTGGATATCCAAGAGAGGCAACAAAAAGCAGTATGAAATTTATGAGGAAAGTTTGGACGCAATTCGCAAGGATGATTATTTTTACAGGGAAATTCTCAGCAAATACGCGACAGGGAAGGAAATTCGCCTATATGCTTTAAAGGATTTACTGCTCCGTGACATGACTGGAGTATGGAATGAAAAATGTGACATTCAGGATCGAAAGCTGGATATTCAGGAAAAAATCAAAATCCGTTACCTGATCGTGCAGGCATTGCTTCTGGTGGTTTCTTATACGGTAATCGGAGTCAGAGGTGTCAATGGAATGATTACAGGAGCGGAAGTTGTTAAATATGTATCGGCACTGACAGCACTGGGAGGTGCCTGCCAATATATGGTGGATCATTTTGAAACAGTGCTGCTCAATATGCAGTATTTACACCACTATTATGAATATCTGCAGCTGCCAAATCACAAAAAGACAGGGGATAAATCTACGGCAGACCTGAAACCGCAGGAGCTTATGATTACCTTTGAGGATGTAAGTTTTCAGTATCCCGGAAGTAAAAAGGATAGTCTGAAGCATATTAATCTCACATTTCATTATGGAGAGAAAATTGCTCTGGTAGGTCCAAATGGTGCAGGAAAAACAACCCTAATCTTACTGTTATGCAGGTTGTACGAACCGACACAGGGACGGATTTTGTTAAATGGAGTTGATATTCGGGAATATGATTATGAAGAATATTTGGCAATGTTTGGTGTGGTATTTCAGGATTTCAAGCTGTTTGCTATGACGGTGGCAGAAAATGTTGCGGCAAGTGGAGAGTATGATGAACAGAAAATAGAAGAGGTTTTGGAGAAAGCCGGGATTTGGAATCGTGTTCGAAAAATGGAACAGGGAATACATAATCCGCTGTATAATGTTGGTATAAAAGGTGTTGAGGTGTCCGGCGGCGAGGCACAGAAAATTGCCATTGCGCGTGCATTATATAAGAATGCACCATTCATTATTTTGGATGAACCAACCAGTGCGTTAGACCCTGTGGCGGAGTATGAGATTTATTCAGGCTTTGATAGTTTGATTCAGGACAGAATGGCCGTATACATATCTCATAGAATGTCAAGCTGCCGTTTTTGTGAACGAATCGTTGTACTAAAAGACGGACAGGTGCAGGAACAGGGAAACCATGAAGAACTGATTGATAGAGATGGAATTTATGCGATGATGTGGAATGCACAGGCACAAAATTATCAATAGTATGAAGGTAATCAGAGGGATGTCATTCAAGAATAGCAGGGTAGTTATGGAAATAAAAGCAACTATGAAAATTAATAGTGACTTATAAATTTACTAATATCTTCCAAAATTTAAGCAGACTCACTAATATGAATAATGTAACTTGTACATATAGATATGAAAACGAGGAGGAATATTCAATGTTAAATGAGTCAGTAATCAATGTATTAAAGAATGGTATGTGGGATCTTGCAACATGCGCAAATGGAGAGCCAAATGTAGTCCCGGTTGCTTTTAAGGATGTTACCGATGATGGAAAGCTTGTTGTTGGAGATGTTTTTCTTGAGACAACCTTAAACAACATTAAGAAAAATGATGGAAAAATCGCAATTTCCGCATACGATGCACAGAGTCTGGAAGGATACCAGATCAAGGGAACTGCAGAATATGTGACTAAGGGAGAACTGGTAGACGTTTTCAAGGTTATGGTTGAGAAGATGTTTAATGGTGCAGCAACTGCAAAGGGAGCACTTATCATTACTCCTTCAAAGATAATTGTAACAACACCGGGATCAGATAACAAAAAAGAAATATAACAAAAACTTACTATTAAATTTGATAGTAACTTTAAAAATAATCACCTTCAAGCTATAATAAAACAAAACATAGTTTGAAGGTGATTTTATATGGCGAGATACAAGAAAAAATTAGAGGATGATATACGGTGTCCTCTTGAATATGGACTGGCAATATTTGGCGGCAAATGGAAGTCACGTATTATATGTGTGCTGTCTGCCAATGAAAAATTGCGATATAGCGAGCTTCGCAGAGAAATGTACAATATTACGGATGCTGTACTGGCTGCAACATTGAAAGACTTGATAGAAGAGGAGAGAAACAGATTATGCTTATATATACAGAAGAAAAAAAGTTTACGAAAGAACAGGTACAACAGTTGTTTTTGTCAGTTAATTGGATTTCGGGAAATTATCCGGAACGCTTATATAAGGCTCTTATGAATTCATCAACTGTGCTTACTGTTTGGGATGATGAAAAACTTGTTGGTCTGACAAGAGTGCTGGATGATACTGAAATGTTAGCACAGATACATTATGTGCTTGTCCATCCTGACTATCAGGGAAAATGTATTGCCGGTAAAATGATTGAATATATAAAGGAAAAATATAAAAATTTTATGTATATTGAAGGAATGCCGGAAGATAAAAATAATGTGCCATTTTACACAAAACATGGTTTTTCGGTTATGGAGAATGGAGCAGCAATCCAAATTTGCAATTATGACAATATACATTAATGAGGTCAGGATATGAAAAATAATAATAATCTGTTGATTGATATGCCTGTACCAAGTGCTTTTTTCAAACTTGCAATTCCGGCTTTTGCGGCTCTTGTGAGTATGGGTGGTGCACCGAAGGCATCTATTTTTATGGGAAAAGGCAATAATGAGTATACAGAAAAAGTTATGTGAAGCTGTACATGGCTGCTGATTATATTGTCTGTGGTATTGACAGGAATTTTTACCAGCGATGCTGCTTTGATTACTTATACAAATAAAAGCATGAGGGTATACCTGGCAATGCTTTTCATTTATGGAATACAAGTCGCATGTCAGTATAGCTTTGTAGCATTAGACCAGGCACCAAAAGCAATCTTTCTTACTATCTGGCGTAAAATTATCATACTGATACCGTTGATTTTTATTTTGCCGCAGTTTATGCCAAATGCTGTAATGGGGGTATATTTGGCTGAACCGATTGCCGACAAGAAGAATTAAAGTTGGTATCTGAATGGGATAAAACTTTTCCGCAAAGTGAAAAAGTAGACCATAAGAAAGTGACATTTGTAAATCGTTATGGAATCACACTTGCCGCAGATTTGTATAAGCCGAAAAAAGTATCTGGGAAATATCCTGCGATTGCCGTAAGCGGACCATTTGGTGCAGTCAAAGAACAGTGTTCCGGATTATATGCCCAGACAATGGCTGAAAGAGGATATTTAACGATTGTATTTGATCCATCTTTTACGGGGGAAAGCGGTGGAAATCCAAGATATATGGCTTCACCGGATATTAATACAGAAGATTTTATGGCGGCTGTAGATTTTCTTTCTGTTCAGGAAGATGTGGATCAGGACAAAATAGGAATCATTGGAATCTGTGGCTGGGGTGGAATGGCTCTTAACGCAGCTGCGCTGGATACAAGAATAAAAGCAACTGTTGCATCTACCATGTATGATATGACAAGGGTAAATGCGAATGGGTACTTTGATTCGGGGGACAGTGAAGAAGTACGCTATGCGAAGAAACAGTCGCTGAATACCCTCAGAACACAAGAATACCGTAAAGGCAAATATTCCAGAGGCGGTGGTTGTGTTCCTCTTCCAGTTCCAGAGGATGCACCTTTCTTTGTAAAAGATTACAGTGAGTATTATAAAGGCAGATGTTATCATAAAAGAAGCCTGAATTCTAATGATGGCTGGAACAGTATTGGATGTATGTCATTTATGAATCAGCCTATATTAAAGTACAGTAATGAAATCAGAAGTGCAGTCCTTATCGTTCATGGAGAAAAAGCGCACAGCTATTATTTTGGAAAAGATGCTTATGAAAATATGATTAAGGACAGCAAGTACACATCCAATAAAGAGCTGCTAACAATTCCCGGGGCTGTTCATACAGATCTTTATGATAATCTGGATGTGATCCCATTTGATAAAATCCAGAAATTTTTTGAAGAAAATGGGGTTGATTAGTCTTGACATGTAAGGAATATTTGAGTAACATGAAGCCCGGATAAACTGTAGATGGGGGAACAGATATTTTATAATAACTTTAAATTGGAGGTTATCAGGAATGACAGAAAGAGAAAAAATGATAAATGGAGAGTTGTATGATTCAACGGATAAGGAATTAGAACAATTACGTCTGAACGCACGCAAATTATCAAGAAAATATAATTTGACGGACGAAGATTGCTCAGAAAAGCAAATGCAGATATTGAGAGAATTATTGTCGGCAACAGAGGAACTTCCGTATTTACAGGCACCTGTTTATTTTGATTATGGATGTAATACGTTCTTTGGAAAATTCAGCTATGCTAATTTTAATTTTACATGTTTAGATGTATGTGAAATACATATAGGGGATAATGTGATGATTGGTCCAAATGTCACATTGGCAACTCCTATGCATCCATTATTACCCGAAGAACGTAATATCCAAAAAAGAGAAGATGGCAGTTTTTATAATCTTGAATATGCGAAACCAATAACTATAAAAGATAATTGCTGGCTGGCATCTAATGTGGTTGTTTGCGGTGGTGTCACCATAGGAGAAGGGTGTGTAATTGGTGCAGGAAGTGTTGTGACAAGAGATATTCCACCCTATAGTCTGGCAGCTGGAAATCCATGCCGAGTCATTCGCAAAATAACTGAGAAAGATCATATGTCAGATGGAATTGAAAAGAATTGAAATTTTCTATCTGTTCTTTTAATTTTTGTAGGAATGTAACATTCCTGTTCCTGCTTTGAAATATTTTTGCAATATTGCAGTTCTTTAGATTACGATACAAATTATCAATAAAGAAGTCAGAGTTGGTAAATAGTAATTGTACCTGATCCAGATTATTTATGATATAGTCTATGTTTTCTGCCTCTAAGGTATTGACTAAATCCGGTAAAGTCTCATAGTGGGTATAAAAAGTAGTCTTGTTTATTTCTGCTTTTTCTGTTTTTATATATCGCAAATCATGTTTTGTTTTTTTAAAAATAGCATCTCTTTTTACACTATCCAACTTTTTAACACCATAAAGTAGTTTACAACTGTTTGATGGCTATTTGCTGATTGTAAAATTGTATTCCATATTATTATAGCCATAGGTTGAAAATAATCAATTCAAAGTTGGTTAATGGGGGTGATTACTTGAAAGAAAACTTTTTTGTGTCAAATGCAAATAAATGGTCTGAGAACATTATGAATCGGACACGGGAGTTTGACAGTTGAATAGCTGAAATTAAAGATATCTTTTCAAAGCATAATCTATATAATGGAATAGATGAGATGCGTAGAGGAATGTATTTGAGAGAGTATACGGCATTGCGTGTTATGCAGATTCCGTGATATATTTATAGCGTAATTATGTCATGTGTAGCTATGTAAAATTTAGAAAATTATTAGATATTCAATCAATAGAATTTATAAGGATAATGGGAGAAATAGATATGAACGAGAAATGTGTAGTATTAAATGCAAAGAAAATGAATTTTGATGGTAAGTTGGATTTTTCCATTTTATCTTCTAATGTTACAGTATATGATGATACAACCGAAAAGCAGTTGTTAGAACGTATTCAGGGTGCAGAAATCATTGTAACAAAGGAGATGGTTGTGAGTGAAGAAATGATACAGAGATTTCCGGAATCTGTTAAACTGATTTGTGAGGCGGGTACAGGATATAATAATATTGATATTGATGTGGCACGAAAGAAGGGGATTACAGTCTGTAATATTCCATCATATAGTACTGAACGTGTAGCACATACTGCAATCATGATGATATTGAATCTGAGTTCTGCAATGCAGGTACAGATGAAGATGCTGGCATGTGGAAACCATGACAATTTTACAGGAAATCTTCAGGTCCCACATGTTGAGGTAAACGGTAAAACACTTGGTATTATAGGGGCAGGACATATTGGCAGGAAAGTCATGCAGATTGCACAGGCACTGGATATGAGCATACTTGTTTACACGCGGACACCACGAGAGGATGAGAAAGGTATCCGCTATGTATCGCTTGAGGAATTACTTAAAAATAGTGATTATATTTCTATGCATTGTCCATTGACAGAAAGCACAAAACATATGATCAACAGAGAGACTTTATCACTTATGAAGCCATCAGCGTTTGTCATTAATACTTCAAGAGGTGCGCTTATTGATGAGGCTGCTCTTATAGAAGCGTTGGAAAATGGTACGATTACAGGAGCCGGACTTGATGTTCAGGAGACAGAACCACCTGAAGAAAACAGCCCTCTTTATACTATGGACAATGTCCTTTTAACACCTCATATGGGATGGAAAGGACTTGAGACAAGACAGAGGTTGGTTTCTATTCTAGCGGATAATATAAAGAAGTTTATGGAGGGAACTCCAATCAATGTAGTATCAAGTCTATAGCATTTGGCAGAATAAGTTATAAGTAGTAAATGTGCTGTATGGTGGAATGCAAAGGGGAACAGATAAAGAATGAATGAAAAATTTAATGTAAGAAAAGCAACTGAAAAAGATATATCAGAGATACAAAATATGATAAAAGGTTTGGCAGTTTATGAGAAAAGACCTCAGGACATGACGGCTTCAAAAGAAGATTTGTATTATTGGATTTTTGAAAAGAAAGTAGCGACAGTATTGTTCGCTGAATACAATAATGAGATAATAGGATACGTTATTTATTATCCGGTATTCGGCTCGTTTGCCGGGGAGGCAGGAGTTCATTTGGAAGATTTGTTTTTGGATGAAAAATACCGTAACTGTGGATTGGGAACAGAGTTTTTTTCAAAAATAAAAGAATTTGTCAGGCAGGAGGGGTACTCAAAAATAGAATGGAATTGTCTTGAATGGAATATACCGTCAATTTGTTTTTATAATAAAATCGGTGCTGTACAAGAGCATGGAAGAAAATATTTTATTTACAGCTGCAAATAAAAATTATACAAGGGGATGTTAAATATTTTACAGAAAAAAATCCAAAAAACAGTAGTTTTGTTTTTAATATTTGTTCTGCTTTTTATTATGATGGGTTTCTTAGCAAAAGCTTATAAGAAAAAGACGTTGGCGAAAAAGGAGTATGGTGTCTTTTTGAGCACAGATTCCTCAGCAATGGAGCAGATAAAAAAATATAAAACGGTTGTGATTGACGCACAATATTTTAAAAAAAGGGATATTGAATCACTTCATAAAAATGGAACAATGGTATATACATATCTGAATATTGGATCTATTGAGAATTTTAGAAAATATTATACAACTTATAAGAAACTGGCAATTGGTAAGTATGAGCATTGGGATGAGGAACAATGGGTGAATGCAGCCAGTCCGGATTGGCAGAAATTTATGGCAAAACTGGCACGGGGACTATATAAAAAAGGTATTGATGGTTTTTTTATTGATAATTGTGACGTATATTATTATGCTCCACGAAAGAGCATTTTTGATGGACTTACAGTGATTCTGAAAAATATCATGACATTTGGGAAAAAAGTCATTATCAATGGTGGAGATACTTACGTCATGAAATATAAGGAACATTATGGTACAATTAATAATATTATGACAGGCATAAATCAGGAGACTGTATGGAGTTGTATTGATTTTGATAAAGGAACATTCAGTGAGCAGAAAAAGCAGGAGAGAGATTATTTCTGCAAATATCTTAAAGCATGCAAAGCAGATGGTGTTGAAGTGTATTTGTTGGAATACACAACCAGCCGGAAATTAACTCGTAAAATAGAAAAATATTGCAAAAAACATGGGTATTATTTTTATATTTCAGACTCTCTTGAATTGGATTAGGCTTGGTTTTAGCATTATCAGGTATTATTTTTACCGGAAATTATTTATTTTATAGTCAGTTGATAAAATAAAGAGACAGGGCAGATACAAGATTGGGAAAACTTTTAGCAGACAGGGAGCTGCCTGTTTTGTATCGTTTAAGAGAAATAATTGAACAAGAGCGGTGGATACGGGAATAATACACATCGTGCGAGTGGAGGAACAATATGGATAAGAAAAAGTTAATCATAAGTATGGTATTAATACTTGTCAGCAGTTTGTTATTTGGCTGCAATGGGCTGGAAAAAGAGACGTCTGCTGGTAAAGAGAAGTCTGACTTGCCGGTTGTTATTGTGGGATGCGACAATTATTCTCCATTCAGTTATGCAGATGTGGACGGAGATATGACGGGAATAGACGTAGATTTGGCACGAGAGGCTTTTTCACGTATGGGGTATACACCGCAGTTTAAGTTTATCAATTGGGAAGATAAGAATGAATTGATGGCAGATGGAAAAATTGACTGTATCTGGAGCAGTTTTACCATGACAGACAGAGAGAAAGACTACAACTGGGCAGGTCCATATATGAAAAGCAAACAGGTGGTGGCGGTAAATGTGGACAGTGATATTCAAACGCTGCAGGATTTGAAAGGTAAGACTATAGTTGTGCAGAATACTACCAAACCGGAGGAGATTATATGTGGTCATGATGGTACACTGCCAAAATTGCGCAAAGTCATCTCTGTGCAGAAAAGAGATCTGATTTCAGCCGGAAACATCAGGAATTATTGCTGTCAGCAGTGGAAATCGCATTGTTGTCTGCAATGATAAAAGCTTAGAGGGAACCTGCGTTGAAGATATTGCTATCTTAAAAAAGATTATGAAGAGAGGGACGATAAAAGAGCTTACGCATGCGAAAGATGAAAATTCTGCATGGGGACATCACTTTGGATTGATGGAAAAGAGCAGAGATTATTATATTTATGCATATTTGGATGAAAGAAAGGTTTTTACATCAACATTTCAGAATGTATTGAGCGTGTTGCTCGCCTATCTGCTGATAGCTGCGGTTGTTGATATGATGTTGTGGAGAATTGAAAAGAACTACCAGAAAGAACAATTTGTAACACAACAAAGGTATACAAAAAAATTAGAAATGAAAAATAATCAGCTTGAGGAAGCTCTTGATCGAATGGAAAAGGCGAATGCAGCAAAGAGCAGTTTCTTATCCAGAATGAGTCATGATATCCGTACTCCATTAAATGGAATTATTGGTTTGCTGAAAATCGATCAGGAACATTTTGAAGATCAGGAGTTGGTAAAAGAAAATCATAAAAAAATGCAGATATCTGCGGATCATTTATTATCTCTAATTAATGATGTTTTACAGATGAGTAAATTGGAAGATGGAAATGTTGCTTTAACACATGAAGTAATCAACTTAGACGAATTAACACAGGATATTGTCACGATTATTCATGGACGTGCAGTAGAAGCTGGTGTGGAATGGGATTATGAAAAGAAAAAATCAGAGATTCCTTATCCATATATTTATGGAAGTCCGGTACACTTAAGACAGATTTTTCTCAATATTTATGGAAATTGTATCAAATATAATCAGTATGGTGGGAAAATAACCACAATTGTTGATATGTTGGACGAACAAAATGGCATTTGTACATATCGCTGGAAGATTACAGACACAGGTATTGGTATGAGTAAAGAGTTTCTAAAACATATTTTTGAACCTTTTGCACAAGAAAAGCAGGATGCACGCAGTGTTTATCAGGGAACCGGTTTGGGAATGTCGATTGTAAAGAGTCTGGTGGAACAGATGGGTGGAACGATAGAAGTGGACAGTGAGGCCGGTGTGGGCTCTAAGTTTGTCATTACTATATCGTTTGAGATAGCTGCTGCACCGAAACCGGTCAAAAAAATATTGCCCGAAGACAGTTATAGCATTGCCGGATTACATTTGCTTCTGGTGGAGGATAACGAGATAAATGCTGAAATTGCGAAGAGACTACTGATAGACCGTGGAGCAGAGGTTACACTGGTTTATGATGGAAAACAGGCAGTCGAGATATTTTCAGATAAGGTGCAGGGAACTTTTGATGCAATTCTAATGGACATTATGATGCCTGTGATGGATGGTCTGACTGCTTCTAGAACAATCCGGGACATGGAACGTCCTGATGCCAGGACAATTCCTATTATAGCAATGACAGCAAATGCATTTAAGGAGGATGCAGAGAGGTGCATGGAAGCAGGAATGAATGCACATCTGGCAAAGCCATTGGATATTGATAAGATTATTAGTGCGATTCATGAAAATTTAATCTGATTCCGGTAGCAGATTGCTGTAATATTTAGTTTTACCGGTTAAGACATCATCATAGAAGTTCTGTTTCCAGTCTATATATGCAACGGCATCCTGAAGCTGTGCAATAGATTGAAGCAGGGCTTCTTTTTTGTTTGCAAGGATAACTTTGCGTTCAGGAATCGAACATTCTCCTTCTAGGCAGAGTGCGAGATATTCTTTCATTTCAGCAATGCTCATTCCGCAGTTTTTCAGGCAGTTCAGACTTTGAATCCATTTTATATCATGTTCATCAAATACCCGGTAGTTTCGGCTGTTTCGTTTGACATTTGGAACAAGACCTTCATTGCAATAAAATTTGAGATTTTCGTAAGTCATATTAGTCATGGCACAAGCTTCTTTCATTGAATACATATAATCCTCCAGTTTTAAATAATTTTATCAAAAAATACTTGACCGGTAGTTACTACCGACTGATAAGATTATAACATAATAAATATTTTATATCAATCAGAAGGAGGAACTTATCATGGAATATATAACATTGAGCAACGGAGTGAAAATGCCACAGCTTGGATACGGTGTATATCAGGTTACAAAAGAGGAATGTGAGCGCTGTGTTTCAGATGCATTAGATGCAGGCTATAGAAGCATTGATACTGCACAGAGTTATTTTAATGAAGAGGAAGTTGGAAAGGCGATTGAAAAATCAGGGATTGACCGAAAAGAAATATTTCTTACATCAAAAGTATGGATTGAGCATTTCGGATATGAAGAATGTAAGAAATCTGTTTTTGAGTCTATGGAGAAACTGCGCACAGATTATCTTGATCTTATGCTGCTTCATCAGCCGTTTGGTGATACATATGGGGCATGGAGAGCTTTAGAGGAACTCTATGATGAGGGAAAACTGCGTGCGATTGGTATTTCTAATCATTATGTAGACCGAATGGTAGAGTTTGCGAATTTTACAAGAATAAAACCAATGGTGAATCAGATGGAGGTACATCCGTTTAACCAGCAGGTTTTATTGAAAGAATGGGCGGACAAATATGATATTCAGTTAGAGGCGTGGGCACCATTTGGAGAGGGAAGAAACGGACTTTTTGAAAATGAAGTGTTACAAAAGATTGGTCAGAAATATGGAAAGACAACAGCACAGGTAATGCTTCGATGGCATATTCAAAGAGGCGTGGTTGTGATTCCAAAGTCAGTACATAAGGAGCGCATGATTGAAAATTTGAATGTATTTGACTTCACACTTGATGAAGAGGATATGAAGCAGATTGCACAGATGGACACTGCTACGAGTGCATTTTTCTCACATCAGGATCCGGCAATGGTAGAATGGTTTGTTAAGATGGTGCAGGAACGCAAAACACAGCATGACAGCAGTAAGGAAAAGAAAAACTGGTAGAAAAAATTATTGATGTGTTTTGTACTTATCAGTTTGGAAATAGTTCATAATAAACTTCCGTGTGTAATTTATAATTTATGCTTACTTACATACTATGCAGAAAATGCAGATGTGAGCCGACATAATATGTAAAAGGATTTATGAGGTTTGTGTCTGCGCACACATGGCACAAATTTTATCTTTACGAAAATGTGTGCAGAAATGAGGAATATTATGACACAAAAAGAACGAATGGAAAAGGGATTGATATATAATCCTAATGCATCAGAACTTACAAAGGAACAGAGTGTTTATATGGAAAAATTATGGGAATTTAATCAATTGCGCCCATCAGAACAGGACAAGAAAGAAAAATATATGAAGCAGACTTTTGCTGAATGTGGTGATGGATGTTATATTGAACTTCCGTTTCATGCAAACTGGGGTGGGAAAAATCTGCATTTTGGAAATAGAGTTTATGCAAACTTTAATCTTACAGTGGTGGATGACGGTGAAGTATTTGTCGGTGATAAAGTTATGTTTGGCCCAAATGTCACTATAGCAACTGCAAATCATCCGATTGAGCCATCGCTTCGTGAAGATGCAATGCAGTATAACAAGACAGTTCGCATAGGAGAGAATGTTTGGATTGGAGCCGGAACAGTCATTGTTCCGGGAGTTACAATCGGCAAAAATTCAGTCATTGGAGCGGGGAGTGTCGTGGTAAAAGATATACCGGACAATGTTGTTGCCGTAGGAAATCCGTGTCGTGCATTGCGTGAGATTGGAGAGCATGACCGTGAATTTTTCTATAAGAACGAGAGAATAGATTGGGAAAATCTGAAAAACCTAAATTGACTTTAATAAGTTTAAATACTATAATTAACATATACCCCTTATAGTATGGAGGAAACTATTATGAAACAATGTATGGACGCAGACAATCTTCACCGTCGTTTAAAAAAAATAATCGGACAGGTACAGGCTATCGACCGTATGGTTGACGAGGATGTTCCATGTGAAGATATTCTGTCACAGATAAATGCGGCAAAATCTGCACTTCATGGGTGCGGAAAGGTAGTTTTGGAAGGTCATATCAAACATTGTGTTAGAGATGGAATAGAACATGGTGATGCAGACAAGACGATTGAGAATTTTACGAAAGCAGTAGAGCGCTTTTCTAATATGAGATGATTAACATATTGAAAATGTGTGTAGCTGTAAAACTTATAAATTTAATAAAACATATATTAAAAGCAGAAAAACCATTTTTGGCAAATCTGCTTTTTTGTTTTGAAATGAGAAATTGAAAAATCCTTCTTTCAAACATTTCAAGTTCAGGTAAAAACGCACACTTTGAAGTAATCCATGCACCGATTACACCGCCGAGAGTGTTGCAGATTAAATCGTCTACGTCACATAAGCGGTATGAACCTGAGTAGATAAAGAAAAGTCCTGTAAGCTGTCCGATTTCAATAAATAAAGTAAGTGCAAAACTTATAAGTGCGATTTTTTCATGTCCATATTAAAGTAATATTTAAAATATGCTCCAAAAGGGATTGTCATTACTATATTAAAAAGAACCTGTGCTATTGCGCGAAAGCTTGGATTTTTGGCTATATCGTAAAGGCAGTATCCGGGGATTAACTGTATCTGGTGTCCGTTTAATTTTGTTCCCACTGTTGGAAGTGGCAGAAATACAAGGGAAAATAAACAGCATATATATACAAAGAATAAAGTGTTCAGAACACATTTTGCAATATTAAATTTTCCGCTTTTTAGTAAAATTGAGCCTGTCATAAATGGAATAAAAAGTAATATTCCATAAACTATTGCTATTGTCATACCGTTGTTAATACTATCAATCCATGTACTCATTTTTTTGTCCTCCGTGTTTTTTATTTGATACTAAGAGTATATTTGAATACGGAAATGTCTGCCATAGAATCAGCTTACATTTAGTGGGCGTAATCTTACACTTTTGTAAGGTTAAAATTAAAACAACTGAAAAAAATAAAAATCTTTATAAAATCTTTATTTTTCCCTGCTATCTTAAAAACAAAAAAGCCTGCAAATAAAAAGTCAAGGCTGAATTTAGAAAGAAGGAAAAATATATGGAAATGATGATTCAGACTATAGGACTCAGCAAATCGTTTAAAAAACAAAAAGCAGTTGATAATGTTTCGTTAAATATTAAAAAGGGGACAATTTACGGACTGCTTGGGCCAAATGGTGCTGGAAAGTCTACCACTTTAAAAATGCTTACCGGTATATTAAAGCCGACAAAAGGTCAGATATATTTTGATGAAAAACCGTGGAGCAGAGATATTTTATCTGATATTGGGGCACTGATTGAAAATCCACCAATTTATGAGAATCTGTCGGCAAGAGAAAATTTAAAAGTAAGGTCATTGCTGCTTGGTGTGGACAAAAAAAGAATAGATGAGGTACTGCACACGGTTTCGCTTGAAAATACCGGAAAAAAGAAGGCGGGGCAGTTTTCAATGGGAATGAAACAACGGCTTGGAATTGCAATGGCATTGCTTGGAGAGCCTAAACTGCTTATATTGGATGAGCCTACAAACGGATTAGATCCTATTGGAATAGAAGAGCTCCGTGAACTGATACGGTCATTTCCGGCAAGGGGAATTACTGTGATACTTTCGAGCCACATTCTTTCAGAGGTGGAATTGATAGCAGATTATGTAGGAATTATCTCTAATGGTATTCTAGGTTATGAGGGAGCATTGCAGTGTGGTCAGAATCTTGAAGAACTCTTTATGAATGTTGTCAGGGAAAACAGAAAGGCTGGTGAGCTCTGTGGTTAATATAGTTAAGGCTGAATATCTTAAAACAAGCAGGTCGATGAGAAGAAGATTCATCTGGATGTTTCCTGTAATAACACTTGCGTTGGGATTTGTGCTTACTGCGGGAATGAAAGATGCATATGCGGAGAGTGTTTGGAACTGGTGGTATGGATTGCTGCTGCCGGGGATGATTGCAATTATATGTTATCTTTCCGGGACACAGGAGAAAAAAACAGGATATTATAATTTTATGACACTTTCTGTCAGTAAAAGACAATTGATGTACGGTAAAATTATTTATATGGGGTGTGTGATTTTAATATCTAATGTTATTATATGTGTGGGTGCTTTGAGTGGTGGACTTTTGCTGACAACCAGCGTGCCGGCAGGTGGAGCAGTGGCAGCAGTATTTATACTTGCGATTGTACAGTTGTGGGAAATTCCGGTATTTTTGTTTTTGAGTGAACGATTTGGAATGATAACAGAACTTCTGATATGTCTGTTTTTGTCAGTCTTTGGGACTCTTATATCGCAGACTGGTAAATGGTATTTTCTTGTGTCGGCAATTCCCATGAGGATACTTTCTCCGGTGCTTCGTGTATTGCCAAACGGATTAAGAGCTGAGGACGGCAATCCGATGTTAGATGCAGGGGTTATTGGCCCTGGGATATGTTTATCTGCTGCATGGTTTGTTTTTTTTACCTTTTTGTATTTGAAGTGGTTTGAAAAAAGAGAGGTGAAGTAGGGATGTTTATTAAAAATCTTCAGGCAGATATGCTGAAAGTGAAAGGTACTTCTATTTTACTTGCGCATATTGTTATTCCTATAATAATAAGTGTACTGTTTTTGAGCTATTATTCTTTTTCAGCGTGGGATGAAAGTACCAAAATAATTGCATTTTATCAGGTGATAGGAGCGGGATTTCCTGTTTTGATAGGAATATTTACTGCAGGTATAATGGAACAGGAACAAAACGCAGGGGAATTTCAAAACATGCTTACAATGAGAAAAAAGGCTAATGTATTTCTTTCAAAAATATTGTTATTGCTTATATTGAGTATGTTTTCCCTGACGTTGGCAACAGTTATATTCTGGACTGGTTTTACAAATGTTATAGGAGCAAACATAACAGATATAAAAACATATATAACGGCTTCTTTAATAGTGTGGTGCAGCAGTATTCCGCTTTATTTATGGCAGATGATAATTGCATTCCGTTTCGGAGAAGGTGTGTCTATCGGAGCTGGGATTGGTTCAGGGCTGGTGTGTTTATTACTTCTTACAAATATGGGTGATTTTATATGGAAATATTTTCCTTGTACATGGACGGGGAGAATCCCTGATGCATATTTAAATTATGTTTTTGGAGAAAAAAGAGAAGTAAACTTAAATAATTTGAAAATAGTAGTCCCAATAATTTGTATATTTACGGTTATAAGTCTGATATATTATTTATTTAAGATGGCTCATTGGGAGGGATGCAGAATTTCGGAATAAAGGTAGAAAAAAAAGCCAGTGAAAAAAATGAAAACGGAAAATGAAAAAGGAGTGGAATATGGCAAAAATTCTTGTAGTGGATGATGATAAAGCAATTCTTGATATGATAGAAAATATTTTAAATAAGGACGGACATCTGATTACAAAAGTAAGTAATCCGTTAAAAATAAATATGGAGCAGATAAATAGTTATGACCTTATTTTGCTTGACGTTATGATGCCTGAAATAGATGGATTTACATTGTGCTCAAAAATCAGAAATATTGTAGACTGTCCTATTTTGTTTCTTACTGCAAAGACGGAGGAGAACAATTTGGTAAGTGGTTTATCGCTTGGGGCGGATGACTATATATGTAAGCCTTTTGGGATTATGGAACTTCGTGCAAGGATTGCCGCACATCTGAGAAGAGAACACAGGGAACATTTTGTCAGGCTTGTTTTCGGACATATCTGTTTTAATCTTTCTCTAAAGCAGATGATGTATGATGATAAAGAAATTCCTCTCACAAAATCCGAGTATGAGATATGCGAGTTTCTTGCCAAAAACCGTGGTCAGGTATTTGCAAAAGAGCAGATTTTGGAACAGGTATTTGGATTTGACAGTGAAAGCAATGACAGCACAATTACAACGCATATAAAGAACATAAGAACAAAATTTTCAGAATATGAGTGTATGCCGATAAAGACGGTGTGGGGGATTGGATATAAATGGGAACAGGATTAAAGAGAAGAAATCAGACATTAGGCGGAATTTTTTTTAGATATGTAATTGCAATGCTTGCAGGATTGTCAGTCTGGGGGGTATGCACGATAATAATATTCAATATTATTGTAAATGCAGGTTATATTTATCCTGCCAATTATACGGAAAAAAGGATTGATAGGGCATATGATACTATACATGATGCAAAAGAAGTTACCAATGAAATAATTCCGTCTCTTTGCAAATATGCAGTTTTTTCTAAGGATGGGAAAATGCTTAGTGGGAATATGGAACAAAAATCGCTGAAAATAGCATGGAATGCCGTAAAGCATAGACAAACATCAGGAAAATATTTTTATAAAGTTATCTATCGGGATAAAGAGTATGTTGTATTGGAGTACTGTCTTGTGCCGCAGTACAAATCTGCGTTTTTGAGAGAATATTTTATAACGCCGCAAAATCTTCTGATTATTATAACTGTTTTAGGAGGAATAGTTATTATCTTGTTGTCATCAATACGTTTTGGCAAAAAGATAAAGGGAAAAATGCAATCCGTGATGATGGCAGCGGAGAAGATAAAAGAGCAGGAACTTGAATATGAAACAGTTTATTGTGGCGTAAAGGAAATTGATGAATGTTTGTCTTCGATAGATGAAATGAGAATGGCATTGAAAAATTCTTTGGAACAACAGTGGAAAACAGAACAGGACAAAAACAGACAAATGTCTGCGTTAGCACATGATATAAAAACACCACTTACTGTTGTAAGGGGAAATACAGAGCTTTTATTAGAAACAAAACTGTCAGAAGAACAGGAAAAATATATTGCCTATATAGCAGATAGTTCATTGCAGATACAAAACTATGTGCAGACACTTATAGATGTAACTAAGTCATCAGACGGCTTTCGATTTAATTTTGAAAAAATAAATACAGATAATCTTTTTGATGAAATAAAAAAACAGGCATTTGGACTTGGCGAAGTGTATCACATTGAGATTAACTGGCTGGAGGCTTGTGACATAAAAGTGATAAGCGGTGTCTACGACCAGATAGTAAGGGCGGTTATGAATATTATAAAAAATGCGGCTGAACATACAAAAGCGGGAGGTCAGATAAATATTTATATAGAAGAAAAAAATAATAAACTTGAATTTACCGTGGAAGATACGGGGAGTGGTTTTACGAGAGAAGCATTGCTTCATGGCACGGAACAGTTTTTTATGGATGATAAGAGCAGAAGCGGTAGTGCTCATTATGGGATTGGTTTGTTTTCGGCAGAAACAATAGCCAAAAGGCATGGTGGTGAGATATTGCTTGCAAATTCAACAAAAACTAAAGGAGCGAGGGTCAAGATTTGTTTTGGGGTGGGCGGGTACAGCGGAAATAATTGACATGCATTTATCCCGAAGCTATAATATATTTGGTATTTTAGGTTTATTTTGACAATAAGATAAGAAAAGAGATAAGGCATGGCATATTTCAAAAATAGATAAGAGTTCAATACTTATTTATATGATTCTTTCAGAGGATAAGGAAGGAAATACATATACTAATGAGCAGACGTGTAAAATTATTAAGAAATATGCTAAGGTTCCTGTACTTAGATTTGTTCAGGCGGGAATCGGAGAGGGTGCTCTTGGCGGAAATATAGTGCTGCATAAAAATTCCGGAAAAATTGCGGCGGGGATGGTTATGAAAATGTTACATGGAACTGATCCTGCTTCAATAAAAATGGTGAGTAAAAGTCCAAACGGTTACTATCTGGATCGAATAGATTTCGCTGTCGCGAAATCTAGGATATAAGGCAGTTTCAAACACTGCTCAAAGAAAAATAGCCACAGAATATCACGATTTTATCGTATTTTCTGCGGCTATTTTTAACATACTTACAAAAATACGACCACCTTTTATTTTACCCGAACGTCATGGAAGTGGCTA
>CAKRFU010000036.1 GCA_934320845.1 uncultured Lachnospiraceae bacterium
GAAAGAGAAAGTCTATCCAAAATTAGCATAAAATGCTAATTTGAAACAGTCTTCTAATTTGCGTGGATTATACTAGAGTGGGAGCCTGTGAAAACTATGAGATTTCACAGAAGGATTCCAGATTCAAGAGTATTGACGGAATGATTTATACAAAAGATGGAAAAACACTTGTGAGAATACCGCTCGGAAGAAAAAAAGCTGTTATATCTGACAAATGCACAACTGTTTCTATGGGAAGTTACAGTCATGAGCTTATTGATTTTTCGCACAAATTTTTAAGTGAAATTGTATTTCCAAAGTCGGTTTCAAGTGTAATAGAAGACCCATATGACAAAAAGTTTGATTATAATGATGAAAGACGTGAAGACTATTATGAATGTAAAGATATAAAAGTGACATTGAATGCTGATTATCTTGACAATGAGTCAATACAGAGATTGTGGATATCAAATGAATATTGGAAAAATTCATTGAAAGACGAATTGTTCAGAAGAGGATTTGCAAAATTAAATGAAAAAGATGAACATATGATGATGCTTGATGACGGCTATCTTTGTACTTATATTTTGAATGATGCACCCGAGGGAACAAGCACAGTGCTTCAAAATCTGCTCATACCGGATAATGTAAAAACAATTGGAATGCAGGCATTTAAAGATTATTATACGAGGTCGGTAATACTTAGCAGCAGTGTACAAAAGATAGAAGATAACGCTTTTAACGCAGATTATTCGCCGGATAGTAAAGTTTCAAATACAAAAGTGTATGTGAAAGGAAATAATATTTTGATGGCAGAAAAGGTGTTTGGTACATATCAGAATTATGAAATAATTATGTATTAAAAAAGATTATATGACTGATGGTTAATTTTTGGTTTTTATGTATACAGACGCATATAAAATAATGGTTATGTGTGCGGAAATGGAGGCTGTTATGAGTATAAAAAAATATAACAAAAAAAGTGTAAAAATAAGAAATATAATTATAATGTTTGGAATATTGACGGGGTTGTTTTTTGGCTTAAATTTTTTGATGCCTAAGACAGCATCGGCAAAGCAAATAAGTTCAAAATTAAAAAACGGAGTATTCACGGTTTCGGGGGATGGAGACATGTTATCATATGCCGCACCAAAAGCGGCACAGAAAAAGAAAATTAAAAAAATAGTTGTAAAAAAAGGTGTCACAAGCATACCGGAAGATGCTTTTAAAGATTGCAGTAAGGCATCGAATATAACAATAGCTTCTACCGTAAGAGTTATTGGAGCGAGGGCATTCTTTAACACCGGAGTAAAAAAGATAACAATACCTAAAACAACTGAGTCTATAGGACAAGCGGTACTTCAGAATTGTAAGAAGTTACAGGAAGTTACAATTCCGGGTCACTTTAACTCAATAGGTGTCAAAAAAAATAAAGAAAATCTTGTTTGTACGTTGTTGTTGGGAGAAGGCAACTCAAATATTGTAAATAAAGTTAAGTTTTCAACTGATTTTAATGCTGATGGATTGACAGATATAGGAGACTGCAAAAATTTTGAAGTTTTATCAACAGATTCAAAGTATAAAAGCATAGACGGATGTATATATACAAAAGATGGAAAGACACTCGTAGCAATACCTTACGGAAAAAGCGAGGTAAAAATTGCAGAGGGATGTGAGGAAGTAAAAGTAAGCAGTTACAGTTATGCTTCATACCGTTATGTAAATTCAAAGGCGGTGTATCGTGGCTATAACGGCTGCGGACAGTTGAGAAAAATAATATTCCCTTCAACATTTAAGAAACTCTCAACAGATGATAATATTTCTGTTTATGCAGGTAAAAGACTGCAAAAATATACGGATATTCAGATTGAGTTAAATACGAATTATATTGACGAGGACTGCGTGAAGTTATTTTGGAATTCAAACCAGCTCTGGAGAAAATCACTGGCGGCTGAATTGGAAAGAATAGGATGTGTTACGATAAAAGATAACATGGTGATTCTTGAAGATGGAGGATTGTGCGGTTATATAGGAGAGAGTGAAAACGTTGAAATAACAATTCCCGATAATGTAAAGTATATATGTGAGAACGCTTTTAACTCATTATCGGACGCAACAGTTCAAAACTTTTCAATAAAGTCCATAGTATTAAACGATAATATTAAAGAAATACCGGTGGGAGCATTTTGCGGAAATAAAAATATAAAAGTGTATGTGAAGAACAATTTAAGAATATGGAATTATGCTTTTAAAAATTGCGGAAACTATGAAATCGTAAAACTTGGTTAAAAACTTCCCGTTTTTTGAGGTTTTATGCAGCAAAATATATTATATTTGCAACAGGCATAGCGATAATAGCGGCATTTGGTGTAATAGTGTACATCAAAAAAGTAAAATGAAAAATATTTGTGATTTATTGCAATCATCAGTCTCACATGATAAACTTATTTATTGGAAAAATTGTTGCCAGCTGCACTATAGTGTGGACAGTGACGAAAAGAGTTCTTTATATTTAATATTTTGAATAAAATATGGGAACTGTTACTTAAAGAAAAAGGAAATGAGGATTAGCTATGAGACTTGTATTAGTTGCGTTTTTTTTGATATTGTATACGATATTCACTATTCCGATGGCTCTTGTGTTGTGGATAATCGGAAAGTTTGATGAGAGAAAGAAAGAGGTTGTTGCACAGGTATGTGTAAAAGGCGGTTTTAAGGTAATACTGTTCCTGTCGGGTGTCAGACTGACGGTTAAGGGAAAAGAAAATATTGTGAGAGACGGGGCGGCATTATATGCCTACAATCACAGAGGTTTTTTTGACATCTTAGTTGGATATACAACAGCACCTATGCCGACAGCTTTTATCTCAAAAAAAGAGATTGAAAAAGTACCAATGATTTCGTGGTGGATGAAACAGATGAACTGCTTATTCCTCGACAGAGAAAATATAAAAGAGGGAATGAAGACCATTCTTCAGGGAATTGAACTTTTGAAAAATGGAACATCCATATATATCGCACCGGAAGGAACAAGAAATAAGGGTGAGGAACTTCTTGAATTTCATGAAGCCAGCTTCAAACTTGCAGACAAAGCAAAATGCCCTATAATTCCGGTTGCCATAAACAATACGGATGAAGTATTTGAAAAACATCTTCCTTGGATTCACAGCGCACATGTAACTATAGAGTATTGTGAGCCGATTTATATGGAGGATATGGAAAGAGCAGAGAAAAAACATGTTGGTGAAAAAGTGAGAGAAATAATCGGCGAAAAGGTGAAAGCCAACAGATAGATATTGTAATAATGGGAGGAAAAATAATAGCCACAGAATATCACCTGTTATAGACATAAGAAACATGTGGCAGGGAGATGAATCAAATCAGTTTAAAGAAACAAATATCGTTTACGATTACAATGGAAGAGTATAATATATAACAGATAGTGGAGATAATGACATTAAGTATAATTTTGAGAGAAAAGAATTAGATTGAAAGTTGGTGATTAAGTGGTTAGCAAAGAATTTTTTGGAGAAACCAAGAATGTAGAATTCAAAAGAGAAATTCCAAACAAACATGAAAAGTTTTTGAAAGATATTATAGCATTTTCAAATAGTACAGGAGGTCAGGTTATTGTCGGGATTGAAGATGAAACCTGCATTGTGTATGGAATTGGTGAACAAAGTCCATTTAAGTTATCAGACTCAATATCTAATATGATTTCTGATGCGTGCACACCTCAGATAGAACCGGATATTTCGATACAGACAATCGAAGATAAAACAGTGCTTGTAATAGATGTTGCACCGGGCAAATTCAGACCATATTATTTAGCAAATAAAGGTAAAGAAACTACTTCTTATATCAGAATAAATGGAACAAGCAGACCGGCAGATGCAAGAAAATTGCAAGAATTAGAGTTGGAAGGTCAGGGAATCTCTTATGATTCTTTGCAGGATATTGGTAGAGAATTTGAACAGAATAAATCAATGGATTTATGTGCTTATATGAAGCAGACGGCAATGAATGAGTGTAAAACAGAGGAAGAAAAGACTTCTATAAAAGATATGACTCTTGAAAAATTAGAGGATTTCGGATTGCTATGTAAAGTCGGTAGAGATATATATCCAACACACGCATTTGATTTATTGACTGATAATCATAATAAGGCAGCAAAAATTCAATGTGCGCTTTTTAAGGGGATTTCGAGAGATATATTTATAGATCAAAAAGAATTTACTGGGCCAATACAAGAACAGGTTGAGGAGGCTTATCAATTTGTTTTGAGACATATAAATATGGGTGCAAATATCGAAGGCTTATTTAGAACAGATATCTATGAACTTCCAATTACAGCTATCAGAGAAATGATAGCTAATGCTGTTTTGCATAGAAGTTACTTGGACAGGTCATGTGTTCAAGTGTGCATCTTTGACGATAGAATTGAGGTACTTTCCCCGGGAATGTTGTATGGTGGACTTGATATTATAACGGCAAAACATGGAAAATCTACTTGTAGGAACGAAGCCATTGCAGAAGCTTTTCATTATATGAAGATTGTTGAAGCGTGGGGAACTGGAATTCCACGAATTATTAGTAGATGTAAAGAATATGGTTTGCAGGAGCCGATATTTGAAGAACTTGGTGATGGATTTTTGGTTACAATGTTCAGAAAGCCAACCAATCAAACCAACCAATCAAACCAAACCAACCAATTAGATGAATCAAATCCAATCAATGTAGAACGAAGGCAAGATGCTAATGTTAGTGATTTAGAAAATAGGATCATTGAATTATTAAAGGTGTTGCCAGATGCTACTACAAAGGAAATTACAAAAAAACTGGAGATTACAGATAATCAGGTAAAGTATTATATAAAGAAATTAAAAGATAATGGCAAAATTGAGAGAGTTGGGACAAATAGAAAAGGAACATGGAAAGTTATGTGATTTCTGAAACTCTAAATGTGGGAGACATGTGGTATTAATAGTACCACAAAACTTTTTGTTGCAGAGACATATTAGGAGATTATAATCCATCTTCTACGGCGGTATATATAAAAATAAAAAAGCTTATATCAATCTTTGCTTTAAAGTAGCCACAGCGAAAATAATTCAAACGTAAACTTTTTTTGCACAATACCTAAAAATATGTTATACTCAAAAAGATAAAATTTTATTAAAAAGAATTTATGCAGAAAGAGGTTACATTTTATGAACAATGAATTTGTTTTGGTACCTGTACTTGGCGTAAAAGTGTGGGTCGTGGTTATGATTGTAATTATCGTTTTGCTGATAGCTGCACTTGTCGCTCTTAGTATATATGGCAAAAAGCTGCAGACACGTCAGGAAAACACACAAAAAGAGATAGAGGCAGCGGCGCAGAGCGTATCGTTGTTAGTAGTTGATAAAAAGCGTATGAAACTTAAAGAATCAGGTCTTCCGCAGCTTGTTATAGACCAGACACCTAAGTACCTCAGAGGTCAGAAAGTGCCGATTGTAAAAGCTAAGGTCGGACCAAAGATTATGACACTTATCTGTGATGAAAAGATTTTTGAGCTTATACCTGTTAAAAAATCAGTCCGTGCGACAGTAAGCGGAATTTATATTACAAAAGTTCAGGGACTTAGGACAAACCTTGAAGCAAAGCCAAGGAAAGTGAAATTTTCACAGAAGATTAAAAATAAGTTTTCAAAAGAAAAATAAGAGCAGAGTATATATACTCATAAGATATAAAAAGACAGAAGATTTGAATTTCTTCTGTCTTTTTTTGTTGTAGTTATGTATGAAAATCTTTTAATCTAGCGACTCAATAATCATATTTATTGTGCAATCTGATACATGACTGTAATTCATATCAAGTCCATAATCAATAGAAATCTCTATTTTGTCGTTGTCCTCATTAATATCAACACGAGTGGTGTCAAGCCGCATTTGCATTGAGCCAAAAGGTGTCTCATAGAAAGCAGTATGTGTTTTGCCCTCTTTAAAAGTCATTTCTGTATTTGTAGCACCTCTTTTAGTGAGGGTTACGGTATCGTCTGAAATTTTAAGAAGATTTGATATAACAGCATCTTTTCCGGTATTTTCATCTTTAAAATATTCTTTATAAGAAATAATATGTTTTCCTGCAACAAGGCGGTAGTTGCCTGTCTGTTTTGTCTGTATGCCTTCCTTATCATCTATTTCATGTTGTAAACCATGTACGGTAACAAGTACATTATTATTCATAAAAATCTCCGTTTCATTATAACTGTAATTGTATGATGCAAGGGTCAAAATACCTTTTGACCCCAACATCAGTATATAACAGTATAGCACATGGTAATAAAGAAACACAATAGTTGTCGATTATCAAACATATTTTGCTATGGTTATTTAACGCAAAGATTGATATAAACTTTCCGTCTCATGGACGATTGTGCCTCGGCAGATTGAGCAGGCATCCGAATTTAAAAAAAATAATCCGGTAGAAATTACGGATGCTCTGCTTTTGAAGATGTATGAAAAACTTGGTACAATAATTAGCGAAAAAAAGTAATTTAGATGAAAAACTGCTATGTATTGTATCCGTTTATGTGTTTTTTGCGATATTCATTGGGTGAAATGGCTGCATATTTACGAAAAACACGGGAAAAATGTCCGGGCGAAGAAAATCCAAGACAAAGACTGATGGCAGTTAAAGATTTATTAGTGTAAAGGAGGAGGTGTTTTGCCTCTTCCGTTTTTTTGTTAAGTATAAAATCGGTAAGAGTGATATTGCTTTCTGCTTTAAAACGTTTTGAAAGATAGGATCTGCTCATAAAAAATTCTTTTGCCATAGCCTCAACAGTAATTGGCTCTGACATATGGCGGTTGATGTAGTTAGATACATCGGAAATTAGCTTTGATGCCGGAGCACCTTTATGTAATTGATTGACGCGTTTTGCAAAATCCATAATCATAAAATGCCTAAGGTTATTAATCTTGTGATAATCATTTAACAATTCACATTTAAGAATATAGTTATCACTTAGTTTAAGAGCATAGTCAGGAAGCATTCCGCCCTTTATAGCCGAACGTGAAGCAAGTGTAGCAATGACAATAAATATATTTTTTAATTGGCGGAGCTGGTTGTCAGCCATTATACCAATATTGAGTGCTGATGAATTTTCGAGCAGTTCTGACAAAGAGATATAATCTCCTTTTTGAATCATATTCATTAAAGTTTGCTCCATATCATAAGTGTTATGAATCGTTATATCCTGTTCAGAAAAATCATTGAAAAAAATCTTGTAAGCTTCATTGCGGTTCATTGATTCTTTAAAATGTTCCTGTAAGGAATTATTAATCAAAATATCATGAAGTGAATATTTCTCATTGTTTAGTATGTAATTTAAAAAGCACAGAAGCTGCATAAGATGCTCCAATGATATATGATTGATACCATGCATGGCAATTATGAAATTTTCAATGTTATCTTTTGATATATCCAATTGACATGCCAGTTCCAACAGTTCTGATGTGGAATCAGCAACTTGTCTTGTCGGGCCGATTACAATCTTATATTCGTTGGAGTTGACAATGCCATAGTAACTAAAATGTGCTGTAAAAAAATAACCGATATGATCAGAAAGCTTAAAAATATCTGACTGATATATCGAAATTGGATCTTTGATAAAATTAACGGAGGAATAATAAAAAGCCAGTTTATTATCTTTATAAATACGTATAGGAACTCCGGAAAAACTGTTTATCATAATGGCAATATAATTATAATCAATAGATTTCATAGCATAAACCTCCTAAAATTATTGATGCAATTATATCATTTATGGACACAAATATGCAAGAACTATTGAAGCAACGATGATATAATCTCTCAGAAAAAATCATAAAAAAAATAATAGAAGAAAGGAATCTGTGAATTATGTACACAAAATTTGTTAAAAAGAAGATTGAAAGTATGCAGTTACGAGAGAGAATAAAATACGGATACAAAAAAGTAATTATGCTAATGATTATATCAGGGCTGCTTTCTATCATAGCAATAGGTATGCTTCTTACAAGTGTTATAAATTATGTTGGGATAATTAATGCTTCAGATATAGCAGTCAAAATGTGCAGAGTGGATGTAAATGCTGCAGCAAGAAATGTAAGAGAAATGGCATTGAATGATGATACATCCTCTTATGATGGTTATGAAAAAACTATAGCAAGATTACTTGAAGATGTTGATTCTCAAATAAAAATAATAAAAAACAAAGGTGTTGTTTCGGAAGAAAAGTATACAGAATATGCAACAGCGTTATCTGATTGGAAAAAACTTACTTCATCCATAATGGAAGAGATTAAATCAGGAAATCAACAGCAGGGTGTGGATGATATTCTTAATAAATGTACTCCGGCATTGAATAAATTGGTAAATATTGCTTTGGAATTAGATGAGATTACAGATGTGGTCAGTGCTAAGGCAGTACAAAATACTATAGTATATGCTGTTTTAGGAATTGTTTTTATTATTTTCTTTTTTGTTGTGGCATGTGTGATTTCAAGAAAAACAGGTAATGGCATTCTTGTCAGCATTTTGGAGCCGTTGCATGCCATTGAGGATGTTGCAAAGGAATTAACAGAAGGAAATTTACATAGTACATTAGATTACCGTTCGGAAGATGAAATTGGGCGATTGGCACATAGTATGCGTAAATCTATTCGTATTTTAGGGTCATATGTAGACGATATAGACCGTGCAATGAAGCTGTTTTCAGAAGGAAATTTTGACGTTAAGCCTAATGTGGAGTGGAAAGGTGATTTTGTCGGAATCTTACATTCCTTTATGGATTTTGAAGCGAGCATGGCGAAAATCGTAAAGGGAATACAGCAGGCTTCAAATCAGGTATCAGGTGGTGCAGAACAGGTGTCATCAGGTGCAATGGAATTGGCAGATGGAGCTACAAATCAGGCAGCTGCAGTAGAAGAATTGACTGCTACAGTTGAGAATGTTGCAGAAGAGGTAAGACATAATTCACAGGCGGCAAGTGAAATAAGTTCAAAAGTAGTGGTACTTGGAGACGAAATATTAGAAAATGATACAAAGATGCAAGATATGGTTAAGTCTATGCTTGAAATTAAAGAAGCATCAATGCAGATAGATAAAATTATTGAAACAATCAATGATATTGCATCACAGACAAATCTTCTTGCATTAAATGCTTCTATTGAGGCAGCAAGAGCAGGGGAGGCCGGAAAGGGATTTTCAGTTGTAGCAAATCAGGTAAACCAGTTAGCAGACCAGAGTTCACAGGCAGTAAAAGAATCAGCTGCTTTAATTAAAACATCTGTTAATGCTGTTGGAAAGGGAATGTTACTTGCAGAAGAGACTGCAAAACAGCTTGAGGAAATTGCGAAAAATTCTAAAGTGATTACTGAAGAGGTATCAGGTATCGCAGATACACTTGCAGACCAGACATCAGAGATACAGCAGATTAATGAAGGAATAGAGCAGATCAATGACGTTGTACAAAGTAATTCAGCAACTTCTGAGGAGTGCGCTGCGGCAAGCCAGGAAATGAGCAACGAAGCAGAACATTTACGTGATATGATAAGTGAAATCAAAGTAGCTGAATTTGAATAAGAAAGAATATGTTTCATTTAAGAGTCAAAATGGCGGATATGCCATAAATATATGTAAGGTTGAAATGATTACAAAATGTTCCTAATGTAAATGATGTAATGGTCAAAAGTTTTTTGCCCATTACATCATTTAAATATTACGATACAGTTTTTCATTAGTAACAGTTCAGCCATAAAAAATAAATCTTAGTCTAATTACTCTATAATAATGTTTATTGTACAATCTGATACATGACTGTAATTCATATCAAGTCCATAATCAATGGAAATCTCTATTTTATCGTTTTCTTCATTAATATCAACGCGTGTGGTGTCAATCCGCATTTGCATTGAACAAATAGTTGCCGATTGCTAAACATATTTTGCTAATTAGTTTTGATATGCGGTTTTAGTGAAACAAATCATATATACCGCTTCGTATTTGTACCTTAGAATTATTTGTAGTGTTCTCTTTAGAGGTGTTTGATTTGCTGAGTGATTTGTATTCTTCGTTTGTGAGTTCATTTTTAAGTTTTTCTTTTGACTCTTTAGGTACAGTGGCGGTTGTGGCGTCCTCAAAACATAAACTTGGGAACAGAACGCACCACCAGTTATGTCCGTCGGCTTTACCTATTTCAACACATAATGCATCATAATATCCTGCCGGGAATGTGAGGTCACCATATGTTTTTGTGGGAAAATATCTGTTTTGTATAAAAACTTTTGCTGAATAAGAATAGCCGTTTTCGTGAATAGTATAATCGGCGGATTGTTTAATATTTTCAAATTTGGAGGAGACATATTGCTTTGCCTGTGCCGCCGAAGATATGCCCGAAAGACCGGTTTGAAGTTCTGAGAGGATGCTGTCACGAACTTTAATTTTTAGCTTTTGGTCATCGTCACTGTTGCTGTTTGCGATAACATGTAGTCTCAGTACATGTTTTGCAATATCTTTCTGAATTTTCGGATTGCTCAGTGACAAAGTTTTGTAAGGATTTTTGTGTATTGTTTCATTGTTGAAAACAGTTGTTGAAAACCTGTTTATGTTGATATGGTTTGTGTTTTCAGTCTTTTTTGTTGAAAGAATATCGGCATTTGATGATGATTTACAATTTTTATAGGTATTTAAATATGTTTGATAGCTTTTTATGCTCATAAATAAAAGTGTAAATGCTGCTGAATATATGGCAATAATAAGTATGATTTTAGATAATTTTATTTTGTTCATGTTATTCTCCGTTTTCTTTATTTGACATGTCTTATCTGGAGTGTTGCCGTGAAAAAATGTTTTATACAGTAACCTAAAGATTTTATTAAGAAAATGTTGAAAAGATGCATTATTGATGTAAATATGTTATCATAGCTTTAATTGGGAGGTTAATATATGTCAAATAGAAATACAAGGGGAGACAGCACGAGAGTGTTTAATCCCGATGATATTATTGTTCGAGAAAGACAGACAAGAAATTCCACAGCATCGGGAAATGCTGCTGGAAACAGAAACCGCAGGACTTCACAAAACATGAGAACTGCCCAGCGTGTGAATGGTGTCGGTACGCTCACGCCTAAGCAGGCGAAAAAGCAGGAAAAGAAGATTAAAAAGCATAAGAGACATAAAAAGTTTTGGTTTGGATTTAAGATATTTATGTTGATTTGTCTGCTGGCTGTATTGGCGGCACTTGTAGTAATCTATTTTAAATTTGGTGATGATCTTTTAAAATGGAAGATGGAAGCTACAGATATAGTGGAAAATTCAACATCGGATACATTTAGAGCATCTGAGACAAGTATTATATATGCTTCGAACAAATCAATGATAGCAAAGCTGAAGGGTGACAAAGATTCATATTATCTGACATTTGATGAAATTCCGCAGTCGGTTAAAGATGCGATGGTTGTCACAGAGGATAGAGATTTTTACAAACATGAAGGTGTAAACTTTTTATCAACTGCAAAGGCGGCTGTTATGCTTGTTGAGAGCAAGTTAAGGCATCAGGATATTTCAAGAGGTGGAAGTACCATAACACAGCAGCTTGCAAAGAATGTTTTTCTTTCAAATGAACGGTCGTATGAAAGAAAAGTAAGAGAAATATTTATTGCATTGGAATTGGAGAAGAAGTATACAAAAGACCAGATTCTTGAGTTCTATATAAATAATATTTATTTTGCAAATGGATATTATGGAATAGAAGCGGCAAGTAAAGGGTATTTTAATAAATCTGCCAAAGACCTTGACCTTGCAGAAGCAGCATTTTTGTGTTCTATACCAAACAGACCAAGTTTGTATAATCCGTTAGAACATTATAAAAATACTTTGAAAAGAAAAAGCCGTATTTTAAAACAGATGCTTGATGCAGACTGTATTACTGCTGCTGAATATAGTGATGCAAATTATGAAGAGATAATTTTAAATCCTGCACAGGCACTTAAAACGCAGAATTATATGACAACATATGCAATCAGTTGTGCGACAAAGTCACTTATGCAGGCGAGAGGCTTCGAGTTTAAATATAAATTTGACAGCACGGAAGAACAGAAACAATACGAAAAAGAATATGATGAATTGTACGACGATTGCCATAATTCATTGTACACCGGAGGGTATCGTATTTATACATCTTTAAATAAGAAGAAACAGAAGAAGCTGCAGAAAGCGGTTGATGACCAGCTTGCAGGATTTAAAGAAAAAACAAAGAAAGATAAAATTTATAAATTGCAGGGAGCGGCTACATGTATAGATAATTCAAATGGTCTTGTTGTAGCTATTGTAGGAGGAAGAAAACAGAAAAACATTACAGGTTACACATTAAACAGGGCATATCAGAGTTACAGACAGCCGGGAAGCTGTTTTAAGCCGGTTGCTGTTTACACGCCTCAGCTTGAGAGAGGATACACCCCTGACAGTATAGTTGATGATACTTATTTCAATGGTGGGCCGCACAATGCAGACGGAAGTTATGCAGGAAAAATTTCGCTCAGATATGCGGTTGAAAAATCAAAAAATGTAATTGCGTGGAAATTATTTCAGGAGCTTACACCTGAGGTTGGACTGTCTTATCCTATTAAAATGGGATTTGCAAAGATAGTGGATTCTGATTATTATCCGGCAGCGTCACTTGGTGGACTTACGAATGGTGTTACGACTGTTGAAATGGCATCTGCATTTGCAGCTATTGAAAATGATGGCGTATTCAGAGAGCCGACATGTATAGGCAAAATTACTGATTCTGAAGGGAAAACAATAGTAAATAACAAGAAAAACCGCAAAGAAAAACATGTTTACAAACAAAATGCAGCAAGAATGATGACAAGTATCCTGCAGGGCGTACTTGTAAGTGGTACTGCAAGGGGAAATGCACTTGACAACATGTCATGTGCAGGAAAAACGGGAACAACGAGTGATAAAAAAGACGGATGGTTCTGTGGATATACACCATACTATACAACTACAGTATGGGTAGGATATGATAATCCTAAGACACTTGATGATTTGTATGGAAACACTTACCCACTCAGGATATGGCGTGAATATATGTCTGACATACATCAGGGACTTGAAAATAAAGAATTTGAAAGTTATGAGGGACAGAAGAGTACTGGTTCATCAGGTCAGTATTATAGCAGCGATTATAATTCAGATGGAAATACAACCGTAACGGCTGTACCTACAATGGATCCTGATGCAATGGATAACGCTCAGCCAACAGAAGCACCTGACACTGACAGTAAAAATAATACAGACAAAAATACAGATGTGACACCTACAAAGAAACCGGCAGATAATAATGATAATAAAGATACAGGAGATTCCGGTGATAATGGGGATGCTTCACAGCCTGATGATGTAGGAGGGGATGATGCTTCGACACCTGATGATGTAGGAGGAGATGATATTGCGGATTAACTGCGGTAATTGACGGTAACATCAATATAGCAGACGGAAATTACCACAAGTAATTTGTTGAAATATAAATTATATGCTAGTACAACGTATATCAATTATTAATTATTCGCTGTACTAGTACGAAATCAAATAGTACGAAACGAGGAGAGATATGGTAAGTTTTAGTTTATGTATGATTGTAAAGGATGAGGAGGCAGTCTTATCAAGATGTCTCGACAGTCTGCATGATATAATGGACGAGATAATTATAGTAGATACTGGTTCGACTGATAAGACAAAGGAAATTGCAAGGAAATATACCGATAAAGTATTTGATTATAAATGGTGTAATGATTTTGCGGATGCAAGAAATTTTGCTGCATCAAAAGCCAAAGGAGATTATATATATACGGCAGATGCAGATGAATATCTTGACGCCGAAAACAGAGATAAACTTTGCAAATTAAAAAAAATCATGCTTCCTGAAATAGAAATCGTACAAATGCTTTACCATACACCTGTCAGTTTGAGTACGGTGTACAATTTTGAAGAGGAATACAGACCAAAATTATATAAAAGACTTAGAACATTTACATGGATAGACCAGATACATGAGACATTGAGAGTAGACCCGGTAGTTTACGACAGTGATATTGTTATTGAGCACAGGCCACTCACAAATCATGCACCAAGGGATTTTGCGGCATTTGAGAGAATTGCAGTAGATGGAAAAAGGCTTTCAAAGAAACTGCATCATATGTATGCAATGGAGCTCTTTCGGTCTGGCAGCGATGACGATTTTTTGAAATCGGAAAAATTATTTAAGAGGACTCTTGAAGAAGATGGAAGAACAATAGACGAGGTAAAAGAAGCTTTTTGTGTGCTTGCAAGATGTTATAGAGTAAAAGGTGATATAGTCTCATTTATGGAATGTGCGCTTAAAGATGCTGCCACTTCATCATGTGCAGAGATTTGCTGTGAGCTTGGAATGTATTATGAAAGCATAGGAAATATTTCAGAAGCTGTTATGTGGTATCAGAATGCACTTACGGAAACAGAGAGCATTCTTGACATAAGGAGTTCGGAGGAAATCCCTAAAGAGGCACTGAAAAGATTAGAGTAATGTATCAATGACTTATTATATCGGTTGCGGTGTAAACTATTATTTTTGGATGAATGGAGTTTTAATATGGAAGAAAAGACAACATATATGACAATTAATGAAGAAACCGCTGAGGAAATTGAGAATAAGATGCCGGAGGAAAGCGAACTTTACGATCTTGCGGATTTGTTTAAGGTTTTTGGAGATTCAACCAGAATAAAAATTCTTTACGTTCTGTTTGAGAATGAAATGTGTGTGTATGATATAGCTTCTATTCTTAATATGACTCAAAGTGCAATCTCTCATCAGCTTCGCATATTGAAGCAGAACAGGCTTGTCAAGTTCAGAAAGGAAGGAAAGACAGTTCTTTATACACTTGCGGATGAACATGTTTTTACGATACTCAGTCAGGGGATTGAACATGTAGAAGAGTGAGCATAGGAAGAAAAAACTCTGTATGTATTTTCATATGGAGTTTTTTTGTTGGAATTATGTTATTTATACTTGCCTTTTAAATATAATTATGATATATTGAATACAACATATGAATGATTGTTCATATGAACACTGACTAAAATATTGAAAAGACAAGGAGAAATTTTATTATGAAGAAAAAATATCATATAGAGGGTATTGACTGTGCAAATTGTGCAGCTAAAGTTGAGAAAAAGATGAATGACCTTCCGGATGTCAGTGTTACATTGACATTTGCCACAAGCCAGCTTTTGGTAGAGGCAGAAAATCCTGATGAGGTATTACCGGAGCTCAGAAAAATTGCTGATAAGATGGAACCGGGCACCGTGATAGAAGAGATTTCAAAAGCAAAGAAACACAGTGGAAAAAAGAAAACTCACCATCACCATGACGATGAAGATAGTTGTGATGACGACTGTTGCTGTCACGGAGAGCATGAGGGACATGAGCACCACCACCATCACCACGATGACGAAGATTGCTGTGACGGTGACTGTTGTCATGGGGAGCATG
The DNA here is from genome assembly GCA_934320845.1 of uncultured Lachnospiraceae bacterium. Taxonomy (GTDB): domain Bacteria; phylum Bacillota; class Clostridia; order Lachnospirales; family Lachnospiraceae; genus Butyribacter. The sequence continues at coordinate 15,539 of CAKRFU010000036.1, forward strand.
AACACCATCTTCATAAACATCTCGATAGAGTGGCTAAGAAAAAGTATCGCATAGAGGGTATTGATTGTCCAAATTGTGCAGCTAAAGTTGAGAGAAAGATGAACGAACTGCCGGATGTGGCGGTTACATTGACGTTTGCGACAAGCCAGCTTTTGGTGGAGGCGAAAAATCCTGATGAGGTACTTCCAAAACTCAGAGAGATAGCAAATAAGATGGAACCTGGAACTGTTATTGAAGAATACAGCAGTGAAAGAGAGAAATCAGTTGAAGCAGATGAAGATGGAGATGATGATGATGTTAAAGTGGAACTTATAAAAATTGCAACTGGTGCGTTTGTTTTTATATGTGGTGTTGTCTGTCAGAAATATCTTAATGTTATGCCGGCTGTGTATATAGCACTTTTTGTTGTATCATACATTATACTTGGTGGAGAAGTTGTTTTAAAGGCTGTTAAAAATCTTTTCAGAGGTAAATTATTTGATGAAAATTTTCTTATGAGTATTGCTACAATTGGTGCATTTGCTACCGGTGAATATCCGGAAGCAGTAGGAGTTATGCTGTTTTATGAAATTGGTGAACTTTTCGAGGATATCGCAGTAGGAAAAAGCCGTAAACAGATTATGGAAGCAGTTGATATGCGTCCGGAAGTTGTAAGATATGTAGATGGAGACAATGTAATAGAACTTGACCCGGATGAAATAGAGATTGGAGACATTATAGAAGTACGACCGGGTGACAGAATACCACTTGATGGAGTTGTTATTAAAGGAGACAGCCGTATTGATACTTCGGTGGTGACAGGTGAGCCTGTTCCGGTAGGAGTAAAAGAGGGAAGTGAAGTTGTTTCAGGTTGTGTAAATATGTCAGGGCTTATATATGTAAAAGTTGAAAAACTTTTGGAAGAATCGATGGTAAGCCGTATTCTTGAAGCAGTTGAAAATGCTGCAGCATCGAAACCTAAGATTGACAGATTTATAAGTAAGTTTGCAAGAATTTATACACCTATAGTTGTATTTGCTGCTTTAGCTACGGCAGTTATCCCGTCACTTATAACAGGAAACTGGCATTACTGGGTATATACAGCACTTACTTTCCTTGTTATAAGCTGTCCGTGTGCACTTGTTTTAAGTGTGCCACTTGCTTTCTTTGCAGGAATAGGATCAGGTTCCAAAAAAGGAATTTTGTTTAAAGGCGGAGTTTCACTTGAGTCACTTGCCGAAGTAAAAGCAGTTGTTATGGATAAAACAGGAACAGTAACAGAGGGAAATTTCAAGGTAGCACAGATAGTAAGTGACGGAGATTATACGGAAGACAGAATACTTGCTTTTGCAGGTGCGGCAGAAAGCCGTTCGACACATCCAATCGCAACAAGTATTATGGAAGAGGTAAAGAAAAGAAGACTTGAAATACCTGAGGTAAAAGATATAAAAGAAATTTCCGGAAAAGGAATGGAAGTTATACTGGAGGATGGAAAGCTTTTATGTGGAAATGTTGAACTTCTGACAATGAAAGGAATAGAGGTACCAAGTAAAGCTAAAGAAATTTATGGAACAGAAGTATTGCTTGCGTTTAATGAAGAATATATCGGTTATATAGTTATCAATGATAAGATAAAATCAGACTCTAAACAGGCAATAAGTGACATAAAGAGATATGGACTTTGGACGGCAATGCTTACAGGTGATGCCAAAAAGAATGCTGAAATGGTGGCTAAAGAAGCTGGAATAGATATATGTTATGCAAAGCAGCTTCCACAGGATAAACTTAATAACCTTTCAAAAATCCGTGAGGAAAAAGGTGCTGTTATGTTTGTCGGCGATGGAATAAATGATGCACCTGTTCTTGCCGGAGCTGATGTAGGAGCAGCAATGGGAAGTGGAGCAGATGCAGCAATTGAAGCGGCAGATGTTGTGTTTATGAATTCAAGACTTTCAGCTATACCTGAGAGTATAAAGATTGCGAAAAAAACAAAAGCAATTGCAATGCAGAATGTAATAGGTGCACTTGTAATCAAGGCACTTGTAATGGTTCTCGGATTTGCGGGAATTGCATCAATGTGGATGGCAGTATTTGCAGATTCAGGAGTGGCAATGTTATGTGTGCTTAATTCAGTAAGGATTTTATTCGGAAAGAAAGAATAAAAAGATTGGGAAAATAGAGAGTAATGCTTTAAAAAGCATTAAAAGAAGAAGAGGAGAATTTTATGGAAAACATACGACATCAATTATTAAAAAAAATTATAAGTATGTTTTTAATAATTGCAATGGGAATAGTAAGCGTTCAGTCTTTGCAATTTAATTTTGTATATTGTAAAGCAGCGGCATATGCACAAAAACATGGCAGATTGAAGGTTAAGGGAACAAATATAGTAGACAAAAACGGAAAAACAGTCAGATTAAAAGGTGTCAGTTCCCACGGAATAAACTGGGATGTCGGTTATCCGTACATTACTGAAAAGACATTTAAGACATTGCGTGACAAATGGAAAGTAAATACGGTAAGGCTTGCAATGTACACACAGGACTACAACGGATATTGTGTGACTGATGCGGAAAGCCGCAAAAAGCTGCTTGATACCATAGATACGGGAGTAAAAGCCGCAAAAAAACTTGGTTTGTATGTAATAATAGACTGGCATGTTTTGAATGACCAGACACCTTTAAAATATCAGGCAAAGGCAAAAAAGTTTTTTGCTCAAATGTCAAAAAAATATGCATCCTATCAAAATGTACTCTATGAGATATGTAATGAGCCAAATGGAGGGACAACATGGTCTGATATTAAAAAATATGCAAAAAAGATAATTCCTGTTATAAGAAAAAATGACAAAAACGGTATTATAATTGTAGGAACTCCAAATTGGTCGCAGGATGTTGATATTGCGGCGAAAAGTCCGATAAAAGGATACAAAAATATTATGTATTCAATACATTTTTATGCGGCAACTCATGGGGACAGTTATAGGAATAAACTTAAAACAGCACATAAAAACGGGTTGCCTGTAATCTGTACAGAGTTTGGTACATGCGATTCAAGCGGAAACGGAAAATATGATTTTTCAAGTGCAAATAAATGGATTAAGCTTATGAACAGTTATAATATGGGATATGTTTGCTGGAGCCTTAGTAATAAGCCTGAAAGCGCATCGCTTTTAAAAGCGTCATGCAAAAAGACAAGCGGATTTACCGGTAATGATTTGAGTGGTCAGGGTAAATGGCTGGTCGGGAAGTATAAGAAATAATAATATAAAAAACTGTGCACAACTGTTCACAGAATTAACACAAAAATAATATTGACTAAAAATGACTATCGTGATAGTATAAAAACGTAATAACTATTGCAATAGTCATTTTTTATAAACCGAAAACACAGGGAGGAATTACCATGGGAATAAAGCTTTATGATTCAGAACTGAAAGTTATGGAGATTTTATGGAAAGAGGGTGAATTGACAGCAGGACAGATAGCAAAAATTTTAAAAGAAGAAATAGGGTGGAATAGAAATACCACATATACAGTTATTAAAAAATGTATCGAAAAAGGTGCTGTTGAAAGAATTGAACCGAAATTCAGATGCAGAGCACTTATTTCAAAGAAAGATGCACAGGAATATGAGACAGAGGAACTTATAGACCGTATGTTTGAAGGGTCAAAAAAGAATTTTTTTGCGGCAATGTTGTCTGAGGACAGATTGACGGCAGAAGAACTGGAGCAGTTGAAAGATATGGTAAATCAAATGAAGTGAGGTGTTTAAATGCTTATAGACATGAGTGTTTCGGCAGGAGTGCTTATTATACTTACGATTATTTTAGAAAAAGCTGTCGGGAATTATTTTTCAAAAAGATTTATCGTTACAATGTGGAAAATTGTTTTACTTCGTTTGATAATACCTGTTAATCTTCCGATAACAATTGGTATTGCAAAGCCTTTCATTGGAGTGGTCAGAGGAGCAAAAAATATTTTGGGTGGGCTTTTTAGGAGTGAAAATAAGTCCGGGATATATTATGCAGCAGGGACATCAGTGATGTCGAAGCCGCAAAATCTGTATTCTGAAAATAATAATATAAATTTAGTGTTGACAGGGTGGGGACTTGTGGCAGTTGTTTTAATTGTGTTTTTTGCAGTTTCATATTATAGGGAGTACAAAAAGTTTAAAG
>CAKRFU010000037.1 GCA_934320845.1 uncultured Lachnospiraceae bacterium
ATTCCAAACACATATTTTTTCGCCTGCATTGCAAGGTCGCTGACGCTTGGCGGAGGAGTTATCTCATTTTCAGCAAATGCCACAACTTCATCAATTCCATCCACTATAAGACCTATTACCGTAGACTTTACATCTATAACTATAACGCAAGTTCTGTCATTATATTCTAAAGGCTCTTTTCCAAACCTTATTCTTACATCTATAACCGGAATAATTTTTCCTCTAAGATTTATAAGACCTATAAGATAATCCTGTGTTTCCGGTACTTTTGTAATCTGTGACAGACCGATTATTTCATTTACATATTTGATTGAAATACCATATATCTCGTCTTCACATTTAAATGTCATATACTGCTCTTTTTCGATTTCATCCTCAAAAATTTTTTCAGCAGGTATATCTTCTTTTTTTACATCAGTCAAATCCATTTTACACCTCCATCACATCAATTCATAACAAGTCCGCCTGTGTCAAGTATAAGACTGATACTTCCGTCACCAAGCTGGGTACATCCCGATATTCCTTTTACAGCTTTGACATAAGAAGGAATAGGTTTAACTACTATTTCCTGTTCACCTACAAGACTATCAGCAAATACCGCCAGTTTTCTGTCTTCATGATTTAAAATAATCACTATTCCGTCCTCAATGTCTTCAACTGCACCATCAAGATGATAAAACTCGTTCAATCTTATAAGAGGATAACACTCCTGTCTTATCATCACATATTCTTCGCCATCCGGTTCTACTATAAGTTTATCTTTTTCAACTCGTATAAATTCAGTGACCGTATTAGTCGGTGTAACAAAATTAGTCTCTCCTACTGAGAAGATAATTCCGTCTATTATCGCCAAAGTAAGAGGTATCTTCATTGTCATTGTTGAACCTTGTCCCTCTACACTTTCGATATCGAGCACACCGCCGACCTGCTGTATATTCTTTACTACGACATCCATACCTACTCCTCTTCCCGAATACTCTGTAACTTTCTTCTTCGTAGAAAATCCCGGTGCAGTTATAAAATTGAATATCTCTTTCTCTGTCAAATCCTTTTCGGATTTATTTCCTAGCAGTCCGCTCGCTTTTGCCTTCTCAAGAATTTCATTCTTCTTAAGACCCTTGCCGTTATCCGAAACTGAAATCCAAACCTGACCGCCTTCATTCTTAGCTTCAAGAATAACTTTTCCTTTTTCTTTCTTGCCAAGTGCCTTTCTGTCCTCGTTGCTCTCTATACCGTGGTCTACGGAGTTTCGTATAAGGTGCATAAGCGGATCTGAAATATGTTCAATGATATTTTTGTCAACCTCCGTATCCTCACCTATAACTTCAAGTTCAATATCCTTGCCAAGCTTTTTAGATGTATCGTAAACTATTCTGTTCATCTTCTGGAATGTATTTTTAAGCGGCATCATACGCATTGCCATTATTGCATCCTGAAGTTCTGATGTTATCTTTGAAAGCTGGGCAGCTGATTTTTGAAAATTAGTAAGGTCAAGACCCGGTACTTTTAAATCGGGATTCTGTAAAACAACCGCCTCCGCAATAACCAGCTCTCCTATAAGATCCATAAGAAGATCCATCTTTTTTATATTTACACTGATAAAACTTTGTGCCTCACCTTTTTTTACACGAGGCTTTTTCGCAGCCTTTTTCTTTACAGGTGCTTCCTTCTTACTCTCCTCTTTTGTCTCCTCCGGCTGTTCAGCCTGTGTATCTTCTGCCGCACCCTGGCTGCCCGGTTTCTGGCTGTCTACAAGTATCGTCGGCTTTTCAACTGGTGCCGTGAGCACATCGCCCGCACTCGATGCAGGTTTACTCTCCGCCTCGACACAAAAATCAAGAAATTCATCACTTGTACATTCTTTTATTTCTATATTTTCAATACCGGCACTTGAATTTATAAGCTCTGTGATAATCTGCGGTTCTTCCGTTGTCTGAAGTGCAATTCTAAATCCAAACTCGAGTACAACATCTGCACTGTCAGGATTTGAAATAATGTCTGACGGCGTATAAAGTATATCCTCTGCAATTCCCTTTAATGAATTTACAGCCATATACGCTCTTATGTTCGCCATCTCAGTTTCTTTATAGTATGTAATATAAATACTGTAAAATTTACTGTCTTCCGAAGCAACAGGTGCTATGTAAAAGTGCGGTTTTTCACTTTCTTTGGCTTTTTCCTGTTTCTCAGCCATAATCTGTCCGGCATCTACATCCGTTTTATTCTGGATTTTATTCAGAAATTTATCAAGTTTTTCAATAAGTTCTGCCGGGTCTTCATCAGGATCTCCGCCATCCTTTATTTTTTCCATTTCTGCTGTTATAAAATCAGATACCTCAAGCACATCATCAACAAGTTCATCATGTGGTACGCCCTCAGGATGACTCTCTCTTATAAAGTAAAATACATCCTCAAGTTTATGTGCAAGTGTTGCTATATTCTGAAACATCATAACGGCTGATGAACCTTTTATCGTATGCATAATACGGAATATCTCATTTACATTATCCTCGTCAAATTCACCGACATCCTTACTTTCAAGACATATGTTCTCAAGATTCTCAAGCCCCTGTTCTGTTTCGAAGATGAACATATCAAGCATACCTTCGGTAATCATATCATCTCCCATAACACCCTCCTGTTCTGTCTTTCTCTTACTGTTTATTTGTAATACTTCAATATACTGATGTTTGGTTCAAAAAGTATTTTGACCCTTGCATCAATTTAAGGAATAAGCTCTAACTTGCGGAGTACACTCTCAAATTTCACCTGATCAATAGGTTTTCCTGCATATGCCACGCATCCAAGATCAAATGCCTTATTTACATTTGCTCCCTCATTCAAAGCTGTTGTCATAATAATCTTAGCTCTGTTGTCCTCCGGTATCTTTCTTTCCTGCTCAATATCCCTTATTGCTTTAAGTGCCTGATATCCGTCAAGTGCAGGCATCATAATATCAAGACATACAAGGTCATATGGTGTTCCGGCATCAAGTGCCATAAGATAAGCATCAACTGCTTCCATACCATCTACCGTAATATCACATTCTCCAAATTTAGATAAAAACTTAAGCATAAACTTTCTGCTCGCAAAATCATCCTCTGCTATCAATATTCTCATATTTCTTTCCTCCTGTTATGTTAAATTATATTTTAAATTTTAATCAATAATGATGTTTGGTTCAAAAAGTATTTTGACCCTGACTGATGCCACGAATTGCTGCATCATGGTATCGTATTTAATATATTATATATCTTTGATGCCACATTTTCCAATGGTTCCTGATATTGCACTGCTCCTATGTCATATGCAACTTTAGGCATTCCATAGACAACGCAGCTTCTTTCATCCTGCCCTATTGTATGAGCACCTCTTTTTCTCATTGCGAGAAGTCCTCTTGCACCGTCCGAACCCATGCCAGTAAGTATAACACCAACAGCATCACTCGCTGCCGCCTGTGCAACCGACTTAAACAATACATCTACCGATGGACAATGACCACTGACTTTTTCTCCCTCGTAACATTTCACAAAGTATCTGCCATTATCACGCACAAGTTCCATGTGCTTATCACCCGGCGCAATTAAAACCTTACCTGTTTCTACAATATCTCCATCTTCCGCCTCTTTTACATGAACCCTGCACTCTTTGTCAAGACGGTCAGCATACATCTGCGTAAATCCCGGCGGCATATGCTGCACTATAACCGTTCCCGGAATATTCGGATAGAAATTTTTTATCACAGCAAGTATTGCTTCTGTTCCTCCTGTCGATGCTCCTATGGCAACTATCTTGTTGTGATACTGCCTGTTTATATTGTTTGGCGTGACAGCAATCTGTTGTTTTTTTTCCTCTGAATATTTAATGTTGTATGCTGTCTTAACCTTTGTTATAAGCTCGCCATAGACCCACTTTCTCATCTCTTCGCTGTCCATATCATGTGGTTTTTGCACATAATCAACAGCTCCGTATTCTATATAATCAAGCATCTGATGTTCCATTGAACTTATCATTATAACTTTCATGGGATGCTGAGGAATAAGCTTTTTCATAAAATCTATACCATTCATTCTTGGCATCTCTATATCTAATGTCATTACATCCGGATTAAATCTGATAATCATATCTCTCGCCTGATACGGGTCTGCTGCCATGGCAACAACTTCTATATCAGGGTCTTCGTCAAGAAATTCTGACAGTATTCTTCTAAATACCAGCGAATCATCAACCACCAGAACTTTTATCGCCATATCTTAATCCCCCATTCATTTCTAAACTTAGTAAACAGCAGCCTAAACTTTTCTGTATATAGACGGCTGTACATACCTGAAACCTGACTTTACTTTATCTATGCTCTCCGTGGTTCCGATAAACAAATACCCCCCGTTTTCCATATGGTCATAAATATTTTTCAACAAAAATCTCTTTGTGTCATCCTCAAAATATATCATAACATTTCTCAGAAAAACAACCTGAAACTTTCCCTTAAAGGTTATATTATCCATAAGGTTAAAATTCTTAAATACAATCTGTTTTCTGAGTTCGTCGCTTACTTTAAACCGCTCTGCATCTATTCTTTTAAAATATTGTCTTTTCCATCTTTCGGGCAGATTTTGAATCTGTTCCTCAAGATAAATTCCATCACTCGCTTTTTTCAATACTTCCATTGAAATATCTGTTGCTAGAAGCTGAGTGTCCCACCCAGGCTCCATACCAAAATAATCTCTTAAAACCATAGCTATGGTATACGGTTCTTCACCTGTAGAAGCTGCTGCCGACCATATTCTCACATCTTTTGTGGCTGCTTTGGTCTGTCGTATCCACGGCAGTACATAACGATTCATATACTCAAAATGCATAAATTCGCGCATAAAAAATGTATGATTTGTCGTGAGTATATTTACCATATCCATCGCCTGTGTTCCGTCCGGTGAATCTGCAATTTCCCTGATAAATTCACCATAGCTTGTATAGCCGTTTTTTAACAGATGGTTTTCCAGTCTTCCCTCTATCAATACACGCTTATGCCCCAGTTCAATCCCATAGCGGTTACGCATATATGATACTATCCAATTAAATTCTTTTTCTGTAAGCTTCATTTTTCTTTCCACAGTGCATATACAATTTTACAATGTAACAAGCACATAATCTGTTCTTCCGTCATCTTCTATATTCATAACCAGATAGGTCGGTCTGAAACCATCCTGCCTTGGTCTTGAAATACTACCCGGATTTAATACCACTATTTCTGATTTTGTATCTATTACAGGTTTATGAGAATGACCAAACATCACTATATCTGCACCATTTTCTTTTGCTATATCCTTCATGACCGGTATTCCTAATTCTCCGCCATATCTGTTTCCGTGTGTTATGAAAGCCTTATGTCCACCTATCTCAATAAGCTTGGCTCCCTGAAGCTCATTGCCATAATCGCAATTACCTTTTACCATCTCAACAGGACATTCTACAAGACTTCTTATGGAATCGGGACTGCATTCCATGTCCCCCAAATGAATCATCATATCCATAGTACCTCTCATGTTTTTTACTGCCTGTATAAGATTTCTGTTGTTTCCATGAGAATCACTGACGATAAGTATTTTCATAGACATCTATAAAACTCCCTCCAATTTCTTATACATCGCTTTAAGAGCTCTCCCCCTGTGACTTATCTCATTCTTCTGTTCAGGCGGAAGTTCAGCAGTTGTGCATCCCTTTTCGGGCAGATAAAAGATAGGGTCATATCCAAAACCGTTTTCGCCTTTTTCCTCATAACCAATGCGCCCTTCGATAGTTCCTCTTGTTGTGAGAATCTCCCCATCAGGCATAACACATGCTATGACACACACAAATCTTGCACTTCGCTCTTCATCTTTGGCATCTTTAAGTAATTCTATAATATGATTGTTTTTGATTGTGTACGGTGTATCCTCTCCCATATATCTTGCCGAATAAACTCCGGGCGCCTTGTCAAGATAATCAACCTCAAGCCCTGAATCATCAGCAATCACAATATTTTTTGTAATATCTGCTATTGTCTTTGCTTTTATAACTGCATTTTCCTCAAAAGTTTTGCCGTCCTCAACAATCTCTATATCCTGCAGTCCTTCATCTTTAAGCGATACAAATTCTATATCATCACGTTTGATAATTTCCCTTATCTCTTTCATTTTATTTTGATTGCCCGTTGCTACTATAATCTTTGTCATTCCTTGCTTTTCCTCCTGTCAATCTCTTTAAGCGACTTTATTATTCCTCTGTAAACTCCGTCTGCTATTTCATACTGTCCCTTTGCGGAACTTATATAATTCATGTCTTTTCTGCTCGACATATATCCTGTTTCAACAATAACTGCCGGCATAGATGTATGACGCAGCACAAATAAATCTTCTCTTCTTACAATCTTTCTTGCTTTATTTGAAGTTGATTTTGATACACTGTCCAATAAAATGCATGAAAGCCTGCGATTTGTCATGTATCTGCTGTCGCCTTTTCTTTTTGCATAAAGTGTCTCTATACCAAATGCCTTTGACCGTATGTTGTCCGAGGCATTGCAATGTATACTCACAAACAAATCCGCCTTTTTTCCATTTGCATCGATGACACGTCTTTTTTTAGTAACATACCTGTCATCAAGTCTTGTATATATGACTTTTATATCTGTCTGGTCAAGCATCCTCTTTAATTTTTTAACTATGGTAAGATTACATTTTTTTTCTTTGAATCTTCCATTATTTGAACTCGCCCCCTCATCTTTTCCACCATGACCCGCATCTATAACTATCGTATATTTCTTTAATCCCTCTGCTTTATAATCAGCCTCATTAAATAATGCATTTTTCTTTTTACTGTCCTGCTTTTTCCTTTCCTCCTGCACAATGCTTTCCTTCCCGATATTGTTAATATCATCATTGCTTTGTGAAAGTTTTGCCGTATAAATACAACTCGTAATTATCAGTAGTACAAGAAGAATACAGCTTTCAACAGTAATCCTGTATTTTCCATTATTGCTCATATACTATAAAGTATATCTCATTATAAATATGCTTGCAAGAAAAAAGCCGATTTTACTCCATATAATGTTGATATAAGTTTTTTTATGTATTTTATGTATGCTTTTTACATTGCTTGTATTTTTTCTGCGTATTATAATGTTGTCACTAAAACTTAATGGAGGATTTAAATGATAAAAAGGATTGACTTATCCGGATTATGGAACTTTGAACTTGACCCGGACAAAAAGGGCATTGAGGGAAGGCTCTTTGACAGACAGAAAAACGATACAATTAATCTTCCCGGAACTACATCCATAGCCCACAAGGGAAAATACAATGATAAAAAAGAAACCGGTTTTCTTACCGACCCATATCTTTTTGAAGGCTATGCATGGTACTCAAAAGATATACATATTGATAAAAAAGACCTCGGCAAAAATATATTCCTTTTCCTCGAAAGGACAAGACTCACAAAAATATGGATAGATGACACATTTGCAGGTGAATTTGACAGTCTCACAACACCGCATAATTATGATATTACACGCTTTGTCCACAATACGGATTTCAGGATAACCGTTCTTGTCTCAAATGTGGATTATCCTACAAAAGGCGGCCACCTCACATCACCTGATACACAGACAAACTGGAACGGAATAATCGGTGATATTTCACTCCGCATATTTGATGATACATATATCGCAGATATAAAAACCTACCCTGATACTGACAAAAAATCAGTAAAAGTTGTATTAAAAACAGTCAACAATACACATACAGATAAAAAGCTTACTTTAGATGTCAATGCATTTCTTACTGATATAAATGGTGATACAGGTGTATCTGCACCGTCAGCATCATTTGATGTAACCTTTATCTCGGGAACAGGCAATGTTGAATTTGAATATTTTCTCGGAGACGATGCCGCTTTATGGAGTGAATATACACCTGTTGTATATCGTCTTGAAATCGGCATAAACGGCACAGAAGAAAAATCAAGCACTACTTTTGGTCTTAGAAAGTTTTCCACTACCGAGACTAAATTCCTTATAAACGGTGAGCCGACATTTCTGCGTGGAAAACACGACGGACTTGTATTCCCAATGACAGGTGCTGTCCCTGCTACAGTTGACGAATGGATTCGTGTTATGAAAATCTCAAAGTCATACGGCATGAACCATTACCGTTATCATACCTGCTGCCCGCCGGAAGCAGCATTTATTGCCGCTGACCTTCTCGGTATATACATGGAACCACAGCTTCCGTTCTGGGGAACCCTTACTGCACCGGGTGATGAAAATCACAACGAAACAGAGCAGAATTATCTTATTGAAGAAGGATTCCGCATGTTAGATACTTTCGGAAACCACGCTTCATATTGTATGATGTCTCTCGGCAATGAACTTTGGGGAAGTAAAGAACGCATGGCAGAAATAATAACAGGATACCGGGGTATTGATGACCGCCATCTCTACACCCAGGGTTCAAACAATTTCCAGCATACTCCTGTGCTGCTCCCGGAAGATGACTTTTTTGTAGGTGTACGTTTCAGCAAGAACAGACTTATACGCGGCTCTTACGGTATGTGCGATGCCCCTCTCGGACATATTCAGTGGGACGAACCATCCACAATGCACAATTACGATGAAGACATCATTCCAAGTGATACCAATGACTCAAACGCTGCAGGCGAAGGAGAAGAAATAGAAATACAATACGGAACCGGAGTTAAAAAAGTTAAAGCTGCAAGTGCCGACGGCCCGCTTATCCCACATATTCCTGTTGTGACACATGAAATCGGCCAGTATGCCGTATACCCTAATTTCAGAGAGATAGACAAATACAAAGGTGTACTTAAGGCACGTAACTTTGAAGTATTCCGTGACAATCTCGAAAAGAAGGGCATGCTCAATCAGGCTGATGATTTCTTCTACACAAGTGGAATGCTTTCTGTACAATGTTATAAGGAGGAACTTGAAGCTGCTGCAAGAAGTAATCTCGTAGCCGGTTATCAGATTCTTGACCTTCAGGATTTCCCAGGCCAGGGAACAGCTCTTGTCGGAATACTCGATGCCTTCATGGACAGCAAGGGGCATGTGACACCTGAGGAATGGGCAGGTTTTTGCTCTGATGCCATACTCTTAGCACAGTTTAAAAAGTATGTATACACGGCAGGCGAAGAATTTACGGCTGACATGGCTATCAGATACTACAATCCGGAAAAACTTGTTGACAAAAAACTTCACTGGGAGCTTATCGCAAGAGACGTAGATACATCTGACGCAACCGGATTTGCCGTAAACGGCGAGACTACAGTAGTAAAATCAGGTGACGTGGTTATCCCTGACGGCACCAGAGAACTTGCTGAACTTGGAAGTATATCATTTACTTTCCCTGAAAGCACAAAAACCGTCGTATATGACCTTATACTTACAGTCAATGGTACAGCTTACAAAAACAAATATGAGCTCTACTGTTATCCTGCAAATGATGATGTTATTTCACTTGAAAATATAGCCAGTCTCGGCGAAGGGTACAATCAGGTATTTATAACAAATGAATTTTCAAGTGCAAAATCACTTCTCAATCAGGGCAAAAAAGTATTATTTATGCCAAATGAAGTCACTGAAAGCCTTGAAGGTTTTTACTGCACTGATTTCTGGTGCTATCCAATGTTCAGAGATATTTGTGAATGGATGAAAAAGCCTGTTGCTGTCGGAACAATGGGACTTCTTATAGATACAAAACATCCTGCTTTAAAAGATTTCCCGACACACAAATATGCAACACCTCAGTGGTACCAGATTGTATCACACAGCAGATGTGCAATTCTCGATGATGTGACAGACAAAGATTACAGACCTATCGTACAGATGGTTGACAACTTTGAAAGAAATCATAAACTCGGTATTCTTTTTGAGGGAAAAGCCGGAAACGGAAAACTCATGGTATGTACTTCAAAACTCGGAGAGATTTCTGAAAGAACAGAAGTAAAACAATTTGTAAAATCACTTGTCACTTACCTTACATCAGATGAGTTTGCTCCTGAAAACGAACTGGATATAGATAAAATTGAAAAGATTTTTTAAATCCCGGAAAATTGATTTTAGTCAAAGCTCACTCGAACGAACTCGGATGGAACAAATTTATTTGTTCCATCCGAGTTTTGCTTTCAATATTTACTTCACGAATCTGTTCAGACATCCTGCTACCTCAAATCTGCGGGGTTTGCTCATGTTAGGAACACTTCCCCTGCTTGTAAGTGCAGAAACTCCCTTTGTGTCTATGAGACTTTGAACATCATCGATAAGTGTCTTTATCAAAATCTCTTTTCCTCCGTACTTTCTTATCAGATATTCAAGTGTTTTTGAAATGGCAAGCATCTGTTCGGCATCCGTTATCTGCTCAAGATACCTGAGGTCTACATTTGTTTTATTGTACAGGAATCCATCAGTTCCCATAACTTTAATTTTTGTTCTGTCATCCGCTTTTGGAAGTCTTACTTTCCTATTCTCATCAATTTGTATCTTTACATCATCATCTTTTATTTTTAACGGATATTCTGCTGCCATCTTTTTAGCTCTTTCAGTGATTTCTTTAGGGACATATTTTTCCATCTGAATTACAGTGTCTGCAACATGGAAAAATGCTCCACAGCTTCCTGCTACAAGAATTGTCGATACACCTTTCTCCCGATAAAGCGGAACTGCTCTCTTTATAAAAGGCACTATCGGCTCATCATACGCCGATATAACACGCTCCATAAGTTCATCACGTATCATAAAGTTTGTTGCACTTGTATCTTCATCTATAAGAAGTAATTTACTTCCTGCTTCTAAAGCTTCAACTGTATTTGCAGCCTGTGAAGTTGAACCACTCGCATCAAGTGTTGAAAATTTTTCTGTATCCTTGCCGTTAGGCAGATTTCTTATAAATAAACTTATATCCTCGTTCGCAACACTTCTTCCATCCTCGGCACGAAGTTTCACTCCCGTTTCATCAGTTACCACATATTCTCTGCCATCTCCCGCAATATGTGAATATACCGCCTTTTCAAGTGTCTGAAGAAGTGTCGATTTCCCATGATAGCCACCGCCCACTATAAGCGTAATTCCTTTTTTTATTCCCATTCCTGTTATTTTTCCCTTATGCGGAAGTTCAAATGTCACACTCATCGATTCCGGTGACTTAAACAGGACAGCATTCTTCATCGGTTTCTCTGAAACGCCGCTTTCTCTTGGGAGTATTGAACCATCAGCCACAAATGCTGCAAGATTATTTTCTTTAGTTAATTCTCTCAGGACTTTCTGGTCATCAGCAAGTTCTATCTGTTCTTTCAACTTTTCTCTGTCCGTAAAAAGTTTAAATATTCCTGAGCTCTCAACTGCCTTTGGCAATAACCCAAACAATATTTTTTCCAGTTCTCCCGCATCAATAGAACGTCCTCTTGCAGGAAAACCTACCACAAATCTAAATAAAACGTCACCCGTGTTTTCATCAACATGACACGCACTTCGCTCCATTATCTCCTGTCCCGGCTGACTTGCCGATACCATTCCACTCTTTCCTGAACCTTTTGCCTTAAAACTGATTTTTGAAACTTCCCTGCTGAATTTTCTTAAAATAAAATCTTCTAATGCAATTCTTCTATGATAAACATCATAATAGTTTTTCGGAAAATCTGCCGTCTTCCCATTAATTCTGACACTCAAAGCAGACGGTGACGCAAACGGGTCACCCTGTACATGTTCTATATTTAACGTATACTTAACAAAATCATAACTTCCCTTTAAGTCTTTATAAGCAGGATACCCTTTATGGTCAATCCTTTTTAATTCATTTTTTAATTTATTCATCCTATTTTCTCTCTTTTTCCACTGTTTTCATTATATGTTTTTATATTTCTTCAAAATATGGTTGTACATGGTTCTTACTGCCGGTGCCATAAAACCGGGATTCATTGTTGCAATTCCTATAATGCGGTATGCATCAGGTTCTATTTGATAATAGTCCACTTCATACGGAATATCCCTCATAACAAGTTCCGGCATAATACAGATTCCAAATCCATTCGACACAAGTGCTGCAGTAGAAAGATCATCCACAACATGATAATTTGACTGCACATTTAATGAATTTTCCTTTAAAAAATTTTGAATATCTGCATCTGTTGACTCCCTCTGCGTTACAAACTGATGATTTCTAAGCTCTGCAATATGCATTATCTCATTTGTATCTTTGTCAAAAAATCCCTTAGGCACAACACATACAAGCGGGTCTTTGTAAAGCGGCTCTATCGGAATGTCGCCAGCACTTGACATAGACAAAAATCCTATATCTACTACGCCATTCTTGAGCCAATATGTTACATCATCATATGTCCCCTGAAATACTTCAATCGTAATATCAGGATATTCTTTCTCAAAAGAATTCATAATATCAGGTAACCAGCTTGTACATACACTTGAAAAACAGCCTACTTTTACTTTTCCTTTTTTTAATCCGTTAAACTCCGCAATAGCCTGCCATAAACTTTCATCACTGTTTAAAACAGCGTTTACATAGGGCAGCAGATTTTCTCCATAGTTTGTAAGTGTTACGCCCGCTTTGCTTCTGTTTAATACACTGAATCCCAATTCATTTTCCATCGATGAGATAGCGTGACTTATTGCTGACGGTGTAAGACCTAATATATCGGCAGCCTTTCTGAAACTGCCGTGGTCTGCAACTGTCTTAAACACCTGATAAGTTAGTAGTGTCATATTTTTGTTCCTTTCATACCATGTCTTTTTTACTATAGTTCTTATAACAATAACTTTGCTTCTCTCAATACAAGCGCATGATTCTTTCCCCATATTGATGCAAACTGCGAAGTTGGAAGTGGACAGCCGATAACACCTATTTCCAATGTTATTGAAGGCGATTTGATTTTTTCCATTATATAATCTCTCATACTGCCGACACTAGGGCTGCCTGAACCATAGCTGTCTCCGCTTGTATATCCTGTTATGCTCCTTGCAAGTCTGTACATCTTAAGAGTATCTTTCTTAACCTTTCCTTTGCCGCCTGAACCAAATACTATAGATCCCATGGCATGATAATTTACTACACCTTTTAATGTTTTGGTTTTCTTTAACTCTTTCAATAATTTAGATATTGCTTTTGTCTCAGGTTCACTTGCAGCAGATGGTCCTGAAAATCCTTCACTTCCTCTTTTTCCACCATAATTAGCTCTGAAATGTGAATTAGAATTTCTGTTAAGGTCTACACCTCTTGCATTTGCTTTCCATGTAGATGTATGCGATGCACCCGGCATCTTGTATAAAGCCTTGCGGAGTTTTTTATCTCTTATCTTTGAAATACCAAATTGAGAAATTGTAACACCGTCCGGATTTGCCATCGGAATATAATGTATTGCCATTTTATTTAAAACACCTTTTACATTTACTCCGCTTACTTTTCCGTTATAATTTTTAAGATAATGCTCTATCTGAGCCATGCAAAGCTGTGCCGTCATATATTCTCTCGCATGAATATTACTTATAACTACCATTGTTTTCTTTGCATTTGGATTTCCAATAATTACATCATAAATATTTCTTTTATCATTTGATTTTCCTATAACTTTTACATTCACATAATTTGAATATGAGTTTTTAAGTGATTTAATATCTTTGCTCATTTCATTAAAACTGTATTTCTGATGTCTTGTATTAACAAAATCCGCAATTCTGAAATTTCCTGCATCAGAACTTGTAGTATATGTATTTTCCGGACTTGTACTGACAGCCTTAACATAATATTTATATTTTTTTCCTTTAGCAACACTCTTATCAACAAAACTTAATTTATCACTTTTTGAAAGAATACTGTATTTACCATTATTTATTTTCCTATATACAATGTACCTGTCTGCACCGACAGCTTTACTCCAGTTTAACTTTACTTTTTTCCTGCTCAACCTTGTAAATCTGATGCTGTTTTTTCCCGGAATACATACGCTCAATTTATTTGTCTTTGCCACCGGCTGACCGTCTTTATCAAACGCTGCAACACAAAATGTGTATTTTATACCTCTGTTTACCTGCATATTCGTCTGCGTCTCTGATACATCTTTACTCTCATATTCCGTACTGTTATCTTTCGCATAAAATACCGTATAGTAAGCAGCTCCTTCATATGAATCCCATTTCAAATCAATGTTTTTGTCACCGCTTTGTTTTACGGATAAAGAGATAATATCCAAATCCGGATTGTCAATCGCCGAACCGGATGAAACCCTTGCCTGATTTTTTTTATCCGCATTTATATTTATTTCTGCTGCCAACGCTTTCTTTGCATGTCCATCCACCGCATACGATGAACACCCTACTGCCATCGATGCCGCAATCAGCAATGCTGTTATCTTTCTTTTACTCCTGTTCATTTTCATCCTCTTTTCTGCGCACGTTATTTATTTTTATCTTACCTATTCATTAGTACCTATCAATACATTTTTGCCCTCAAATGCAAATCCATAATGCCGGATATTCTCTTTTTTTACTCCTGCATTTATCAATTCCGTGTCATATTTCTTTTCCTCTATCTGTGCTAATGCTGATGATACTGTTTCTTCAAGTGTTTTTTCTTCGTCACTCTCATGAACCTTAAATTCCAACACAATCGCTTTTTCGCTTTTATCAAATGGAATTATCATAACATCATATCTGCCAAAACCACTTTCGCGATTTGATTTCACTTCATATCTGTCACTCAGCTCCACAATAAGTCCTAAAACAAAACCATGATAAAAACGTTCCGGTTCCAATGTTTCTGATGGATTTTTTCCAGTATCAAAATAACTGAAAGTTGCCAACGCTACTTTGTTCATATAATAATTCATTCCTTTTAAATCATTATTTAAAAGTGATTTAATAAAATCATTATATCTAGCATCCGGATTTTCAAACCATCCTGCAAACATATTTGCAAACATACTTACTGTTTCCAGATTTGTTATACTAATATGATACCACGGTTTTAAAAGCAAACCTTTGTGTTCTATATCATCAATTTTAAGATAACCACTTGCTACAAGAAGACTCCATATTGCATTTTTACTTTTATCAAGCTGATTAAAAACTATCTGGTCATCAAATGTAACTTCTATACTTTCTCTTTTTAACAATAATTCCATCAATTCCTTAATTTCCGGAACTGATTTTTTTATCAAATGATTTATCAGAGAATTTGAACTCGTATCTGCCCAATAGGTATCTATTTTCTTATTTTCCAAGAAATTTATTATTGACCACGGATTATAAATGTCTCTTTGACTACCAAACGTAAAACCATCATACCATTCTTTTACTATTTGTTTCTTATCCGACAAATTAAAATCATCTAATGCCAAAAAGACTTCCTCTTCTGAAAAACCAAATGTATCTGAATATTCATCACTTTCAACTGTTATCACTTTTAAATTATTTAAATCAGAAAAAATACTTTCTTTAGATACCCTCGTTATACCTGTTATGACAGCCCTCTCCAAATACAAATTCGATTTAAATGTCGCATTGAAAAAGCTTCTTGAAAATGAAACAAGTTCCTCCCAATATCCGTTTACATATGCTTCCTGCATCGGTGTGTCATATTCGTCAAGAAGAATAATAACATTTTTTCCATAGTATCTGCTAAGATAATTTGACAGACTTGCTATTGCCTCCTGTGCAGTTACATCATCCATGCCATATGTTATGTTTTTAAGGTTATTTTTTTCTTCATCCGCTAAGCCATCCCAACCTTCAAGAAAAATATATTTTTGGATTTCATCGCATATAATTCTCTTAATTCCTGCTATGGCATCTTCACACGTATTCTGTTTTATCTTTGCAAAGCTCAGAAAAATAACCGGATATGTTCCCTGAATTTCACGATATTTTTCTTCTTTCCAAATGTCTAATCCTTCAAATAAGTCTCCTCTGTCCTTGTACTCATTTGAAAAAAAACATTTAAGCATATCCATGTTTAGCGTCTTGCCAAAACGGCGTGGTCTTGTTATCAGTGTTACATCATCCTGATTTTCCCACCATTCTTTTATAAACATTGTTTTGTCTATATAAAATAAATCGTTTTCTATTATCCTGTCATACCTTTGTTTTCCGATTCCTATAACTTTTGGCATCTACACACCTCCATTAAATTTTCCCTGCAACTACTTTACACTTTTTCTTACAAAAACAAATTCCGTAAATCATAATGTCATGTCTATCGTCATTTTTCAAATGTAATCCCCTCAACATTTTTAAGTGAAATAAATATAACCGGAAATTTTCCCATATATTCTTCGCAAATCATTTTATTCTTTTTTATATATAATCCGTCAAATAATGATTCATCCGTTCCAATTTCAAAAAAATAACGCAGCATACTCATATTTAAAGTTTTTCCAAAGCGTCTTGGTCTGGTGAAAAGATTTACTTCTCCCCAACTATCAAGAAGCTGCTCCAACAATTTTGTTTTATCAATATAGTAAAACTTATCATGTCTTATTTTTTTAAAATCATCCACTCCAACCGGCAGTTTTAAATTTTTACCCATCATTCATTCCTCCATAAATCCCTATACATAAATTCCCACAACATACAAAGTTAATGTTTTTTGTGAGTCAAAAATTTCTATGCTTTTACACATTATATTAACACACAAAATATAGTCATATTTTAACATTTCATGAAGATTGGGTCAAAAGGTATTTTGACCCAATCCCACAACTACCTTACACTCCTCTTTAAAACACAAACAGGAGTATGTCACCATTTGGGCATACTCCTGTCATAATTTATATATTTAATTTAACGCCTTGACATACTATAAAATGCAGCCATCGTATAAAAACCTGCTTTTATGTTTTTCATACTATCTTGCACACTTATATTGAAGGTCTTCCCATCTTCTGTCTACTTCTGCCTGGAACTGAGCTATAAGATCCTCATTTCCTTTCTTGAACAAATGTTTAAATCTGCCCTGCTCCCTTAAAAAGTCTTCGATTGGAAGTTTCTTCTTTGGCTCATATGAAAGTATCCATTTTCCATGGTCTACTTCAAAGAGTGGCCAGTAACATGTCTCTACGGCAAGTTTACATATTTTCATTATCTCTGATGCATCATATCTCCATCCTCTTGGACATGGTGTCATAACATTTAGGAAACTTGCTCCCTCCGTATAGATTGCTTTTTCCGCTTTTCTGTGAATATCTTTAAAATCCTGTAATAATGTTGTCTGTGCAACATATGGAACATCATGGTCTGCGATAATGCTTGCCAAATCTTTACGATTCTGCATTTTACCGTTTGACTGCTTTCCTACAGGTGTTGTTGTTGTATCTGCATACATTGGTGTTGCTGACGAACGCTGGATACCTGTATTCATATATGCACCGTTATCGTAACATACATATACCATATCATGTCCTCTCTCCATTGCTCCCGAGAGTGACTGGAATCCAATATCATATGTTCCGCCATCACCGCCAAATGTGATAAATTTAAATGTTTCGTCCTTAGGAAGTTTTCCTCTCTTTTTCAATGCTTTATACGCTGTTTCAACACCACTTAAAGTTGCTCCAGCATTTTCAAATGCATTGTGTATATAACTGTCTTCCCATGCTGTATATGGATACATGAACGAAGATACCTCAAGACAGCCTGTTGCATTTCCTATAACTGCGTGATCCCCTTCATGAAGTCCGCGAAGTACGGCACGCACTGCTATTGTCGCACCACATCCTGCACACATACGGTGTCCCGGTGCAAGACGTTCTGGTTTATTCATCATTGTTTTTAAACTGTAATCGCTCATTATGGCCTCCTATTATTTGCGTAATCCGATGTATTGATACTGCTCTACTTTCTTTCCGCTTTCTACCGCTTCTTCAAGTTCTGCAAATATATCATATACTTCATTTACCGTGAAATCTCTTCCTGCAAGACCATAAATATAATTTACGGCTTCAATCATTACCTTACTTCTGTAAAGTCCTGCTGTAACTTCACTTCCAAGAGGTCCGCCGTTTCCATTGTAACTTTCACAGCGATCCATAATTGCTACTGCCTTACATCCTTTAAGTGCCTCGGCAATCTCTTCTGCCGGGAACGGACGAAATACCCTGAGTTTTAATACTCCGACTTTCTTTCCCTGTTCACGAAGATGGTCAACTGCCTCTTTTGCCGTTCCTGCTGCCGAACCCATGATAAGCATGATATAATCAGCATCTTCTGTTTTATATTCCTCAAAAAGACCATACTCTCTGCCTGAAACTTCTTTGAATTTCTTTGCCACTTCGAGAATAACTTCTTTTGCATTTTCCAATGCTGTCTCCTGATTTTTCTTTGCTTCCATAGCATAATTTGTCACTGAATAAGGACCTACTGCTATAGGCTTACC
>CAKRFU010000038.1 GCA_934320845.1 uncultured Lachnospiraceae bacterium
TGCCGATTGATTATGAAGTGACAAAAGCATCGAAAAGTGAACTTAAAGAAACAGAAAAGCTGTTAGATAACATAAAAAAATATGTAAACAGCAGGGATTGATATAAACTTTTCAGCGAATGACGTTAGAATGTCAGTCAGTACTTAGTGTGCGTTTTTTGCACACTTATGTACTGCTACTGATATTCTCCGAGGCGAGAGCCGTCCATGAGTCGAAAAGTTTATATCAATCTCTGCGTTAAAAAGCCACAGCGAAAATAATTCTTTTATATTTGTATTGCACATACATTTTCTTTTTGATAATATTTATCAGTAATAATATGATTTGTTAGTCTAATTATCAAACATATATCACTTAGAAAAAAATCTAATATTATTAGACATTCTGTATTTATACTGACAGAAAAGAGGATATAACATGAGTACAAAAATTAACCTTGGCGATTTAAAAGCAGGTGAAAGCGCAAAAATAGTATCTGTAGGTGGAGAGGGTGCATTGCGACAACATTTCCTTGATATGGGACTTATAAAGGGCACTACACTTTCACTCATAAAACTAGCACCTATGGGTGATCCGCTAGAATTGCAGCTTCACGGCTATGATTTAACTTTAAGGCTCGATGACGCAAAAAAAATTGAAATCGAACCTATTCCAATAAAAAAAACAGATAAAAAATCAAAAACACACAAAGCAATTCCCCACCCGGGTTTCGGTGAATACAACAAAGAACACAAAAGCGAACATCGTACACCTCTGCCTGATGATGAACTTCTGACATTTGCATTAGTCGGCAATCAAAATTGTGGCAAAACAACACTTTTTAACAGACTTACAGGTTCAAATCAACATGTAGGCAACTTTCCCGGTGTAACAGTCGATAGAAAAGACGGTATGATAAAGGGACATAAAAACACTCTTATCACAGACCTCCCTGGTATATATTCAATGTCTCCCTACACAAGTGAGGAAATTGTAACCAGAGAATTTATCTTAAAAGACAAGCCAAAGGGAATCATAAACATTGTAGATGCCTCGAATATTGAACGAAATCTTTATCTGACTATGCAGCTTCTTGAACTCAATATTCCAATGGTAATAGCATTAAATATGATGGATGAAGTCAGAGAAAATTGCGGCTCAATACATATAAATGAAATCGAAAAACTTCTCGGAGTTCCGGTAATTCCGATTTCCGCTGCCAAAAACGAAGGTATAGAAGAACTTGTCGATCATGCACTCCACGTAACAAAGTATCAGGAAACACCGATAAGAACTGATTTCTGTTCCCCTGACGATAACGGCAGTGCTGTTCACGCATGCATTCACGGTATCATGCATCTTATAGAAGATAAGACTAAAAAAGCTCATATCCCTGTTCGTTTTGCAGCATCAAAACTTGCCGAAGGTGATTCTCTTATAAAAGAAGCTTTAAACCTTAGCGAAAAAGAAGCAAATATATTAGAGCAGATAATACAACAAATGGAAGATGACAGAGGACTTGACCGTGCAGAAGCAATTGCCGATATGAGATTTCATTTTATATTAAAAACCTGTGCTGAAACAGTTGTCAAACCACACGAAAGCAAGGAGCATACGCGAAGCCGCAATATTGACAAAATACTGACCGGCAAATATACCGCAATCCCAAGCTTTGCAATTATCATGGCACTTGTTTTTTATCTTACATTTAATGTCATAGGTGCTGCACTTTCAAATCTTCTTGAAACAGGCATCGAATTTTTAACAAATGCTGTCGATAATGCACTCACAGCATTCCATGTAAACACAGTGCTTCACTCACTTATTATTGATGGCATTTTTAATGGCGTAGGAAGCGTATTAAGCTTTCTTCCTATTATAGTAACATTATTTTTATTTTTATCTCTGCTTGAAGATAGCGGCTACATGGCTCGAGTAGCTTTCATTATGGATAAACTGCTGAGAAAAATAGGTTTATCAGGAAGAAGTATTGTTCCCATGCTTATAGGTTTTGGATGTACTGTCCCCGGTGTAATGGCAAGCCGGACACTTTCTTCGGAACGTGACCGCAAAATGACTATACTCCTCACCCCTTTTATGAGCTGTTCCGCAAAGTTACCTATATATGCATTTTTTGCAACAGCATTTTTTCCTAACAATGCTGCACTTGTCATGATACTACTCTATTTTATTGGTATCCTATTTGCCATCACTGCAGCTTTAATATTTAGAAGAACCCTCTTTAAGGGAGAGCCTGTTCCTTTTGTTATGGAACTTCCAAACTACCGCATGCCCGGTATAAAAAATGTAGCACAGCTTTTGTGGGAAAAAGCTAAAGATTTTCTCCAGAAAGCCTTTACCATAATTTTCCTTGCAACCATTATTATATGGATATTACAAAACTTTGATTTCAGATTCAATGTGGTAGATGATTCAAAATCAAGTATCTTAGCATCAATTGCAGGTATTATAGCTCCTGTCTTTTCACCTGCCGGATTTGGAGATTGGCGAATTTGTACAGCTCTTATATGCGGATTCATGGCTAAGGAAAGTGTTGTATCAACACTTTCAGTGCTTATACCTAAAACATCCTTTCTACTTGGAATCATTTCTCCTGTTAATGCAATGGCGCTTCTCATATTCTGCCTTTTATATACACCTTGCGTTGCAGCCATCGCATCAATAAAACGTGAACTTGGTGGAAAATGGGCACTTCTTGTTATATTGCTGCAATGCACTATTGCATGGATTGCAGCCGTTATTGTAAATCTTGTCGGTGGCATAATATTTTAAAATCAATGAAAATATATCCTTAAGCCAAATATATTCCTAAGCCGTAACAGTAGTAAAATTATTTATCTAGATTTATTTGGATTTATTTAAAACAAAAATAGCAGGATTTGTTTAGAAAATTAACATCTAAACAGATTCCGCTATTTTATTAGTTAAATGTTATATGCGTATTGGAATTTGCGCAGAATGAATTGTTATACTCTATTTTCTGAGAATCACTCATATACTGAACCGCTTTTTTCTATTCATCCGTAAATTCAAAATTATCACTCCAATACTGTTTGATAAAAAATACCATCAAATCTATTCTTGATTTTTTCTATATTTTCTTTTTATCTTTCTATCAAAATGCAACTTCTTTTTTTATTTAATGCTGCTACACCAACAGCACCACTCCCTACAAAAGAATCTAACACTATTTCACCTTCATAAGTAACATATTCCAATATTTCTTCACAAAGCTCAACTGGCAACTCACTTTGATGTACTAGATACTGGCTGAACATCAAACATGGCAGGAAGCATCCGTCTTTTAATACTCTAGCCTTTTCCTTAAAATCATCCAATGTATATCTAAAACACATATACTCTGCAAAATTTCTTGTTCCGCCTTTATTGGATTTCTTATCCAACCAAGGATGATCAGTTAATATACAATCAATACTCTTATCCTTTAGCATTGATAAATTTCTACCATTCCCCTCAATTAACACACACTGTTCTTTTTGACTATCAATTGTCCGATATACACCTTTAGCCACTCTTTCAAATTTCACACCTATTTTCTCATAAATACGCGCTCTAATTGTTTAGTGTGGTTTATCTATATTTTGTTGATATGCCTCCTGTAATGAAAAGTAATCGCTATCCTTAAAACAATTAAATATCTTGTCAACTAATGTCATTTTATATATCCTCCTTAAAATTTGGATCTTGAGCCTAACACAGAAGTTATAAAAATAAAAGAACTTATTCTAGTTCTTGCAAAATAATTTTTAGATATTAGTTAACATAACCTGTCTCTCGCCATACTTTCAACGCATTTCAATATATAGAATAATTGCTGTTCTCAAATTGCTGACATGCAAAAATCCCCCAAAACACAATGTTTTGAGGGATTTTTGCATATATCCGATATTCTCGCAAACTATCTCTTTGAGAACGTTTGAATATCCTGGAAAGCCCATAAATAGGGGATTTGTGTATAACAATGTTGCATATGTGTTGTATGCGGTTAACTGCACACACATTCCCAGAACTACTCATTACTCTATTAATTTTACAATTGTTACTCTTCTTAAATATACTACGCAATAAAACATTTCAATAACATGCAGATTTATCACTAAGCTATTTTCTCTTTACAATAGGGAAGTTCATATAATGTATCCGGATCAATATCAATACACTCACAAACATCTCTATTTCCACCTATATCCCATGCTAATGTATCATTCATAACTGTACATGTATCAGTAAATACAGAAATATCCTTCAATGGTTTAAAGACTTCTTTATCCAACATATTTTTCATATCATAACATACGATTTTTCCATCTTCAAAATACACATATACTGTGTAGTCTTTCATAGGTACTACCTGAACTACCTTCGGAAACATAGACAAACACCTCCTATACAAGCGGATTAATTCTATTTAACGGCTTTCCATCTTTTGATAATTCCCAATTCTGCATCAACTCATCTTGATGTAACACACACCACGCTAAAATCAACTTTAACTGCCTTGATGGCAAAGCTCCCTTGATGCATCTAGCTGTATCAATTTCAATAATTGCCTTATTTCCATTATACTCTGCATGAAAATGCGGCGGATTATGATCATCATAATACATTGTAACTCGAATTCCATAAAATAAAGAAATTTCTGGCATTTATTTACCTCCTGATAATCTGATGACAATAATATTTTATATGTAAAATCTTCTTTATTTATTGTACCACAGTTCTCACAAAAAAACACCCCAGGACAAAAAGTCCTGAGGTGTAATATACTTTTTTGAAACGTCGTAGGACGCACTGAATTCTTGAAAAATTATCGTTTTGATATCTTGAAAAGCCCAGCAATACAGGGTTTTTGAAAATTAGTGTTATATACGATAGACTGCCTAGGGCTGTCCACGACTACCCCAAAACACTCCTGATACCAATTAACAACAAATAAAGAAAGGACTCTCATTATGAAAATACACTTTGCTTACTATAACCAATTCAAAAACGGCATTGATATTGCATTCGCCGATAATACCTTGCTCTTTTTATCCTGCGCCGAAGCAGAAAAAGGATTACATACTACGCCTAACTCACAGAGATTGATAGACAATCTGGCGATTGAAGAGCCAATTACTTATGCTGCATTAGCTCTCGACGGAGAGCTACAGGGATGGGCTGATGCTATGGATGAGGATTGGTGTCCTTAAAATAATTCCAATATATACTATTTCTTTTTTATAATCTACTGCATTTTATTTAAATATACATTTAGCATCTGATTGAAAGATTGCTCTTTTATTGTCTTTAATATTTTTGTATGTACAATTTCGTTCTCTTCTATAACTTTTATTATACACTCTATTGCATAATCAACTTTTTCTTCAGAAATATCTGAAATACTTATATCAAAAACATCTTTCGGGGAATAATTAATGGTGTTAGTTTCATTGCATACCAAAACGTATACTATATGGTGGATAAAATTAACTTTCTCAAACTCATCTTCTCCAATTTTAAAAATACCTTTGCAAAGACTAATAACCTTATTATATATTTCATATGCTATATAATATCTATTATAATTTTGATTCAGATTTTCTATCTGAAAAATAGTTTTATATTTTGTTCCCGAAAGAAGTTTACCTGGATTATTTCTTGTATAAGAAGGATTCTTCAAAAATATAGTATTTATATATTTAGCCATTTCTGCTAATTTTACAATGTCTTTTTTTGCACACTTTCGATTTGTGTAATATTTGTCCTTTCTCTGATAATATTTATTCTTTGTCTTTAGATACTCTTCAATATTTTTCTGAACAACATCATTAGCATGAATATCTTTATCCCTTATTTCATTTTGACTATTAGTTGCAACAATTATATTTAATTCTTGATCCTCATTATTTTGATCAACCTTCAAGATTTTCACAAATATTTTTCTTGTTTCATCTCTAAGTTTATCCATATTCTCAACAAAATAATTATAAATAGAATATGATGTTTGCAATCCATTTACAATCTGTGGATTAATAATTTTTATTTTATTTGCTGATTTGGATTCCTCTACATCTTCAACAGTTATAGTTATACCATTATTCAACCACCAAAAATCTATACCTGAAGGTTTTCTTAATGTTTCTATAATATTTTTATTTACATTACTCCTGCCCTTATAATCTCTTATATTTGATTCAAATAATCTATCATTAATTTGACCATCACCACCAGATATTATAAAATCATAAAACTGTGATAAGGGAATCAATGCTATTATAGAATTAGTTCTGCTCTCTTCCTTATTTACTTCCGCTTCAAACTTGCTTATTTCATGAAAAGTATACTCAAATCTTTTATCTTCTCTAAGCTTCTTAACAATATTATTAATTGGTTCTACATTTATTTTAACGCCTTCAATAAAATCAAGTGTACTAAAACTTGTTTTTAATGTGTCAAATCTTCCTTTTAAATCACTCGCTGATTCAAGTTGACTTTTCCCAAATCTAGAAAAATAATAAAAATTAATGTAAAATTTTGCTTTTAAAGCATATTTTCTTACAAGTGCAGAAAATAGTTTGATATTACCATTAACCTCTTCGTTATAATGCTCAGGTGTATTCCCATTCATCAAATTTGTCGAAAATTCTATAAATTTATTTGGAACATTAGAATCAAGTTTTGTTGTATCTTTTACTTGTATAAAGTATAAATCAATTCTGTCACCGCTCTCATTTTTATCAAAATCTTCAATGTCTTCAATATCAAATATCACATTTTTATTAAATGTAAAAAAGATATAGTCATTCCCCGCATCTCCATAATTGTCGGTTTTTACCCTTGATATCTCACCCTCAGAAATAATTTCATCAAAATAGTTATCAAAAAGCATCTGATCAAAATCATCATATTCTCCTTCAGTTATAGCATTGTCTATTATACTATTTAATAAATCTTTTTCATCCATACCATTAACGCTCCTATTTCATCTTTTGCTTAATAATTTCGTGTTCCATATCATCAATACTATAAATATTTTCCATAACCTCAAATGTTTCTCTCAGATTACCTCTAGCACTCTTCCATCCAATTCCATCTGTAAACCAAACAAATGTAAAGCCGTCAATTGTATCAGCTTCCTGCGATAGCATCTTATAACTTCTCGCAGTCTCATTAAGTTTAGAGCCACCACCACCATAGAAATTAGTCTCAATAGCATAAATCATTTTATCTGTCTTAATAACAAAGTCAAATCTCTTTGCTGCCTTTCCCTGATTAGAAAGTGCCGATAAATCAATGTTCCATTTAGCTTCTATATCTTTCAAATACATTTCTTTGAAATAATTAACATCCTTCTTAAATCCTGCTGCTACAATATATTTCTCTACCAAGTCTTCCATCTGGTGTCCACCACGATTTTTACGACCATTTGAATCCAATCCAGTTTCTACGCCTAACGCATAATCCACCAAATTATTAACCAAATGATTTGCGATCATGTCAAATAATCCCGTTTTCCTCATGAACACTTTATACTGTTCAATACCATAATTCATTTTTTTAAAATTATATAAGAATGCTCCTGCTTCATCTTGAGCATATATCTCATACCCTCTAACAGCTAAAAGAAGAGGTACACACTGTAATGTTTCTGGATATTTTAAAACAATTCTTTCAAAATCTTCTTCTATATTTTTTGAACCTATCAAGGAATTCAAAATATTCAGTTCTACTTTAATGTCATCTACATTTTTCACAACCTTATCAAAATCTATGTAATAGTCATAGCTTGAGATACTAGCTCGAAACTTACTCAACCACTCATCAAAATTTCTCATATGTTAATGCTCCTTTATAATAATCTCAATTTTATCCTCTGAATATTTCCATATTGCCTTGCACGGATTATATGACCCATCTTCAGCTATGAGTCCCGATTCTTTATATAAATCAGTGACTCCTGCAAGGTATCCTCTACTCTTTGCAATAGTCAATTCTTTGACTGGTAATCCATTAAAAATCACCTTAGCTTTATGTGCATCGTCCGGTAACAAGTTATTAATTGCTTTTGGCAATCTTAATATCCTTGCTCTTATGTCGTTTGCCGATATCTGCTTATCAACCACTAGTTTTACATCTTTATTCTCTTCACATATTGAACCGTCTTCTTGCACTATATCATCAGATTCATCCTTTAGTGCATCCATAGCATCCTTACTAAAAACAGGTGTAAAAACAAATCCAATTTCATTATCTATACAACTCTCAACTAGTGCCTTTCCATCTATAAGAATAATCGGGCGTGATGGGTCGACATCAACAAATTCTTCTGTTCTCTTAGAATAATTTGCTGTAGTAATAAATATACCTTTACTACCAGAGGGCATCACTCCTCTGAGGGCTCTTACCTTTTCAATCGGAATAGTAGTTCCTGGCTTATTTCTTTTCGCTTGAACATAATAATCCACAGCATCTGCTCCTGCAAAACCTCCAACTCCATATCGTATAGCCTCTAAATCAATTCCTCCATCAGCAGAACGTTGTGTTACTACAACTTCATCAAGACCAATTTTTTCTAGATACACCTTCAAGAATTCTTCAAAAGCATAACCACTTTCAAAATATCCATAAAACTGTTCTAAGAAATCATTTATTTTTTTATCAGATATTTCAATGTTCTTTCGCATCCCGCTCTACCTTCTCCAATCTTTTCTTGCTTATCTGCAAGTACTCTTCACTCACTTCTATCCCAATAAATTTCCTACCTAATCGAACAGCTTCCACTCCGGTAGTGCCAGAACCGCAAAAAGGATCCAAAATAACCTGTCCTCCCTCCGTTGAAGCTAATACGATTCTTTCAAGTAAATATTCCGGTTTCTGTGTTGGATGCTTGCCTTCTTTCTTTTCTGAAGGCTTTGTCAATGCACCGGTCCACACATCTTTCATTTGCTTTCCGCCATTCATTTCTTTCATTTTCTGATAATCAAAAAAATGCCGAGACTTCTTATCATTCTTCTTTGCCCATAAAATGGTTTCCGTAGAATGTGTGAAGCATCGACATGCTAAGTTTGGTGGTGGATTTGTTTTCTGCCAGGTTATGTTATTAATTATCTTGAAGCCTTCTTGCTCCAATGCCATACCAATCGAATATATATTGTGTAATGTTCCCGATATCCAGATTGTGCCGTTCGGCTTTAGTACTTTCTTACATAACTTAATCCACTTTCTATTAAACTTGTGTTTTTCATCGACACTGGTTCCACTTTCTGAAAGTTTATCCCATGAGCCTTTATTAACCGAAACCATCTTTCCACCCTGACAGGTAATTCCATCATTGCTCAAAAAATAAGGTGGATCTGCAAATATCATATCTACAGACTCTGGTTCCATTTTTGTTAGAATCTTGAATGAATCACCTAATATTAACTGTGATTCTTCTGTCTCGAAATATAATGGCACTTTCTTTGCAAATAAGTTCTCCATTATCTCGACTCCTCTAATATAACTTTTTGTAATAGCACTATTTAATTCTCAAATCAAACAATTTTTTCACTGTTCAACCACTCAATTGAACATAGCATATTTAATAATTCACCATATTTTCCATTAGACACATCGTTTCTAAAATCAATTTCCTTATATTGTTGTGAATCATCATAAAAACGCCATATCCAACCATTTGTATAAATTACCTTATGATAAACATTCAAATATCCCTTGTTTTCTACTGTAGACTCAAGTCTATTGGGACTTGTAACATCAGCATCTTTATATTTCACTTCAATGCACCCCAAAATATCATCTGGATTTTGGTTGCCATCAAATATATATCCATTTCTTGTAATCACAAAATCTGGTACTGCAATAACATCTCTAGGTGCTGTTGATTTATCCTTTGTTCTTTTTAAGGTTGACGTATCTACAATAGAATATTTTTCATCATCCAATGTCATTTCAAAAATTTGATACACAATGTGACTATATCCATTTTCCAAATGACATTTATCCTTTACTTCTTGTAGCTTTCTAATATACAAATTGTAATTCATCACATTTCTCCTAATAATTACATATAATTACTTCTTCTCCCACCCTGTTGGATGCATCTGAATTAATCATACGCTTAACACTAACAACATCTATTTTATATCCTTTGTTTCCATACAACTCATTTATCAAATCAGTATTATGATTTGTAAGCATACAATAGCAACCTCTGTTTGTTAATTCTTCGAATAAGTTAGCCAATCGTTTGTGACTTTCTATATCAAATCCTTCTTTTGTATATGATTCAAAAGAAGTAGGATTCAAAGGTGCGTATGGACTATCTATGAAAACAAAATCACCTTTCTTGGCATCTTTACAAGCATCTTCAAAATCTCCATCTATTATGGTTACAGATTGTAAATATTTCGAAATCTCAAATATATTCTGCTCATCAACAGACACTCTACGGCTATTATTGTATGGAACATTAAATAGTCCTTTTCCATTTACTCTATATAATCCGTTAAAACAGTGCTTATTGATAAATACAAATAAAGCAGCTAATTCAACATCAAATTCTGATTTCATCAATTTGTCATTATAATGTTCTCTCAGGGAATAATAATATTCTTTTCCATCTTCCCACATTTCCGTATCAAACCTGTTTATCGCTTGTATAAATGCTTTAGGCTCATCACATATCTGGCGATATGCATTTATCAACGCCTTATTGATATCGTTTATTATAGCATCTGTAGGCAGCAATTCAAATGTAACTGCACCACCACCCACAAATGGCTCATAATATTTATTATATTTTTCTGGCATTCTTTCTTTTATCTGTGATAACAACTGACGCTTTCCACCAGCCCATTTCACAAAAGGTGTAACACTTGAATTACTCATTTATGATTCCTCTTCTCTATGTCCGCAAAAGGCAAAACGATACTTATATATTATACTTGCAAACATATAAAATAACAACCTCAACTTTCACCCTTTGTGAATCCATTTACTTCTGAAATACGAAAATGTACTCATGTGCCAATAAGAGAAAATTATTATTCTGCTTCTCCCAATATTCTGTTGAACGACAGTTATGCTGCTCCTTAATAATGATTTCCTTATTTGTAAATCCTGCCTTAAGAAAGCAATCCATCATCCGAAAACCTAAGGGAATTACTTTTCCATATTTTCTCATATCCCCAATCATTACAGCACATAGTTTCCCTTTTTTTAATACTCGAAAAGATTCCTTTGCCACCTTCTCCATTTCTGCCAAAAATTCTTCCACATCAAGCAATGAGATATCCCCATCAATACATTTGCTATACTTGATAATATTAGCATATGGTGGATGCATGCAAATAAAGTCAATTCGACTATCTTTTATAAAGTGTAAGTCTGTTGCACTTCCATTTCGAGTATATATTTTTGAATTTGTTTCACATTGGAATTGTAAATTTGTTTCAGAGATTGAAACAGATTGCGGATTGATGTCAACACCTACCGCATTTCGATTGAGCAGCTTCGCCTCTACTAAGGTTGTTCCACTACCCATAAATTGATCTAAGACCCAGTCACCGGGATTTGAATAGCGAAGTATCAGATTTCTTGGTACATATGGCGACCAATTTCCTCGATACTTTCCTGAATGCGTTGCCCAACTACCTCTATCTGAAAAAGACCAGACTGTTGTTGGCTCAAGCTCAAAATTATTTGGTTGTAAACTTATATGTCATACCTCCTCTTCTATTTTTTTCTTATTCTAACTCACATCTTCTTAAATGTCCATCGTTCTTTTCTTTCACTATAAGTGAATTTATATATATCACCTCACATGAGATAATATTCACAAATAGTGAAAGAGGTGTTACATGCAACATATGAATGATACGGAGCTATACAACATCATAGGTACAAATATCAAATTATATAGAGAAAAAGCAAAATTAACACAAGTGCAGCTTGCTGAACGAGCACAGATAAGTATCAGCTATCTTTCTAAAATTGAAGCAGCTGGATGTACAAAGAGTTTATCTATTTCTGCACTAAACCAGATTGCAAGCGTACTTGATGTTGAAATAGTGGAATTTTTTAAGGAGGGATAAAATGCCAAGACAAGCTAATCGATTCGGAGGTGGTGCAAATACAAACCGAAATGGATTGCATTTTGAACAAACCACTTCTCTAAATACTGCCCTTGAAGATGCAGGGTACACAATTGAAAATAATTGTGAAATTTATTATGGAAACCAATTATTAGGATACTCTATTAATCAAGATGAATTTTCAACTATTTTTTTAAGACAGAATGGGATAAACGACAGAGCAATCAACTCAAAAAGATGGAAACCCGACGAAGCTTTTATTAACGAAATAAACAAAACTGTTTACATAATTGAGAAAAAATTCCAGCATTCAAGCGGTTCGGTTGACGAAAAGTTAGCGACCTTTCCGTTTAAAATCAAAGAATACCAACGACTTCTAGATCCTATAGGATATAATTTAGTTTATATTTACCTTCTATCATCTGATTGGTTTGATGTTCCTAAGTATAAAGATTACTATGACTATATGGATGAACTTGGTTGTCCGCATTTCTTCGACAATCTTCCACTACATGCTATTGGTCTATAACCACTTACAATTTAATCTTTAACTATTGATAGTACAACACAACACATAATATCTTTTTAAGGAGGTTTTAATATGGCAACATGTAACAAACAACATCGATATTTACAAGGATTCAATTCTCTTCCAGAAGCTCAAGACGACAGAAATGGTGGGCGACACATTTGTGCTGGTTGTGCTTATGTAGAAGGTTTAAAAGATGCTCTACAAGGTAATCCACATCAAACAAATCTTTCTCATTTACCAGATAGCCAAGCAGGTACTGTACGTCATAAAAGTGCAATAGAAGCATATAATCTTGGATATCAATATGGTAAAAAAATTGATTCATAACAATAATAATTAACTGATTCAAACAACATATTTCTAGAACCAACAAATGTTATTAACAATCCAGCATTAACATGTTGTCTATTGTCAATGCTGGATTGCAATAAAAATTCATTCTAATAAATACTATTTCACTGTTCTTATTATTTCTCATCTCCCTTCATAAGCCTCCCAAAGACTCTTCTGCTCCGCACTAATCCTCAGAATTTCCTGCACGTCTCTAGCCATTGCTTCAATATTAGCATCCATCTGTTCCATTGTACCCGTTCGATTATCAGCTTTAACCTCTTCTTGCACTGCTTCCTTCGAATAACACTCCTTTGTATTTACATTCATATATCCAACAATCTTATAGGAATATCCATTACTATGATCTATAAACACTGGTGCCACTTCTCCTTTCGATGTGTTCCACTTCATAAGTCTTGGAAACCAACAAAGTCCTTCTTTTATCAGTTCCTTAAAGGCTTCAAGAAGTTCTCCCAGCTCATACAATATTCCACGAAATGAATTTCCTGCTTCAATCGACTTATCAGCTTCTACTTGATTTGCATATTCTTCTATTTTAGGTGCAAATAATTTGAAAGCTGAAACAAATGCTTTTATTCTTTCCAGAATACTTGCTGTCTTTTCTGCCTCTTCAACATTTGCTATTAAATTCTGATTTACAGTTTGTAATTCTGCTCGTTTATCTTCTATATCTCTTGAAATACATTCATATTCATTTTCCAAAGATTCATTCTTCGCAACTATAGCCTGAGTCTTTTCTTCCAATTCTTCAGTCTGCTTTTTCTCCAATGCATTGTGTGCTATTCTTGATGCTAGCAACTCTATTTCTGCATCATGAACTTGCTCCTGTAATTGTCCCAAGTGCTTGGTTTCTTTCTCAACTTTATATTCAGCCACAGATAAATCATGATTTCTTCCCAAACTTTTTTCAGCCAATTCTTCATGCGTATGCTATTTAAAACACGAACCAGCCTCCTCTCGCAATTTGTCCTGTATAATAGTTGAAAGTGTTTGAGGTGTAAAAACATTTCTCTTTGAAACTTTTTTTACGAAGTCCTCTTTTGACTCCCTCCCATACTGGAACACCGACCACATGCATATGTGGACTTGCTTCATCAAAATGAATTACTGCGTTCGCTATTTTAAATTCTGGAAGAAATTGTTCCAACTTACTTAAAAGATATCTATACACATAGCACATTTTATCTTTATCTGTCTCATGATCTTGCCAGAATTCCTTATCTCCACATTGAAAGATAATTTCAACAGCCATATCCTGTTCGAGATTTGCAACATGTTCAAAATAATCTTTTATCTTTCTATCTGCTCGTTTTTGACTTTCATTATACTCTTTTACAACCTCATCAAATTCCTGATGGTATACCTGCTTCACATCCTGATACAAATCATCTGTTCCTCTGATTATTAAAATATTATCTTCACTATAATCATTTGATTTATACTTTCTGAGATTGTGCTTTGCCACACCAAGTAATTTACTTTTACTTGTAATTCCAGTTTTCTTATTGCTGATATGTGCTGTATATGATACATTCCCCATAGGCAACTTCTCCTCTCTTATCTGTAATGTTCTCTCGGAGTGTGTGCTTATCATCTTGGCTTTGCCATAGATGATAACCCCCTAGCACTTTTGTCAAATCCAATGTTCCATTGTCTCTGCCCAAAATGCGGAGGCTCTCCGAGGGTTTTATTGCATCCTCAAGAGTTTAATAATCTGTACTTTTAATCACAACCACCGGCTTAGCCGGTGGTTTGCTTTGCGGCCTATAAGGCCTCTTTGCCGGCGTCTGAGTCTAAAGAC
>CAKRFU010000039.1 GCA_934320845.1 uncultured Lachnospiraceae bacterium
TATGCCGATGTGGCTCAATTGGCAGAGCAGCTGATTTGTAATCAGCAGGTTATCGGTTCGAGTC
This sequence comes from uncultured Lachnospiraceae bacterium, assembly GCA_934320845.1. Taxonomy (GTDB): domain Bacteria; phylum Bacillota; class Clostridia; order Lachnospirales; family Lachnospiraceae; genus Butyribacter. The sequence goes on from CAKRFU010000039.1 coordinate 65, forward strand.
CGATCATCGGCTTACACAATTGAATATTTATTGTGTTATGGGCGGATTCCCGAGTGGCCAAAGGGGACAGACTGTAAATCTGCTGCTTTATGCTTCGATGGTTCGAATCCATCTCCGCCCATTTACCTAAGTTGATAAACCGCAGAGTTTACCAAAAGGTTTTAATGACGCGGGATGGAGCAGCTAGGAAGCTCGTCGGGCTCATAACCCGAAGGTCACAGGTTCAAATCCTGTTCCCGCTACTTAGATATTTATTATCTATATGCCCAGATAGCTCAGTTGGTAGAGCAGAGGACTGAAAATCCTCGTGTCGCTGGTTCGATTCCGGCTCTGGGCATTGAGGTAAAGGCCTCATGTTTTAGATGGGATACTAGCTCAGGTGGTAGAGCACTTGACTTTTAATCAAGTTGTCGGGGGTTCGAATCCCCCGTGTCTCATTATATTAGACTTATTACAATTTTGTAGTAAGTCTTTTTTTATATTAATATAACGATATCATTTAAATCACTTTATTCTTATTTTTCTTGCGTTATTACCAATTGAAGTCTTTGTATAAAGGCTTCTTTTTTTGTGCTTCTATATCAAATAAAATATTTACACCACATATAATATAAATCATTACATACAATAAAATTAATAACAGATAATAATACATTAAATTAAAATTAACAGTTGTATTAACAATAAGTATTTATAGTAAATTTGTAGTGAGTAGGAGACAGATCGTATGTTTATTGAATGTGATGATAAAAAATTTTATAAACGCTATGTTGTGATAGGCTTTTTATTTGTTGGAATATTGGGAACTCTTTTTCACTTTGTATATGACTGGTGTGGGCAGGCATGGTTAATAGGATTATTTGTGCCGGTTAACGAGTCAACATGGGAACATATGAAGCTGCTTTTTATTCCTATGCTTATTTATATTGCAATATGTTTTCAGTATGTTAAGAAAAAGGTTGACTGTAAATATGTCTCAGATAAAAACAGTATGAAAATATTTTCCAAAGACAGTAAAAGAAGTGTGAATGTTAAAAATGAAAAAAATAATGAAATATGTAAGATTATATACACAGGTCTGCTAGGAAATATAGTTGGTACATGGAGTATACCGTTTTTGTATTATGGATATAAGGGTATTCTTGGATTTGAGGTAGCCTGGATTGATATAAGCACATTTTTTATAGCTGTTTTTATTGCGTTTAGTTTGCAATATCATATATTGATAAATTCGCATAAAAAGCAGACAATGAATTGTGGAAAAATCCTGTTGATTGTTAATTTGATACAGCTTTTAGCATTTGTATTGTTGACATATCGTCCGCTTGGTTTTGGTATTTTTGTAAGTCCTGTGTGATAAGTAAATAAAATGTTATGGGTCAATATGTAAGTTTAAGAAATAACAAACAAATATGACAACAAATAAAAATAACGAATGAATATGATGAATAAATAGTTTAATAGTTTGGATAGGAATAAAATAGGACAATTTAGTGGCGGAATATCTTTGAGGATGATATAATAAATTTATAAGCGTTTATAATACTATGCAAAAAGATGTGCAGTATTATGAGATAATGAACGCATAGGCGTTTTATGTAACTTCGTTAAACAGTACGATAAATTAAAGTTTAACAATTAAAAGTTTATGAGAAATGAGGAAATTTATGGACAACTTAAAAAGAATTACTTTAAATCCTGCGAGGTGTGGACTTGACCTTGGGGATGGAAGTGAGAGAGCTGAGTATGTAAATCAGGATTATATTTTAAATGTGCTTGGCAGACCTCACAGAAACATTGGGATTATGTATACATATTATCCTAAGGATAAGGAGTGGCCGCAGAGAATAAGTGAGGCATGTAAAGATATGGAAATACATTTTCAGTGGGATTATCCGTATGATGACTATTTTCCTTATCTTGGAGGTATCGGCGGCAGTATGGATGGTGAGCCGTTTACTTCGATGAGGGATATTAGAAAACATGGACAAGATGTTGCACTTACGCTTACAATAGATTGTTCTCTGGAGGATGAATATCTCAGACAGATTGCAAAGGAACTTAGGACTTTTGGAAGAATGAGACTTCGTATAAATCATGAGTGTACAGGTGATTGGTTTACTCATAATCAGAGGTTTTCATATCAGGAAATAGGTGATTTCTTTGTGAGATTTGCAAAGATTGTCAAGGAAGAGGCTCCTAATGTATCTATTGTATATTGCGGAGGTTGTGTTACAAGTCTTGAGGAAGATGCGCCTATTCAGTATGAAAAGGAGTTTACTGAGGCATACAAGGTGGCTGATTATTGGTCAAATGACTGTTATCTTGCACTTCACTACGGATGGCCGTTTGATGTGTGTGAGAAGGGCGGCAACAGCTACGCTGTGACACCTCTCGATACATTTGTGGAAAGACTTGAAAAGACTTCAAAGCGATTGACTAAAGTTGCGGATAATGTATGTAAACCACTTGTGATATCTGAGTTTAATACAGATGGCGATGTAACAGGTCCAAGACGACAGGGCGATTCAATTAAAAAATTTGTTGACAGGATAAAGTCCGATGATGCCGATTGGTTTGATGGATTTTCAATGTACCAGTTTAGGGACAGAGGACGTCTCGGTCTTGAAATAGAAGACCCGAATAATAAATCAGTGGGAATTGCACAGCCGTTACTTAAACAGTATCAGGAAATATTGAAAGACTCTTATTTCCAGCCTGTTATTGAGGAAAAAGAACAGGTTATGCTTCCGGCAAAAATGCGCTGGGGTGGCTCAGAGGATGCCGATGGTGTTGCTGTCGATATTAAGATGGAGGGAAATCCTGAATTCTTTGAGATTAATTTTGAAGAAGAACTTAATATTATGATGGAGATAAACGGCAAATGGTTTTATAAAGCACCGGAGACTAAAACAGTTGACCTTATGCCGGCATTTTTTGAGTCAGATGTAAAAGAGGGACAGGTTCTTACATTAAAAATGTTTGCTCCTCCGGCAACAGGCGAAAATGATGAAAGCCAGGGCGATGATTGGGCAGTTAATTATTATACTGAGATGAAAAAAATGCCTGAACTTCGTATCAGATATGAGGCGGTAGAAGACCTTGATTAAATATCAAATATGGGTGGAAGTTGGAATATTTATTTTAAGGCAGAAATGTATATTAAAGATATAACTAAGATTATATTAGTTATAGTGAGAGAAAAGCTGCTATAGTTATAGCACAAAAAATAATATAAATAAAAATGAGAAGAAAGGCAGAAAAAGATGGCAAAATATATTTATGGAATTGATATAGGTGGAACTACAGTAAAGATGGGACTTTTTGATGAAAAAGGTGATATGCTTGAAAAGTGGGAGATTGTTACAAGAAAAGAAAACAGTGGTGAAAACATTCTTCCTGACATTGTGAAGTCTATCAAAGAAAAAAATTCAGAGAAATCTATTGAGACAGATGATATTCTTGGTATAGGAATGGGAGTTCCAGGACCTATAACAGAGGATGGCAGAGTTCTCAAATGTGCAAATCTCGGATGGGGAATTTTCTCAGTTGCCGACGAGATGAGTAAACTTACAGGTGTTAAAAAAGTTAAGGTTGGTAATGATGCAAATGTTGCAGCTCTTGGTGAGCAGTGGCGTGGCGGCGGTCGTGGTTTTGACAATATTGTGATGGTTACACTTGGAACAGGTGTAGGCGGTGGAATTATCATGAATGGAAAAATTCTTACCGGAGAGAATGGTGCAGCAGGTGAGATTGGTCATATTACGGTAAATCCTAAGGAGACACTTACCTGCGGATGCGGATGTAAGGGATGCCTTGAGCAGTATAGTTCTGCTACGGGTGTTATAAGATTAGCAAAAGAGCGTCTTGAAGCTTCTGACAAGCCTTCTGAGCTTAGAAAGTTTGCAGATGATCAAATAGGCGGAAAAGAAGTTTTCGACGCTTATAAGGCAGGAGATGAGCTTGCAGCTGAAGCTGTAGATGAGTTCGCAGCTTATCTTGGAATGGGACTTGGTAATGTAGCTTCTGTAGTTGATACACAGGCATTTGTAATCGGTGGGGGACTTTCTAAAAATGGTCCGATAGTAATAGAACTTATAAAGAAACAGTATGAGAAAAATGTAATGTTTGCACTTAAAAATACGGAATTCAGACTTGCTGAACTTGGCAACGATGCAGGAATGTATGGTGCAGTCCGTATGGTAATTCAGTAGTAGGAAAAAGTAATATTCTTTCTTCATATCGCATATTATATATTAGTATAGGTTGATTGATTAAATTTAACCAAAAAATTCACGGGGGTTGTCATGTCGAAAACAAAGATTGTGGTTTTGCGTATGAAGGAAGTAGTATATACGGCAGTATTTGTCGGGCTTGGGATTTTGCTACTGATTGTTTTATTTTTTATGTTTGGCAGGCAGAATTCGCCTAAAAGTGAGAGTACACAGAGTAACATAAGTAATGAAAGCAGTACATATAAAAATGATGCGGTATATAGGGCGGGAATTTATGAAAGCCAGTTTGTAATAGGTGAGAATACAATAAATCTGGAGGTTGCTCTTGATGAAGAACAGGTAAAGTCTGTTAAAGTGAAAAATCTTGACGAGTCAGTGGAAACAATGTATCCGCTTATGAAATCGGCAGTTAAGGATGTTTCAAAACAGCTTTCTTCGGGAATTTCAATTGATGAAGTCGTATTGTCAAAAAATTCAATGTACACTGAAAAACTTGTTCTTGATGCGGTTAAGACAGTGCTTGATGAGCAAAAATTATAAGCTGTGTTTTGTACTAGACGGTTAAGTATATTAAAATTACAAATATGATTTTGAATAAATAAAAAAACAGAGGTGCTATGAGTGTTAGTTTTCACTGTGATAAAGTGAATGTTAACCAATAGCCCTCTGTTTTATGTTATACTACATATAAGATTTTTTTGAATAATCATAAATATTAATAGCTTAAAATACAATGATAATTGTACAGGAGAGAGGATAGGGGAATGGCAGTCCAGTTTATTTTTGGTGGTTCCGGCAGAGGAAAAACTTATTTTTTGCAGCATAAAATTATGGAGGAAGCTGTAAAAAATCCTAAAAAAGATTATATAATGATAGTTCCGGAACAGTTTACCATGCAGACGCAGAAAGACATGATTAGAATAAGTCCGGGGCATGGAATTATGAATGTCGATGTACAGAGTTTTGTCAGGCTTGCATTCAGAGTGTTTTCTGAGACAGGTGCGGGAAATGTTCAGGTTCTTGATGACCTTGGCAAGATTATGATTTTAAAAAAGGTGCTTTTTAATAAAAAGGATGACCTTAAATATTTTGGAAGAAATATAAATAAGGATGGTTATATTTCTGAGATTAAGTCATTTATGTCTGAGCTTATACAATATGGTGCCGATGAAAACGAGATAGAGAAAATGATTCAGGCTTCAGAAAATAAGACTGTCCTTAAATATAAGTTACAGGATATGTCTGTTGCGTTTTCGGCATTTAAGGAATATATCGATAAAAATTATATTACTTCTGAGGAACTTTTAAGTGTATTTGCGGATGTTATTTCACAGTCCGGACTTCTCAAGGGGGCAGTTATATGTCTCGATGGTTTTACTGGATTTACTCCATTACAGTACAGGCTTTTGCGTGAGCTTATAAAGATTGCCGAGAAAGTTTATATTACAGTGACTGCTGATGAGAGAGAGTCAGTTATAAATAAGGGGAAAAATTATCAGCTGTTTTTTATGAGCAGAAAAACTGTCAATAATATAAGACTGATTGCGAGTGAAACGGGTGTTGAAGTTTTAGATGATATTTGGACTGGAAAAGAAATAAGTCAGACAAGATTTGGCTCGTCAAAGGAACTTGAATGGCTTGAACGAAATTTGTTCAGATATCCATATAAAAGATACAACAATGGAAAAGAATGTGAAGTATCAGATATTAGTTGTCATGTACTCAAATATGCTGAGGATGAGATTGATTTTGTGGTACAGAAAATAAAGAGGCTTCTTGTAAATGAAGGGTGTCGTTATAGAGACATTGCAATAGTAGCGGGAAGTCTCGAGACATATGGAAATATTATTGAGCATGCGATGAAAAAGGCGGGAATAGCCTGCTTTATTGACCAAAAAAGAGGCGTTCAGTCAAGTGTTCTGGTGCGTGCAATAGATGCACTTCTGCAAATTATAATAAAAGATTTTTCGTATGAAGACATTATGGATTATTTGAAAGGCTGTCTTTCATGGACAAGTGACAGTAAAAATGATATTTTAGACAATTATCTTCTTGCCACGGGAATAAGAGGATTTAAGGCGTGGAACAGAGAGTGGAATACATCATATGCTTACAGGAGAATGACTGATGAGTCAAAAGAATTTGCAAACGGGATTGTTGAGAATGTAAGGCTTAGTGTTATTGAAAATCTGTCGGAGTTTTATGAGAAAGTGGCAAAGGGAAAACACACAGTCAGAGATTATGCTAAAGCTTTGGTTGAATTTTTTGAGAGACAGCATTTTTATGAAAAGCTTATGGAACTTGCCGATGATTATGAGGAAAATGAAAATTTTGATGTGGCAAGTGAGTACAGGCAGCTTTATGATATGGTTATAGAGGTTTTAGAGAAACTTGTTTCTATTATGGGTGATGAGGAAATGTTACTCAAAGAATTTAAGGATATTCTGGATGTTGGATTTTCTGAGGCGAGGATAGGAGTTATTCCACCGGGGATAGACCAGGTTATGGCAGGTGATTTGTCAAGAACACGAATTTCAAATATAAAATATATGTTTCTTGTAGGGGCAAATTCGTCAAATATTCCGAAAGGAAGTGGCAGTGGAGGAATTATTTCTGAGTCTGAGAGAAATTTTTTGGCGGAGAACGAGTTTGAACTTGCGCCTACGGCAAGGCAGCAGGTATATACGGAACAGTTTTATCTTTATTTGAACCTTACTAAGCCTTCAAAACATTTGTATATAACATATTGTGACAGTGAGAGGGATGGAAGTGTAAATGAGCCGTCATACATTATATCGAGGATAAATAAAATTTTTCCGACAATAAATGTTAAGTTTGAGGAAAGAAAGAAAAATGAGGAAAATGCATGGTCTGATGATGATGGAAAAAAATATCTTATTGCAGGACTTAGAAACGGAGATTTTTCAGATAAAAAATGGCAGGAGATATATAATCGTTATTTTAAATCAGAGGACGATAAAAGCACATTAAATAAAATTTTAAAAGCGGCTTTTTTTAAGGAGAATAAGAGTAGTATATCAAAGAAAGTTGCAAAGAGTCTTTATCCTGAAAATCTGAGGGGGAGCACATCACAGCTTGAGAGGTATGCAGCTTGTGAGTTTTCATATTTTATGCAGTATGGGCTTAAACTTCAGGAGAGACAGGAACACAGTATTGAAGCATATGATATAGGAAACATCGTGCATGATACACTTGATATGTATACAAAGATACTCCTTGCAAACAACATGAAATGGCAGGATGTTGATAAAAAAGAGCAGGAGCGAATTGCCGGTGAATGTGTTGAGAAGGCGGTAAGTCTTTGCAAGGATGGCATTATGAGGGATACAAGCAGAAATCAATATATGATAAAGCGTATTCACAATGTTGTTAATAAGACGATATGGGCTATTTCAAAGCAAATGAGTCAGGGAAGTTTTGATACTATTGACAGTGAGCTTATTTTTGAGACTGTCGGAAAGTCTGATAAAACGGATGAGGAACTTATAAAACTTGTCGGAAAAATTGACAGGCTTGATGGTTTTACTGACGGTTCAAAAGATTATGTGAGAGTTATTGATTATAAGACAGGAAATAAAGAATTGTCACTTAGTGAACTTTATTATGGGCTTCAGATGCAGCTTGTAATTTATCTTAAAGCAAGCGTCGATAAGGCGGCTAAAACAAAAAAGATTGTTGTGCCGGCGGGAATGCTTTATTACAGAATAAAAGACCCGATTTTGAATGAGAGGGTAACAACTGAAAATGTTGAGCAAAAAACTTTGGAATCACTTGCAATGAATGGACTTGTGAACGGTGATTCGCCTATGCTTGAGGGAAGTGACAAAAATCTTGAATCAAATGACGGAGTATATCAGCCAGATTATATTTCGTCAGTAAGCAATATTGAGACGGGTAAAAAGGGTCAGATTAAGAAAAGTTCAGGAATCACAAATACGGATTGTCTTAATGAACTTATTGATTTTACGGAAAAAAAGGTTGTGGATATGTCGGAGGAGATACTTGACGGAAATACAAGTGTAAATCCGTATAAAACAATGGACTCACAGCCTAAGTCGGCCTGTATGTATTGTGCGTTTAAAAGTGTGTGCAGATTTGACAGCAGACTTTACGGCAATGATTACCGGGTATTTGAAAAATTGTCGGATGATGATGTTATGAGGTTAATTCACAGTGAGCTTTCAGAAAGTGATAAATAAAGTAATTATAAATCATCATATGATTTGAAAATTAAAAGTGAAAAACAAAAACACTAAAGGATTGAAAGATAAACGTGTAAGAATATTAATAAGGGGAAAAATATGGGCAATACAAGGTGGACGGATGACCAGCAAAGAGTTATAGATGCCAGAAATTGCAATCTGTTAGTTTCGGCGGCAGCAGGTTCAGGAAAGACTGCAGTGTTGGTTGAAAGAATTATAAAATTGATAACTGATGAAAAAAACGATGTTGACATTGACAGGCTGCTTGTAGTTACTTTCACAAATGCGGCGGCAGCAGAGATGAAAACGAGAGTAGGTGAGGCGATAGAGAGCAGACTTATTGATGAACCTGACAATGAACATCTTCAAAGACAGGCGTCGCTGCTTCACAATGCACAGATTACGACAATGCATAGTTTTTGTCAGTATATTATAAGAAATTATTTTCATGTAATAGACATAGACCCTGCATTTAAAGTTGCAAATGAGAATGATATGAAAATTGCTCAGAGTGAAATTCTTTCTGAGCTTATTGAGAAGCGATATGAAATCGAGAAAGAAAACGATAATTCTTCTTTTTATCTGTTTTCAGAGATGTTTGCACATGGACGTGATGACAGTAAGATTGAGTCAATTGTGCTTGAATTATATGGAAAGGCAATGAGTTATCCATGGCCAAAGAAATGGCTTAAATCAATTGTTGAAATTTATGAATGTGCGGGCGTGGAAGAATTTCAGAAAACAAAGTGGGTAGGAGAGCTTGTAAGTTATGTCAAAGAACTTGTAAATTCATATAAAATGCTTGCCGAAAAAGCAATAAAAATATGTGATGAACCGGATGGTCCGGCAAAATACAGAACAGCCTTTGAGGACGATATAAGACAATTTGATAATATCTGCCAGACAGAGAATTTTAGTGAATTATCGGAAGCATTTAGAAAAATTTCAAGAGCAGATAAAGGAAGAATAACTAAAAAAGATAATGTTGATGCAGAAAAAAAGGATTTGGCAAGTGCATTCAGGGATTCTTACTTTTCAAGTCAGGGAGGAATTATAAAGCTTCAGGAGAAGTTTTTTAATAAAACTGTAGAACAGCAGATAAAAGAATTAAATGAAATGGCTCCTGCCGTAAAGGAACTTGTAAATCTGACAATAGATTTTATTGATGCATTTGCAGAGAGAAAAAGGGAAGATGGAGTAATAGATTTTAACGACATGGAGCATTTTGCACTGGCAATACTGACAGACGAAAATGAGGACGGCGAGGTTGTTCCAAGTAAGGTTGCAGAAGAACTTAGGGAGTATTATCAGGAGATAATGACGGACGAATATCAGGATAGTAACTATGTTCAGGAACTTATTCTGACAAGTATAGCCGGGGAGCCGGTGCAGGCACCGTATATGTTTATGGTAGGTGACGTAAAACAGAGCATATACGGATTTCGATTGGCAAGACCGGAACTGTTCATGAATAAATACAACAGTTACAGTCTTGAGGAGGGCACAAAGGAGCACAGAATTGACCTCAAACAGAATTTCAGAAGCAGAGATTGCGTGCTCGAAAGTTCAAATGCCGTTTTTGAAAAGATAATGAAGCCTTGTCTTGGTGGTGTTGAGTATGATGAAGCGGCAAGGCTTGTGCCTGGAAGAGTTTACGAGGAAACAGACAAACGGACAGCAGAGAAAACGTCAATTATTCTTATTGACAAGAAAGCGGACAATGATGACGGAATGATGGATAAAGAACTTGAAGCTGCCGCTATTGGAAATAAAATTATTGATATGGTGCAGGGAGAAAATCCACTTTATGTATGGGGAAAACAGGGGTATCACAGAGTTACATACAGTGATATTGTGATACTTTTAAGAAGTGTTCAGGGGTGGACGGAACCTTTTCTTGAAACATTATCTGACATGGGTATACCGGTATCAGCGGGTACAAAAGCAGGATTTTATGAGTCAATTGAGATTTTAACAATGACAAATCTGCTTAGAATAATTGATAATCCGAGACAGGATATCCCTCTTGTGTCAGTGCTTCGTTCGGTTTTTGTGGGACTTAGTGATGATGAACTTGCGGCAATTGCCGTGATGCCTAGAACCCTTGATTTTTGGGATGCAATGAAACTTTATATAAAGACTGTAAACGGAGAAGAGGGGACGGAAAAATATACGGCAGATATAGTTCTTGATGAGAAAGAGGCAGAAAAACTTGCGGAAAAGCTGGAAAAATTTATTGATAAATTAAATAATTATCGTGAGCTGGCAAAGGAACTTCCTGTTGATAAGATAATACAGAATATTTATGATGAAACGGATTTTTATGACATTATGTCTGCGATGCCTGCGGGCGAGAAAAGGGCGGCAAATCTTGATATTCTGCTTGGTCAGGCGAGAGATTATGCGGCAAACGGACATCACGGAATATTTAAATTTACTCATTTTGTCGAGAATATAAAGAAAGCATCTCTTGATATAGGAGAGGCATCGGTAAACAACGACAGCATGAATGCCGTAAGAATTATGACAATGCATAAAAGTAAGGGACTTCAGTTTCCGGTAGTGTTTGTGTCGGGACTCGGAAAAAGTGTAAATCTGATGGAGGCAAATGACCGGGTTATTATAAATTCTGATTATGGTGTTGGAACTGATTATGTAAATCTTGAACTTATGTATACAGAGAAAAGCATTTTTAATAATTTTTTAAGGAGCAGGATAAAAGTAAATGCACTTGCCGAGGAAGTAAGAATGTTGTATGTTGCTATTACAAGAGCCGAGGAAAAACTTTTTCTTACAGGAGTGTCTGCAAATATTTTACAGGGAAATATGGGAGCTAAAGGTGAGGGAAAAAAGAAGATAACAACATGGAAAGAAAAAGGTCAAAATCTCGAATTTTCAGGACTTCTCTCACTTACAAAACACATTGACATGGTAATGGCGGCGATAGCAGACAGGCCGGTATTTAAAGAGTGTATTGAAGAACTCGAACCTGAAAAAATTTATGGAGTAAATGATGAACTTTTTGACCTTGAAGTAGTTTCAGTCAACAACATTGTGAGTGTATCAAAAGAAAACCGTGAACTTGCAAAGCAGAAGGAAATTGAGCTAGTCAATTGGGATGCGGATAAGACTTATGATGAGGAAATGAGGGATTATATATCACAGAACGAGGAATTTTCGTATAAATATAAGGATGAACTGGGTATTCCTGTTAAGGCATCTGTATCTGAACTTAAAAGGCTTGCAATGGAAAAACTTGACGAGTTTAATGCCGGGGATGTAGAAAATAATCCTGTCATGGAGAATGAGGTTTTGCTTTTGGGAGACTTAGATGTGGAGAGGGTTTTTGAAGAAATTTCAGACAGGAAAAATGGCGAGAAAGAAAGCAAATACTCAGACATTCCACGACCTGATTTTATGAAAAAAGAGGAAGTAAAGACGGGGGCTGCAAGGGGAACTCTTTACCATCTTGTTATGGAGCATATACCGTATGAAAGACTTGATAAAAACTTTGATTTTGCAGTATTTATCAAAGAACTTGTGCAGGACGGATATATGACGGATGAAGATGCGGCTGCCTTGAACATAAAGAAATTTGAGTGGTTTGTAAAAAGCAGTTTGTGCGGAAGGATGAGGGCGGCAGCAGTTTTGGGTGAGCTTAAGAGAGAGCAGCCGTTTATGATAGGAATACCGGCAAATGAAGTATATTCTGAAAAGAGTGACAGTGAAGAACTCATAATGATACAGGGAATAATTGATGCATTTTTCTACGAAGGTGATGACATAGTTCTTGTTGATTACAAGACGGATTTTGTTATGAAAGGACAGGAAGAAAAACTGGCAGAAAGGTATAAAACACAGCTTGGTTATTATGCGAGAGCACTTGAGAGCGTGACAGGAAAAAAGGTTAAGGAGAAGCTTATTTATTCGTTTTCGCTTGGGAAGATTATTGAGGTGGGCTAATATAATAATGATGTTGTAGTTGATGCTCTGCTTTTATTTATTCAGAAGTATAGAAGTAAGTATTATAAAAGGGTAGATGCCTAATGGTACCTACCCTTTTTGGGTTTACATTTCTAACTGTTCAATATCTTTTATCCAAATATTCACCGATGCATCGCTAGGCATACGCCAGTCACCTCTCGGAGAGAGTGCAACACTTCCGACTTTTGGACCGTCGGGGAGACATGAGCGTTTAAATTGTTGTGCAAAGAAACGCCAGTAGAATGTTCTAAGCCATTTGTAGATTGTTTCTTTGTCATATTCGCCGTTGAATGTGTATTTTGCCAGACGGTATATTTTGGAAGGGGCATACCCAAATCTCATAATGTAGTACAAAAAGAAATCGTGTAATTCATATGGACCAACGAGGTCTTCTGTTTTTTGGGCAATCTTCCCGTCTTTGTCAGGTGGAAGGAGTTCCGGACTTACAGGTGTATCAAGTACATCCATAAGTACATCATGAAGCTGTTTGTCAGGTGTTGTCTCGGCATAATATAAGACAAGGTATCTTACAAGGGTTTTTGGTACTGAGCAGTTTACACCGTACATTGACATATGGTCACCGTTGTAGGTTGCCCATCCGAGTGCGAGTTCAGACATGTCGCCTGTTCCTATGACCATTCCGTTTAATTCGTTAGCAAGGTTCATAAGGATAAGTGTACGTTGTCTTGCCTGGGAATTTTCGTAAGTTACATCATGGATTGAACTGTCATG
>CAKRFU010000040.1 GCA_934320845.1 uncultured Lachnospiraceae bacterium
TTATCACTTTCGTTTCAGCTTGTCAAGAACTTTTTTATTTTATTTTTTGAAGTTTTTCAAAAAATAAAACTTGGAAATCTCTAAGATTTCCTACTTTCGCACCGATAAGAAAAACCTTGCTTTCAAGCCTCGTCCCCTCATCGCTTTGTTGCGACAGCGATATGTATCTTACAACATTTAACTGTTGTTGTCAACACTTTTTTTCATTTTTCGTCTCTCACTTTCCAGCCGTACAAAAAACTAATTTATAGTGGATTCAACCACAGCGGAGAGGGTGGGATTCGAACCCACGCGCCCTTGCGGACAAACGGTTTTCAAGACCGCCTCGTTATGACCACTTCGATACCTCTCCATAACAGATAGATACAAGTCCATACTTGTTCTTTACATATGAAACCATATGTTTTCTCAATATTCTTTTTTTCAAAATAAGCAAAAAATAAATCTCCATATTGTAAACTACTATATAGAGACTTGAGCGGAGAGGGTGGGATTCGAACCCACGCGCCCTTGCGGACAAACGGTTTTCAAGACCGCCTCGTTATGACCACTTCGATACCTCTCCAAACTGTTTAAGTTTCTTGCTCTCTCAACAGTGCTTTGCTAGTATAACTCTTTATTTCGGATTCGTCAACCCCTTTTTTTAATTTTTTTCAATTTTATTTCCTGAATTTCATTTTCCAGCACAAAATAGTAGCTTTTATCCCCTTTTGCCTTAAAAAATTTTCTCAGTTTACCGTCTATGCTGCTTGAAAATTTCTTAATTCCATTCAAGCGATATATATAGCATTGTGACTCTGAGTTCATCATTATCTCATCATCTTCATTTAACAATATATCTGTATAATCTTCTTCAATCCTTAATCTTAATTTTCTTTTCCCTGACAAATCATATACTTCCATTTCGCCTTTTTTATCATTCTCATCACTTAAAACAACACCTATATATTTCGAATTATAAAACGCACTCTTTATCGTACTCCTGTACTTCTTTTCAAATTTCTGTTCAGGCTGGCGGGGATTTGTCCATACTGAATAACCATCCTCTCCAAATACACATACATCCGTATCGTTTATATACTCTACTTCTGATACAAGTTTATCATTATAATTCTGTGCACCTACAAGAAAATTACTGTTTTTACCTACATCCGAGAAATTATAAAACGCAACCCTGCTCTGTATCTTACTATTATTTACACTGACATACACTGCTGCCACATTCACCCCGTCATCTGATATGTCTATTGATACCGGATAACCATCATCAATATTGGTTGGTATCTCCGCCAAAAGTGTATTTTGTGCATCATACGGATTGTACAATCTTATGACATTTGCCGTTTTTTCTTCAAGCAGAACTGCCACAACACCCTGCTTTGATACTTCCGCCTGCACTATTGGATAATCTGTTGAAAACTCTTTTCCTGAATCTTCACCATTGAATACCACAATTTTTTTCGCACCTATGTCTGCTGCTACAACATAATCTCCGCATATATCAAGTGCCGGTGATTCCATATCATAACTTCCGTTCCACAATTCTTTTCCAGAGCCGTCCAGTGCGGCAATACCATCTTTGCTGTATTTAATCATCGAATCTTTATATGATACAAACGACAAGTCACCCGAATTTTTAAATTTATATTTTTTTTCTACTTCGTAACTGTTGTACCTTTTATTTATATAGTAATTATATGTGATTCCAAGTAATAATCCTGTAATCAATATAACAGATATTGAAATAATTACTATCTTCTTTGTTTTCTTTTTTCGCTGTATTATCGAATTTACATTTTGAGAGCGTCCTACTAAAGTTTCCATGCTACTCCTCGTTTCTATCTACAGTCTTATTTAATCTCTGTAAATGCAACTGTATTTTTCTTTAATAAAGTATAACTTATCTTTTTTCTCATTGCAATATTCTACGTCTTATCTAGTCGGAAGCTTTATCAACTGTCCCGCAATTATATTGTTACTATTGCCTATATTATTTATCTTTTTAACCGATGATATCCTATCCAGTGAATGATATTGTCTCCATACTATCTGGCTAAGCGTATCGCCCTCTTGAACTCTATATGTTTCATAAGCTGTTCCTACATAGTTTTTTCTAATACGGGGTACTCTTTTCTTTTTTTCTCCAGTTTTATTTTTCTTTTCTGAAGCTTTATTTTTATCGGCTATCAATCTTTTTTTTCTTATGTTTCTTCTATTTTTTCTTACGTCTTTTACTTTATGGCTCTTAGAATGATTTGAAATTTCATTATTTTTTTCACTTATGTTGTCATTGTCCTCTTGAATAGTGACCGCTGGTTGCGTTGCAGTTTCCGCCTTATCACTTTCATTTGAATATGTTGTTTCTACATAACTTTGCAAAACATCAACCGCTGTCTCCAGATTATTTATCTTTGCAAAGCTTTCAAACATATAATTTCCACCAATAACAAACATAACCGCTATTGCCATCATCATAGCGCACATTGCAGGCTTTGAAGCTGCTGCCTTATGCGTATTTTTACTAACCGTTTCCCGTATTGCCTCTGTTACAACATCTTCGTATTGTTCATCCACACTCTCATTTTTGCTTTCACCAAGCACAAACTCCTGCATCTGCGGATTTTTTTCATAGAAAACATAATATCCGCTCTGCTCCTTCAAACTCCCGTCTACCCATTTAAATATTTTTTCTTCACATTCTGACAAATCAAATAAAAAAAGTATATTTTCCTCTTTTGAAAAATATTTTCTGTGTATTATGTTTATCGTTGCATCAACTTTGCTGTTCCACATATATACACCACAAACCCAGCCTAACAGTTCTGTACCCGGAAAATATTTATATATCTTCTCATATGTACTGCTCCATTCCTTTTCTGATATCTGCGTTACGGCATCGGCGATTCTATATTCCATGCCAACAGCACCATAAATAAATATGTTTCCTTTCGCCTGTTCTTCTCCTTTTTTCCCAAGCAATAATATTATCTTTTCTTCTCCCTCATCTTTAAATATCTGTCTTATATATGTCATAACATAATCTTCTATATATATTGCTCCTGAATAGGGACTTTCTCCTATCTGCCTGATATTCTCCGGCTTTTTCACATATCTGTGCATCATATCATCCACAAACCCATCCTCCTTCTCTTATATGTCTATTGATACCAAAAAGATAACATTTGCAGCTTAAAAAATTTGTCAAAAGACAACCCTTTATTCATGAATATTTTTACATTTATCGGGAATATTTTTTTATATAACATTTTTTTTGAAAGGCTGGATTTTATTTAATGAATATTCAAAAAGAAACAAAAGTCTCATACTTTAACCCTGAAACTTCATATGCTTCTTTTCACTTTGTGCACACGCTGAAAAAATGCTGTAAAGAATGTTTATCTTTAGATAAAAACCTTGTTATACTCTGCATAGGCTCAGACAGGGTTATAGGTGACTGTCTCGGTCCCCTTGTCGGGCACAAACTTTCTTCCCTTTTGAAAAATTCAGATATATCTGTATATGGAACATTGAAAAAACCGGTTCATGCCAAAAATCTGGATGCTACGCTAAAAAAAATAAGAGCAAGTATACAAAATCCGTATATCATTGCTCTTGATTCTTCTCTTGGCACCAACAGTCATGTTGGCTTTGTTACTCTCGGCAAAGGTTCTCTTCACCCGGGAATAGGTACCGGAAAAAATCTTACCCATGTCGGAGATATTTTTATTACAGGTATCGTAAATGAAAGCGGCATCAATAATATTGCCACCTTGCAGACCACCCATCTCGCCACTGTAGTAAAGTTAGCTGACTTTATTTCTGCAGGCATCTACATGTCTGTACGTCCCTCCAAAGCACGATAAAGCGTAATCTCATCTATATACTCTAAATCTCCACCTATAGGGACACCGCTTGCTATCCTGCTCACTTTTATTCCCAGCGGTTTTATAAGTTTACTTATATATGTTGCTGTTGTATCGCCCTCTAATGTTTTGTTTGTAGCTACTATAACTTCATCAACATCCTTTTGGAGACGCACCATAAGTTCACTTAATCTTATATCCTGGGGGCCTATACCTGCCATCGGTGAAATAGCGCCATGTAATACATGATATACGCCCTCATATTTTCCTGTTTTTTCGTATGCCGCAAGGTCTCTTGTATTCTCTACAACCATAATCTGTTTGTGGTTGCGCTTCGGATTAGCACATATAGGGCAGAGTTCATCATCCGTATATGTGCAGCATTCTTTACAGTATCTCACATTTTTCTTCGCATTTGTCATTGCATCGGCAAGTCCTTTTACCTGTTCCGGAGACATGTTTAATATATGAAATGCCAGACGCTGTGCCGACTTGCTGCCTATTCCGGGCAAATGTGATAGCTGTTCAACAAGATTCGATATCTGCGAACTGTAAAAATCCATCTTAGAATAAACCTCCAAGTCCTCCGCCGAGTCCTCCTGTAAGTGCCGACATCATTTCTGCACTCTCCTCTTCAACTTTGCGAAGTGCCTCATTTGTTGCTGCAACTATTAAATCTTCAAGCATCTCTATGTCATCAGGATCAACTACCTCAGGGTCAAGTTTAACCGATAAAACTTCCTTCTTACCAGAAATTTTAACAGTTACTGCTCCGCCTCCAGCTGTTGCTTCCCATTCTTTTTCTTCCATTTCCTTTGTTTTTTCTTCCATCTGTCTCTGCATACGCTGAGCCTGTTTCATAAGATTGTTCATGTTCCCCGGCATTCCGCCTCCTGGAAATCCACCTCTTTTTGCCATTTTATTTTCCTCCATAAATTTATTATTTTTTTATTTGCACATCAAAGTTTATTTTATCGATTATCTGGGATAAATCCAATGAATTTCTGTTCTGCTCGTTGCTGACAGTTTCCGCTACTATCCCTGCATCAACCCCGACAATATTCGAAATAACAGTTTTTAATTCGTCAAGGTTTCTTTTGTCATCTCTGTTAAAATATGCCTCTGCTGTGGCATCCGTAAACTGTAATATCAGTGTTTCACCATCCTGTGATACCGTCTTTTTGCAAATTTCCGGCATCAAAAAAGACCGTGATGACACTGAAATATTTGAAATTATCTGCTGCCATTTTTCATTTATCTTCTTTAAATCATCCGATACCATTTTAGGCAGCACGACCTCAGGCTGAGATTCTTTTAAAGTTTTTACCTCATCTATGCCAGCAGAAGTATTCTGAACACCATTACCCGGCTGACCGCTTACAAAAATACCACTTTCAAGTTTTCTTTCTATTGCATCTATCCTTGCCAAAAGACTGTCGTCCGATGTCTTTTTTTCCATTTCGGGTACACATAATTTGACAAATGCAACTTCCGTAAGGACACGCTTTTGCGTTGCATATTTTATCTGATTTGATAACTCCGATAATATACGAATATACCGTATAAGACCTGTCTCGTCAACTTTTTTTATTTCTTGCTGCATCTGTTCAAGCTGTTCTGTAGAAACATCTACCATCTCACTTCCGCTTGCTGATACCGAAATAACCATAAGATTTCTTAGATACCAAATAAGTCCTGTTATAAATTGATTCAAATCCCTTCCTGATATCATTATCTCGTCGAGAAGCTTCATACAGCCCATAACATCTAAATCTGCCATATTGTTAAACATACGGCTGTATACAGATGTATCTACCGCACCAAGTACCTCTATTGCCTTGTCATAGGTAAGTTTTTCACCAAGATAAAATGCAATACACTGGTCTAACAGGCTGAGTGCGTCACGCATTGAACCGTCTGCCACTTTTGCAATATATCTCAATGCTTTGTCTTCTACATCGACATTTTCTCTTTCCATCAAATCTTTTAATCTTGCTGATATTGTATCTATAGATATCCGTTTAAAATCATATCTTTGACATCTTGACAGAATCGTGATAGGAATTTTATGTGCCTCTGTCGTTGCAAGTATAAAAATAACATATGACGGCGGTTCCTCTAGTGTCTTTAGCAATGCATTAAATGCCGCTGCTGATAACATATGAACCTCATCGATAATATATACTTTATATCTTCCTTCTGCTGGAGAATACTGCACTTCATCTATTATTTCTCTGATATCGTCTACACTGTTGTTAGATGCCGCATCCATCTCAATGACATTCATTGACGTCTGACCGCTTATCTTTTTACACATCTCACATTCGCCACATGGACTTCCATCTACCGGATGCTCACAATTTACTGCTTTTGCCAGTATCTTTGCTACTGTTGTTTTACCTGTACCTCTCGTACCACAAAACAGATATGCATGTCCGATACGGTCAGTTCTTATCTCATTTTTCAGTGTCGTTACTATATGTTCCTGTCCCTTTACCTCATCAAATTCACTGGGACGAAATTTTCTGTATAACGCCGTATAAGACATTAATCCTCCTCCTATTTTTAAATATTGTCTCTTCGACCCAAAATAATACCACAGATTGCTTCATTGCTATGCAATTTACGCAATCCTGCAAACAACAATATCACAAATTCAGGGGCAATTTTTTACTTGCCCCTGATATTAGTCAATATGTCTGTTTATATATTAATCACCAAAACATATTCCAAGACCCTTAGCCTCTTTGATTATTGACGAATCAGGGTCTACCATTTTTAATTTTCCTGCAACTTCTGCAAGAGGTACCGGAACTATCTCTCCATTTTTAAATCCAACCATATAACCGTATTTTTCTTTGATTATAAGTCTTGCTGCTGCCGCACCGAGCCTGCTTGATATAACTCTGTCATACGGGCATGGCTCTCCGCCCCTCTGCATATGTCCCGGAACAGTAATTCTTACTTCCTGTCCTGTCTTTTCCTCAATCTCTTTTCCAATCTGATATGATATTGACGGATATGGATTCGCTTTTCTTTTTGCTTTGAGTTCCTTTTTTGACAAAGCTGCATCCTCTTTCGATATAGCTCCCTCAGCAACTGCCAGAATTGAGAACTTCTTTCCCTCTTTTATCCTCTTGTCAAGAGCTTCGACAACAGAATTTATGTCGTATGGTATTTCCGGCAGAAGTATAATGTCAGCACCGCCTGCAATGCCTGCGTGCAATGTGAGCCATCCTACTTTATGACCCATAATTTCAACAATAAATACCCTGCTGTGCGATGCTGCCGTTGTATGAATACAATCTATCGCGTTAGTAGCTATATTTACAGCACTTTGGAAACCAAATGTAATATCAGTGCCCCAAATATCATTATCAATTGTTTTTGGAAGAGTAACTACATTGCATCCTTCCTCACTCAAAAGATTTGCAGTTTTATGTGTTCCATTTCCGCCAAGTATAACAAGACAGTCAAGTCCCCATTTTTTGTAATTTGATTTCATAGCCTCGACCTTGTCAAGTCCGTTCGCATCAGGCTCACGCATCTTTTTAAACGGCTGTCTCGATGTTCCGATAATAGTTCCGCCTTCTGTAAGAATGCCCGAAAAATCACTTGGTTGCATCTTTCTGTAATTTCCATAAATAAGACCTTTGTATCCCTCAAGAATACCATATATCTCTACATCAGGATATGTCTGATACAATGTTTTTGCAACTCCACGCATAGTTGCATTTAAACTCTGACAATCTCCACCGCTTGTTAAAAAACCGATTTTCTTCATAAGCTGCCGCCTTTCTTTTCATCAATGTTTTCCAGTTCCTTTTCTCTTTTCTTAGTATAACCGTATTTTCTGTTTACTATTTTACTCATTATAAAATATCCTGTAACTGCTACAAATAACATTATAACCAATACTTCAGGCGCTACAATAGATTTTACATTCATTTTACCTCATTTCTTAATCAGCCCTTGATTAGTCAAGATGCCATATATCATCATTGTACTGCTTAATAGTTCTGTCTGAAGAGAAAAATCCTGCCATAGCTATATTTTTAATCATCTTTCTGCTCCAAGCCTGTCTGTCCTCGTAATCATTAAATACCTGCTCTTTTACGCGTATATAATCTTTTATATCCAAAAGTGTCATAAACCAGTCTTTTGTAACTATTTCCATATATAATCTTATGAGGCTCTTTTTGTTTCCGACTGCAAACATCTTTTTATCTATAATGAAATCGACGAGTTTTGCAATTTCAGGATCTGAATCATATATTTTTTCTGCTGAATAATCAGCTTTTGCATAATGTTCAATGACCTTGTCACTCTTCTCACCGAATATATAGATATTTTCGTCTCCCACAAGTTCATGTATCTCAACATTTGCACCATCTTCTGTTCCTAAAGTCACTGCACCGTTTAACATAAACTTCATGTTGCTCGTTCCGCTGGCTTCTTTAGATGCAAGTGAAATCTGCTCTGAAATATCTGCTGCCGGTATTATCTTCTCCGCATATGTCACATTGTAATTTTCAAGCATGACTACTTTCAGATATGGACTAACCTCAGGATCATTTTCTATAACTTCAGATAAGCAGAGTATCAAATGAATAATATCTTTTGCTATGGTATATGCCGGTGCCGCCTTTGCTCCAAATACAAATGTAATCGGTCTCTTTGGTTTATTGCCCGCTTTTATGTCCATGTACTTATGAATTATATAAAGTGCATTCATCTGCTGTCTCTTATACTCATGAAGTCTCTTTACCTGCACATCAATTATGGAATTTTCATCTATCTCAATATTTTCTTGCTTAAGAAGATACTCTTTAAACTCTTTCTTTTTAGTCATCTTTATATCTGTAACCGCTTTTAATACAGTTTCATCATCCCTATATTGTAAAAGCTTTTCAAGTTCATTTGCATCTTTCTTAAATCCATCACCGATTTTTGATGAGATAAAATCAGTAAGTTCATGATTGCAGTGAAGCAGCCATCTTCTGAATGTTATACCGTTTGTTTTATTGTTAAATTTGTTTGGATAAATATCATAAAACGGCTTTAACTCGCTGTTTTTAAGTATCTCTGTATGAAGTGCCGCTACACCATTTACACTAAATCCATAGTGCATATCTATTCTTGCCATGTGTACTTGCTGCTTATCATCTATAATGGCAAGTTCAGGGTTGTTGTATTTTTCTTTTACTTTTACATCAAGCATCTTTATGATAGGCATAAGCTGTGGAACAACCTTTTCAAGGAACCATATAGGCCATTTTTCAAGTGCCTCTGCAAGTATTGTGTGGTTTGTGTATGCGCACATATGGCTCACAATATCAATAGCTTTGTCCATATCGATACCCTTTTTCACAAGAAGCCTTATAAGTTCAGGAATTACCATAGTCGGATGTGTATCATTTATCTGAACAACCGCATAGTCGGCAAGGTCGTAAAGGTTGCTTCCTTTCTCGACTGCCTCATCAATGATAAGCTGTGCCGCATTGCTGACCATAAAATACTGCTGGTATATTCTAAGCAGCTGTCCCTGATAATCACTGTCATCAGGATAAAGGAACAATGTAAGATTTTTTCTTATATCTTCTTTATTGAAATATATACTGTCTCCCTGCACAATGCTGTCATCCACACTGTCAATATCAAAAAGTTTCAATTTGTTGCATTTATTGTCATAGCCTGTTACATCTATCTCGTACATAACAGAATTTACCCTGAGCCCGCCAAAAATTATCTCATAACTCTTGTCAGTTCTTCTAAGCCAGCTCTTGTCCTTTATCCACGGATTCGGCACTTCTTTTTGAAGATTTTTGTCAAATTCCTGTTTAAAAAGACCCAGATGATAATTTATTCCAACACCGTCGCCATTTAACCCCAATGTTGCTATCGAGTCGAGGAAACAAGATGCAAGTCGTCCAAGACCTCCATTTCCAAGAGATGGTTCCGGTTCGATTTCCTCTATCTGTGCCATACTCTTTCCGTGTTTTTCAAGTGCCCCGGCTACCTGATCATACAATCCAAGATTTATGAGATTGTTTGATAAAAGCTTTCCTATAAGAAACTCAGCAGATATATAATAAAGTTTTTTCTTTCCCTCAATCTTTCCTCTCTGCTGTGCCATGTTCTTTGTAAGTTCTAACAAACCATAATATATCTCTTCATTTGAACTGCGTGATACAATGTTTTCAATTTCATTTTCGTACATACTCTCCTACCTTTCTTATCAATACTTTTCCACTCTGCTTCTCATTTATAATCTTTTATTTTGACTATGTTATTATGATAACACTTTTATGCAGAGATTGACATATGCTTTTTTATTTTTTATACAAGGCATTTCCTAAATTCTTTATACAAAAAAGAATCCCTCATCCTCCGGGTAGAATTGAAGGATGAGAGATTATCTTTTTCCCTATTATAAAACTATAAAACATTACTAATTTGTTCCGAAACACCTATATCTTACCACATTAAAATCCCCTTGTGTTAAATCGTGCTTAAATGGTCGATTTTTGTGTCTAAATGGTCGCATATTATCTGATTTTATATTTTTTACAATGCATTTTTTTAAATTTATCTGATTCACATTATAAAAATATTATACATGATACTCTACAATATCCTCCAGTTTCTTTCTCGGTCTTGCCACCGGTTCTTCATCGGCAATTCCAAATGCAACTGCTCCGATAAGCTGCCCTTCTTCACCTATATATTCTGCAAGCTCCCTGTATGCAAAACACGTATTTCCTATCCACAATGAACCGACACCCAATTCCTGTGCCGCTAAAAGCATATTTTCTATAGCCGCACCAATTGACAGTGTATCGCATATTTCTGAAAATCTGTCATCCATATCTATATTTTCCATAGGACTTTTTCCGTTTGTATTTATGACAAATACTACAACCGGTGCTTTCATCATTATACGAAGCGTATTGTCTGCATCTGGCAGCAGCCTTTTAGAGTTCTTAAATAACGGCTCTTTTAATTCTCTCTTTATTCCTTTTCTCATTTCACTGAGTATCTTTTTCTTTTCCTCACCACCATAGACAAGAAATTTCCACGGCTGTCTGTTTTTGCCTGACGGTGCAACTCTTGCCGCATCAAGAATTTTTTCAATCTGCTCTTTAGGGAGCATATCACTTTTATATTTTCTTATACTTCTTCTTTTATATATACTGTCATATACACTATTATTTATATCGCTCATATATCTTCCTGTTTCAGCCTCCATTTCTGATTATCTAAAATTCCCTGCTGCATCATCAGAACAATTGTTCCTATCAAATTAGACAAAACAAGAGATTATATAGATAAAACGGGCAGCCTTAAAAGACTGCCTGCTCTTAATTTTACATATTAATCTCCATTCCTGCCCGCTTTTCAGGGAATCTCAAGTTTGTGCGCAAGCACAAATCTTGCGTGTGAAAAATCATAGATTTTTCACACTATAATCCATACATACTCTAACCGCTGTATATGGTCTGACATAAGTATCTGCCACCGCAACATGCTCCGGATGTTTCTGATAACCCTTAAGCGATTCCTCACTGTCAAGTTCACAATCGAGCATGACATCTGCATTTGAAGATTCAAGTCCGTCAATAACAACATTCACCTTTAAAAGTCCCGGAACTTTTCCTACAAGCGACTCAAGATTTTCCTTTATCCCTTTCTTTACACTCTCTTTATCTGTAATATCTTCTTTTAACTGCCATAAAATTATATGCTTTACCATTATACTCTTCCTTCTTTCTATAATATATATTTGTTTCCGTCAGTCGCATTTACCTGTATCTGCGCACTTTCAAGACAAAATTTAATGGTTCTTCCAACTGTACCTCCGGTCATCTGAGCGACTACAGGAATCCCCAGGTCTGCAAGAATCCTCTTTGATTGTATAACATTCTGCGTCCCTATGTCCATATCTTTATTTGTAAAATCAAATCCAAACATATTTGCCCCGCCGACAATTTTAACCTTGAGATTGCTTACATTGGCTCCATGCGCACATACTTTTCTAAAAAGACTGGGAATCCCGGTGTTTACATAACGCTCAAAATTCATAATATCACCATATCCCTCGTTTTCATATGCATCGGGCAGCATTGCATGCAAAAGTCCTCCTATTTTTAACTTATCATCATACATGCAGATACCCACACATGAACCAAGGGCATAAGTAATCAGCTCATCCCTTTTTGTACCCATTTTCATTTCTGCAATTCCAACTACAATCTGAGACATGTCTATCCTTTCATAATTTGCAGCTGCAGTTCACATCTGCAGTGCAGCAATAATTTGCATCTTATTTGTACACATTTTGCTTCTTTAATTTTAAATATTTATATTGTATTTGTTATAACTGATTTTTGTATACAATTCAAGTAGTTTTAATACAAAATCAAATATTTCATGTAATGATTATCTGATTTTTATTGTAATTATCACAACTTTTTCTCTAATTTAATAGATTTTTATTGTCACTTTAAACAATTTTCATATATTTTAATGTGCTTTTTCATTGCAAAATATCCTAAAATGTAATAGAATATATTTGAAAACAAATGCAGCAAAATGCGCGTCAATTTTACTGTAAATTTTTATATTGAGAAAGGATGTTTTTTAAAATGACTAATTTACCAAAAATGAAAATAGGTATTGTTGCTGTCAGCAGAGACTGTTTCCCAGAGTCACTTTCAGTAACAAGAAGACAGAATCTTGTAAAGGCTTACACTGACAAATATGATGCTGAGGATATTTACGAATGTCCTGTATGTATCGTAGAAAGCGAAATACATATGGTACAGGCTCT
>CAKRFU010000041.1 GCA_934320845.1 uncultured Lachnospiraceae bacterium
GGAAAAATCATTGCAGTTGTTCATCGAATAGATGATGTGGAAGAAAAATGGGTGGTTGCACCGGAAAATGTGACTTTTACAAAAGAGGAAATTAACAGACAGATTTATTTTCAGGAACAGTATTTTAACAGTGAGATTATTATGTAGGATGTTTAAAAATGCAAAAAGGGCATTAAACAAAATGGGATAGTTTAAGAAGTACATGAGAAAGGAGAATTTATGAAAATAGCAGTTTTATCAGATATACATGGAAACTATAAAGCATTAAAGAAATGTTTGGAGCATTGTAAAACGCAAAATATTGATGCGTATGCTTTTTTGGGGGACTATCTGGGAGAATGTCCATTTCCGCAAAAAACGATGGAAATCCTTTATGATATGCGTGAAAAATATCAATGTTTTTTTATCAGGGGCAATAAGGAGGATTATTGGATAAATCGTCGTAAAAATATTAATTGTGATTGGAAAAATGGTAATCGCAGTGTTGGTGCCATGATTTATTGTTATGAAAATCTGACATCAAAAGATATTGATTTTTTTGAGAATTTGCCAATATGTGAAAACGTTAAATTTGATGGTTTTGAAGATATTTTATTATGTCATGGAGAACCAAATGATAATAGGGGAAAATTGCTGCCTGATGATGAAAAAACAAAAGAGATTGTTAATAGTTGTGTGGAACGCTATATAGTATGCGGTCACACACATATTCAGCAGGTGATTTTTAATGACAGGAAAATTGTTTTAAATCCCGGAGCGGTAGGAGTTCCGCTTAACAGTGAAGCTAAAACGCAATATATGATACTTGAGTCTATCGGACGGGAGTGGAAGTATAAATTTGTTTCTTTAGATTATGATGTTGATGGTGTGATAAATGAAATGCACGCATCCGGACTTTGGGATATTACACCGTACTGGTGCAGGATTACAAAACATTTGCTTTATACAGGAAAAATTTCTCATGGAACTGTTTTAAATGAGGCAATGCGGTTAAACGGATACAAGGACGCATGGTATAATGTTGATGACCAATATTGGAATAAGGCATTAAAGAATTTAGGGATTGAATAAAAATATATAATGTTATTTGGAACTAAATTAAGATAATTAAATAAGTGATTGTTAAAATGATTATATGTTAAATTATTTTTAGTCGCATATTATAATAATAATATTGCAATTAACTAAAATAAATTCAGAAGGAAAAAATTTATGGAGCATAAAGGAACAGTGCGTTTAGAAACTGACAGACTGCTACTTCGTCCTTTTAAGATAGAAGATGCAGAGGATGTTTTTAATAATTGGGCATCAGATGATGAAGTGACAAAATATCTAACATGGCCTACACATTCCAGTGTGGAAATGTCAAGAAGTTATATGGAATTTTGTATAAATGGATATAATGAAAAAAATATATATCAATGGGGTATTGAGTTGAAAAATTCACATGAACTTATCGGAAATATATCTGTTGTAAAAATTATTGATGAAATTGACAGCATGGAATTAGGCTGGGTTATAGGTCGCAAATGGTGGGGAAATGGTTATACGGCAGAAGCGGCGGAAAGGCTGTTGAAATTTTTATTTACAGAAGTTGGAGCAAACAGAATTTGTGCCGGACATGATATAAACAATCCTAACTCTGGTCGTGTTATGCAGAAAATAGGTATGAAATATGAGGGAACTTTGCGGCAATCTGGTAAGAATAATCGAGGCATAGTTGACATGGCACATTATTCTGTTTTGAAAGAGGAGTGGGAGAAGAGATTTTGAGTTGATTTTATTAAAGAATACAGTTAGATGACATATGTAGAAGCGGTAAAACAGAATTTGAAATTACATAAAAATAGCAGATTAAAAATGTCGAAGGTTAGTGTTTATAGGAACTTTCGGCGTTTTTTTATGTTATAGGAAACACGAAGTTTCCTATAACATAAAAAAACTTCGTGAGGATGCGCATTTCGCGGAAAGGAAATAAATGCTACGCATTCCGCTCAAGCTCGAAAGAGTCGCAAGCGACTCTTTGTACTAATACAGCTTATATCAATTTATGAGTAAAAACAGCCACAGCAAAAATAATTCTATGTAAAAAATCTTGACTTTCCGGGTCGGTTGTTGTAGACTGATTTTAAATTATTGGTCGGTTATTACAGACCAACGCCGATAATTAGTATTTTAATTGCGCGTGATGGCAGGCGAAAAGCTTATTAGAGCTAAAACAAGAATTATTAATTCTACGTTGCACTAAATTGAAAGGAAATCAATAATATGGAATATTTGAAATTATGCGACAGTGATTATCGTTTTATGACAATTGTATGGGATAATGCACCTGTATCTTCGGGCAGATTAGTGCAGCTTTGCAATGAGCAGCTTGGGTGGAAGAAGTCAACGACATATACAGCTATTAAGAAATTGGCACAGAAAGGGTATCTTGTCAATGAAAATGCAGTAGTGTCTGTTGTTATTCCGAGGGAGCGGGTACAGCATGATGAATCAAATTATTTTGTTGAAAGGACTTTTGGAGGCTCATTGCCGGGATTTTTGACAGCGTTTCTCGGAGAAAAGAAAATTTCCAAAAAAGAAGCAGATAAAATAAAAAAAATTATAGATTCTTACAGTGAAAAATAAAAGTCAATTAAAAGAAAAATTTTAAAGAGAAATCATATAAAATTAAATGAGTACAACGAAAATTAAATCTTTGGTTAATATATCAATCATTAATTATTCGTTATACTTGTGAGGGGGAGTATAGTGTTACAAAATATTTTTACATATTTATTTAACAATGGTTTGCGGGTAAGTGTTGTAATTTTGATTGTTTTTGTAGTTCGTTTATTTTTTCGCAATGTTCCGAAAAAATACAGCTATATTTTGTGGATGATTGTTGGAATTTATCTTTTATGTCCGGTTAGGGTGAGTTCTCCGATTAGTATTTACAATTTGGTGAATAATACTTCAGATATGGCTGCTAAAAATTGTTTTTTATCTGCAAATCTAAATTTTTGGGGAAATAAAGCGGAAAAAATTAAGAATAATAACAGCGACAGGAAAAGTAATATAAGAACCGACAAAAAAAGCAGCATTGAAAGTAATAATAACAATGTTGAAAAAAGTAATTTAAAAAATGAGAAAGATAATGCAGAAAAAAGTAATTTAAAAAATGAGAAAGATAATGCAGAAAAAAGTAGTTTAAAAAATGAGAAAGATGATGCAGAAAAAAGCGGTTTGAAATTCAATAAAAAAATCAATAAAACTAATAATAAAAAAAGTAATCTGAAAAGTAATGAGGTTAGTAATAGTAACAAAAGTTATGATATTTCTGCTATGACTGACATTAGTAATAAACAGACTATGGCAGTATGGAAGAATTTTATTACACGGGATTTTATGCTTTCAGCAGTTTCATATATCTGGCTTTTTGGCTGTATTTTTTTGATTGCATGGAATATGTTTTGGTTTTGGAGAATAAAGAAAAACATTTCTATGGCGATTCGTTGGAAGGATAATATTTACGAATGTGATAATATCAGTACACCTTTTGTATTAGGCATTGTTAAAGCTAAAATTTATATTCCGTTTCATTTAGGAAAGAAAGAACGGGAGTATATTCTTTTGCATGAATATTACCATATTCAAAGAAAGGACCAGTTTATTAAGCTTTGCGCGTATTTGTTGTGCATAATTTATTGGTTTCATCCGCTTGTTTGGATTTCTTATTTTGCTATGATTCGTGATATGGAAATGAGTTGTGATGAATATGTTTTGAAACACAGTGCAAACGATATTCGTGCTGATTACAGTACATTGTTATTGGATTTTGCGACAAAAACACAGGCTTTTAGTGCAGGATTGCTGGCTTTTGGTGAGTCGGATACGAGAAGGAGAGTGAAAAATATCATGAAGTTTACTACAAGAAAAAAATGGGTTGGAATTGTTGCGGCAGTTGTGATAATAATTACCGGGATTTCATGTCTGACAAATGCTGTTAATAATACAGAGACACGGAGCAATAAAATTGCAGACACGTCGGCAGTAAAAAAAAGTAAATCAGTGTCAGATAATAAACATGTGATAAAGGTTGGCACAAAAAACAGCATTCCGATAGAAGCAATTCCTGAAAATGTTGAATCAGCGGCAATACCTATATTGAAAAAAATAGAACAGACTTTTCCTAAAGAAGTGTATCAGGAAATATTGCACAAGGGACAAATACATTTAAAAAAATATAAGAGTGGAGAAATAGTATGTAGTATAACTAACAAAAACATAGATGATACAATTTATCTTGATTTGTATTTTGACGGAAACGGTGTTTTGACGAATATGCTTAATTACTGCAAGGTGAAAAAGTTACAAAATATAAGTAAACGTGCTGAAGTGAATAAGGTTGTTAATTTTGCAAAAACTTTTTTAAACACTGAGGTCACATATAGCAAAAAGAAAAAGAATAATAGTACAGATGGTGTAACGATAACGGAGGGTAAATTACCGGAGTTATACCAAAATTCAAACTGTTTAAGTGGATATAAAGATAGTTTGGGCAATATTTATTTCTATAACAGAGACAGGGGAATGATAATAAGTTTTTACATGGATGAGTGATTTTGACTTAATACATGCCTGAGAAGTATAACTATAAAATATAGTGAATTTCATGGATAGATTTTTTGTAACAAAATCTAATATATAAGACATTTACAGAGATTATTCAAAAATAAACGTAATAAAATATCAACAAAGCCTTATTTTATATAACTGAGAACGATTTCATAACATTCTTTCTTCATAATCATTTTAAGCATACTGTTGTGACGAAAACAGTCGATTCTAAAAATCTGTTCTCAGTTTTTTATCTTAATTCTGCAAACGATTTCAAATATTCTAATTGTTTTTCATCTGATTTATGAATATTATTTCATCATCAACAAAAAACAAACCGCTTCAACGATTTATTTTATATTGGATTAAATTTCTGATATAAATTCCGGTATAAAACATTTTAAGTTTATATCATGATTAAAAACAGGCGGGGAAAGAGAGGCAGATATTATGAGAGTGAAAAAGATTATTACATTATTTACAGTGACAGCGTTGACATTGGGGAGTCTTACAGGCTGCGGTTCAAAAGCCGGAACAGACAGTAAAAAGAGTGATGCTTCTTCTAATAAAAAGGTTGAGATAACAAATGTTTCTTATGATCCGACACGAGAACTTTATGAAGAATATAATAAAATTTTTCAGAAGCATTGGAAACAAAAATCAGGTCAGGATGTTTCAATAATTCAGTCACACGGAGGTTCAGGCAAGCAGGCACTTGAGGTTGCAAACGGGCTTCAGGCAGATGTGGTAACGCTTGCACTTGAAGGTGATGTTGATGCAGTGAAAGATGCGGGACTTATTGATGATGGTTATGTGAATGAGTTTGAGCGTGACAGTTCGCCGTATACATCTTCTATTGTATTTCTTGTCAGAAAAGGAAATCCTAAAAAAATTCTCGACTGGAGTGATTTGCTTAGAAATGATGTTGGTGTTATAACACCTAATCCAAAGACATCAGGCGGTGCAAGATGGAACTATCTTGCGGCATGGTATTATTTTGAAAAACAGGGACAGAGCGAGGATGAGATAAAGGAGAGCATGAAAAAGTTATATAAGAATGTTCTTGTTCTTGATTCGGGAGCGAGAGGTGCAACTACTTCATTTGTTGAGAATAAACAGGGAGATGTTCTTCTGGCATGGGAAAATGAAGCATTTCTTTCATTAGATGAACATCCGGGAGAATATGAGATTGTGGTTCCTTCGGTTTCAATTTTATGCCAGCCGACAGTTGCTGTTGTGGATAAGGTTGTTGACCAGAGAGGAACAAGGAAAGTATCGGAGGAATATTTAAAATATCTGTATTCTGATGAGGCTCAGAAGTTAGAGGCACAGTGGTATTACCGTCCTTCAAATGAAAAGATTTTGAAAGAGTACAGCTATAAAGGAAGTGGAAATACTATTGACAAACTTCCTAAGGATAAAAAGTGGATAATTACCGATGTTGACCTTACTAATATTCAGCATTTTGGCGGCTGGAGTGAAGCGACAAAGAAACATTTTTCTGACGGTGGAGAGTTTGATTCCATTTATGAGGAAAAATAAAAAGCTGTTTTAAATGGCATTTTGGTGTTCGTTGTACCGGTACAATGAGAAATGGAGTTTGATATGAAGCATAAAAAAAGTGTGATTCCCGGATTTGGTTTATCTTTCGGAATTGTTATGGCAATTCTTGGACTTATTGTTATTATTCCATTGTGCTCACTTGTATTCTTTTCGTTTAAACTGTCACCACATGATTTTTTGGTGACAGTGACAAGACAGAGAGTTCTGGCAAGTTATAGGGTGAGTATCATAACGGCACTTATCGCATCGCTTATAAATGCGGTTATGGGAATGATTATTGCGTGGGTACTTGTGAGATATGATTTTCCGGGAAAAAAGATTATGGATGGGATTATAGAGCTGCCGTTTGCATTGCCTACTGCCGTTGCAGGTATTGCACTTACGCATCTTACAATACCGGAAGGATGGGTCGGCAGAATTTTTGCAAATGTCGGGATAAAAATTGCATATACCCGGATTGGAATTACCGTGGCACTTGTTTTTATCGGAATTCCGTTTGTTGTCAGAAGTGTACAGCCGGTACTTGAAAAGGTTGAAAAAGAGTATGAGGAGGCAGCAGCAATGTTTGGTGCTTCCCGTACCCGTATCTTTTTCAGTGTAATATTTCCTGAAATCCGTCCGGCACTCATAGCCGGTTTTACCATGGCTTTTGCAAGGTGTATAGGTGAATACGGAAGTGTTGTATTTATTGCAGGAAATACTCCGTACAAGACAGAAATTGCACCGCTTATGATAATGGCTAAATTGCAGGAGTTTGATTATGCAAGTGCTACATCTATTGCACTTGTTATGCTTCTTATATCATTTGTAATTCTTTTTATAAATGCATTAATTCAAAGTCATACGTCAAAAATTGTAAGTGGAATTGATTAGGGGGTGCAGGACATGGAAATTAGAAATAATAAAGGTTTTGTAAAATGGCTTCTTATTGGCATAAGCGTAATATTTCTGCTGATAATGCTTGTACTTCCGCTGGTGTACGTTGTCTACACGGCATTGAGGGAGGGATGGAGAGTTTTTGTTTCATCGGTTACGGATGAATATGCCGTTAAATCAATTCTTTTGACTGTAAAGGTTACTGTTATTACAGTAATTATAAATTCGGTGTTTGGAATTTTTGCCGCATGGCTTATTACAAGATTTAAGTTTCGTGGAAAAAAGATTATATCAACTTTGATAGATTTGCCGCTTACTATTTCGCCTATTATTGCAGGTTTGATATTTGTATTGACTTTCGGCCGTCAGAGTGCAATTTATCCGTTTCTTGAAAAGTGGGGAATTCAGATAATATTTGCTGTTCCGGGAATAGTTCTTGCGACAATATTTGTGACATTTCCGTTTATATCAAGAGAGATAATACCTGTTCTTACGGTTAAGGGAAGTGATGAGGAAGAAGCCGCTGCACTTATGGGAGCAAATGGCTTTCAGATTTTTACACAGATTACATTTCCTCATATTAAATGGGCATTTCTTTACGGAGTAGTTTTGTGTTCGGCAAGGGCAATGGGAGAATTTGGTGCAGTTTCTGTATTATCAGGACATTTGAGGGGTATTACAAATACAAT
Source organism: uncultured Lachnospiraceae bacterium (assembly GCA_934320845.1). Classification (GTDB taxonomy): domain Bacteria; phylum Bacillota; class Clostridia; order Lachnospirales; family Lachnospiraceae; genus Butyribacter. The sequence goes on from CAKRFU010000041.1 coordinate 7,731, forward strand.
GCCGTTGTACATAGAACTTTTGTATCAGGCATTTGACTTTACGGGAGCATTTGCAATGTCGGCTATTTTGGTTGTAATGGCACTTGTTATATTAGTCTTAAAAAATATTTTTGAGCGTGGTATCAGAGTGAAATAAATCATGATATAGGAATAGATTTATAATTTAAAGTGAGGAAATGAGTATGGAACAGAATAAAACAGCTTATGTGGAACTTAAACATATAAATAAGGTTTTTAATGATTTCAAAGCATCTGATGATGTCAGTTTTTCTGTTGAAAAGGGAAAACTTATCGGTCTTTTGGGACCAAGCGGAAGCGGAAAGACAACAATACTTAGGATTTTAGCGGGTCTTGAAAATGCGGATTCAGGTGAAATTTATATTGACGGAAAACAGGTAAATAATATTCCGGCAAGTAAGAGAGAGATAGGTTTTGTATTTCAAAATTATGCGCTGTTCAGATATAAGACTGTATATGATAATATAGCATTCGGACTGAAAATTCAGAAAAAAAGCAAGGCGGAAATAAAAAATCGTGTTGAGGAACTTATTGAACTTGTGGGGCTAAAGGGGCTTGAGAAAAGATACCCAAAACAGCTTTCAGGAGGACAGCGGCAGAGGGTTGCATTTGCGAGAGCTTTGGCAACACAGCCGCATCTTCTTCTGCTTGATGAACCATTTGCCGCAATTGATGCAAAAGTCCGAAAAGAATTGAGGTTATGGCTTAGGGAACTTATAAACAGAGTAGGGATAACGAGTATTTTTGTCACGCATGACCAGGATGAAGCAATAGAGGTCGCAGACCAGATTATTGTGACAAATAAGGGGAGAATTGAACAGATTGGAACACCGGTAGAGGTTTACAGCAATCCGCAGACACCGTTTATGGCACAGTTTTTGGGAGAACCCGTTATAATCAATGACTATTCTTCATTTAATGGTTTTCATGATGTTTCAGATGGAAAGACAGCGGTCATAAGACCAGAGTTTATTACAGTTAGAAAGAAAAATGAATTTAATCCTTATCCTGTTACAAAAGAGGAAGGAGTAGTAGAAAGAGTTTCATTCAGAGGGAACGGACTTGAACTTAGAATAAGAGTTCATGATGAAATTTTAATAGCAAACAGACAGATAGGTCAGGAAATGGTTTCAGAGGGTGAACATGTAAATGTGTTTTTACATAAGATATATCTTGTTGATGACAATGCGGGAAAAGTTGAGGTGATTGTAAATCATGCGGTTAGAAATAATGAGAGTGTTGTGATATGATTTTCGATGTTTTAGGAAATAAAAAGCCATAAAATATAACGATAAAGTCGTGTGTTTTGTGGCTTTTTTGTTTTGTACGAATTTTATATTAATTTCTGCGTTAAAACAGGTGAAGCAAAATTTACTCCTCCCACTCCCCTTATTGATTATTTCGTACAAAATAATGTATAATAAGGAAAAAATAATGATGTTATTTAGAAAAAATGAGAAAATTTTAAAGATGGGAGGAGTGGATATGAAATTTTTACCTGTTTTAAGTGAATTATTTTCAAGTGATAGTATTATTTTTATGATTATAGGCTTTGTAATTGCGGTTATTATCAGTATGAAAATTAGTGACAAAAGAAAAGGATTTGTCGGAATGGCAGCAGGTTTATCAGTGTATGCTGTCTGCGAAATTATTTTAAATATCCGCACGAACAATGTGCTGGAAATAGGTCTGCTTTTTGCCGGAACTGTTGCTTTGGGTTTGTGTTTGGGATTTTTAATTGGAACAGTATTATTGAAGGGAAAATATCTATAGTGTAATGTATCAATGACATTTCGCTTTTTACAAAGGAGGAAAGTTATCGTATGATTGACAATACACATAATCTTAACAGGCAGATTGCGGTTACAATGGCAATTTGTACGACATTTTTAATATGTCTTTTATTACTTGACTTTTTTGCTGTGTTTAATTTTAGTGAAGAGTTGATGCTTGCAATTTCAGTAATTGGAATTCCGACATTGATATCACCGTTAATTTTATGCTTTTTTAAAGTTCCTGATAAATTTTTGAAGTATTATATGTCTGTTGCAATGTCGGTTTTGATAGGAATGTTTGGCTGTTTCAATGATATTGGAATATACATTACATTTGTACTTGTACCTGTTGCAAGCTGTCTTTATTTTGATGTGTATTATACGATGTTCTGCTCTGTTTTTTCGTATATTGTGATGGTTATTTCTGTTTATTTGAATTCGGCAGGGAGACTTGAAATAGGGCTACCGCAATCCCACTGGCTTTAGACGGAGGGTTAAGGTAGCCGGAAGCGGAGGTTTGTGCTATACTTGCGTTATGGGAACGTGGAAATCAAAAAACAGACACAAATATTTGTTACAGTATCATAT
>CAKRFU010000042.1 GCA_934320845.1 uncultured Lachnospiraceae bacterium
GCAAGGTTCATAAGGATAAGTGTACGTTGTCTTGCCTGGGAATTTTCGTAAGTTACATCATGGATTGAACTGTCATGTCCTATGTCTCTGAAATGAAGGTTTACGGCTTCATGGATAGGTACTTCTTTAAGTGTAGCACCGATTTTTTCAGTCAGAATACACGCATTCTGATATGTTCGGTCAGTAGTTCCGAAACAAGGCATCGTGACTGCACAGATACCGCTTCTGTCAAGTCCGAGCATATCAAAAGCTTTTGCAGTTACAAGAAGGGCAAGTGTTGAGTCAAGTCCGCCCGAAATTCCGATAATAGCTGATTTGCAATGTGTGTGTTCAAGACGTTTTTTTAATCCTTTTGCCTGAATGTTTAATATCTCATCGCATCTGCGGTTGCGGTCATTTTTGTCATTTGGAACAAATGGTGTTTTTTCAAAATGACGGGTGAGAATTGTTTCGCCAATATTTTTAAACTCGAATGTAGTTACTTCATAGCCGCTGTCCTCAGGAGCGTTTATGACAAATGTTGACATTCGTCTGCGTTCACTTACAAGTTTGCCAAGGTCAATTTCACTTATTGCGATACCGTTTTCAAATCTTTTTGTCTCAGCAAGTATACTTCCGTTTTCGGCTATTAAATTATGTCCTGCAAATACAAGGTCAGTTGAGGATTCACCCTCGCCGGCATCGGCATAGATGTAGCCGCTTACAAGTCTTGCCGATTGATTTTTTACAAGTTCACGTCTGTAAAGGTCTTTGCCTGTAGTTTCGTCGCTAGCTGAAAGATTGGCAATAACAGTGGCAGAAGCCATAGCGTGATAACATGATGGTGGAATAGGCATCCATAAGTCCTCGCAAATGTCAATGCCAATGACAAGTTCAGGAAGATTTTCTGCTTTGAAAAGCTGGTTTGCACCAAAAGGAACAAATGAACATGTGTCACCAAGTTCAGGGATTTCTATATATGATACTTCTTTATTTCCTGTAGAGAAGTGTCTGGCTTCATAAAATTCTGAATAATTTGGAATATGCTGTTTTGGAACTATTCCAAGAAGTTCACCATCAAATATTACGGCGGCGACATTATAAAGTTTGAAATTGAATAGAAAAGGTAAACCGACTATGGTTATCATATCAAGATTTTCTGATGCATTTATTATCTTTTTTAAACCGTCGAGTGAACCTTTAAGAAGAATATCCTGTAAAAAAAGGTCGCTGCATGTGTAGCCGGATATTACAAGTTCAGGGAAAACGGCAAGTTTTACGCCATGTTTATGTGCTGTATTCATTGATTTTATTATGTTTTCTGTATTAAAATCCGTATCACCGACTTTTATGTCAGGGGTGATGGCGGCTGCTTTTAAAAATTTATCTTTCATTTTTAATTTATTAACCTCCGTTGTTTTTCTCTGTTCATTGCAATTATAGCATATATTGACCGGGTTGTTTTAAATGATTTAAAGAAAAAAATAAGAATCGCCTGGAGTGACGATTCTTAAGGAGAAGGTATGAAAAAAATTTAAGCACTATCAAATGATTTCGTTTCATTTGATGATGTTATAATAACAATCGAATGTGAACCTGCAATGTTGTTTTTGTTAATTAAATGTGAACAATTTTTTAAATAAAAAAATCAGGAAAAAAATAACTATTCCTGATTTCTTTTGGGCGTTAAAAAATATTAAATTAAATTTATGAGTGTCACTGTATTGTCATCATCAGATAAAAGTAACATTCGTAAATGTATAGATGCCCTCTATATCTGTATTGTGTCTGACACATCAACATTTGTGATATTACGCCTGAAATCAGTTTTGGTCAAGAGTATTGTGGCAATAAAAAATAATTTACAGAATTAATGAGTTTTATGCTATTATAATAAGTATAAAAACATAAAACTTAATTTTATTAGGCTGATAATCAGACGTTTTATCCGAAATAAACTTAAAAGTCTGAAATAAATTTTGAATATTGATATTAATATAGTAAAAATATGCCGGCAGTATGGAGGAAAAAATGAAAAATGATGAATTAGATAATATTGATAAAATGATAATAACGATGCTTCAGGAAAATGCAAGAATGTCGTTGAAAGAGATTGCACAAAAGGTTTATCTGTCATCACCTGCTGTGTCAGCAAGAATTGAAAATCTTGTACAGAATGGATATATAGAGGGGTTTCATGCAAGAATAAATCCGATAAAACTAGGATACCACATAAAGGCATTTATAAATCTTGAGGTGTCACCAATCGACAAAAAGGACTTTTATCCTTATATAAATAGTTGTAAAAATGTTGTAGAATGTAATTGTGTAACAGGTGATTATTCGATGCTTCTTGAAGTGTTGTTTCCAAGTACAGATGAATTAGACCAATTTATAGGAGAATTGCAGAAGTATGGCAGGACAAAAACACTTATCGTATTTTCAACCTGCGTGGAGTACAGAGGGCTTCAAATGTAATAATGGAGGGGAAAAGTTGGAATTTACAAAAGCGTTTGATAATATGCCTGTCAGTGTTATTGTAATCAAACGAAACTTAGAAAAAAATATTGGTTTTGAAGAGGTTTATTTAAATAATGCACTTAAAAAAAAGAAAAGTCTGATAGCTCATACAGATAATAATATTCTTTATTTTCTTTTTAAAGATAAATACAATCAGTTGATACATGTAATTGAGGAGATATTTAACGGGGTTAAGAAGACAGAGGTTATTTCTTCATATAATTTAGAACTTGGGGGATATTTTTCGGCAGAATTTTATTTGGCAGGGGATGAAAATTATTGCATATGTGTGTTTAGGGAAGAAATGGAGATTGTCAGCAGCAGAAATATTTTTACTGCGATAAAGGATGCATTTTATGTAGTATCAATATGTAATATGAAAGAGGACAGTATTTATATCTTTGAACAGATGCGTGGAGATGAACATGATACAGGTCATATGATGAATTATACGCGGTATGTATCAAATATTACAGAAAAAATAATATCAAAAGAGTATCTTGAAGATGTAAGAAATTTTATGAATAGAGAACATATAAGAAAAGTTCTTTCAGAAGAAAAAAGAATGTTATCTTTTGAATATATGAGATATATAAATTCAGAACAGAAATTTTTGCTGAGCCGAATGAGTTTTATATGGCTTAATTCCGATGAAAATGGCATTGTTAGAGAGTGTGTTATGACTGTCAAAGATATTCATGAGGAAAAACTGAGAGAAATTATGGAAAATAAGTCTCTTAAATCTGCCTATGATGTTTCAAATGTGGCAAATGAAGCAAAAAATGCATTTCTAAGACATATCGGTCAACATATGAAAGCTCCGGTAAATTATATTATGGGAGTTACTGATATGTTAAGTACGTCAAAAAATTATTGTGAGACTAATGAGATTTATATAAAAAAGATAAGAGAGGCATCTGAATTGCTTCTTGAAAATATAAAAAAAATTGTAGATGTAAGCAGAATAGAAGTAGGTGACATAAAATTTTTATTTGAAAGAATATCTATAAAAGAACTTTTAGGAGAAATTATAAATGAAATTGCTGTTTATATAGAAGAAAAAAAACATGAGCTGAGTGTGAATTTTGATGAAGTTATACATGATTATGTTTTTATTGACAAAATGAGATTAAAGCAGGTAATAAAGAACATTTTATTAAATGCGGTTCAGTACACGGATGTTAATGGAAATATAAAAATTAAAGTTGTGGAGAGTAGACAAAAATTTGGAGAAATATATATATACAGATTTATTATAGAAGATAATGGTCCGGGAATTGATGAGAAGATTATTGAAAAGGCTGTAAAAAGTATTCCTTTAGATTTTTCACAAAAGACAAAAGGAAGTGGAATCGGATTAGGATTGTGGCTTTCTAACAATATTATCAGAGTTTTAAACGGCGAGCTGGAAATAGAAAGCAGTTTAGGTGTCGGAACGAGATGTACTATAAGTTTACCTGTTTCGACGGATAAAAATTATTTTCAGAATGATGAAGATACGGTTGTTAAAGCAATCATGGCAGAATCAGGCGGTAAAAAAATAAATTCCATAAAACGAATTTTGATAGTCCAAAATCTTATAACATCAAAAAACTTATTAAGGCAAAAACTTAAATATTTGGGTTTTTTGGTTGAAAGTGCATCTACCGGCAGCGAAGCACTGTGTATGTATAAGGAAAGAGGAGCAGGATATTATTCGGCAATAATAACAGATGCTCAGCTTCCTGAAAAAAACGGTTATGATTTGGCTTTGCAGATAAGAAAATACGAGAAGAGCAATGGAGGGTATCTTCCTATAATAGCAATGTCAAAATCTGAATTTTCGGAGGAAAATATATACTCAAAGGAGATGGGAATAACATTGCAGATAGACAAAGATGCGGATGTATCTGTATTAAGAGCTGCATTTGATAAAATAAATATACAAAAATAAGATACCGAATGTGAAGTATATACCGCCCCCAAAAAGTTAGACCTAAAAATCTAACTATTGGGGGTTGGTATTTAAATATTCTTTAAATTTTCATTTTTGTTTAAATCTGAACAGCAGTCACCACAAAGACCATGAAAAAGTACCGTGTGTCCCTCAATTTTTCCGGGAAAATTGGCATTAGCAATGATGTCTATATGGCTTATAGAATCCATTTCGATATCTAATAATTTTTTACATGATCTGCAAAAAAAGTGATTATGAGGAACAGAATTTCCATCAAAGTGAACAAAACCGTCACCGCAATCTATTTGAATAGCTTCTCCATGCTCAACGAGAAAATTTAGATTTCTGTAGACGGTGCCAAGGCTTATATTAGGAAATAGTTTTTGAATATTTGCGTAAACCGTGTCAGCCGTCGGATGGCATGTGACAGATTTCAGATAGTCTTTGATAGCCTCACGCTGTTTGCTGTATCTAATAGCAGACATAAAAATCACTCCTATGTAATAATATAAAATAAAGGGTTTTTAAGTTCTAAACAATAATAATTACTAATTAAATATATTATAGCAATAAAATAATAGAATGTCAAAAAAACTGATTTACTTAATAGTGGAAATAAAAAAAATATATTGTATAATATATATGTAAAAAAATTAAAGAATATAATTTGAAAAAATAATTTTGTAAAAGTACATTAGTGATAAAAGGAGAGTAAAAATGGCACAAATGCGTATTCGGCTAAATAGGCTGAAAAGCGGAATGATAATAAAGGACAATATCTATTCAAAGACAGGGACGTTCTTGATTGGTTCAGGAACGGTTGTTACACAGGAAATTATTGAACTTTTGACGAAGCATTTTATAGATTTTGTAAATGTTGAATATAGTGTGGCTGAAGAAAGCAATCAGGAAGTAAGTAAAATAACACCTGAACAGGAAAAGGCTTTTAAAGAGGGATTTCAAATTGCAGAGGACACTGTATCAAGAAATCTTAAAGAAATTGCATCAAATGATAAGGATGTAGATGTTAATGAATTGCTTGACTCGTTGAACGAGGTCGTGACTAAGGCTGATACTACAGTAAATCTGTGCGTGTTACTGTCAAAGATGAAAGAGAATGCGGCGGGACTTTATAACCATTCTGTTAATGTCGCATTATGGGGACAGATACTTGCAGGCTGGATGGGATATAGTGCGGAAATGATTGATAGAGTTGCGATAGCGGGAATTCTGCATGATATTGGTATTCTTAAATTTGCACAAAATGAATTAAATGGATTTTCTTTTCATAAGGAACTTGAAAAGGGATCTTTTACAAAACATACGATGTATGGGTATGAATTGGTTAAAAATAAGGATTTGGATCAGAGTATTAAACAGGCAGTTTTGACACATCATGAGCATGCCGATGGAACAGGTTTTCCACTTGGTGTTGACAATAAGAGTATAAATCCGATAGCAAGAGTTATTGCGATAGCCGATGTATACGATACTATGCTTATGAAAGAAATAGGATTTAGAAAGCTGTCTCCTTTCGAGGTTTTGATACAGTTAAGCGAAACTCAGAGTAAAAATTTTGACCCGGTCGCTCTTTTGACATTTACATCGAGACTTGCACAGACATTTATACAGTGTAAGGTAAGGCTGAACAATGGTCAGGAGGGAAGAATAATTTTATTTAATAAATATAATATATTGAGACCGCTTGTACAGATAGGAACAGGATTTGTGGATCTTGCATTGAGAAATGATTTGCATATAGTTGAGTTGCTGGATTAAAAATAACTGAATAAGAAAATAACTGTAATAAAAAAGCAGCTGTATTTAAGTGTTTTGTACTACCTTGGAAAGTTTAAATTTTTCAGGTATCAAATATAATTAAAGTACAGCTGCTTTTTATATTTTTATGTTATAGGAAACTTTTCGTTTCCTATAACATAAAAAACACTCCGTGAGGATGCACATTTCGCGGAAAAGAAATAAATGCTACGCATTCCGCTCAAGCGCGAAAGAGTCGCAAGCGACTCTTTGTTCTATATTTAATTTGGGTTTGTGAAATTATCCAAAGTATCTTTCAAGTAAGCCTTTGAATGCTTTGCCGTGTCTCGCCTCATCTCTAGCCATCTCATGTACTGTATCGTGAATAGCATCAAGTCCGAGTTCTTTAGCTTTCTTAGCAAGAGCCATCTTTCCTGCTGTAGCGCCACACTCTGCATCTACACGCATCTCAAGATTTTTCTTTGTGCTGTCTGTGATAACTTCGCCGAGAAGTTCAGCAAATTTAGCTGCATGCTCTGCTTCTTCATATGCTGCTTTTTCCCAGTAAAGACCGATTTCAGGATATCCTTCACGATGAGCAACTCTTGCCATAGCGAGGTACATACCTACTTCTGAACATTCTCCGTTGAAATTGTCTCTGAGACCCTGAAGAACTTCCTCATCTACACCCTGTGCTACACCTACAACATGCTCTGCAGCCCATGTAAGCTCGCCTTCTTCCTGTTTGTTGAACTTTTCAGCAGGAACTCCACACTGTGGACATTTTTCAGGAGCTGTCTCTCCTTCGTAAACATAACCGCATACTGAACATACCCATTTTGCCATAATAATAATCTCCTTTTCTTAAAAAATTGTATTGTTTGTAAAATTGTTAAAAAAATATTTTAAAAAGTTAAATAGTAATTATTACTGTTTACGTGCTATATACTATCATTTATTATTTACTTTGTCAACAAAAAAAATACATTTTTTTTAAAACGACGGAAAAATGCCGTTTAAGGGTGAATGTGTTGCTCAGAAAAGAAAAAATAACATTTTTAGAAAAATATATATTTATTTTGCAGATATTTTCCAGATTAAGGGAAAGAGGTGCGATGTATATATGCATCTGGGTTATAAATGTCTAACAAATAGTAATGAATACTAATAAAGGAGAACGAAACTAATAAAGATATGGCACAAATGAATAATAATAGGATAATTTTGCAAAAAAGTGTTTCTTCTTATATAATTAAGAATGATGATGCAAGGTTCAAAATGTCTTTTGACCCTTGCATCATCATATAAGAAAATAATAAAAAGGAATAATTGAAAAAATGAAAAAATATCAGATGATAAAATTTTATATATCAAGAATTTATAAAAATATATACAGATTTATAAGATGGGGAGTTTTTTCGGCTATAGTCGGGATTGTTGTAGGTTCATTCAGTACATTGTTTGCTTATTGCCTGAGAGTTGTTACTGAAATTAGAACACAGCATCCGGAGATAATATTTGCACTGCCTTTGGGTGGCATTGTGATTGTTGCTTTATATGGAATTTTTAAATACAAAAATGATAAGGGAACAAATCTTGTTTTATCTACAATTCATGCTGAGAGTGAAATTCCGTTTAAAATGGCTCCGCTTATTTTTATTTCTACTATAATAACGCATTTCTTTGGTGGTTCTGCCGGCAGAGAAGGGGCAGCATTGCAGCTTGGAGGAAGTATAGGCAATCAGCTTGGCAGATTATTTCGATTTGATGAGAAGGACAGAAGAATTGTTGTCATGTGTGGCATGAGTGCAGCATTTTCAGCAATATTTGGAACACCTATAGCGGCGTCAATATTTTCAATGGAGGTAGTTAGTGTCGGTGTTATGTATTATGCTGCACTTGTTCCGTGTGTATTTGCTGCGTTAATTGCTTCCAAATTTGCAACGCATATGGGAATTGGACCGAATGCATTTAATATTTTACATATACCACAGTTTCAATTGGTTCCGAGTTTAAAAATAATTGTATTGGCAATGTGTTGTGCGGCTATAAGTGTTGTTTTCTGTATGGTACTTCACGGACTTGGAGATTTGTATAGGGACAAAATAAAAAATCCGTATGTAAGAATTGTTTTTTCAAGTATCATCATTATTATTTTAACTGTAATATTACATACCGATGATTATATGGGCGCAGGTGTACCTGTTATAGTCAGGGCAATTGGCGGAAAAGTGAATCCAATGGCGTTTATATGGAAGATGATTTTTACAGCATTGACTCTTGAGGCCGGTTTTAAGGGTGGCGAAATAGTACCGTCGTTTTTTATAGGAGCAACTTTTGGATGCCTGTTTGGAAATATAGTGGGACTTTCGCCGTCACTTTGCGCCGCAGTCGGAATGATGGCTGTATTCTGCGGTGTTACAAACTGTCCTATAACTTCAATGCTCATAGCATTTGAACTTTTTGGATATGAAGCGGTTCCGTTCTTTCTTATTGCTATAAGCGTTAGTTATCTTTTGTCCGGATATTATGGGCTGTATCATGACCAGACTATAGTTTATTCTAAATATAAGGCTGAGTATATAAATAGAAAGGCGAGGGAGTAGTGCGGAGATTAGATGCAAAAAAGTACTTGACATACATATTTAAACTGTGATAATATTGTTTTTGTTCTGTGAATTGCAGGACACACTGCCGTAGACAGTAGGTGCCGGTGAACCGGTGTAAGTACAAACGCCTACCGAGGAAGATGAATTTCTATATGAATTATTTTCACCTCGTTCGGCTTGAATTATGCGGCGAGGTTTTTTATTTTGTCTGAAAGAAGCTGTTTTATAATAGTTTACTTTACAGAGCAAATTATATGTCTGTCTGCAGTGGATATTATGGGGAAAACCCAGGAAAGGAGACTTACTCATGGCAAAAGTTGAAATCAAACAGCCTATAGTTGATGAGATTAAGGCAAAGGTTGAAGGTGCTGCAACTGTTGTACTTGTAGACTATCGTGGACTTACAGTAGAGCAGGATACAAAGCTTCGTAAAGGACTTAGAGAGGCAGGATGTGAGTACAAAGTTTACAAAAACACACTTATGAAACGTGCTTTTGAAGGAACTGATTTTGCTCAGTTAGATGATTTACTTGACGGACCATCTGCTATCGCTATTTCAAAAGAGGATGCAACTGCTCCTATCAGAATCCTTAACAACATTGCAAAAGAAGCTGAAGCACTTGAGTTCAAGGGTGCAGTAGTTGAAGGTACATTTTATGATGTTGATGGTGTTAAGGCTCTTGCAAGCATCCCTTCAAGAGAGGAACTTATTTCCAAGTTACTTGGTTCTTTACAGTCACCTATCACAAATCTTGCTCGTGTTCTTAATCAGATCGCTGAAAAGGGTGATGGAGCTGCAGAGGCTTAATTATTTGAACGAAAAGGAAACAGTAGGTTTCCAAAGAAACTACATCAGTTAAACTGATGCAACGAATTTATAAAATATATTTATTATGGAGGTAATGAGATGACAACTCAGGAATTTATCGATGCTATC
>CAKRFU010000043.1 GCA_934320845.1 uncultured Lachnospiraceae bacterium
ATTTTGGTTATGCAATGTCTAATTGTATCATCAATAGCTCCTTCTGTAATCTCACCACCTGAAATATGAGCAATTGGTATATTTAAGACCATTGCAGCTTCACATACTGCCAAAATCTCATAACGATCTCCTACCACAAGCAATACATCTGGACGATATTTTGCAAATGCTTTGCCAAATTTTTTCAATGCATTTGCCATTGTCTGTATAACCTGCTGTTCCATTCCTATCTCTAATATCTCAATTTCTTCCTGTATTTTAAAACCATCCTGTTTTATTTCCTTTACTGTATAACCGTATTTTTCTGACAAATGTGTGCCTGTAACTAACAGACACAATTGCAAATCAGGATCCTGTTCAATTTTTTGCAATGTATTCTTTAAAACACCATATTCTGCTCTAGTCGCAGTAACTACACATACTTTTTTCATTTCTTTCAACCATTATAGTTCTATTCCATCATCTACGTTATAATTTCTCTTTGCCTTCGTACCAATTACTTCATCCCATAAACTTGCAGCCATACCATTTTCGCTACGCTTCACGCATATATCATCTGGTTCAATTATTTTTCCACATGAAATTTCTTTTTGCGCAACTATCCTCTTTAATACCACTTTTGAAATTTCTTTTTCTGCCGCCGTTGGTTCCTTTTCTCCCTTTCCAAGAGCTGTTTCTACATTCCGAATAAATTTGACCATCTCCTTAAAATCTTTTGGCTCTGTACTTGCAATATGATCTGGTCCCTCCATGTTTTTATCTAAAGTAAAATGTTTCTCTATAATTCTTGCACCTCTAGCAACTGCCGCAATTGGAATTGCAATACCATTTGTATGGTCAGAATATCCCACCGGAAGTGAAAATGTCTCCTTCAGCGTATCCATTGCCCTTAAATTTACATTTTCATAAGGACATGGATAACTTGTTGTGCAATGCAGTAATGATATTTTTTCTGCGCCACCTTCTCTTAATGCCTCAAGTGACAATCTCACATCCTCTAACGTACTCATTCCTGTACTCAGGACAATCGGTAATTTCTTACTTCCAATATATCTTAAATACGATATATTTCCAACGTCTCCTGAACCAATTTTAATAAATGGTATTCCCAAATCTACCAAAAAATCTAAACTTTCTTCTTCATCTGCTGTTGATGCAAATTGAATTTCTATCTGATCACAATACTCTTTAATCTTTCTAAATGCATCATGTGTTAATTCAAGTTTTTTCAACATTTCATATTGTGATTCATTATTTCCAGTATTTTTTTCTTGATAATCTGCCTGCCGAACCTTCCTTGTTATTATTCTATCTGTTATCCATGTCTGAAATTTTACAACATCTGCTTCTGCTTCTTTTGCTGCATAGCATAGTTCTTTTGCAATTTCTATATTTCCATTATGATTTACACCTGCTTCTGCAATGACCAAAACTTTATCCATTTTCCTTATCCTATGCTCTATATAATATCATATATTTTTTATTGACATCAAAATCTGCATCTATTTCTTTTCGTATTTTTACTAATTTATTAAATTTTTGTTGATCGAAAATATTAGCTCCTATACAAAAATCAATACATCCTTTTCTATTAAAATGTTTTTTGAATCTTAACAAACTATCATCTACGCCTACGCCACCACCTAAATGAAGTTTTTTTATACCATGTTCGCATGCCCAATATGCCGCCTGTGTCAAAAGTAAATTGGCTGCTGCCATTGATCGATATTCCGGTAACGTTCCAGACAAATGATAATGCATGTAATTATTATTGTAAAAAAATATAGAACTGCTTATAATTTTGTTCTCATAAGTTGCATAGAAAAAAATAATATTTTTTTTCATATGTTCTATTATATACTGAAAATAATTATCTTCGAAATTATAGTATGTATCAGCTTGATGTAACTCCATGGTTTTCTTATATATCCATTCAAACTCATGTAACCTTTCACCTTTATCCCAGAATATATTTATCCCATTTTTTTCTGCTTTACGCACCATATTACGATTATTCGGTGTCATATTTTTCATTATTTCATCCATTGATGCTGTATCTATATACACTGTTTTTTTTGTATACAAAACCTTCATCTCTTCTTCTACAGGAATCTGATTTTGCAGTAATGGATGAAATCTAAAAAATTGTGACACTATATGTTTTTGTTTTGCATATTCACATAACTCCCCCATGCATTTTTTCAACCACTCACTCGTAATCACGCCGTCATAAAGCGGACCTCCATATCCATAAGGTGTTGTCCAATCGTATAGTTTTCCATGTGGCAACTTGTTCCTAAATGATTCCATTTCTGCTATATCATTTTGCATCATAATATATGCCATCTTAGCATGTTCAGACTCAAAATAAATTAACAAAGGTTCCCCATCACCATGAATTGCTAATGATTGTACATATTCATTCAAATAATATATGTCCCAATCTGCGAAACTTTTTATCAATTTATTCCATTCTCTGTTCTGTGATATATTAATGATTTTCATCTGTTTCCTATCTTTCTACTTTTCTGCATTCAAATAAAACTGCTCTACCCACACTCCGTTATCTGTGTATAACATTTGATCAATAACAATATTTTGAAAACCTGCTTCATCCACCGTCTTCCTTAATTCTTCCATTGTAAAAAAATGTGCCTCTGCTCGTCCTTTTAATACCCCGCAGGAAATATTTTTGTATGTTCCATCTTCAATTTTTTCTCCCGTTCCAAAGCCTTCTGTTTTTGTTCCAAAGCACGAACTAAATAATTTTCCATCTTCTCTTAAAATATTGTATATTTCTTTATACATTGTTCTGATACAACTAATCTTATTTGCATAAATGCAAACGCTGTCAATCACACAATCAAAAAAATTTCCAGGATAATCTAAATCCACTCCATCCCCTCACAGAAAATTTTACATCTTCGTATCCTTCGGATTCCAAAAAAAACCTCGCTCTGTTAATAGCACTTTCCGATCCATCAAACGCATAAACATCAAATCCTTCCCTTGCTAAATACCACGTATTTGCTCCTGCGCCACATCCAAAATCTAAAAATTTTACTTTTTCTCGTTCTTTTTTGTAAAAATTTCGTGCAACAAAACGAATCACTTGCTCCGATGGGTAAGTTCCCCATTGTTGCTTTTTATGAATTTCCTCCCATTCTTGCGAAAATGCTTGCATTTTTCTCAAATCTCCTCTATTCCATATCTATTTAGCAATTCTGACCATTTTTCTTTTAGTAAAAAGCTATTATCAATATAGCTTTGATACATTTTTATTCCTCCATCAATAATTGTTTTTACCTCATTATATAAAGATGTTTCATTATCAGTCAGCGTATCTAATACCTCGTACTCTGTTTTATTTCCCCACTGATTTAACATCGCTGCAATGTCTGATTTACTAAATTCTTTCGTTAATTGTCCTAATTCTTCCGTCGACTTCTTATATTCACTTGTATGATATTTTCCTTTTCGATTCAAAAGATCTAATTTTTCATATGCCCTAATTCCTTTTTTCAATTTATCTACCCATACATCAATCTTTTTATTTACTTTGGCATATTCTGCATATATTTCATCCTGTTGTTCTTTCGTAAATGCACTTTTATTATTTCTCATTATATAAGAAAAATTTATCTCTTCTTTTCCATAGCAAGTTGTTTTCAATGCTTCTTGTAAAGTCATGTATTCTGCACCATGTATCTTTGCGCCTCCTTCTGTAGCATTGATTATCCGTACTTCCCCCTTCACAGCCTGTTCCTCAAACCACTTACGGTATGCATCCATATTAGCCTCTGTAAGTATTGTTCCTCCATCATTTGCTTCTATCTCATAATATTTATCGCGATTATTTATCTCTATTTCGTTATCAAGACAATTTTTATAAACAGCATGACTTGCATGAACTTTTCCATCTGGATATCCCAAATCCTGCCCCACCAATATAATTGTTTTAAATCCGAATAAAACGCCCAAAGAAAAAGCATTATTAGCCACTGATCCTCCCGATGCAACCCTGTATTTTCCATACCCATACTTTTCATATACACTACTAATATAATCATTCTCTGCGGTTGGAAAATACACAGGTCCCTCTTGTTGCCTTGTTATCTTATAATGGCTATACATACTTGCCACCATTGGACATTTAACCAAATCTCCCTCTTGGAAAATACTTTCGTCTTTAATAGGATCAATTGTTACTATTAAATCTGGATACACACCTGCTTTTACCATCGGTTTGGCTGCCGCATCTACAGCAATTAATAATGCCTTATTCTTTGCTAACTTTAACTGACTTATATTTTTATCTAGAGAAGGGCCTGCTGATACAATAATTGCAGTTCTATCTTCCATGTTATTTTCTTCAAATTTTTCTAATAATTGTCCTAATACATAATTCCGTGGAAAAATAAATAAATTATTCAAAAAGCTTTCTCTTCTATATTCTTCATCGGCAATTATTGTATTTCTGCAATAAAACATATCATCCATACACTGAATATACATTTTACGGTATATTTCAAATACTTTTTCATCAATCCTATCATAATTTGGTGTAGTGCAAAATACGATTTGATTATAGTCTGCATATGTTATCAAATTACTCAAATAATTTCTATACAGTTGGACACGTTTTGGACCCATTATCAAAAAAATATTATTTTTTAATATAGAAGTAAAATCTATTTTTTCTAATTCGCTTTCTTCCAATTCCGAATATATTTCGCAAGCAATAATCATATTATCTGGATACTTTTCATGAAGCGCTTTTAGATACATTCCATTTCCTATCCCAATTACAAAAAATTTTGTTCTATAATTTACATTTTCGAACTGTTCCACCCATTGTTTTGCCCATAATTCTGCTTCATAACGACTATTTATATATATTTTGTTATTTTCCTTTTCCACTGCAATAATATCTTCTCCGATCGCAGACTTCTCCCACAACACCTGTAATTTTGAAATATTAGTTTTTCCAAATTCAATATATGGTAATTGTTCTTTTAAAAATTGCTTATTTTTTTCATATAAACTCATCAATTTTCCTCTTTCAAAATATCTATTGCTTCCTTATAGAAATTTAATGTATTATATAACTCATAGTTTAAAACATCTGCTAACTCAATTACATCTTGTTTTTCTAAATCTTTTACAATTATTTTTAATTGCGATATCAACGATTCTGTGTTGCATCCATCCGTTCCATATTTCGACAAAAAATCTAATAAATATGGCATTAATTCGCTTAAATCTCTTACTATTTCCTGAACATTTTTGTATCCTTCAGACTTCTGTTGCCAAAGCAACACCCCTGTTTTTTCTATTTTATCTAATAGACACTTTACCTGTTGATATGTCTGCATGCTATTCTCCTATTTAATGCTTAATAAAATAAGACCGCCCATTCTATGAGCGGTCTTATTAAAGTTAATATAGATTACTGAAGTAAGCTTAATACACCCTGAGTAGACTGATTTGCCTGTGCAAGCATTGACTGACCTGCCTGTGCAAGAATACTATTCTTACTATAGCTAACCATCTCTTCAGCCATATCTGTATCACGGATACGAGACTCAGCAGATGAAGTATTCTCGGATACATTATCTAAGTTAGCAACCGTATGCTCCAATCTGTTCTGTAAAGCACCAAGTGCAGAACGCTGAGCAGATACTGTTGAAATAGCTTTCTGTGCTATAGTCATAGCACTTTCTGCATCTGTCTGAGTTGTTACATCAATAGCATCAACTCCTAATTCAGCAGCATCCATCTTGTCAATTGAAAATGTAATAGTCTGACCACTTTCTGCTCCAACATGAAGTTTCTTAGTTTTGAAATCACCACCAAGTAAGTTCTGAGTATTAAATGTTGTGGTACAAGCAATTCGATCTGTTTCACATACAAGTGCATCAATCTCCTGCTGAATAGCCTGACGATCAGCAGTTGTATTTGTATCATTTGCTGCCTGTGTTGCCAATTCATTCATTCTCTGTAAGATAGAATGTGTTTCATTTAATGCACCTTCAGCTACCTGAATTAACGAAATACCATCCTGTGCATTGTCAGAAGCTTTATTAAGTCCTCTAATCTGGCTTCTCATTTTCTCTGAAATTGAAAGTCCTGCTGCATCATCTCCTGCACGGTTGATTCTGTAACCAGAAGATAATTTCTCTGAAGATTTTGCCTGCTGACCTGTTGTGATTCCTAACTGTCTGTTAGCGTTCATCGCTGTAAGATTGTGCTGTACTACCATTATTTTTTCCTCCTTGAATATAATGCAGCTTCCATGCTGCATCTGTACTTTATGTACTTGTTTTGTTATATTAGGTTTCTATTCTCCCAGCCGTACGCTCTGTTTGAACTTTCACCTGCAAGTAATTTTCCTTACTTGACTTATATATCGGAGATTCTCTCCAATACTTTATAGTAAAAAAAGATTTTTTCTTTTTTTCTATCAATTATTTTTTATCATCCAGAAAATGCGGTTCCACATAGCCTTTCTTCATCATATTCTTGTAGTATTGATTCACAACTTTCTGGCTGGAACGGATTTCTTTTACCTGCTTTTTCACACTGGTAAATTTCTGTTCCATCAACTGTTTGTTACGTGCTTCCTGTGCCTGAATCTCCATGCTTTTCTCTGTCAGTGCACGTATGCTGCCCTGCATCTGAAGAATTTCATCCTTATAGAGTTCTTTATTCGTCTGCAGTTCTTCCCGCACTTTTTCATAAAGCTTTTCAAAGCCATTGTCCAACAGTTCTAGCTGTTCTATGAGCTTTGATTTTTCTTCTACCGTCTTGTCAAAGTCGTCCGGATCTAAAGATGGATTCTCCAGTTCCTCTTTCTGACGTTTGTTGATCTGTATGATGCTGTTTAAAACCTTCTCTTTCTTGTGAAGACTTTGTAGCATGATTGTAATATACTGGTTGTCTGCCATCGCACCATTCTCCATTTAATGTGTTCTGCCGGTACGCATCACTTCTTTCCAGGTGTCGCGCATGGTACGCAGATGTTTTAACACTTCTTCCATAATCTCTTTATCTTTTTTCATATTAGCTTCACGAAGCCGGATCATCAGATATGAATATACCTCATCAAAGTCTTTTGCTACCGGATATTTATGATTTAATGTAGCCTGAAACTCTTCGATAATCCGTTCTACCTTTATAATATTTGTATGTGCTTTCTGAATATCCTTTTCCTCAATCCCGACGATTGCAAGATTGGCAAATTTAATTGCTCCTTCATACAGCATCAGTGTCAGCTCCGCCGGTGACGCTGTCATAATTTTGTTGTTAGCATACGCTGCATATCCCTGATTCGCTAACATAATCCCCTCCTGGTCTTTATTGTGTATTAAGCAGAGCAGATAAATTATATCTGCTCTGCTTAATAATTCTCTCTTTAGCTTATTATCTCATACATCAACCGCCAAATAAACCACTTAATGATGACGTCTGACTGTTCAGTTTAGAAAGTGCCGTTTCCATAGAAGAGAACTTTTTATAATAATAATCTTCTTTGTCCTGTAATTTTTCTTCCCATTTCTTGATCAGATCTGTGTAATCGCTATACTCTGATGCCATCTCTTTATCATTATAAACCGTATAAATACTGCTTAATGATGATGACTGCATTTTCTTATGAACCGAATTATAAAGATTAGACGCCAGTCCCTGCATGAAATCGATCACTGTATCCGGGTCGCTCGTAATTGCAGTCATCAGCTTATCTGCATTACCGGAAGAATTAGCATCATCTTCATCGCCATCAATATGATAAGCATTCTGCTGATTTGCCGGTGCATTCAGATATCCTAATGTCTTGATCCCGAAATTGGACAAATACATTTTCTTTCCGTTTACCTCAACTGCACCGCTCATTGCAGAAGTCATGGCACTCATAAGGCTTTCCAGATTATCGTCACGTCTCAGCAGAGAATCTTTGATCTTCTGCTCCCATTTCTCTACTTCTGTGTCAGACATTGCATCTTTTTCATCATCTGTCAGCGGCTCATAGCCTTTTGCGGAATCTGCATTGTATAAAGATGTAATCTCATTGATCAGGCTGTTGTACTGGGATAAGAAGTCTTTAATCTTATCGTAGATACCCTGTGTATCGGTGGCTGTTGTAATGCTGATCGCATTGGCATCTCCATCTCCGGTAACAACCTGTGCTGTAATGTTTAAGCCATTGACTGAGAAGGAATTGGAGCTTCCTGTATATTTGATACCATTTAATGTAATCTCTGCATCACAGCCATCAATCTTCTTGGCATCTGTGTTGTATGTAATATCCTTGCTTGTTGTGATATCATTTGCTGCCTGAACCTGTTTTACAAATTCTGCAATAGCTGCATCTTTTTCTGCGCCATCTTCCATGTTTGCAATACTTGCCAGAACCTCATATTCATTCATAGTCGTCTGACTAGTTTCCATGGTTTCTTTATTTGCCGTTATAACAGCAGCAAATTTATTGGTAAGGTCTGTTACACCCTGACTTCCACCTGCACCATTATCTGTTCTATCATATGCATTATGTACTTTCTGAATAATATCTGCCCTGGAATAATCATCCGTATCTGATAATGTTGTATCTTTCGTCTTCTCATATGTATTAACTGTGCTGATATTCGATGCAAGTGTACTTAAGAAAGAAGTAACCTCTTTATCAGTTTTTTCTGTACCGCCCACAGGTTTTTTTATCGTATCTGCAAAATCTGTGTAAGCTTTTGTTCCCGTAACGGCATTACTTACTACTGCTCCCTGCGTGTAAACAGTCTTTGTGGTTTCTACTTTCTTATCTGCATCAAAGCTGACTTCCTTACCGTTTGTCTTTTTCTCCCAATTATCACTGGCATCTTTCTTTCCAGTCGTCTGAATCAATTTACCAGATGTATCATCTAAGTAATATTTATTTCCTTTTTTATCTGCATAAACACCTGTATTGTCCTGTGTATAGACATTACCATCATTATCTGTAATCTGATAAAATCCGGTTCCCTGTTCGCTGGCAGCAGCTTCATAGTAATTGGTCTCTGTCTTAATGGTAATTTCGGTTGTTGTACCATCTTTCGTATTTGCATATAAAGCATTGCCATCCGCATCCTTCTTGCCAGTTGCTTTATATTCATTACCGCTCGCATCCGTAAAGACTTTACCATCTTTGGTTGTATAGGAAACACCATCACTTCCGGTATAAGTGTTGACTGCCTGAATGTATTTCTTACTTCCATCAGTATCTTCATACGAATAAATGGTATTACCATTCTCATCTGTCGTTTCAGCTTTGTAGATAGTTCCGTTACTTGTCATAACAGATTTTGCGCGGTCTGTAGCAGACATCTGTAATAATTTTACAAGTTTATTCTGGTCATCTGTGCTCAAACCACTTTCCTTTAACGCATCCTGCATTGCAGTATAAGCAGATGCATAACCATAAGCAGAACTCAAGTTACTGTTCTGGGCATTTGCTTTGTTATATGTTTCTTTAGCCTGTGTATAAGCATTGATTGCATCTGTCACATTCTGTGAAAGTTTATTTCCATCTGCATCATAATACTTTGTATAAGAAGTATAGGTTGCATCTGTCTCCTTCGACTGCACATTCAATCCTAATTTCGACAACGCATTCGCCCCATCCACGTTGCCACCGGTCAATGTAAAGT
>CAKRFU010000044.1 GCA_934320845.1 uncultured Lachnospiraceae bacterium
TTGATCGGGGCATGGGTATGTTCCCTCTTGACCGGAGAATCATCCCAGCCATTCGCAAAAGAATGAAGTACCAGCCCTATCTTACCAAAGCGGGATCTCAGATACTTTTCCTCCATCTGCGCCAGCTCACCAATGGTACGGATGCCCATGCTTTGCAAAGATCTTGTTTAGTCACGATGTACTACAGCATTAACAATTCCCTCAAGCCATGGAAATTCTGGATATTCCGGTGTCTCAATAAATTTACCCGTTTTAATATCCTGAGTTATAAACACACGAAGCTGATCAGAAATATAGCTTTTGGCTTCATCAATAATACGAAGAATCGGTAAATCAATGCTTTTATCTTTAATGATATTAAATTTATCTCCTACCTGTAGTTCTCTTCCATCAATGCGCAAAAAGCGAACACGACAATTAGAATAAAACTGCATAATATTCTTAGCAAACAATAAAACTGCCGCATTAGTCAAATATTCCGTTCCTCCTTGTCTTATATCATGATTATCATATAATTTTCGCAACAAAAATACAACCTTTACTAATATTATACTTAATCACAGATAAAATACAAAATCAATTTGATCAGATGATAACACCAACTGCCACTGAATTCATATTCAATAATACTAAAACGAATTAAATCAAAACTATTAAAAAGCTTTAATCTGGTCTCCATCCATCAATATTCATTTTGAGTATCGTGGCTCGTGATATCACATCTAATCTCATAATTTTATTTTATCTATTCATTTACCATGTATTAATTTCATACTGAATAACATAAAGTTATAACAACTTTTATTAAACTAAATTTCATCAATACAGGCAAACAAGGAGAAACCTGTATCTACGTTACTTGTAGAAAAATTTATCTTACTATTGGTCTAACTCTTTTATTGCAGGATTACATTTCAAAATTGTTAATGCAGCAATTCCGATTAATCCAGCAATAACAAATATTAATCCTATTCCTGAGCCATTCTGTCGTCCAACAAAAAAAGTTATAATATTTTTACCCAAAAACCTTTTTTTCATAAATGGCTCAAAAATATAATCAGCCAACATTCCGCCACTTAAAAAGCCTAATGGTGTTAATGCTTGTGTAATCATACCTTGTAACGAAAAAATACGTCCCTGCATAGATGCATCAACTTTTTCTCTGATAATTATTGTCTGATATGTATGATATATAGGACTTCCAAAACAACCAATAAATACAACAATGCACCAACAGACAAGATTTCTCCCCATTCCAAACAATGTAATTCCAATCAGACACATATAACTGCCAAAATACATTATCGGCAACTTTTTCTTTGGCTGTTCTATGATTGACAATATGACACTTGCCACTATACAGCCTATTGCCATAAATGATGAAACAATTCCCACTATTGTTTCATTATTGTTTGTTCTCGCTAATAGAAGTGATGTAAACATGCCATCAAATGAAATTGCACCTATAAATTCCAAAATACAATACATAATTAAAAGCATCAAAATCGGTCTATTGCCACTTATAAAATCAATTCCTTCTTTCAATCCATTCCATATTTCCGAAAATGATGATTGACTATCAGAAGCGATTTCATCAGGTATCTGCACAACAAATAATAACGCTAAAAATGCAAATACAAATGTACATAAATCAACTATTAAAATCCATTGCAACCCAAACACATTAAGAATTGATGTTGCCAAAATCGGTTGAAATATCCCAACCAATGCTCCCATTGTCGATTGAATCCCACCAATTCTCGCATAATCTTTTTGCTCCACCAATAATGTGACAGCAACTTGAGAAGCAGGGTTTTGAAATGCATTCATAAATCCATTGATTATATTTACCAGACACAATACATATAACTGTAAATGTCCCACAATATAACAACTCAGGAGAATTACAGACCCCACTGCTGCAGTCGAATCACAAATAAGCATAATTTTTTTCTTATTTGTTTTATCAACAACAGCCCCCCCGAAAAGACTTACAATTAAATAAGGAACCGTACTGCAGATTGCAAGTAAAGATGATGACATAACCTGTCCGCTGTTAGAATACATCCAAATAACAGTTGCAAAACCAGTCATTGAAGTTCCTAATTCTGATACTGTCTGGCTAATAAAAAAAATCATAAAATTATACATCTTATTTTCTGTTTTATTCATATTTTGCCCTTTCGTTTTCTACAACTACATTATCACAGAACCTGCTACATTTAATTATAAAAGCTTACTGTGTTTAATGTTTAATTATTATTACCACATCCTGCCCTTTCTATATTCACTTTTGCCTTTAAGCTCATTATATCAATTAATTACGACAACTAGCTGTCGTAATTAGATAAAAATTTTTCTGCAGTATCAATTAACTCCTTTTTATATTCCTCTGGTGCCACTACTTTTACACGATTTCCAAAACTTAATAAAAGTGCCCTCCATAAACGTTCCTTTGCCGGTACACTAATAAAAATTCTGCACATTCCATCAATCATTTTCTCTATTGGACAATCCGGAAAATACTCTTGTATCAAATTACTTTCCTGCTCTTTAAAATGTACTTCTATGTTTATACATGTTTTATAATAATTTTGTTCACTTTCTTTCATATGAACTTCTATATCTCCATGGTCTATAAAAGATTTTCTATTTAATATTTCAACATTTCCCATTCTTGCAACTTTAAAAGTATAATATTGCTCTTTTTCATCATTATACGCAAAAAGATACCACGCATACCATTTGTAATGTATTGCTAAAGGTTCAACCGTCAAATCAGATTCTTTTCCACTGGCGTTTCTATAATGAAAATAAATATATCTTTTTTCTGTTATCGCATGCTCCAATATTTTATTAACATCTTGAACCCGTTGATTCTCTTTTGTCACACCAAAGTCCCAAAAAATCTTTTGTCCGCCTTCTTTTCCAATAATCGTATTATATTTTTGAATTATTGACTCCAATGTATGATTAGTATATGAAGTTGATAAACTTTCCAATGCTTTAATAATTATCTGCTGTTCATCACTTTTAATATTGGTATTTTTCAATTTATATGTAGGCAAAATAGAATACCCACCATTTTTTCCATTATCTGAATATATAGGTATGCCGGAAGAAGCAATATTTACCATGTCCCGCTGGATTGTCCTGACAGACACATTATATTTTTCAGCTAAAGTTTTCGCTGAAACCTTGTCATGATTTATAAGATAAATTATTATTCCAAGTATTCTGTCAATTTTCATTTCTATTACCTAATATGAAGAAATCTCTTGTTGATAGCACTCTTTCAAGAAATCACTGCAAATTATTCCTTTCTAAAAAATATATATTATAATTTTAATTCATATTCAACATTGCAACAACACCAATTTTATTTTTCCTGACACATCTATTCTCAATAACATCTTATGCATTCCAACTTAAAGCCAAAATATCTAAAATCAAAAAGTTGCCACTATTTTTCTATAATGACAACTTTAAATTTAATATTTAAATTAATAAATTTTTTCCCAGACTTAACTATTTTCCCTAACTATTACTCGGCTTAAGCGGACCATAATAATAAGATGATGTCGCACCTCCGTCAATAAGAAATGTAGAGCCTGTAATAAATGCACCTTTATCACTCATCAAAAGTTCTGCTACATTTGCCACTTCATCTGCAGTTCCCGGTCTTCCTGCCGGGCATTTTGCAAACATATTCTTGTAGAAATCGCCTCTTGGTCCGTTAAACTCATCAATTGCAAGCGGTGTCACGATGATTTTTGGAGCAATATCATTTAATCTTGCGCCACGTTTACCCTATTCTACCGACTGCGCCATTACACGCTTCTCATTGCAGCGTTTTGCCATCTGATAAGCATGAAGCGTATCTTTGATATTTTCCGGCTGTAAAATTTCAAGTTCTAACAATTCTTCAGTCGGTGTTATTGCAAGTTCTTCATCCTCTTCTTTCGTAAGCTGAGGCATTCTCCAACCAAACTGACTGGAAATGGTAACTCCACAACCGCCTTCTGCGATTACTTTTCCGACTTCTTCCAATAAAACAGCAGTTCCATACAAATCAACTTTTAAGATTGCTTCAATTGGTGCCTGACTTGGTGAAACTCCTGCTCCGTTTACAAGCATTTTGATTTCTCCATATTCTTTTGATTTTGCAATCAGTGACAAAATTGACTCTCTTGAAGAAATATCCGTCTCTGCGGGTTCTACATCAAATCCTGCATTATTCATGATTTCCGCAATCGCTTTTGCATTATCTATATTTTTATCACCCATAACAATTTTCATGCCATAGCCCACTCGTCTTGCAATTGCCATGGAAATCTGTCCTGCTCCTGTTACAATCATTACATCTTTTTTGCTCATAGCCGTTTACTCATTTTCTAATATAAATTCAGTCCCATTTATTTTATATTTTCCTTAGCCCAGTCAGCTACTGCCGTTTCCGCATTTCCTGCGTCCGCACCATGTACTGCAATGCCTGCTCCAAAAACAGCACCCTTACAGATTTTTCTAAGGTCACGTTCACTGTTTCCAAGTCCACTTCCTTCATGTGTCATAAGTGCCATTACTTTCTTTCCTGTAAAATCAAGTTTTTCAAGCTGGGTAAATACAGCCACCGGATAAGTTCCCCACCAGCATGGGTCACAAATGAAAATATTGTCGTAATCTGCAATATTAGAAAGATAATGCTTCAACTCCGGCCTTGCAATCAATGACCAAAGACGTGCCTTTTCCGATGCATACAATAACTTAGTGCTTGCTGAAAGTAAAATTTATATTGAACTTTCCTCCAAAAATCCTCTCAGCAAGTTAAACTCACTTGAGGCAAATGACTTAAAAAATACACCTTGTATTCTTATAATCAATCAAAGCGGACAAAAAGAAGAACAAGATTATTACGAAAATATCATCGGATTACAGGGAGACTTTCTCTTTGCAGATACCATGCAGGAAGCACGGCTTAAAATTATAACCGGGCAGGGATACATGCCTGTAGATGTAATCGGTGAACAGGTCTGGTTTGATACTTCCGTCAGCAGAATACCACTTGTAAGAAACCAGTCCCCTGTCAAAAAAGTCTACTGTGCATTCTGGAAAAAAGACAATTCCGGATATTATATTGAAGAATTTGCGCAAATGCTTAAATCCTGTTTCTAGTGTAATGTAAATTAAATAAACAGCCGCTTCGTTATTATTTTCTAATTTTGTGCATGTTTTTTGTACATGATGATGTTTCTCTTAATGTGATTTATTATAATCAAGTATCGCCTGCACTATTGCCTTTGCCACATCATTTTTGCGCTTTTTATATAGTGCCGCATCGTCAGGATCAGATACAAAACATACTTCAATCAGCAATGCCGGCTTTGTTGTTTTATTTAAAAACCATAAATCAGAAGTTGTTTTTACACCTCTGTTTCTAAATCCCACTTTTGATATGCGGCCGCATATTCTTTTAGCCAGTTCCCCTCTTATTGCTGAAGTATTTTTTACCCATACCTCAGTTCCCATTGTCTTTCCATCACGTTTTCTCTGATGGTCAGCCGAATTAAAATGTATGGAAATATCTATATCTCTAACTTTTGAATTACATTTTGCACATATTTTTCTAAGCACATCCCGCTGGCTTGTTCCGTTATTTACCGTACAATCATATGCCTTAATCCCATTCTTTTTCAGCAAATTTACTACCTTCTTAGTAATAATTCTATTCTCCCTGCTCTCATCAATATAATCACTGGCGCCACTGGCAATTTTCCCTGCCGGGTTGTGGCCTCCGTGTACCGTTACAGCTTTTATCTTTGCCATACCATTTCCCCACTTTCCCCGTAAATTTAATCCCTACACTTTACCTCTGGAATTCCTGCAACAGATGTCAGAATACTTACTACTCCCGCAACAACGGCTGAAGATGCCGTAAGTTTCCAATCAACAGTCTCCAAGGTACTCCCAACCGCAATAACCGAAACTGCTGTCTGTGCCATTGTTTTGACTGCTCTTATCGCAGCAGAAGCAAACCATTTTTTTGTATCAATATTTCCTTTAAAAACACAGTTTTTAAGCATGGATTTAATCTCTTTTTATTACTATTATTATTAGTAAAATCGGGATGTGTGTGTACTTTTGAGCTAAATTATTACATATAGCAAATAATGTGCCATATAAAAAGCTGCACCAAAAAAACATTCAATTCAATGGAACAGCCCATATCCCTTGCATAATACACATTTTCCATATCTGCTGTATAAAACATCTGCAAGCCAAATTTATTTAGATGCTCTAGCGAGGAATTAACTGCACTGCGGCGAACCATATCCATATATTTCTGTTTCATCTGCTCATCTGCTGTATTTACCGGCATGAAAATTTCTCCTGCTGATTTTCTCATGCAAAACTCATTTTTTACCAAATAGCGATACTCTGTTTCTTCAGAAAAGCCACACTTGTTATAAAAGTCTACAGCATCCAGATTTGCAAACAGATAAAATCCATCACAGCCATCCTTGTACTGTTTTACCACATGATCCATCAGTTTTTTCGCCAATCCCTGTCTGCGGTATGCCTCATCAGTCATTACTGTTCCAATCTGTATGTAATTCCTCTCTACACCATTCTGAAGAAAGGTCATGCTGTTTGCGGATACATTGGAAATTATTTTTCCATCCTCAATAAATGAATATGGAATATAATCTCCCTCAAAATATCCCCCTGTCACCCAGTCTTCAAAATCAAATCCAAATGTTTTCTTTGTTAAATCGTTTAAAGCGTGGCGCAGTGTATCGTCACGCATGTAATCACTTACTAATTCCATGTTTTAAGTTTCCTCTATGAAAATACACTTTATGTAATTAGAGTATCAATCATTTTGTATGCCTGTTCCCAATTTCTATGAGCATTTTCGATAATAATGCTATGCACCTTTGATTTTTCTAAGTATTCCAATTCTCTTCTTTGTCGTTCCTTTAAACATGATATATATCCATCAAACCCACTGGCAGATATGCTTTTTCCATAGCCACCGTTGACATGATAATCAATAACTGCCTCTAACCAGCCTGCTCTCTCTTTTGCCGTTTCCTGGATTTGTTTTTCCACATCATCATTTTCCAGATATACAATCATCGGTTCTAATGGACTTATTATTTGATTGATCTGGTCTATGTACTCATATATCTGTTCTTGTGGAAGATTAAACCGCATCATCGTTTCACACATTGGGTTTTGCAGAAAAACACAGTTAAATACATAAACGCAATCTTCCTGTATTGCCTTTTGCACAAAATCTTTCCAATGTTCAAGCATCAATGGTTTTTCCGTCTCCCATGGCAAAAAATCATAGATTTTATAGGATAAAAGCTGTTGCTGTTCCACTTCCGTAAACGCTGACAATGCTGTAACATAGCCATCCTTGTTTTTCGTAGAACATTGCTTTATTTTTACCTGCATGGTTTCTTCCAGCCCTTTGAGCTGTTCCTGCATGATATAAGCATGATACTCATAATCAGCAGGATGGTTTCCACTGCCTTCATCAAAAAAACATACTTTTTTCCCTGATTTTTCTAAGAAATCTGCTATATGTTTTGCTGTTGTACTCTTTCCGGAGCATGGAAGCCCCTCTACAATTTAATTTTTCATAGTGTATTGTCATGTTTTCTGTTCCCTTCTTAATCTCACTCAATTTTCAGAGTGTGTTATTCCGTATCATTTTGAGCATCCCCGGTTCTACACTCTGCCATTCAAAGCCATGCTTTTTATAAAATTCAACCGCTTCTTTTGTACTAATCAGTTCCAGACTGACTGCCCAATCTTTTTCTATATGTTCTAATAAATATTGCTGTAATTCCATAAGCAGCATTTGTCCAACGCCTTTTCCCTGATGTCCCGGCAAGACTGCAAAATCTTTTATGTAAAATGACATGCCACCATCTCCAATCAGCCTAACCATACCGACTGCTTTTTCGCCTTCATATGCCACAAATGAAGCTACTGTATTTTTCAAAGCACATTCTACCTGTTCTCTGCAAGGTGGTTCCCAGCCCCCCGACGTATACAGTTTAAGAAACATATCTATTGTTAGTATATTTACCTTTATTTTTTTACTATCTCCGCTTTCTAACATAACAACTTCTCCTTCAACAATTATCTTCCAAAAACCTTAATCCTTCATACATATCCTCCCCTAAAATTTCCTGCGTTTTTGAAAATTCATATTTTTCATGCAATCTGTCATGCACCTTTAAAAATTCCTTTTTTCCATATTTACGAACATATAAAGCCTGTGCTTTTGCCGCATTTGCTCCATCATTTTCCGGAACATAAAAACCTTTTTGACAATTTTCTAATGCCTTACAATCATAACAACCATCGATTCCCTTTTCCTTGCAACATTTTACATTTGGACATTGTCTGTCCGCTGTGCATGTAGCAAATGAACAGACATTATAATCTGTTCTGCAGGAACCACACCATTGCTCTAAAAAACAGTGATTGCACGAAAAACCACAGTATGCAACAGGATCAACTCCTTTTCTGGCTATTTTGCATAGTTGATTTTTAATTCTAAACATAGCTTCAATATGCATGATCCAATGTCTGCAAAATGGCATTTTCAACAAGCCTCTGACATCTTTGCTGCACCAGTAATCAATTAGCCAAACAGCATTTTCATCTGTGGAAACGCATTTAGAATCAACTAACTTTTCCTTATCCGCATCTGTAAATTTCCGTTTCATGTCATCATAGGATAATTCAGGCAAACATGCATTGGTAGATTCCATAACAGCATTTGCGTATGACAAAAGCTCATCCACATCTACTTTCTTAGAAAAAGTAACTATTTTCTCACTGTCCAATTCATTTCCAGTTGTAATAACAGGCGCATGTATCCTTTGCTCATACAAATCGGTAAACAAAATCTGTTGATCCTTCTCTATCAATTCATGTGCCACGATATCCTCTATTCTGAAAATGTGCCAAATAGAATATGCAAGCGTTTTGCTATAATAGCCATTCGCATCTTTAAACGGCATCTGATAAAATGCCTCTTTCGGATAACAGCTTACTATATTGGAAATCTGTTCGAATAACTCTTCACGAAAAGAAATCAACTTCTGAATGCCTTCCTTGTAAATAGATTCTTTTCCTAACAAAACCTGTATTTCCTTATTCTTTTGTGACCATTCTTTATTCATATAAAATCTCCCTGTAACTTTGAACTCCATTTTTCTCAGCTCTTAACCTTTTAATAGCTTTAAGAACTTCTTGTCATTCATCTGCTCGTTTGTCAGATACGCTCCGTAGCCTGCACATCCAGACTCGTTGAGCCGGAAATGGAAGCCGCCGCCTGTGTTACCACATGGCTTCCCACGTCAAAGACCGCCATAACAATATCAAAGGTCTTACTAAGTAAGCTGACAGCAATACAAGCCTTGAATAAAAAACGGAAGAACAGGCTTGTATCAAAATCGTGCATGTTATTTTTGTCAATCACCATTGTGATCAGCTCATAGACCAGTACAAAGCTGATGATCATTCCCGCTATGGG
>CAKRFU010000045.1 GCA_934320845.1 uncultured Lachnospiraceae bacterium
TGGCCAGGATTTTTGGAAAAGAGCCAGTGATGTTCAGCCATGGATAAGATGATAGAATTCAATTTTTCTTTTACATTTGACGGATAATGGTTCATAATAAAAATGTGCCTCCTTAGTTTTGCAGGGTTTTGGGATAGAATGATTCGTGGTGGAATCAATTCCCTTTATAAACTAAGGGGTCACCTTGTTGTCCCAATGGACAACAAGGTGACCGCACATTTTTTATTGTATGTCAATAGAAAAATGCAAAAAGAAACATAAAATATGTTACATAAATGTTAAATAAGTGCCAGCCAAAAAATAGAACAAAATACGAAAAGCTGTGTGTTGTCAGTTTTATATTAATTTTAAAAAAGTGCTGTTAAGCTAGAGAAGCTAAATGGCATTGAGATAAAAGGGGGCTGATCCTATTAAAAAAATATAAACTTTTTTAATGCAGAAGGAAGAAGTCTTCTTTTTCCATACGAGAGATTAGGGAACGGTTGATTCCGGTTGCATCAGCAAGAGATTGCTGTGTCAGGAGAGTTTTTTACGGTTCGCGGTTATAAGGTTCGCCAGGATGGCAGTGGAGAGTTTTTTCATGGTGATTTCCTTTCTGGGGCTATAATAATGAAAAAGTTATTTATAATAACAAGATAGTGCTAACAACTGTTTGTATAGTATCATAAATTAAACAAAAATACAATGAAGTGTGAATTTGAACGACAAAATGCGGATTGGAAAAGAAAAAGTGAATTTTTTTGTTCAATGGACGGTAGAGTTAAACTTTGCAATTTTTATGGGCTTTCCACTTCTTTTGAGGTGTTCTTTGTGGTATAATAGAAATATCAAAAGGAAACAGAAAATCACATATTAGTAAGCACAATAGAATTAAAATTTTTGAGTACAGAGATCTCATCATCCAACTGAATGTAACAATTGTTACTTAGACATAGTTGATTCAGTCATTAAAGCAGGATCGTAAAATAGACCGTGAGCATATACAGAAGCTTTTTTCAAAGATTGAAGAAGAAATTTTTAAAGGTATTTCTGCTTACAACGAGTGTCCGGTAGGTTAAACTGCAAATGGAATGACAGTATTTATGTAACTATTCCTGCTGGGAAAGTAAGATATTGGAAAACTTGTTGATAGATGAAATGCTGCTATTGTTCTAAAGTTGTATATTCGTTGTGACGACTATAAAGAAAATGGTATCGAGTTTTAAGTGTGGGGATACAATTTGAAAATTTTATTTTGGAATACACATAGTAATAATGTGAATGAATATATTGTTAATCTGGTTATAGATAATGGCATAGATGTATTGGTTATGGCTGAGTATGAAGACAACGAAGAAGAGTTAAAAATGCTTTTTGATAAAGCAGGAATTTCTTTGACCTTACAGAATACAATTGGTTGCAAAAGAATAAGTTTTTGGTGTAACTATAAGGACATTGAACCCGATATTCAAGAAAGTTATTATTCAATACAAGTTATAAAAAGTCAATATATTATTTGCTGTGTTCATTTGTTTTCCAACATGTATGGGGATGGGGGAGATGAACGTCTTGAAATTATTCATACGATTATGGAAGATATAAAAAAGGCAGAAGAAAGAATTCACTCGCAAAAAACGATTATTATTGGAGATATGAATGAGATGCCATACGATAACGGCTGTTTGAATGCTAATGGGTTTCATGGTTTACCCGAGTTGAATTTGGAGGATCGACCGACTAGAAAGGTACGCAATGTTGAATATAGAAAATTTTATAATCCAATGTGGAATTTGATGGGAGACTTTTCATACCCACCAGGAACTTATTATTATAATCAGGCAAAATTACATAATCCAATGTGGTATATGTTTGATCAAATTATTCTGAGCAAAGACATTTTACCTGAATTTAAAAGGGAAAGTCTGAAAATTTTGACATCGTGTAGTTATGCGAAACTTATGGATGAAAATATGCATCCTAATAAAGAAATAAGTGATCATTTCCCGATTATGTGTGAGATAAAAGATGTATGAGGAGGATATAGAAATGGCAATGGAATTTAATTTTGATTTGGTAGATCGACTTACTCCGGATAAAGTGATTGAGGATAAGTTAAAAGAATTAGTGGAAGTTACAAAAGGTTATGTGGAGGGAAAGATTGAGCCATATAGTGGTCGTATTTTTTCCTATGATTACACAAAAAGAACAGGATTAGCTAATTTGAATTTATATCAAAATAGTGAAGAAACTGTACATGTGGATATTCAAGACAAGTTAGGGGAACAAAATAATGAGGAAAAGAAATTTGAGGTTTATCTAAAAGTAAAAGGTATAGAGAATTATAAATACAGAATGATGTTTGTTGAGTATGGTACAGTATCATATCCGGCAACAGTTGTTCTGAATGCGGATATAGCTGCTGAATATGGAAGTGGAAGAAGAAATACAATTGTAAAGTTAAATTCAATGCTTGAAATACAAGAATTGTTAAATAAAATATTTGAAAGTGGTATGATGATGGAGTTGATTCAGAATTTGATTAATGAAGCAATTAGACAGGAAAACATGGTAGAAGGATAGCAATTGGTGTTTAACATTACAAATAAGAAGGTGAGAATGTTGAATTCAAGAGAAGAATATGAAATGTTTAGATAATAAAGAAAATATCGATAATGAAATTGGTTTAAAACCATTGAAATTGAGAAAGCTACTTCCTTACAAATATTATAAGATATTATATATATTAGTTGGTAAGTACGTAATCATTCGTATCTGTCCGCAACTATATTTTTTTGATACACTCTTTTCACAACAAAGGAAGGAAACTGTATCATTATGTGAATATTACGGTGCGGCGGAATAATCATTCTGTATTCATTCCGATGGAATATTATGCCGATATCTGCATAATATTCCATCGCCAGTGAAATGATTCAGCAGGGAGTGGAGAGCATCACGCTCATCCGTAGTATAACCAACCTATTATAATTAGCCAAATTGGTGGTTGAATTTTGGATATGTGCAACCTGTATGAAAAATTAATCATCATATTTTCCGTTCCCAGACTCCTTCAGAATTCCATGTACAAAATCAACAAGTTTTTCTGGAATAGGTAAGCCAAGTTTTTTTGAATTATCTAAAACAATAATACATTCATAGGATATATAAAACCACAATGCAATTGTCCGTAAAGATTCACCACTTTGAATCAAGAAAGTATCGATTGTATTTGCAATGCCTATTAATAGAAATATAGTGAATTTATTTGCAATCCAACGGACAATAGACTTTATTGAAAACTGGTATAGGGAAAGAAAACATAAGGCGGACGTTAAACACTCAATAGTAACAAAAATCATCAAAGACAATAGTAAGTTATCTATGCCACCTAAAAACCAAATAAGAATGCCAATAAATTCACCATAATTACTAATATAGGACATATGTGTTCTCCTTTCATGTATAAGGTATTTCTGTTTTTACATTTCAATTATATTTTAGGTTGGATAAGATGTCGTTTACTTGAAGTTGCAGAAAGTTGCAAGAAAGGAGCGATTATATGTTAACGTTTGCAAAACTTGCAAATGAATTGATTTATGTCACCAAACTCACTAATGAAGATTTAGTTAACATTCTTTTAGCTTGTGTCTATGAGCCATTAGATTTAAAAGATAAAAATGGCAATCCATATTATGCTGGAAAAGGTGAATGCAGTTATTTACTAAAAGGGAAAAGAGACGTAAAGCTTGAAATTCAACGAGGTACTAGTAAAAAAGAAGTAATTGACCATGCAGAAGCGTATTTTGAACGCTTCATCGTTTCTAAAATTCTCCCTTCCCTTCTTAACGATTTTTTAGAAAATATGAGAATGATAATTACATATGATTCTTCTATTTCTGAATCAAACAAGAAAGAATTGTTATCAATAGCAAATAGGGAAAGTTTAGCTAATTTTTTAGCAAATGTGTGTCTTTATGCAATTAGTAGACCTAATACGTTTCAAGATGAAACCATGTGTACCAATAATCTTCCGGAGCAAAATAAATATTTTAGTGGACGAATAGATGTATTGAAAAGTATTGATTCACTTTTTAATAAAGAAAAAAATGATACTGTTAGTATCTGTCAAACTATTTCAGGTCTTGGAGGAATTGGAAAAACACAGCTCTCAATTCAGTATGCCTATAATTATCATTATAAATATAAAACTTGCATTTGGTTTGTAGACGCAGAAAGCAGTTCTTCTATTTATAATAGTTTTTCTGTTTTCGTACAGCAATTTAATCTTTTTTTACCAAAGAATTATAATATACGTGATTTACAGAGAGCCATCAAAGCTTGGTTATCTGAAAATCGTAGCTGGCTACTAATTTTGGATAACCTTGAAACGGTAGATACAATACTATCTTATTTACCTGATAAAATAAACGGACAAATCCTTATAACTACAAGAAATACTCGTTTTGACTATGGAACTCCGTTTTTTCTTGATGTATTTGATTTAGATGAAGCACTCATCTTCATGAAAAAGAGATTATCTAAAACGAATGAAGGTAAAATGGAGTATTATAAGTACAAGGATTTTTCCGAAAAATCAACTGTACTGATAAAGCGCTTAGGCTATTTACCACTTGCGTTAGAACAAGCAGCAGCATATATTAAAGAAGTTCGTTGCTCTATTTCTGATTATTTAGAATTGCTAAAACAATCAAGTGTTGATGCATTTTCAGACAAATACGCCTCGCCAGAATATTATACAAGTATTGTTACATCAACATGGAATATTTCATTTGCGGCACTTGAAGATAGTTCGCAGCAATTATTAAATCTTTGTGCCTATATGGGAGCTGATAATATTCCCGTGAATTTTTTCGCAGAAATGAGGAATCTGCTTCCGGATCCTCTGAAAAATGCACTATCAAAACAGCTAACATTAAATCGGGTTGTAACAGGGCTTCGAACGTACTCTTTGGCTAGTGGAACGGTTGAATATATCAATATTCATAGGCTTGTTCAGGAAGTAGTCAGGAAGCATCACGAAATTGAAGGTGGAAATAATTCTGGTGTAAACAAATGGCTCCAATTAGATTTTAATATGTTAGAGTCATATCTTCCTACTTCGTGTGAGGAAGCTGATAGTGTATCACAATTTATGCCAATAGCTATTCATGCAGAATCTATTGCCGAACATTATTCTAGACTTGCCAAAACAGAAAATCTAAAATTAAAAATGGCAAACTTGTATGATAAAATAGGCGACTGTTATGACGATTGTGGAATTTTTGATAATGCTTTTAGTAATTATTTGAATTCGCTTCAAATAAAAGAACTTTATCTAGGTAAAAGGCACTCCGAGACAGCAATACAATATGATAATATTGGTTTATTGCATACAAGAACTGGTAGCTATTCGGAAGCAATCAAATGGCATAAGAAAGCTATTAGTATTTTGGAGACAAGCTTAGGTAAAAAAAGCCTTGATACTGCAATTGCCTATAATAATTTAGGATTGGCATTAGTAAGAAATGGAGACTACGACCAAGGAATTTCTTGGTATCAAAAATGCATCAACATCGAATTAAAAATATTGGGCGATGACCATATTGAAATTGCAGCAGATTATAATAATATAGGGGAAGCATACCATCAGAAGCATGACGAAGAATCCGCTTTAAAATATTTAATGCTTGCTCTTAAAATTAAAGAAAAACAGATTGGCTGTATGAATTCAAATATTGCCATTACCTATAATAACCTCGGCAGTGTATATTGGAAACTTAAACAGTATGATAATGCCATAAAATACACCCAAAAATCTCTTAATATCTATAAGAGAATATATGGAGAAAAGAACCAAAATTTTGCTTTGGAAATGGCAAATTTAGCAAGTATATTGGCCGATATGGGAAAATTAGAAAAAGCACGGCACTATTACATGAAAGCAATTGAAGTAGAAATAAGCAGACTTGGTTTATCACATCCACAGACAGCTAAAACCATTGATGGAATGGGAACAACATATCTTTCAGATGGACAAATCAAATTCGCTTTACCATATTTTCTGTTAGCATATAAGTTGTTTACTGGAAATCTTAATCAGAAACATAGTGATGTCATGCTCGTTTATAATCATTTACAAATTGTTCACCAAAAGATGGAGATACTTCAGCCGTTCGAAAACTGGTTGTCCATTCAATTAAAAAATTCAATTCAGGAACTGGAGGCAGAAATACAAAATATTAATTTTTATGATAACAAGGGGCAATGTCATTAAGCCAGTTGTTCGAAGTTTTGTTCGATAACCCGGTTGTTGTCAAATATCCGATATTTTGAACTCAAAAAGCCAAAAACAGGTATGTCCAAAAGACAGATGTTGTTCATCTGCGGAAAAGAAGGATATTCAGTTGCAGAGCTTACTGATATCCAAAATGAATTACGATGATTTTATGGCGAGCTACGATAATCAGTCTGGAGAACAGGAGACTCGTGCGAGGCGTTCTGGTTTGATTTTATATTGTCCGCTATTTGAACGTTGACAATCGAGCATTGATGATTGATAATATAATAAATATGTACTAAAGAAAAGGAATTTGTCATGAGTTATTCGATTAGTGATATTGGAAATTGGTGTAGTATTTTCGGATTTATCATTACGATTGAAACAAGAGGTGTCTGACACAATAAAATTTATAAAATAATAAATACACAGGGATATAATCTTGTTTTTAAAAAACAACATTATATTGTTAGTGGGGTTGAGAAAATTAATAATAGTATATAATGAAAACAAGGGGCAATGCCATTAAGCTAGTTGTTTGAAGTTTTGCTCGATAGTTTAGTTGTTGTCAAATATCCAATGAATAAGGGACCTAACACAATGCAATAACAAAAGATAATTTTTACATATTCTAAGAGATGTCTGAATACGACGATGGGGGACTTACTTATTGTTGGGATAGCAGATGTGATATTGGAGCGTGATAAGAACCGGGGCAGAATGTAAAACTAATTATTGATAAACTGAAAAAAGATGGACGAGAGGGGTTGGGGGAGAAAGGTACATTTTATAGATATGTAAAAAATATTGCCGTATGATGGAGGTATCAATGAGTATAATAAGTGAATTAGTGAGTATTGTAGGGACTATATTAGGTGCTGTGGGTGTAATATTAACAGTGGCTAGTAATAGAAAAAATAGAAAATTGAAAACGGTAACATGGTCAGATATACAGTCAGCAACGAAATATTTTTGGAGAAAATTAAAACATGAAAAGTTTGTGCCTTTATTTATAGTAACTCCGGGACAAAAAGGTGGAATAGTAGCACAATTAATAAGTGATTTTTATGAAGATAAAATTCCTGTTTTTACAGGTTTTCTTGAAAGAAGGGAAAAGAAACAAATTCAAATAGAAGATGATAATTATATGACTGTATCAACAACAAAATGGACGGTTCATTTGCCAATATTTCTTAAAAACTGTGAATCAAAAGAAAAAGTGAAACTATTAATAGTGGACGATTTTGTAATGTCGGGCGATTTTTTATATGCACTCAAAAGAGAACTTTTAAATTTAGGATATTGTGAAAAAAATATTCGAGCATGCGCAATTGCCGTTACAAAGGTAGCGTTAGATGCAAAAAAAGCACCGAATTATCATTGGAAAATAGTTGATGATAAAGAATTTTATTTTCCATGGGGAAAAGCTGAATAGGAGAATTTCTATGTTAAAGAATGTAATTATTGATCATGATAATTTGGTTATTTCGGTATATAATTTATTGCAAA
The DNA here is from genome assembly GCA_934320845.1 of uncultured Lachnospiraceae bacterium. Lineage (GTDB taxonomy): Bacteria > Bacillota > Clostridia > Lachnospirales > Lachnospiraceae > Butyribacter. Next base: position 7,766 of record CAKRFU010000045.1, read on the forward strand.
AAGTTAATCAAAGTGTATCACATATAAAAAATTTAACTGTTTCTAAAAAAAATATAGCTGATTTTGTCACTAATATTGATTTTCATGTTGAACAAATGTTGATAGATGGATTAAAAATTATTGATGATGTTCCTTGTCTTTCAGAGGAGTCTTATCAATCTATTAATTGCTATGACTATTGGGCGATTGATCCGATTGATGGTACAACGAATTTGATTCATGGGTACCCGAGTTATTGCGTTTCAATTGCAAAAGTAGGGAATGGAGTTACAGAATATGGTTTTGTATACAATCTTGCAACAAAAGAATTTTTTATAGGTATAAAAGATCAGGGAGCGTATTTACTAAATTCAAGAAATGCTAAAAAGCTGAAACTTTTTGTGTCTAATGTTTGCAAAATATCGGATAGTTTGATCGCATTTGGGTGTCCATATGATAAGACTAAAACAGATAAAATATTTATGATATCAAATAAAATAATAAAACAATGTCATGATTTAAAACGTAATGGACCTGCTTCGTTAGATATATGCTATGTGGCGTGTGGTCGATATGATGGATATTATGAATGCGACTTAAAAGAATGGGATTATAAAGCAGCGAAATTGATTCTTGAAGAAGCTGGTGGTAAAATTACAAATTGGAATGGAGATAATGTCTTGAAAGGTGTCAATAATATTCTAGCTTCAAATGGTAAATTACATGATAAAATTATGAAGTTTTTATAATGATGCTAGAGGTAATGTCATCAACCCAGTTGTTGTCAAATATCCGATATTTTGAACTCAAAAAGCCAAAAACAGGTATGCCAAAAAGGCAGATGCTGTCCATCTGCCAAAAAGAAGGATATTCAGTTGCAGAGCTTACCGATATCCAAAATGAATTGCGCTGATTCCACGGAGAGGCCGCTGAAACTGCCGGAACCTGTCTTTCACTGCGTGGACATATTTCATCATCAACCGGATAATATCGATGTGCCTGCCGGAATCCCTGCGCATGAAGAACTTTCTGGCTGTTTTTAATGCTGAAGAAAAGTCAAGTTCATAGAGATACTCCAAGGAGCAATGCCATTAAGCCAGTTGTTCGAAGTTTTGTTCGATAGCTCAGTTGTTGTCAAATATTCGATATTTTAAACTCAATGAATATTCTTGTGCGATGAAATCGCACTTCCGGAAATTTGCATTGATGCAAGGAGTGCCTGACACAATGAAATTTTTATACGAAGAAGATTTCCGAGATGAAATTTATAAAAAAATGAAGAAATGCTGACTTGAAAAAGTAAATTCCAGTGCAGGGGTAAATTCCACCACGCTTTAAAATTCTTTGATTTTTAGAATTGTGGGAGGCTAAATCCTTATAAAACTGCTATAATTAGATTAACTTTCCATAAAACATCTTACTTTC
>CAKRFU010000046.1 GCA_934320845.1 uncultured Lachnospiraceae bacterium
AATAGTGGAGCTGCGGGGAGTCGAACCCCGGTCCGAACCCAGATTCAATGTACTTCTACTGTTATAGTCAGTGCTTTAACATTCCCTCTGGCTGACGCCCACTAACAGGCTGCAGCTTTTGGTAGCTTCATAAATGTTCTAATATCTCAAAGCTTTGACATTAGAGGGTCCCACAAGGTTGACACCGGTGATCCTCATCGTGGGTTATGAGGGCCGATGAGCTGCAACTAGGCAGCTAATGCAAAATTATCTTCTGCGTTTAAATTTAAGTCGAACTTTTTACGTGGTGTCCGACCACGAACAGCTTCTCCATCTTCAGTGAGCCCGTCGAAACCAGTACAACCCCGTTGTACTGAGCTGCTCTGTAAGCAACTGTTTTAGTAAATATTATTTTACTATATTCCAAAATACCTGTCAAGACGTTTTCTCAGCCATTTCTATTTTCGCACATAAAAATGCTGCTATCCATATCTAAAATATGAATAACAGCATTTCGTATAGCACATATAATTATATCGTTATTATTTAAATTTAGCAACTTTGAATTTTCTTATAAGCCCGTCAAGTTTCTCTGCCTGACTGCTCATTTGCTGGCTCGCTGCTGCACATTCCTGTGCTGTTGCCGAATTATTCTGAACATTATTGTTAATCTGTTCAACACCTTCGTTAATCTGTTCAAATGAATCATTCTGGGCACTGAGTGCCTGTGCAACATCATTTACTTCACTTGTTATTACATTTGAACCGCTAACCACATTCTCCAGCTGTTTTGCTGTATCGTCAACAATTACAATACCCTTTTCAACAGCTTTTACAGATGTCTCAACAAGCTGAGATGATTCTTTTGCTGCTTCTGAACTCTGTGCTGCAAGCACCGACACCTGATCTGCAACAACAGCGAAACCTTTTCCTGCTTCACCTGCTCTTGCTGCTTCTATAGATGCATTTAATGCAAGCAAGTTTGTCTGGGCTGAAATGTCATTTATTGTTGCTATAATTTTTCCAATTTCCTTTGATGCATCACTGATTTCATTCATCGACTGAACCATTTCCTGCATCTTTTCATTTCCTATAACAATCTCTCCACCGAGATTTTTAACTTTATCACTTATCTCTTCTGCATTGCGGGCATTCTGAGCTACCTGCTCTGATATTGATGTAATCGTTGCTGTAAGTTCTTCTGTCACGGCAGCCTGTTCTGTCGAACTCTGAGCAAGTCCCATAGAACTCTCTGATACCTGTTCTGAACCGTTTGCAACTTCATCTGCAACTTGCTGTATACTCTTAACAGTTGATGACATGCTCTCTTCAAATTCTATAAATGAATCCCTGATTCCCTTAAAGTCACCTTTCCACTCTACCTGTGGTTTTACTGCAAAGTTACCTTTTGAGAACTCATCCATTGAGTTTGAAATATCATCAACGTATGAAGCAAGTATTGAAACTGACTTTCTAAGATTGTGTGCAAGCTCACCAATTTTGTCTTTTGCATGATAATCAATCTCGCAATGAAGATTTCCTGCTGCAATTTCTTTAGTAACTTTTTCTATAGCTATAAGCGGCTCGATTATAGCCTGAACAATCTTTGCACCAAGCATCTTTGAGAAAAATATCGCAAGACCAACAAATGCTACTATAATAACAATTCCAACTCCATATGCGATCGTGGTACTGTTAAGCATTCCTCCTGCCGCACCCACATCCTTTTTTACATCTCTGAATAACAGACTAAGAACTATGATGGATAAAATACCTGACACAACCATCAACTTAATAACAAAGTTATAACCATAATTAATTTTGTGTCGCACGTTTAAATTTTCAAGTTTCTTTTCAAACACAATAATCACTCCTATTCACATATTTCTTAATTTCTTCTTCGATAAATTATTATATACTCAATTTCAAGGAATAATCAATAAAAAATACGAAACTTGTCAATAATATTGCGAATACAGCTCATTATAAATATATTTTCAGTACAAAGAGTCGCTTGCGACTCTTTCGCGCTTGAGCAGAATGCATAGCATTTATTTCCTTCCCGTGAAATGCGCATCCTCACAGAGTGTTTTTTTGTTATAAGAAACAAGAAGTTTCCTATAACAAAAAAATCCCCGAAATCAGCTTCGGGGATTCTTAATTATTTTTATTCTGTTAAAATATTTTTATAACTGAGTTGTTACAAAAATATCATAAATTGCTTTAATAGCCGCTTCAAAGTCATTATCACTAACACCAATAATAATATTAAGCTCTGATGAACCCTGGTCAATCATTTTTACATTGACATTTGCATGAGCAAGGGCTGAGAATATACGTCCAGCAGTACCTCTTGTAGACTTCATTCCACGACCTACAACAGCTATAAGTGCAAGGTCAGCTTCGATTTCAATGCTGTCCGGATGTGCATTTCTGTTAATTGCTGAGATAACTGCCTGCTCTTTTTCCGCAAATTCAGGCTCATGAACAAATACTGTCATAGTGTCTATACCTGAAGGCATATGCTCAAAGTTTATACCGTTTTCCTCAAATGCACTAAGCACCTTTCTGCCAAATCCAACTTCAGCATTCATCATATCTTTATCTATATTTACAGACACAAAGCCTTTCTTTCCTGCGATACCGGTAATTGTATATGCCGGATGATGACATGTACTCTCAACAATCCATGTTCCCTCGTCTTCAGGAGCATTTGTATTTCTGATATTGATAGGAATACCTGCTTTTCTAACAGGGAATACTGCATCTTCATGAAGTACACTGGCTCCCATATACGAAAGTTCTCTAAGCTCTCTGTATGTGATAACCTTAATAGGCTTTGGATTATCTATAATTCTTGGATCTGCAATGAGAAATCCTGATACATCTGTCCAATTTTCATATGCTGTGGCATGAACTGCCTTTGAAACAAGTGAACCGGTAACATCTGAGCCGCCTCTCGAAAATGTTTTTACTACTCCGTTTAATGTTGCACCGTAAAATCCAGGTACAACAGCATTTTCAACTTTTGAAAGGCGTTCCTGTAAAAGCTTATCAGTTGTATCAGCGTCGAATGAACCATCCTCATTAAATATAATTACTTCGGCAGAATCAACAAACTCATATCCAAGATAATTTGCCATTATTATTCCGTTTAAGAATTCACCTCTTGATGCCGCATACTGCGAACCGGCTTTCTTCTTAAAGTTTTCTGCAATTGTTTCAAACTCTTTGTCAAGAGAAAGTGTCATGTGAAGCCCGTTTATAATAGACTCATATCTCTCTTTAATTTTCTTGAGTTCTTTAGAAAAATCCTTTTCTGCCTCAGCAAGATCATAACATGCATAAAGCATATCAGTAACTTTTGTATCTTTTGAATTTCTCTTGCCTGGTGCACTTGGCACAACAAATTTTCTTTCAGGATCAGCTTTGATAATGTTTCCAACCTTCGCAAACTGAGTTGCGCTTGCCAAAGAACTTCCACCAAATTTTACTACCTTAATCATTTTTGTCTCCTCACATATTCTTTATTTCTAAATTTATGATGGTGGCATATCATACTATATTGTATTCACGATATTCCAAAAATGATAGTGCACCTTTCACCTGCTTATCATCAATTAATGTAATTCCATCAACGTTAAATAATTTACCACAAAATCAATAGTTTGAAAAGGGGGACATAAAAAAAACGCTCTGAAATATTTTTTATTGCTCTATTTCTCCGCCAAATATTGTCCCGGCAGTATCGGATGCATATTTTTCAAAGAAAACTTAATGGATCTATCCCAAGATAGGAACATATCTCAAGCATCTCGGTAGCATTCATTTTTCTGTCTGTATTACCAAGCAGCAAATCCAAATCCACTTTTGTGTTTTCAGATATCTCCGCCGCTGAGATATTATTTTTTCTGATATATTCAACAATTTCTCTTGTAATTTCCATTATCATCACCTCTTTTTCTTGTTTTTCAAGAAATGTATATAGTATTTCTATTATACTCTTGTAACAAAAGAAGTTCAACTGCATATTTTCCTAAATATCGAGAATAACATTGATAATCTTGACACTGTGGTTTTTCGTCTGATACTATTTAATTATTAAACTAATTTAGATTTTAACTTATGATGATTAATAAATTGGAACTTATCCGACAATATAAATAATGAATATATTTTAGAAATGAGGTTCAAAATGAAAAATCCTGTTATTGCCAAAATGCTTAAATACTACCGCAAAGCAAATAATCTTTCTGTAGATGATATTGCAGCATATTTGGATGAATGCGGCATATCCGTTGCAAATAAAACCATTTACGGCTGGGAAAGCGGTCAGACCCAGCCCGATGCCGATATTCTTCTATATCTTTGCAAATTTTACCGCATAACAGATATTCTCGGTACATTTGGCTATTCAAAAAAGAAAAAGCCTGAGACTGTTACCTATTCTCTTAAAGAAAGAGATCTTGTGGATGCATACAGAAAAAATATAAATATGCAGCCTGCTGTTGATAAACTCTTAGATCTAGATAAATAGATCTAGATAAATAATTTTTAAATAAACAAAAAATCTTCCTCCTCTCATTTGTGAGAGGAGGAAGAACAATTCTTGCCCATTCTATTTATATTTTAAATACAATCTCATCTAACAATAATTCCAAACCATTATTCCAGCAGATTGCCTGCCCATCCTTTACATAACCTGATTTAAATACTTCCCAATCATTTAAATCATAAAATCTGACATTTTTTATCCTTGAACTCATATCATATAATCCAACACTGTCATCAGTAAATACAATTTCCATAAGATAATTCTTAAAAAAGCTGACATTTTTTATCTTCTTCATAACATATCACCCTATGATCCTTTCTTTAAATCATCTTTATTATATGTATGAATCGATATTTTTTCTATTATGGAAAACCATACTTTTTTTGTATGATATAAATTCTATTCTCCTTCCAGTTCTTTTAATACCCTTATGGCTGCTGTTCTGTTTGTAACACCAAGTTTGCGATAGATATTTGTAAGATTCTTTTCAACGGTAACAACAGCTATATGAAGTTCTTCGCTTATCTCTGCATTCCTGTAACCGGCCTTTACCAGATTTATCAGCTCACTTTCCCTCTTAGTCAATAAATCTTTCTTCTTTCCATTTGTGAAAGCCCCGACTCCACTTTCATATTTCTCCATCAGCGGAATTAGTTCATCTATGAAATCGTCTCTCGGAATCAATTTCATAATATCTTTTATACCAGCTGCATTCTCCATAAATGCTATTTTAAATCCATCCGGTCTTGCCTTTTCTATAGCCTCACAAAGATATTCGACAGCATCCTTTTCATTTCCCAGATTGTACTTTACTATGGCTTTATAAATATTTCCTGCAATCAGCGGCTGAATACTTATCTTTCCGTATTCATATGGTACCAGCATCTGTTCAGCTATAACATCCAACAATTCCCACTGTTTTTTTAAGCAGAGAAGTTTTCCGTATGTCAAGCATCCGCTTCTTATGTTTCTCACCTGTCTGCTGCAGTTTTCCAGTTTAAAATCAACAAGCCACTCAGGCATTTTATCCTGCTTTCCAATGCATGCATATGAATATCCCTTAACAAGTTCCACATCTGTCAACAATAACGAATTCGTCTCTTTTTCATACAATTTGTTAAGTTCTTCCATTTTTTCTTCAAATTTCTTTTCATCACCACAATATATAAGACAGCGAAACATTATATAATAACAGCTTATAACTACACATGTCTGTTTTCTGAGCATAGTCTGTTTGCAGACATTTTCAGCAAGAATATACGCCTCTTTCAATCTGCCTGTAAGCATCAAATACTCCGCTTCAAAAAAATCTTCCCAGCCCTCTGTAGTTCCCCTTGTAAGATGCATATAATATCTTGTATGTTCCTTCTCTTTTTCTATAATTTCCCTTAACTTTCCACTCTCGTTGTAATATAAGGCGCTCATACAAATACTTCCGTAAGTAAGAAGTGCATTTCCCAAAATATCTGATGTTTGGTTTCCTAAAAAACTACATGCCTCTTTCAGCGAATCCGTCATTTTATTTAGGTCATTAAACTGCAGTACAGCTTTGATAATCTGCATTTCACCCAGTATCTTATTGTCTTTACTCCATTTTTCGCTCTTATTTATATCCTGCATTATCATCTCATAAAGCGGCATTATAGTTTTTTCACTTTCTTTTGTAGCAAGATAAAATAATTGATTTAATAATGCCATTGGGTATTTTTCCCATATCTTATCCCATATAAACTCCCTCACTTCTCCAAACAATTCAGGTGCTTCTGAAATAATATTTTTCCCGTGTTCTCCAGCATATAACTGTGCCGTTTTTTCTGCATTTTTTGCCTTGATATAATATTTGACCGCCTTTACATATATCCCTCTTTTTTCCCATAATTCACCCGCTCTGTTGTATATTCTCGAAGTATCTATATGTAATCTTTCACGCTCGAGTTCCGCCACATTTCTAAGAAGATCATGCATTTCAAATGTATTTGTATCACTGTTGTAATGTACAAATCCAAATTTTTCTATACTGTCAAAAAGTATGCTCTCCGAAAAGTCAACCTCAGATATATATAAAGCACTGTTTATGTCAAATCTGTTAAAAAGTGACATCTTTATGTACAGCTCCTGTATTTTCGGATGCAATTTATCAAAAATAGCTGTCTTTAATAAATGATTTGCTCCCCTGAACTTTCCTATTCCAAAATTTCTTCTGTAATCGTACAAAACAAGATAAACCGCACTTATCCAGCCTTCTGTATATTTATATATCTCACCCGCTTCTTTTTCATTCAGAACAACATTGTTTTCTTTAAATATTTCTTTTACCTGTTCTATGCTCAATGTAAGACTTTGCTGATTGAGTATAATGCAGTCATTATTTAAAACCATCTCATCATATGAAATCTCAGGATAAACTCGTGAAATTAATATCACATGAATCCTGTCTACATCATTTATGATGAATTCTAACAATTCATTAAAACATTTATTATTGAACTCGTGAAAATCATCTAATACCAAATACAGATCGTCATCTATATATCTGTTCAGCACATTTGCCACATATAAAAGTTCCTGTCTCGAATGTGGCATGTCAATGTTTAATATTCTCTCTGCCAGTTCTTTATAATATTCACTAAATTTAATACACAGACGATGCCATATCCAGTTTTCGTCCTGTTCTTCCCTAAGCATTGCAAACCATATAAGTTTCAAACCACTTCTTTTTGAAAAATAATTCTTAACAAATGTAGTCTTTCCGTATCCTGACGGCGCAACAATCATGACAAGCGGTCTGTCAATAACTTCCGATAATATATTTTCAAGATTTTCTCTCTCAAAATTGCGTTTTTCAAAATAAAGCGTGCTGCAATTCGCATCGTGCATAATTTTTTCCATAAGCTCTGTCTCCTGCAAAATCTGTCAAAATCCTCTTTTCAGCCAGCGGACATAAAAACTATATATGTCAAAAAGGCTTTACATGAATTGATTGAAAATCACATGTAAAGCCTTTCACAACCCTCATTTATACTATTTATTTTACCAAATTATCATCTAAAACGCAAATTTTACAGAATTGCCGGGAGTTTGACAGTTAAATAACAGAAAAACACCTTGCAGGTCGCATAAAACCTGCACTTTTTTTGTCAAATTTTT
>CAKRFU010000047.1 GCA_934320845.1 uncultured Lachnospiraceae bacterium
AATGCTGGCATCTATCATCTATAATTATGGCAAATTTTGTGATGATTTTAAATCCACCCTGAAACTAGGCGCTTACATCTTATCCCTCCCTTCCTCTAAAAATGGGCATAATAATAGCAGCGGGGTTCCCGCTGCTATGTATAAATTATTTCAAATCTCCATTATGTCTTTTTATACCATTTATTGAGACCATAAATGCTGTGGCATCTAGTTCATCAATCCATTTTTTTTGAATACGCATGCTTTCTCCATAAATACATGAATAGTCTTTTTTCATCTGTTGAAGTATCTCTCTAACGCTTTTTTTAAAATCAATTTGAGATAAAACTAACTGCCACAACCACTCTACATCCACATTCTCATATCTATCTGATGTAATAACCGAATCTGGCCATTTTTGAAATACCCCTGGATGCTCTAACATCTGTTTTTTTCGATAATTTATCCACTCAATAAATTTTGCATCTGTCATATGGTGCATATAATTTCTTGCACTATTCATCTCATTTAAAAGTTCATTCATATCTTGCGACAATACATCTAATTCTGGCAGTTCCACCTTCTTTTCATCTTTAAGTTTTTTATATTCATATCTAAATCTCCAATATGAAACCCCACCTTTTTTTGTACGATCCCCTAGTAGATTTAATAATTGAGATTGAACATTAGATATCTTATCCTCTATAGACTTGTACTCTAAATAGTCTATCCTATAACTACTATGCTTTAGCTTGTAATTATCCATTTTGATTGCATTCATAATCTCATTGCGCATGTTTGAATCATCAATTTTTGAAATTTCACTCCCTTGAATATCACATAATTTGGCTTGAGTCATATCAATTAATTCATCATAATATGCACAATATCTATAAAAATGCTTGTCTACTAACTCAATTGTTAAATTTAATAATTCTATCAGCTGCTCTTTAGTTTGAAAATCAAATTTTTTAGGATTCTTTGACATTTTTTCACCACCATTCTCGTAATAATTACATTATATGTATGAACGCCCATCCACACAAGATGGGCATGAAGCAGAAAAGTGAGCTGACTTCTACCTATAAGGATTGCAGAAGAAGGCTTTCTTTGGTATTATTAGTTTGCGAGAAAAATAAGTCCAAAGACCTTCTTTGGCAAGGGAATTAGTCAGAGTTAATCTCTGGCTTTTTCTATGTAAAGAGCAATGCTCTTACATACTATTATTTAATTTTTTCTACTCCAAGAGCCTTATATAATGGATTCAGCTGTTCTTTCACTGCATTTGCAATTTTTTCAATATTCAAGCGTTCTATCATACCATTGCTCTGTATACCAACAGAACTTGCTCTATTAACAGAACTGAGCATAGCTTCTATTTCAGTTTTCCCATACACAGAGGGAACAATCTTTCTACATCTGACTGTTAGAATAGCTGAAGAATAATCATCCGAAAGGATTCCTTCTCTGTGTAAATATCGCAACAGTTGCCGCATGGTGGCCGTGACGCTTTTTAATGTTGGCAGCTGCTTGCTGGTTGCAAGCCATTTCATAAATCCCTGTACGATTGGCGGAGATATGCTTGAAATATCTGATATCTTGGAAAGCTGAAGGTATTTCGAAAAGTGGTTCAGTGTGTATATATCCCGATTTATCGTAGAAAGAGCAAAGTCATGAGACTTTCTTTCATTTAGGAAATCAGAAAATACGCTCATATATGATTCTCCAAAATAACATGGCCAATAGGTTTTCTTTCGATATAAACTAATACCTTCTGCACAATTAATGAGGATAAAAATAGCCCGTTTGCGACGTCTATCCACTGGTCGAAGATTAGCATACCCTTTTGCTGAAGATATGCCATAAATTTCTTCCAAAAACATAATACCGCTTTCCTTACTAAAGAAAAGATCGTGCTCGGAAAGATATCTTTTTAAAGCATTCCACGTGTAAGAGAGCTGCTGGATATACTCTGCAGTAATGCCATCAGCTTCTAGAGACTGAGATACAGTCTCTATTAATTCTGTTATTGTTGGTTGTTGATTCATAGTTTCCTCCTTCATTAGGTTGATTTTGCAACTCTAATTTTAGAGGATAAAATGTAAAGTTAATAAGAACATTTTTGATGCAATTCAAGTGATAATAAACACTTACTTTACATTTTGCCTAACTTTCCATTTCACATACGCTTTGACAATGCTTATTATAGCGTAGATAAAGCGTTTTTGCATAAGAAAGTATCTATTAAGGCATCTTCAACTCCTAAAATGAAATTTTAAATTCCACTGCCCTACAGGGCGGTAGAATTTAGTCCTGCACAGTAGATATTTACTCTTTCATACATCAGTGTTATTGTAAAAGTTCCTTCTGACAGCAGTAGAAGGAGACCAGCTATGAAAAGTCAACCATAAATTAGCAAAAAATTTCTTTTTCATATCGGTGGTAAAAAAGGGTAACTTTAATAGAGCTCCCTTAGGGTGCTTTTTCAAAATCTATCGATATTGGTATACAGACCTCTTAAAAGTCTGCCAGCAGACTTTGAAAACCGATATCAATATCAGCCGTTTTCCCGATATAATCCTTACTGTCATAATGTTCCGCAATAGAGATAAAACGAATACCCATAAATGGGAAAATCTGCTCCATGTAAGTACCTAATTCAATGTAATCCCTTGAGAACCGTGACAGGTCTTTCACAATGACACATTTGATTTCATTCTGCTTTATTTTTTCAAGCATAGTCTGCATCCCCAGCCTGTTCATTGTTATTCCTGAGACTCCATCATCATAAAATTCGCAATATTCATAACAGGAAAGCTCCGAATGCTCTAAAATATATCTCTTTATCAACAGTCTCTGATTTGTAATACTGTTACTTTCCACCTTAATGTCATCATCCTCCATTGAAAGACGGTAGTATCCTGCAATTATATTCTTAGGCATCACATTCACCTCTGGCTTCATTTTTAAACCGGAACTGGATATCTATCACTCCATCCGATGAAACAGTAATCTTCTCTATCAAAGACTCTATTAGCTGAATATTTAGTTTTTTACATCCTTGTGCTTTTTGCAGAGAACGTAAAAACTTATTCTGTTCCTCTGCCTTTATTTCACTTTTTCTTATTTTCCGCTTTAATTCCTCCATTCTTTTCTCGCAGAAAATTTCATACTCAGATCTGTTTTCCCGAAAAGAAGAATACTCCTGATTGCTTACACAGCCCTCTTTATACTGCATATACAAAGCTGCGGCCTGCGCACTGAGTTTCTGTTTTTCCTGCATGATTTTATTTTGTTCTTCAAGATAAGCCGCTTTCATTTTTTCACATTCTAAATCGTTCATAGCAGTCAGAGCCTTGGAAGAAAGATTCTGTTCTTTCAAAATCTGTTTCATCTGCTCTAAACAACAACGTTCAATCTGTTCTTCTTTTATGTATTTTTTAGAACATCTCCTCCCATCAATATAATAAGCTCTCCAGCAATAATCCGAATAACTCTTTTTTTCATTCACTCTGCTCTGATAATATGTTGCGTGCATCTTACCACCGCAGTTTCCACAATAACGAAGCCGAACGACTACTGAGAAAATATAAAAGAAACAGGCGCAGGCTGTGTCATTCCGGAGTCCGTCAAGCATCGACCATCTCTGTAAATGCATGAGCATGCTGGTTTTGATGCGCAGAAAAGAGCAGACCAATCTGTTCCGCGAGATTGCAGAAATATTTGCATAAGAAAACCGATGGTTTTGACTACGATTAGTCCATACCATCGGTTCTTTTGTTACAAGTTTACCTCTGAACAGTAACAGGTTTCTTCTTTTCCCTTTGCCTTTAGTGGCATAGGCTTTTCTGTATCTCCTCCAGCAACCTTTGCTTTCATCACCTCCAGCTTCGCCTTCAGGGACACTCTTTCTGCAGGTGCATCTGCATACTGTCTGATGCCCTTATCCTGCCCTGTACCCACTGTTTTCTCTGTGAATATTCCGGATGGTTTTACATCAGCTGCCCGGTGATATGGAAATCACTTTTTAGATCCGTTTTTGTGCATACCGAATCATAATTTCTGTTGAGACATTGGTAAAGACTGCTACGCACCACAGATGCGGCAAGGTCTTGACCAATATCCCAACAGAAATGGATAAGTTATCAAGCACAAAATAGACGATTTCCAAGTACCGGAACTCTGATTTCCAAATTTCCGGAAGTACGATTTCATCGCACAAGAATATTCACTCTGCAAGCGAAATATTCTTCGCCGGACGGTCTGCGACCTCTTTTTCGTTCTTTGGAGCTTCCGGCTCATCATCCATATCAATTCCGTCATTACCCTTTTCATCCATGTTAAGCAGGGCATGTAATAAATACCTCATAATTCTCCTTTCCGCTTTTGGACACCGTGTCCAAAAGCAATAAAAAAGGGCAGCTACAAATCTCTCGACTTATAACTGCCCTAACGCTGTGCTACATTATTGATAATATCAGTAAATATACCAACATTCATTTGTTGTATCCAATATGTTTTTAAAATCATAGAACTCTATTTTTTTATCCAATCCAATTTTATATGCTGCTGCAGTATCTAAACATATGTCTAAATGATTTAGCGGATGCATTCTCCCATTTTCATGTTCCGGGTCAATATCATATCGTATATATCCTAAATCATATTTTAATAAATGTGAAATAAGTAACCACATTTCTTTTGTGGTAAAGTCATCATCATTTACCTCCGGCTCCATAATTATCTCAAAAATTGTTTCAAAATCCATCTCTTTTCGATTCATCTTCTCGAATGCTTCTATAAGAAACGACAACACCATTGGATTAATTACAGTTCCCGTAATATTATGATAAATTATAACATTATCTTGATTGCTGCTATCATCAATACAAAATGGAAACTGCATTGAAAACATTTTTCCTTCAAGTAAATAAAATATACGATTCATTTTATCAATTGAAATTTTTACCTTTTCGCTACGCTCATCTGTCAAAAAAATACTAACATCAAACATTCTAATAGTATATAATAATAAGAGAATTGCTTCCTCCCTTGTTCTTAATGGCTTTATTGACATCTCGGCAATCTGTTTACTCATTCTAAACGTAAGTTCTTTTCCCATCTTACTGCTCCATCATAGAGCAATTAGTTTGAATAAATTCTTCTAATTTATCTCTATCCACTTCTTTATTAAACATTGCCTTTGTCATTTCATGAATTATTTTACGATTCTCCTTATTAGTCACACCTATTTCATCCATAATTTCTTCAGCCATGTCAAATAATGATTTATGCAAATTAGTTCTCTTAATTATTGCATTAGCAAGTCTTGTTTTTTCTTCATCCGATGGTTCTTCAACTTTAAGAAATCCTTTTCTATTAACAAATTCTATTCCTGGCTTTAATATTTCGATATTCTTTGCCGCACTTGGCAATATTAAATAAGAGGTTAAAAAGGACCTTGTTAACATCATATAAATAGAATTTCTTATTGAAAAATCATTTGTAAGAGCATTTTGCATAATACAAATTACAAACGGAAATTCCAATCCCTTAACATTATTCCTATTGCTTACAAAAAGAGTTCCTTTTTTCTTCTCCTTAGTTTCATATCCTATATTCACCGTCCAATTATATTTTTCTTTTATCATGGATTGTAAATTTGATGCAAGTTTAAAGTTAGCATCAATATTTTCCATAAATATAATACCTATATCATCCGGAAGAACTGTTGGATTACATGCTCTTATATTATCAATAGTACCTAACACTGTAGAAAGATACTCATCCTCTCCTGATGGAATAATTGTAATCCCATCGGATTCAGACATATCTATATCTTCAAAACGTTTTAAAGGTTTTCTATGTAATTCGATATTCTTTCCTTCTCTTTTTACATCATATCCACAAGCTTCCCACTCATCATCTTTAAGCCATCTTAATTTTTTCTCAAATAATCCCATACCAATTGCATGGGCGCCCATTAATGTTCTAGGATCTGTTCTATAACATTTATTAAGCAGAAAATCTGGATTTACAACCGTTAATGACTTATTTTCAAATATATCTTGAAAGATATCACCTGCAACATATACACATTTCTTAGCTACTTTCTCGCATAATGCAAAAAAACCCTCAGAAAAATCTTGACTCTCATCAATCAATATATAATCAAAGCAACTTTGAAAATCTTCTATTTGATTTAGCCTTGATAATGCTTCCCTACATATAGTATCAAACAACCTATTATATGAAAATCTGCTAAACGGAATATGATAGTGATTGCAGATATAGCTATACACTCCAGAATCAGGATTTCCGTATGATCCCCAGCTTCTCATAACCCAAAGCCTTTTTTCCCATTGAATCTGTTCTTCAACTTTCATAAAATTAAAAAATTCTGGCACTCTTTTTCTTAAACTATCAGCCAATATAACATTATGACATGTGAATACTATTCTACATTCATTATCATCAGTATATAATTCCTTTATTTTATGCAGTAACAACTCTGTCTTACCGGTTCCAGCAAGTCCCTGAATTGTTATACGCTTTTTCTTAGGTTCATCAAAAATAAATTTTGTTTGTTCTCCATCAAACAAAATAATTTTCCTTTTTATCTGATCCAAAATATTATCTGGGACACCTAATCCCAAACGTTCGGCTTCATTAATACTACCTGTAGCCAGAGAAATAAGAATATCACCTCTCCTTATTAATTCATCGCCCGTTATTTCATTTTCTTTTAATATATTTTGGAAAGAAAACTCTTCTGGTGAATATTGTATCTTTGATACAAATTCCTCTCTCCATTGTCTAGGTCTACCCACTATATTAATAAAATCATATTTTTTTGCAATATACCCTATATCATCAATAAAATCATCTTGGAATTCTTCAAATAATTCTCCTTCCTCACCAAAATTAATAAATATCATCTTATGTCTTGGCATAAGAACCACAAATGCATCCTGATAGTCATAATCTGCTTTTTTGTCGATTATCGGTTTCTTAAGTAAATATATAGGATTCATAATATCATCTAATCCTATTCTTTTAATTTCTTCAACACATCTTTTTTGACTATCTGATGAAACTTCAAAGTTTATATAAAACATACTATTTTCTATCATCATTTCCTCCCATTTTTAAAAGTTCTTCCATTTTCATCTTATACTGCATAAGTCTTAAAACATAGTCTGGCATTTCTCTTTTTCCATGTTCCCAATCTTGAATAGTTCTATATGGTATCTCATAGTATTCAGAAAACTGTTTCCAGTTCATTCCACTCTTATTTTTCAATTCTATCAATTCTTCCCGCTTTCCCATCAGCATCCCTCCATGTTGACTATTATATACTAGACAACGCATTGCGTCCACATAATTTTCATGAATTATCTATCTTGAAAATTGCAAAGTTTAATTCCGCCATCCATTTATACAGTGGAATTCTCTTCTGCACAAGTGGAGTTTAATCTTTCATATCATAAATGGTATGCTCATGT
>CAKRFU010000048.1 GCA_934320845.1 uncultured Lachnospiraceae bacterium
GTATGCCCCTCTAAGGTGGAACATACAGCCGATGTAATAAATA
The DNA here is from genome assembly GCA_934320845.1 of uncultured Lachnospiraceae bacterium. Taxonomy (GTDB): domain Bacteria; phylum Bacillota; class Clostridia; order Lachnospirales; family Lachnospiraceae; genus Butyribacter. The sequence continues at coordinate 44 of CAKRFU010000048.1, forward strand.
CCTCATAATCCTCCTTTCCGCTTCTGGACATCGTATCCAAAAGCAATAAAAAGGGCAGCTACAAGTCTTTCGACTCATAACCGCCCTAACGCTGTTGTATATTATTTCGTCTTGCCAACTTGAAATTTTCTAAACATGCTACTTCCACTAAGATTCAAAAACTTTAGCATCTGCCACTTGATTCAAATCATATACCAACATATTCTGAATTTCAGTAAACGCCTCATTAGTTACCACCCATCTTTGAATAACAGGTTGATTCATATAAACACTATTTCCAATTTCCGTTCTTAAGCCGTAATAATACTCAAATCTACCTATCATTTTATTATTTGAATCGACTATCTTTAAACCATCATCAAAAACAATTTCCCATCCGAAATAATTTAGTGCACATTTTGAAAACATACACATAATATTACTGCCTTTAAAACTCTCTACTCCTACATTATGCACAAGTAAGTTACAATGTTTTTCCTCCACAAATTCTTCACTTCGATGAATTAAAAGTCTTGCATTTCTTTCACAAACATATAAAGCAAAATCTCTTTTCATCATAGGGAAATCAATATATGTGGTCATAAAGCCTAAGAGTTCTTTCTTATAGCTATATTCCGTCAACGCTCCACCAAGAACTATTTCGTCATCACTAATTCCCATAGTGAAAATATTCTTTAACATTTCCTCCTTGTCATCTTCGTCCTGTTCTTCAAACTCATCTATTTTTACATTTAGTATTTTACTTTCTTGATATGGCAATATCGCTGGAGACTGTAGCAAAACATAAGGTTCACTTGTAGAAAGAATAATTCGACTTAATGGAATTTCTGCTCCATCCCATCTTCCTTGATACCATTCTTTATATAAGACTCTAAGAAAAGCAACATTTATATCGTACAAGGCTACACCGCACTGCTTTCTACCACCCACATCAAGCAACATATGATCAGTATCACTGATTTGATTCATATATGCTGCCACTTTACTTTCTATGTCGCTACAGTCATCCCACATTTCCTCGGTTATCCGTTTGAGTGATTCCATAACATATCTAGTACCGGTTAAATATTGTTCTGTGCTTTTTACAGATAATAGTTTTTTGGTGCTATATTCTGGAATATCTGCAAAATATTTCTGTTTTTCCTTTAGCATATCAAAACTATTTTTGCCGCATAATCTTTGTAGTAAAATTCTTGAGTAAAATGCCGCATTAAAATCCGAATCATTGATATGTTTCGTAACCAAACTCTCAAGCAAAACTTTATCCATTACTTTAGTTTCAGTCAACAATTCATAAACCATCAACATCCATTCTTTAGCTCTATAATGAAATTCATCCCAGTATTCTTCTACTTTTACCACTAATTCTGGATAAATATGCAACAAATGATATATGCCTCTTAATGCATTTTCTGCTGTATCAGAGTTATCAGAAAGCATAAATACTATGAGAATCCTAATAAACAAATCCTGTAGTGTATCTATACTCTCAATATCCAAGAAACTATACACTCTTTGAAGATTCGTATCTGCATCCTCATCAATATTTTCTTCTTGACCGCCAATTCTTCCAGCTGACGAAATCCATAGGTTGTGGGTATTTAGCAGATTATCCAAACCTTTTTTGCAGTATTCTTTACCACATTGTTTTACTTTCCACAAACATAAATACATTATATTTTCGCCTGGATAAAAGCTTTCTCTTTCCCCGTCTAATCCTGTCAAAAAATAAGACCTTATATACTCATCAGCTATGGCATTGGGCAAATTATTTATTACATACTTTAAAATTTCTCTGTTTCTCCATCCATATCTTTCATTAACAAGTTCTTTCTCTAAAATTTTTTCTAAGCAAGAATAATAAGCCTCTCTATCATCACGCATTGTCTCACATTCTTCAAAGAACGCTTGTCTATCATGATAATCCAAATCCCCCGCCTGAAGATACTGCTCAATATAATTGTGCGGAATTTCCCCACATTTCTTCACCTCTGCCTTATCACACCATCTGCTCGGGATAATGTATCGGCTTGGATCAACACGAGCACTTATTTCAGCTTTGCCCATTTTACATATTTTCTCATGTACAGATGATAATTCATTTCTTTTAGCACATATCTCTATTGCTTTATCTAATGCTGCAATTGTTGAGTGATTTGAATCGTTTTTCCAATTCAAAATCCCCAATCCCAATGCCCAAATAGCTAATAAATCGTTTTCTGAAACACTTGCTTTTTTTAAATATCCTATCAAACCTTCAATAATATATTCCGGCTGTTCTAATAATTCTGACATATATACAGGTGTAGATAAAACCTTTTTTATTGCATCTAATCCATCATCAAATAAATCGCCATATAACTTACAATTTGCCTGATAATCAAGTCTGTTATCACCCAATTCTTCCATCTTTCCAGAAAGACTCTTTATCTGTTCAGTATATCTATGAGTATTATCATACCCCGTCTCAATTAAACTGTCATACCATTCCAAGATATCGCCTAAGCTATATTCCTTATGAGAAGCATATCCTATAACAGACCATTTTGCCTTTTCCCGAACAGCTGTAGTGTCGATATAATTTTCTAATTGATATTTTTCAACCAAATTAAGAATATCTTTGATAATTCTATTTCTTTCACCTATGGGATTGTCCCAAACTCTGCCTTTTTCTCCGAGCCAATCCTGATACCAAGCAGTTAGTCTTTCTACATTATCTCTATAGAAATACCACCCTGCATCCATAACTTGATGGATTGGATTATTTTCAAATATTTTTTCACATATATTTGAGATAGCTGATTTATACGCCTCGCTTTCCTGTGTTGCCAATATAATATACGCTTTTAAAATCAATGATGATATATTTCTTATCTGCAAATCCGTCACTCGTGGGAACCACTCTTTAATCATCACTAATGATAAGATCCGTTCCATCTCACATAAATGTTCTGCAAACTTCTGCCCATTATGTTTTGCATGCAACCAATATCCAAGATAGCAAAGACAATTAAACCATACACCATAATAACCTCTGTCCCTATGCGAGTTCTTTGTCAAAAATTTATCTAATACCCTTTGGGATACTATGAGTCGATCCACTGCAGGCTGTAAATAACTCACTACAACAGCATATATACTGTAATAATATATTTCATGCTCAAAATCTCCATGTGGTAATTCAATGCCTTGAATTTTATTATATACTTCTTCTCGCTCATATTTATCATATTTTTCTATATTTCCAGAAACTATTCTCATAAAAAGATCGAAAATCAATCCTAATTTGCTATGTACAAGTACATCCCTGTTTACCTTTTCAATAATACTAATTGAGGAAAATTTCAGCTCTTCAATTAACTCTATTAAAATATCAATTAAAACATTCGGTCTAACAGCAATATGGCTAATACTGATAAGGGCTGTTTCTAATTCTTTATCTTTATAATTTAAAACGGATTCATGCCAGAATGATTCACATAACCCACGCATAAAAACAGTTATTTCATCATTCCACTCAGATTCCTTTTCAAGCATACTATATTGCTTTGACCAACAGATCAATTTACCTAAATCATCTGAAATTTCTTTTGCCTCTGTTGATATCATAATATAGTCCTGATTTCTTGTATCCAACATTCCTTTGTCTTTTAAGACAGCCCAAAGATTCAATACAGTTAATCCTTCAAACCAACGATTAAATAAATCAACAGCTCTTTCCTTTTTTCCTGAATAATACAAAACTCTGGCATACGATAATACATCTGAAATCAAATGTACATCCCATTGATTTATTGGTTCCACATAACACTCATATGGAGCCACACCTACATACTGCCTTGCATCCCTAAATTCAGAATTCTCTATTTCATATTTAGTATCTTCAAGCTTATCGATTGTGAGAATGGCTGTAGACAAAGATTGCAACTTATCATAATCAATTACTTTTTGCAAAAACAGTCTTTTCATTATGTTGTTCGATATAGAGGTTAATTCAAAAAGCTCAACACCATTAACATAAGCCTCGATAACAAACTTACCTGAAAACACATCAACTATTTCTGCTTCTCTTTTAGCCATAGACATTAATCTTACAATATCAAAATAATAGGCTTGACTTTTATCCTCTTTATACAAATAGTAATCAGTCAACGAGTTGCCTATTTCCCGCGTATGCTCATCATCGATATTTACAATATTTGACAAGAAAACTTTCACGTCATTATGTAAAACATGATATTTACCCGATTCCTCCACAATCAAAGGTTTTAATGTTTTCAACACATTATTCCAAGCAACGACAGGTATATCAAGTTCATTAAATATTTCTGCTAACATCTGTCCATCAACACGCTCATTCAAGAACGCAAAAACACCTGCCAATTTGTAATCCACAAAATCATACTGTTTTAATGTGCCAACAGCATCATTCCATATGTTGGAATAATATTCTTCAATATTTCCGCTTAGTTTTCTGTCTGATAATTTTCTTTCTAACTCCATTGCATCTGCACATTGACTTGCCTCATATACAGCAAAAATGGCAGCCAAAGTATTCTTTTCAGAGTATTTTTCAACAATATCCGTAATCGCATTATATTCACTACGTCTAGTGTCAGATATCTTTTGAGTCACAAGTGATAATATATCCCCTCTCTCAATTCCTGGCACATCTAAACGTTTTACATTATCATCTTTTCTCTTTAACCATAATGGATAATTCGGATAAGACTCTTGAGGTTGTCCGGATATCAACAATTTTACATTATCTGGAATATATTCTGGTCTAGGTAATGTAACCAAAAATGTTTCTGATACAATTCCTGCACGTGCAGCATGATCAATTCCGTCTATTGCAACAACAAATGTACATCCGGTATCTCTTGCATACGCAGATGCTATTTCAAAAAAACGCTTTTTCATCTCTTCCAATGACATAAAACAGTTTTGCAATGGCACATTGTATTTATGCAAAGAACCTTTTAAACACTGTTTTAGTTGGCTAAACATCTCGTTCCAGAAATGTTCCTTTTTTACCCTTTCTGATACATCCATCGGCAAGTATTCTTTATCCGGTTGAATAGGTTCATAAGCGTAATACCGAATTTTTATAATACTGTCTCTCTTATTACATAGCTTACTGACTATATTCGTTTTTCCAGTTCCCGGTATACCTGAAAGGAAAAGAACTTTTTCATTTCCAAACAATAATTCTTTTTCAATCTCTTCTACAAAATCTTTACGGCTATCAAAAAATGGTTCAGCAGGTATTAGTTCATGATTATACGGAGAAATATAATCATCAATGGATAATGCTTCATATACATCTTCCACATAAATTCGAGAAGTATTTCTCACAGAGGTTGTCCACTTCCTTAATGCATGATCAAGTTTTCCTAATAATTTGTCTGCATCATCCAAAGTAATCCTAAATGCTATAGATAAGTGGCTTAATACTTCATTCTCTATTTCTTGTAAATCCTTCTGCTCTGTTTCAAGCTGTAATAATCTTAAAAATTTTAATTTATCATCATTACTTTGAATTCCACTGAGCTGTGTTTTCCATTCATTCCATGCTTCAGGATATTCTTCAAATATAATATCTTCAAAGTTTTTCGCAGATTTAATCTTTTCACTTAATTTTTTCCAAAATACGTCAAGTGCTGGTCTTACAAATTTTTCCTCACCCTTTGTCGAAGAACTTACTTGACCTTTTCTTCTGTTCGTAAAGACTTGTGGAACAACTTCCGTATATTTACGGCTCTCTTCTTGCCATGAATCTGCCAATTCGGCTAATAATGATTTACTTGTCTTTTTCGCAGAATAGACTAAATCTGCAAATGTCAACGTATCATCTGCTCTCGTGTGTTTAACCTGTATACATAGTACTCTTCCATCGCTATATGTTACTACAACATCATCTAATCCCAATCCTACATTTGCTTGCAATTCAACATATTCTATATTATTATCTTCATTTAACATATTGATAATCTGTTGCTCACCCACAGACCACTCATACCAATATGGATCTCCCATTCCTGGCTTGGTTTTTTCTGTATAATTCATCTTTCACTTCTCCTTTTTCAGCTATTCCCCTGCTCTTTGTCTCATCTACTTCTTTTTACGTCATCTGTCTATTTTCTTGCTATTATATCTAGATCCAATTTTTTCTTTAATCTCAACTTAATTTAAGTATCCCCTGCAAACTAAAGTCTCAATAATTTAAAATCAACAGGCTTTTTCATATCTTTTTATCTAATAAATCAATAATTTAACGTACCATACTAACTAAAGAACAAGTGCAAAACTCTGCATACATCTTATCATCTTCCAACCTTATATCATCAAGTAATAACGCCTGAAACAAAACATCCCACACCTTCACTAAGCTTACCATTCCATACTCTTTTTCCGTATAGCCTTCAATCTGCTTCTTCTGCAAAGCAGCTTCCTTTCTTGCCACCAGACAATGCGTATACAATGCCATAATATATTTATCTGATAACAGAAAGGCATATGTTTCATTCCCTTGATATGTATATCGGCACTTCTCCAGATTTTCTTGTGACATATTAAAATAGCATCTGACCGTTTCCAAATATACATCTTCATTATACTGCGGATTTAACTTCTTTGCATACCTTTTAATTCTTGCGAATATATTATTTCTTTCGATTGCCGTTCGTGTCCTCTTGAATACAGGTTTTCTTCCACGCAAATCCATATACACATTATTCAAAATAGTTTTTCCGGCATATTGTCTGAAATCCCTTATTCTTAACAAATAGGATAACACATCTTCCAATTTTTTCTCTGAGGTTATCTCCTGATACGAATAATCTCCAAATTCAATATGATCCAGCTTTAAAGGACTGCTCCCCTTTGCAATTTCTCGTTCCATTACTCTATTGATATCTCTCATTGATTCCATA
>CAKRFU010000049.1 GCA_934320845.1 uncultured Lachnospiraceae bacterium
CTACTTAACATAGTTTCATGCCATCAGATATTTCTAATACGCCAAAATACCACCATAATTGTACCTCACTTTCAATCAGTTTAAACTTTAATAAAATATTTTAAGTCATCTGCATACCTAAACACCAGAGTCAATTATTTCTTCTGCACGATATAAAACAGGTAATTCTCTGTTTGCCACAAGTTTCCCTAATCTTGTATTTGCCCTGTATTTATATTCTTTAACTGCATCTTCATAAGGTAATTTCAATGTAGACAAATGAAAACAATTTATCTCATCTTCAGTTAGATTTTTATCACCAAACGAATTAACTCTACACAGAAAATAATTATTGATATTATGCCTATGGATAAGGTTATAATAATCACTTACAACTCCGATTTTGCAAACCACCTCTACCTCTGCACCCAATTCTTCTTTTAATTCCCTTTTTATAGCAGCAATCAGGTCTTCGCCCTCCTCTACACCACCGCCGGCAGTTTCAATCAATGTTGCTTTTCCAAAGTCATCATCTCTCTTTGCTCTTACAAAATAGAAATATCCGTTTTCATCGTAAACAATCGCTCTTGCGATATTCCTGTCATGGTCAATATAATCATATTTCCATTCGGTATCCTGCAAATTAATTTTTAGTTCTCTATGCATATTTTCTAATCTATCTTCCCATATATCGTATCAAACACCTTAAATCCATCATCTGACGGAGTATAATAATCCTGTTCGTAAAATTTTTCAGCCTGTGCAACATGAACCATTTTCTGAATACCCTGTATCTTACCATCTGTTCCGATAAATAAACTTGCATCATATGGCTTTCTGTTTTCCTCCAAATATATATTGGGTACGGAAATAATAGAATTTTTCCTGCTTGCCTCCTGAAGCTGCCGTACTTCTTTTGAATCAATTTTAAGACGATATTTTTCAACATCTTTGCCTTTATATTGAGGAAAGAAATCTGTCAATTGAACTTCCGGGAAAAGAATCATATCTGCATTATGATTCGCAGCTTCTTTGATTAATTTGATACTTTTATTCAAATTATCCTGCATATTTTTGTATGTTTTCATCTGTGCCAAAGCAATGCGCATGATTTTCACCTCTTGTTTCTTTACAATGCCCGGTTTGTATTATTCTACCGGATAAAAGTGCGTTTCTACCAGTTATTATATCGGCATTATTTGATACATTAACAATTCCGGCTGACAAACTGGGATTTCTATCGCTTTTATTCTTTAAACTGCCGAAAATAAATAAGTATGTTTTCGTATTTGTGCAAATGGATAAAATCACTGTTGTGGATACTTATGTAAAAGCAGACGTAAACCGTGGAACCTTCTACGAATAGTATAGAGATGTTCCCGATTTATATGATAAAACAGAAGACTCTCTTGTCAAAGAAATATATGCATTGTTGGAAAACACAAACAGAACAGATAAAATGTCCCAATGCCAGCAGTCAGGACTCAGAGCTGCTACTCGAATATGTACTTGGTGGATGCTTTCATGTCGTATCCTACTGGTTGAAAAACGGAATGCAGATTTTATTTAAATTCCTGCACCATACAATTTATTGCTGATACAAATTCTTCTTTTACCTTTTCATTATCATCTGTGCCATCATATAAGCTGTAATAGAAATACAAAATTGCATAAAATCTGACTGCTTTGTCTTTAGCATCTGTAATTCCCATGCTTTCAAATAAATCTTTCACATAGAAGGCAGGACCAGCCACAAGATACTGCTGATATAAACTCTGCATCTCTTTACTGCGGAACTGCTCTATTGTCAACATCTTCCGAAACGATGATGCGAAATCATCCTCAGTCCAGTATTCAAACATAGACTTACTGTATTTCACAAAATCATCAAACGACACTGTTTCATACTTTTCCGGCATTCTCTCTTTACCCTCTTCCGGCATATCATAATCTGATGCCTGTTCACCATCCTGCTGCTCCATCCTCTTGACAATACAGTCAAAAATATCTCTTTTGCTTTTGTAATGACGGTATAATGCCCCTTTTGTTATGTCAAGCTCTCCTGCTATCTGACTTACTGAAACAGCCTCATAACCATCTCTGGCAAACAGATGCAATGCCACAATTAATATTTCTTCTTTTCTATTACCCATGCAAATTTCCTCCAAACGAATTAACTTTACAGTGAATTTTGCTTCATATATTTAATAAAAAGAAGTAATCAATTTATCGTTGTCTATTGCAATCCAAAAATCACCGCCATTATTTACATAACTTTCTTTAATATTCAGCAAGTCTAGCTGGTCATTTACAGTTACAAGTGGACGTGTTCCATCATTTTGAAAATGCAACACTAAATCTATTACATCTTGCGTATAACAATCTTTAAATTTGATAATCGAAATCATAATATTATATCAGCTCCCCAAATTCATATTTTAATTTTATTGTAAATACTCTTCATATCTCTGTCAATGACAATAACTCGCTTAATAGCATCTTCACCATTCGTAATCATATTGAAAATTGCGTTTCTTTCAGTACATACACCTAATGTAAACGCTGTATCTACACATACTCCAACATAAATTTTATCTCCTTTACAAATTATGAAATACTGATTATTTTCCTGTAATACAAAACAATTATTATAGCATTCAGTAACATCACTCCAGTTCGTATTTTCCCTTTGCATAAAAATAAAATAGTTTTTTGGCAAACACAGCCCCATGTTTTGTCTGTAACTTTTTTGCAATTTCATTATCCTTTGAAATCATCACATACGGAATCGTATTATCTTCTGCTATGTAAAAATCTTCCGTTTCATACATTATAGATAATCGATGATTTACTGTTGCAAAATAATCACGTATATATTCGATGATTCCTTCTTCTTTTATCAATGTATTTAATACCTTGATTTCTGTAATATATTTATTCATTATAATATTTCTCCTTATTCAATTATTTGTGGACTTTGATCTTCTTCCCTTAAAATTTTTCATTCTGTTTCTCCGATAATTGATGAGTTTTCATTCTGTACTGCATTAATACATTTCTCCCATTATTTTAAATAAAATGTTCTTTAATCACTATAACTTAAAATTTACCAGAATGGCAAATTTAGATTGAGATTTCACCCGTTTTATTAAGAGATTTAATAACTGTTATATTTTGTTATTAAATTCTCTGCTTATTGTAATAATTCTCTTTGCCATAACCGCTTTCTCATTAACTTATACTTTCCACTTTGTTTTTTCTTATTCTCTTTAAAAATACATATCCCACCAGACATGCAATAATCTCTGTTATTGGAAATGCCCACCAAATCAGTGACGCTCCCATATATCCGCTTCTGACAAAAATTGAGAAAATACCTGCCAATGGTAATATAATTACAAGCTGTCTGAGCAATGAAATCACTAGCGATTCAATACCACCGTCTAATGCCTGATAAATTCCCTGATATGCCACATTGATTCCGGCAAAAATAAAGCTGATGGAAATAATTCTCATTGCTCCGATAAAATATTCTCTTGACTGTCCTGCATTAAATAAAGTTGCAAAAGCAATAGGGAAAATTTCTGTAATCGCCACACCAACAATCATAAGTACAATCGTATAGCCCAATCCGTATTTAATCCCATTCTGAATCCTCTTTTTGCTACGCATTCCGTATGCAAAAGCAATAATGGGTGTAATCGCATCTCTAAGTCCAAATGCAAGGAACAATACAAACTGTTGCACTTTATAGAACAATCCATATGCAGTCTGTGCCGACGGACTGAACTTCAAAATCAGATTCATCACATAAACCATAATAGACATAAGTGCCTGTGCGATAATTGCCGGAAGTCCAATCGCATAAATTTCCCTGATAATTCTGCCATCCGGTTTCATAAACTTTACACCATGCTCAAATTCCCTGTTTAATTTTATATGGAATATAAACAAAAGTACCGCAGATGCGACCTGTCCAATTACCGTTGCATAAGCTGCACCTTCCACTCCCATTTCAGGAACCGGTCCGATACCATAAATCATGATTGGGTCAAGAATAATATTTATCACTGCGCCCACAACCTGCCCGATTGTAGAATAAAGTGAACGTCCCGTTGCCTGTAACAATTTTTCAAATAATGAAAAGAAAATAATTCCAAATGAAATCACACAGCATATTCTTAAATAATTTGTTCCCATTGAAATAACTTCCGAATCAACGGTCTGTGATGAGATGTATGCTTTTACTCCAAAAATTCCAAACAGCAGACATACCGCATAAATAATTACTCCAAGAAATAAACTGTTTCCTGCAACTTTCGCAGCCTTTTCGTTATTTCCCTGTCCCAGTGTTCTCGCAAGAAGTGCATTTGTTCCCACACCTGTTCCTATCCCGACTGCCACCATAAACATTTGAACCGGAAACACCAGTGTAAGTGCATTTAGTGCCGCCTCACTTCCTAATCTCATGTTTCCAACAAAGGCACTATCTACAATGTTGTAAACCGCCTGCAGTGCCATAGATAAAATCATAGGTATTCCCATCTGAACCATGAGCTTATTTACCGGCATCTCCTTCATCTTATTACTTTTTGCCATTTTATAATCCTCCTTGTTTTGCGGAGCAAAATCCGAACTCCAATGTGAGGAGAGGATTTAGCCTCCTTGTTTTCATCCTTTTTTCTTCACAAAAAAAGTGTGCACCTATCTCATAAGCCGGACTTACGCTGATAAGCTACACACTTTTTCGTAACATTATAAATTTTAGCATTGTGCGGCATCAGGCGCACATAAAAAACGAGTAACAAAACTGGATTTACGCTAGTCTGCTACTCGTTCGAAAATTATTATATTTCTCTTTTTTAAAAAAGTCAAACAAAAATTTTCTTGCTACTATCAATACCCAAAAGAACTGTTGATGGTCGAACAGACATCCAAGGTGGCAATGGCTCATTGGCACAAATTAAAATATCTGAGGATGCGCCCTCTAAAAATAGTCAATCAAACCAAATTTTCCTCTATTATTGTCAATAAGTTCTGCTTCGTTAATTCTTCCTGCAGATACTGAAAAAATAGGCCAACATGATAACCATCAGATACAGCATGTGCAATTGTAATGTTCACAGGCATCAGTACCTGCTGTCCAGACTCCACATATTTTCCAATCGTGATTATAGGAAAAAATGTGGGTTCTCCATTCATTACTCTACTTCCATATCCGGTAAATGTTGTCCACGGTGTACAGGATATGCAATAAAAATTTGAAGGCTGATTCACTTTTACTTTAATTCCTTTTTTGTCTTTATATCGCTTCATATCCAACATAATATCATAATAAAATATATTAAAGTCATCCGAATAATCGGTCCAGCAATCCGAAAATGTACAGTCGTCTTTATGAAATATAGTATAGTTTGGTATGATTTTATCCCAAATGCATAAATTTTGATCTTTGTCTTTAAACATTTTAAAATTCTCTATTTTATTCAACACTTTCGTTATAAAGTAAATAATAGCAGGATAAAATTTGTAATTATATATATGACAAAAATCTAATAACTCTTTTACAGTAATATTTGCTGTCATGTTAAATTCGATTTTCAGTTTTTGCGTATAATATAAATAGTGTTCTCTACGCGCCCATGTATCTATATCAATTTTTTTATAACTTTCCATATTTTTAATTAAAAAAATTACTCCTTCAATACTTCCATACTTTGTTTTAACCATAACATCCTCCGTAAAAACTCTGAAATTGCTTCATCACATCCAAGCAAATATGTAGCCTCTTCTTCTTTGACAGGAACAATTATCCAATCCTCATATTATGGACGCTACATTCCAAGAAACCTATTAGCCATTACAATATTATTAATCATAATAATGGTGCTAGAAAATAAATAGTACAAACATTTATTTTCTTCCCATTCCCCCACCAAGTCAATCATCTTCTAATATACAAGTTTCTATCTCATCAACAATTTCTTTTATACTCCTATTCTCTGTACTAACTCTAATTGCATTTGCATATGAGCTTTTCAAATAATTTATTTGCCATTCAACTTTTGCAATCTGCTGTGATTGCGCAGCTTGATCACGTATGCAATCATCTTTTATCCTTTGAATAATCACATCTTTTAAAGCTTCAAGAATTATATGAATCATTGGAATTTTTCTAGTTTCAAAATAATTTAATAATTCCATCTCGCATAATTTATCTACAAGTGACATTGATACTATTGGTATTTTCCCTAATTGAATTTTCTCATCCAAAACGTAAAGTTATCCTTAATCCAATTTAACCAATATAAATCTGATTCTATATATTCTGCATTTTTTTCTGAAAAAATTTCTGCTAATTTTGTTGCCACATGTGACTTTCCAACACCATTGGCTCCATCTATCCAAATAATCATTTATATAATTCCCCCATTATGGTTGCACTAAAATAATATTCTCTGCCTACATTCTTTCTCGAACAAACAACTCAAGTGTCGTTTCTTCCTCAATTTCTTCTAACATCAGCGCAGCCTTTGCCTGGTTAAATGCCATTTTCAAATTTTTACCAAATCCTATTACCAAATAAAATTGTGCAACAAATACAAGTGCATTACCCACTATAAGTATCTATCAGTGACATAAGCACCTCCACAAAATATATTATAATAAATATTTTAGCACAATATTCTATACGTAGATAGTACCAATCATTTTTTACAATAACATGTCTATAAAAAATACTGTATAGTAATTCCTATACAGTATAATCATGCACATATTACAATCACAACCACCGGCTTAGCCGGTGGTTTGCTTTGCGGCCTATAAGGCCTTTTTGCCGGCGTCTGAGTCTAAAGACTCGCCGAAAGGTCTGCCCACCGCAACATCAGTTACTTACTTAAGCCCCCTGG
>CAKRFU010000050.1 GCA_934320845.1 uncultured Lachnospiraceae bacterium
GGAGATGATATTACACAGGGTCTTCCTCGTGTCGAGGAGCTTTTTGAGGCTCGTAAGCCAAAGGGACTTGCAATTATTGCAGAGATTGGTGGTAGAGTTTCTATCCGTGATACAAAGAAAAAACGTGAAGTTGTAATAACAAATGATGAACTTAAAGATGAGAGAGCATATCTTATACCTTACGGTTCTCGTATAAAAGTAACAGAAGGTGAAGTTCTCGAAGCAGGTGATGAGCTTACAGAAGGTAGTGTAAACCCACATGACATCCTTGCTATAAAGGGTGTTCGTGCCGTTCAGGATTACATGATTCGTGAAGTACAGAGAGTTTATCGTCTTCAGGGTGTTGAAATCAACGATAAGCATATCGAGGTTATCGTTCGTCAGATGCTTAAGAAGATTCGTATCGAGACAGCAGGAGATTCTGAATTCTTACCGGGTGTAATGGTAGATGCACTTGAGTTTGAGGATGAAGTTGAGAGACTTACAGAAGAAGGAAAAGAAGCTCCTACAGGACAGCAGTGCATGCTCGGTATTACAAAGGCATCTCTTGCAACAAACTCATTCCTCTCAGCAGCATCATTCCAGGAGACAACTAAGGTTCTTACAGATGCAGCTATCAAGGGTAAGATTGACCCACTCGTTGGACTTAAAGAAAATGTTATCCTTGGTAAACTTATACCTGCAGGAACAGGAATGAAGTGCTACCGTGAAGTTAAGCTTGATTGCGATGAAGCAGCAGAGAAGATGATTGAAGAACGCAACAGAGCTAAACAGGAAGCGGCAGAGCAGGAAGCCAAAGAAAAGGCAAAAGAAAAAGCTAAGCCAGTTGAGAAAGTGGCAGAGCCGACAGAAGATGAAACAGGCTCAATGCTTCAGTCAGATAATGACGGAGAACTTGTATTCTCAACAACAACTGAATTAGACGATTAAAATTTATAACACTGTAAATTTTGTTATCGTATATTATAAAAAGTCTGGCATCCAGTGATTTTTCACTGGTTGTCAGACTTTTTCTTTGTTTTATGGCGTTTATTATGCTGACAGCATAAGACATTTTCCAGATTATGGGGGTACAATAGTAATACTTAAAAATAAATATGATGGAGGAGTAATATGCAGGTTAGAGAAATAATTGAACAGGAGAATCTATCTGGGCTTGGTGGAATGCAAGCATTTGATAATGCTTATGATAAGGTGACCATTTGCATTATACGCAGCAGATTGGTAAAATATACATATATGCTTTTTAGGCATAGAAAATAATGTAATATAAGTATTAGACATGCAAAAATAAAAAATAATATAATAGATGCACAGGGTATATTAAGAAAATATTCTGTGCATTTGTTATTTTATAGAAGTAAAATATCTATAAAGCAGGAAACTTAGAGATTATATTAAAATTTAGGAGGCGTGATTAATGGCAAAAAAATTGGTTGCATATTTTAGTGCGAGTGGTGTGACAAAAAAGGTCGCTGAGATGATTTCAGAGGTTTCTGGATATGAACTTTATGAGATTAAGCCTAAAAAGGCATATACAAAGGCTGACTTAAACTGGATGGATAAAAAATCAAGAAGCAGTGTGGAAATGAAAGATAAAAAGTTCAGACCTGAGATTATTACAAAAGATATAGAAATGTCAGACTATGATAAAATTATACTTGGTTTTCCTAAAATGCAGTATGGCATTTAGGTGTGTATACAGTACATACAGTGAGAAGAGATGGGAATATAGGTACAGAAGACACAGTTGATAGGAAAATATGTGTATGTAGTGAAGAATAAAAGATGATTTCTGGTAGGAGGGAATACTAATCTCAATACCAGTTTTTTTATGTAGAATTTACTATGATTGTGATATAATATCCATAAATAATAGATAGTTTTGATTATATTATGGAGTGTGGGAATTATGCAATTTAAAGTAGTGGATTCTGCATGGTCAGGGGAAATAAATACAATATATCTTGTTAATAATAATTGGGATGATTGGTTTACTTACGAAACGCTTTTTAACGTAATTTATTTTGATTCAAATGGAAATCGTAGGAGTATTGGTGCTGTAAAGATTGGGCAGAAGAATCAGCAGGGAAGACGACCGGTGTTACCAGATGAGTTTGAGGAAATTGGAGATGAGTTTTTTTCGTTAGGAACTAGTGAATCATATTATGAGAAATTAAAGAATCAACAGTTTCGGGAGGAGTATTTAAAATGCTTAAACGATATTGCTTTCAATCTAGAACTGTTTTCTGAAGTAATAAAATATGATGTAACATCGGTTTCTTTGATGAGAGATATAACAAGTAGCACAGTGAAAGGTCAATTTCATCGTATGGCACACGGAGGTGCTAAACTAACGAATTATAATTTTAAATATATATTGCCGGAAAAAAATTTTATTGATGACACAAATCTTGAAATGGAATTTGATGTTGAGATTGAAACGATGCCACCTACTAATATACATGTATTAATTGGGAAAAATGGTGTAGGTAAAACGACAATATTAAAAAAAATGCTATATGCTCTTGAAATCGACGAAGAAAAGAATAGATACGGAAAAGTTGAAGGGTGGTCATGCGAATTTTCTAATATTGTTTTTGTTTCATTTAGTGCATTCGATAGAGCAGTTGATTTTTCAGAGTATCCAGGTGAAGTGCCTATTCCCTACACATTTGTCGGATTGGTGGGAAAAGATTCTATTAAGGGAGGAAAGCAATTAGCAGAGGATTTTTTTGATAGTTTATATAAAATAATTAAAGGGACTAAAAATAAACTGTGGAAAAATACAATTGATATATTAGAATCTGATAATACTTTCACAGAATTACATATCAAAGATTGGTCGGAAGTTGATACAAGTAAAAGTGTTTTAAATGAAATGAAACTTAATAATCCAAAAAATGAGAATGAAACTGTACCTCAATATAAAGTACGAATAGAACGAGAATGCTATAGAAATGAAATTATACCTAAATTTATGAGGTTGAGTTCAGGACATAAAGTGATTTTACTTACTATTGCAAAATTAGTGGAGTTAGTTGAAGAAAAAACACTTGTGTTGTTGGATGAGCCAGAAGAACATTTGCATCCCCCACTTGTGTCAGCGTTTATTCGAGCTTTATCAAATCTTTTAATATATAGAAATGGAGTAGGAATTATTGCAACGCATTCACCAGTAATTGTTCAAGAAGTTCCCAAAAAGTGTGTATGGATTTTAAGAAGATCAGGAAAATGTTTGAAGAATGAGCGTCCTGAAATAGAAACTTTTGGGGAAAATCTTGGTGAATTAACAAGTGAAATATTTGGCTATGAGGTTACAAATTCGGGATTTCATAAAATGTTACAAATAGTTGCAGAGAAGAAGAAAACGTATAAAGGAGCAGTAAGATTCTTCCATGACGAGTTGGGAATTGAAGCGAGAGCAATTTTGAAATCCTACATGTATGAAAAAGAACATGCAGAGGAAGAAGATAATGATTAAATTAACAAAACCAATATATAATCAAGAGAATATAATAGACGATTGTATAAGTAATATGAATGATGCAGAAGGTACTACTAAATCCAGAGTGGTGTCGAGTAAGAATGCGATTGTCCGTAAAAGCAAGGAATATGATGAACTTGCAGAAAAAGGAGAATTAGGTACATTAGAGGAACATGAAAATATTGAAGGTGGAGCCAAAAAAAATGATATGAAAATATTGTATGAGCAAAAATTTGCTCGTAAAGAACAAGGTGGACGAAAATATTATGATGCAATTAAACTTCTTGCGCCGTTTGGTCGCTGTCCATTATGTGGACAAAGAGAGGTGAAGACGTTGGATCATTATTTACCTAAATCAAAGTTCCCAATATATGCAGTTACACCTTATAATCTCATACCAGCTTGTTCAGATTGTAATAAAGATAAATTTAATGATCTTCCTGATTGCCGGGAAAATGAAACAATACATCCATACTATGATGATTTTACAGATGAAGTATGGATAAAAGCCAAAATGATCGAAGAGGATCCGATTACTTTTGAGTTTTATGTTAAAAAACCTGAGAATTGGGATGAATTAAAATATAAAAGAGCCTGCTATCATTTTGAAAAGTTTGGTTTGAATAAACTTTACAAGCCTTATGCATGTGAAATGTTTACAGGATGTTTATTAAGATTGCGTAGATTGTTGAAAAAATCAGGAAGAGCTGCTGTTGAGGAACACATAAAAGAATGTATTGATGAAGCAAGAGAAGTTAGATTAAATACATGGCAGGCTGCGGTGTATGAGTCTGTACTGGAAAGTGAATGGTTTTGGAATGAATATTTGTAAAAGCTGATGAAGAATTTATACTAAGGAAACCAGTTCAGAGATACAAAAATTTTTATAATTTGTTATTAGTTTTTCACAGGTGTTTTTGAACATAAATATAAATTGGAATCTAGAGGAGGATCAATATGTCATCTTCGATGCAAGAACTTGCTGCGGCGAGAAAAAAACATAATCAATTCAAAATGAAGTGTATTGTTCTAGATGAGCATGGAGTTTTATGCGGAAAAAATCCGATAGGATCTCACTCTATTCAACATAACGGAATATTATCACGTCTTGCCGAGGATGGTATTGTCTATTGTCTGGGAGAGACAACAAAGGGTAAAGATATATTTGAATATGATCTTAAGAATAAAGGAATTACTAAGGAGGCATCCATTTTTAAATGCCTTTGCAAGAAACTATTTACGAAGATTAGTAACAACAAAGTTTTGGTAGTCAGCATGACTGCCACAATTAACAGGTAACATAAAAATCGCCCTCCAGTCGATAAAATAAAATATATTCAATCGGCTTCGCCGCAAATTTTGAGCGATTTGTCAAGCGTTTTTGGCAAAAAAAGTGGGGGATTTTAATAAAAAAGGAATCTAAAAGCCTTGTATTTACTGGCTTAGAGATTCCGAGAGATTATAAAACAATATAGGAGGATATTTACTATGGCTAAAATTGTACAGACAGCGGGCAGAAATGCACTTGGAGAATTTGCTCCTCAATTTGCACATTTTAATGATGATGTTCTTTTCGGTGAAAATTGGAACAATACAGATATAGATGTTAAGACAAGAAGTATTATAACAGTTGTAGCATTGATGTCACAGGGAATTACTGATTCATCGCTTAAATTTCATCTTGAAAATGCCAAAGCCCACGGAGTAACACAAAAAGAAATAGCTGCAATAATTACTCATACCGCATTTTACGCAGGATGGCCTAATGCATGGGCTGTATTTAATCTGGCAAAGGAAGTATGGGCTGTAAATGAAGGTGATTTGCCATATGAGGATGAAGCTATGAGAGCACATGCTAAATCAATGGTATTTCCTATCGGTGAGCCAAATAATGCATTTGCAAAATATTTTATAGGAAATAGTTATCTCGCACCAGTATCAAAAGAGCAGGTGGGAATATTTAATGTGACATTTGAGCCGGGATGCAGAAACAACTGGCATATTCATCATGCAAAGAATGGTGGCGGACAGATACTGGTATGCGTTGCAGGACGTGGATATTATCAGGAGGAAGGAAAAGAAGCAATAGAAATGAAGCCGGGCGATTGCGTCAATATTCCACCTGAGGTAAAACACTGGCACGGTGCAGTACAGGATGAATGGTTCTCACATCTGGCAGTAGAGGTACCCGGGGAGGATTGTTCAAATGAGTGGTGTGAACCTGTATCAGATGAGCAATATAAGGCAGTAGTAGAAAAATAAAGGTTATTGTTATGATGTAAGGGTCAAAAAGCATTTTGCCCCCATCGTCTTAGTGTAAGTTTAGTATAAATATAACCAACGGATAAAAAAATAAAAATAAATTGTAAAATAAACTTGACATAGCATATATGGTGTGATAATATAGTCTTCGCTGTCGCACAGGAGACGACTGGAAAGTGAGAGCTCGTGCAGATGGCAAAGACTATGTTTATTATATGTTCAATTAAATTAAAAGAAAAAAGTTCTTGACATGAAGTTGAGTATATGATAATATTTAATACGTTGTCGCAATCGAGAGATTAGATAACAAAAAAGCTATTTCAGTTTTGCTTTAAAGCAAAATGAAATAAAAAAGTTCTTGACAATGTCGAAAAGATGTTGTAAGATAGATATTGCTGTCGCACAAAGCGATGAGAGAACAAAGCTTGAAAGTAAAGGTTTTCTTATTAGATGCGAAAGTGGGAAATCTTAAGGGTTTCCAAGTTTTATTTTTTGAAAAACTTCAAAAAATAAAATAAAAAAGTTCTTGACAAGCTGAAACGAAAGTGATAA
>CAKRFU010000051.1 GCA_934320845.1 uncultured Lachnospiraceae bacterium
GGAAGACAGCAGTGCTCAAAATATTTATCAGGAGGTATAAACCTATGTCAATGTACTTTATTGGAATTGATATTTCAAAGTACAAACATGATTGCTGCATCATTTCTGCAGCTGATCACCTCAATTTAAAATCCACCATAATGGGACAGAGTCTCTGTTGCAAATCCTGTACCAACTCTCATAGCCTCGTAAATATCCCCCTTTATCAAATGAGAACATACCAATCCTGCATGGTAGCTATCTCCACATCCTGTAGTATCAATCACTTCTTTAACTTCATTAGCTTTGACAAAATATTTTTCTCCATTATAATATGTAACACTTCCTTTCTCAGCTAAAGACATATTAAATAGTCCTTTATACTTCTTTGAAAATGCTTCAAATATCGGGAGAATTGATTCCTCTCCACTAATCATAAAATAATCTATATACGGTGCATATTTTTCCATCTCTTTAAAATTACGATATTCTACAAAATCCACTGCCAATCTAAAGTTATTATTCCTTTTTAAATCTATAATTTGTCCAAAACAGCCTGCACAAAAATGTACAAATACAACATCTGAATTTTTGATAAAATCCAATTCATCTTTATTCAATATCATTTTATCAACAATATCGCCCGTCCATGAATCATCTTTATAATATCTGTCACCGTCAGTTGTAAGATATGTACGATTATTTGCAGTTACCTTATCCTTTTCAACCCTTACATGGCTTACATCTATTCTCTTATCAGAAATAGAATCCATAATAAATTTTGCGTAGAAATCCTGCCCAACCGCACCCAATATCGAAACATTGAACTCCCCAAATTTTGATGCATGAACTGCAAAATTAAGTGCTTCACCACCAGCACGCAGTTCATCCGTTCCATCAAAAACATCTACACAGAGGCACGGAAGTGCCACCAAATTTATCATTCTTTATACCTCCAAAAATCGAAAGTTATTATTTCTGCAAATTCTGATTTGTACATATTCTATCACACATTCATCTTTCCCACAATCACTTATTTTTCACCCATCCACTAATGAAACTAATCTTCGGACACTATATCTTGTCCTCCCCTCTCTTTTATCATACATCATCTGGTATAACACAGATTGCTTTCCTCAATGCACCTTCAAAATCTCCCTATAAACAGATGCAATCCCTCACCAGAAACAACCATATCACAAATAACCACTTACCACTGCTTCTGTTCACCCCATCAAAAGATATATTCATTCGTACATTTTTCCATTGCAGCTCTGTTTTCCTACAGCAATGTAAGCATTGCTGTTTACACCAGAACCACATCTCTGTGCAACCTTGCATCAAAGATACAAGGTTCGCGGGCGCGCTCAGATGCTTACGAGCAAACTCGACGCATCTTCACTTTGCTTTCGCGCAAAAGATTGAAAGAGCAGCCAAATTAGCCACTCTTCCTTATGCTTTCTATATCTTTGAAGTTTTAATGTCTCCGCTCCGCTTCGGTCGGTGCAAAACGGACATCCACCGGATGTCCTGCACCCTATTTGTGGTATGGTTCACCGTAACACCATTTCGGATTTTCATTCCTCAGCGTAATCAGGTACTTTTGCATCCAGTGAGGTTTGATTTCTCAATGGTATTCGTTATAGTTTAGCTTTGTAAGGCAATAATCCTCAATGGAATCAAGAAAATTTTGTCCATTGAGGATTACATGTGTAAGTCAAGCTGTTACTTAGTCTTTTTTATAAAATCTTGAATAATAGTTAGAACAGTTTCTGAAAAATATATATTTCCTCCATGTTCGTCCAAATCATTTATCTCATAATACTCCACGCTGTGATTTTTCTCTTCCAATTTTTCATATAAAGTTCTGCTATTTTCAACAGAAACAATGGGATCGTTTATACAATGAAACATCAATACAGGTGGCAATATTATATCCTCACTAATTAAAGATGTACATGATGCTTTATATGCAATTTCTTCATTTCCCTCAATACTATCAATTCCCAAAAGAACTGTTGAGGGGCGAACAGATATCCAAGGTGGTAATGGCTCATTGGAACAAATCATAATATCAGAGGATGCACTCTCTAAAATAACTCCTTTTACATTCGGCATTTCAATCATTCCACAAGCGTTATGTAACACTGCCATCATAGCTAAATGCCCCCCTGAAGAATGTCCCATAAGGTAAGCTTCTTTTATATCAAACGGAAGGTTAAATTTTGTTATTTTTTCTACAACGCACTCCATCGCATTTTTAATATCCTCTATCTGCGCTGGAAAAATTGCAATATCAGACTCACGAACCTCAATTGATACAATTGCAGCCCCCTTTTTCGCTAACTCTACGAGTTTTGGAATATCATTATACATTTCTTGTTTGTGCCATGCTGCACCAGTAATATAAAAAATAACTGGATATTTCTTTTCAAGTCCTTTTTTACTATATGGCATAATAACTTGCAAATGGCGTTTACAATTTCCATAATCAAAATATTCCCAATTTGGGGAATACAGCCATTCCAAATCATCAAATTTAACTGCTATTTCTTTCTTCATTATGTTCTCCTATATACTTTCACTATACTGCTATTTCAATTTTTAATTCACTGCATACTCTCTTTTACTATTTATTAACCCCAAATATTATAACCAAGTTTCCATTTCTCCTGAATCACCAAATCCAAATTTTTCATATAAATGTCGTCCTGCCGATGATGGCTTTAGTTTTATATTGTGTACCCCTTTATTTTGCAACCATTTAATCAGCTCCGCCATTATCTTTGAAGCATAACCACTTCTCCTCTTTTCCGGAACACAATATATATCAATTATATAGCCATACGTTGGAGTTTTGAAAAAACAAAATGGAACATCTTCTTTGATCACAGCACCTCCGCACGCAATAACAGTATCATTTTCATATATTAAATAATGACAACCTTTCCCATCCTGATATAATTCTTTATATTTCTCATATATCTTTTTTTCAGCATTATCCTGTAATAAAGATATTGAACCTACTTCTATAAACATTTCCATTTTCATTTTAACTACGACATCTAAATCTTTGATTTCGGCTTTTTTTATTTCCATAACAATACTCCAATTTACAGTTTCTATTTGCATTACCATTATCATTCTACCATAAATACCATATTCTTACAATGCACCCCCTTTCATCTCTTGATTACATTTTCTCCATCATAGTCGAATCACAAATGCCAATTCTTCCTCTTTTAAAGCAGAAAAAAGGATGCCTCTTTCGATGCACCCTCCTGTAAACATAAATATTCTGTTAGTTGTCTTTTGAACTTGATACTATAAAAATCAAATTCCATTCTTATGGTTGTATTCTCTATGTTATTTTAAAAGTTTCCTTCCAATATTTCTATTCCGTAATATAGTAAGCCAGTTCAAGAGCAATATCAAAATGTCCTGCATCATGCTGTGTATGCTTTACTTGATCTTTCTTCATCTGTTCATCCCATTTAGGTGCATCTAACAAATCACCACAAGTAAAAAAGAAGTAGGCATTAAGTTTTCTATAATCACATACAGCTTGAACAGCAGCACATTCCATTTCGACAGAAATGCAGCCATCGGCTTTACGTTTTTCAAAATTCGCTCTCGTTTCTCTATGCACCGCATCTGTTGTCCATGTTTTTCCTTTCACATAAGACAAACCGACTGTTTCCATAAACTTCGCTACTACATCTGCATTTTGGATTTTAATATAATCTGAAGCAGGCGCATAATGATATGAAGTTCCTTCATCACGATAAGCCTCAGTAGGCACCATAACCTTTCCACGTGCAACCTCTTTATTCAAACATCCCGAACCACCAAAAACAACATATTTATCTGTGTTAATAATCGACATAGTATCTTCTATATCTGCCACACATGCCGGTGCTCCAACATAAGACATATATACAGCAAAATACCTATTCTTATACTCAAATCCATAAACAGGATTCACTCCATTAGATGAAAATAAATCTCCAATTTTTTTACACTCAAAATTTTCTAAAACATATTTTAAAATCACATGAGAAAATGTAAGAATGCAGGCATCTACCTTAACCGCATTATCGTTACGATTAACCTTAATTATTTCTTCCGATAAATTATCAAATGTATCTGTTATCATTTTTTAACCTCCAAGCCAGCAAATATTTATATTAATGCTTATTGTATCGTATATTTGTCCGTTGAGTATTACATATATATAATAATCTTATACATTATTTTTGATGACTGATAATCCATTGCAATATATCCTCTGCTCCTATTTTACCAGAGGCTAAATCAAGTATTATATCGCTCAATTCCGTTTGCGTGTATGAAAGTTCATAACCATTTAATGCTAAAAATACCAGCATCACATGAGAACCTAAGCGTTTATTTCCATCAATCATAGGATGATTCTTTACAATTCCAAAACAAAGTTGTGCTGCTTTTGCTTGTATACTTGGATATAACTCTTCATCTCCGAATGACTGAAATGGATTAGCAAGTGCTGAATCAAGCATCCCATCATCACGAATACCGTTACTACCGCCAGTAGTCTCAATCAGCCTTTTATGAAGTAAAACGACCTGCCCTTTGCTTAATCTTATCATTTGGCAAGTACCTCATAAGCTTCCATATTCTGCTTAATAAGGCGTTCTGATATAGCAAACACGTCCTCCGTGGATGCTATTTTTTCCTGTTCTGCTTTGCCAAAGTCTATTACAAGATATTTTGGCACATTATTTTTAAGAATAACCGCTGTACCATGTTCGTCAACAACTCGAGCAACCTTTGAAAAATTCTGATTAGCTTCTGTTATAGAAATCATTGTATTTGTATCTACTGTCATAATATACACCTCTCTTTCACTTATATTATATACAAATCGCACAATAAATACAAGCTATTTTTATACCTATTATTTCTGTTATTTCAAACCAATAAAACTATATATTCTTCTAAAATGATTAGAAGAGAAGCCATGACAACTTCTCTTCCATACAATTACTATATAATAAACATCATTACCTTGAATAAATTGGAATTTTTACCCGCTTCTATTGTTTATAGTTTGCTTCAAGCCATCTAGCAACACCATCTTCGTCATTCGACAAAATCACCTCTGTTGCAAATTGTTTTAAATCATTATGTGCATTTGCAACAGCATAACTTTTATCAGCCATTTGAAACATGTCTATATCATTTTTTCCATCACCAAACACAATTAGCTTTTCACAATTCAACATGCTTTGTAATTGCTTTATAGCATTTGATTTTGATGCTTCTAACGGCATAATTTCTAACCACTGTTCATTTGTATAAATATCCGTCTGATATACACAATGATATTTATCCTTATATTTATCATACAAAGGCATAAGTTTTTTTGGCTCATCAATACAAGTAATATAAAAAATATTACCCTCTTTCAACTCAGACAATGAATTCACCTCATTTGTTCGAACATCGCCTTTACGGCTTTCGAGGAACATATTCATACCCTCTGTACACATTTTTCGCACAAACGAAAATTTTTCCACATTATCAATGTATGCGTAAACAATGGGATACACATTATTACTAAACAAATCTTCTAGTACTGAATGTACTGAATCATCAAAATAATTAGCAATTAATATTTTTTCCGTAATATTATCAATCACAAATGCTCCGTTATATACAATCAACGGAATTTTTGCATTTATTCCTTCGGTCACTTTTTTAGCTGTAACTAAAGAACGTGCCGTAGCATAGGAAAAAATCATCCCTTCTTCCACCAACGAATTGATTACTTGATTTGTGTATTTAGAGGTTACTTCGTTACTTCTCAATAATGTCCCATCTAAATCTGAAACATACAAATTACTCATGCATTTTCCTCCGTCAAATATCAATTTACATTTTCTTTTATCATTCTAACACTAATACCATATTCTCACAATCCCCCTGCTTCATCTCCTTGTTACCTGATTGCATTTTTTCCATCATAGTCGAATCACAAATGCCAATTCTTCCTCTTTTAAGGCAGAAAAAAAGGATGCCTCTTTCGAAGCACCCTCCTGTAAACATAAATATTCTGTTAGTTGCCTGTTGAACTTGATACTGATTGTATCAACTGACCTTGTTTTGC
>CAKRFU010000052.1 GCA_934320845.1 uncultured Lachnospiraceae bacterium
ACCGTCTCAACATGAGTATCAAATCAAAACATATCCCCACAAAATTACGGCAATATGGGCAATATTTATACAGTAGTAAGACCGCTCGTACATCCCTTGTCCCACAAAATTATGAATAAATTTGTAGTCATAATCAAAATTCTAAATTTTCACTTAAAATATTTATACTCAAAAACACATTATCAGAATAATCATCTTTATATTGTATCATGTGTCTTACCATAAACTCCCAATATTTGTTTATTCAATGAATAATAGTTAGGTCGAAAATATGTCACAGGGTTTAAAGACTCATGTAAATTTGTTCCACTTATATGCTCATCAACTAATTTTTCAACTACTCTTGCCACTATTAAATGATGGCTTCCCAACTCTAATACTCTTTCTACTTCACATTCAATATTTATTGGACACTCTAGTATTAAGGGAACATCTATCATTTTTCCTGGAATTTTTGTTAAATTACATTCTCTAAACTTATCATGATTTTTACCCGAAAATGTTCCACAATAATCTGCTATTTCCAGAAGATTTTCGTTAATAATATTTGCGGTAAAACATCCTGAATTGCATATAAGATTATATGAAAATCTTGTTGGTTTTACTGAAATAGTTATATATTCTGGATGAGAACATGCTATACCAGACCAAGAAACGGTAAATACATTTTCTTCATTACCAAATTTTGAAGTTATCAGCAAGATAGGGCACGGATATAATAATAATTTGTCTTGTAATTTCTTTTTCATCTTATCTTTCCCTTTCACTTTTTTCCGAGATTTTATAAAAATACCAGCTCATTATTATATATAAAACAGATAAAATTACCATTATTACAATTGCCCACATTTTATTATCCATAAAACCGATTATACCAATTCCGACAGTTATTGCAAAACCAAAAATTGACTGGAAAAGGGTATTTAATTTAGCTGAAGAAGTTTTCCTCTCTAATAAAGACTTTTTCTTTGGCTTTAAACGCTTTATACACTCTTGAGTTCTCTCATCATATTGCTTTCTATCGCTAGATTTAATTACAGGCAATTTATATCTATCTTCCAAAGCGAATGTGCCATTGTATGGATTTTCATTGTGATTTGTCTTTTCAACAATAAGTTGCGCTAATTTTTGATATGGGAATATCTTTAATATGGTATTTGAATTATTTTTAATCTGTAAAGCAGCAATTGAGTTTATTCCACTTGAAAATTTCTCTTGTGTACAATGAACCGATAATCCAAAACGAGAAAAAGTACTCCTCCCACTAATTCTACCAATTAAATCACCAACCAAATTTATTCTTTCTAAGGTATCGACGAATAATAATGCTCCTGGTTTTAAATCATAGCCAGTTTCAGCATTTAATTGCACTTCCTCAAAATATTTCTCAAAATTTTCATCCGAAAGAGTATTAACAAACTGATAATCATTTGATAAAATATAACCTTTATTATTAATTCTTAAGTCTATTGAATCATTTCCTATTTGTTCAATTGAAAAGTCATCGTAAATTGTAGTTATTAAAATGCTATCCTCACCTATATGATTTTTTAAATCCTCCTCAGAAGTACGCAAAATGCTCATTATTCCTGTCCTATCTATTACCATTTTTTCTTTCTCCTTCTATGTAATTTATAATAACATTGCACTTTTTTTCTATGGGCAACTCTTCTGGTATTAATTCGATGTTCATAAACTCAGCTAGGCTCGAATTAATAGTTTTCAAATATGCACTTTTAGTAGTCTTTAACCATTTTAGTGATTTTTTATTTGAATCTCTAATTTGTCCCTTTTTGGGGTCTACATCAAGTATAAATACTTTCTGTGGGAATAATTTTACTTCAAAAAAAAGTAATATTGTCAACAGCCTGTTATTTTCTAAAGCTTTAGGATAGAAATAGCATATATTACTTAAAAAACATCTATCCATAATTATAATTTTATCTCTACTTTTATTATTAATTTTAAATAAAATATAGTTTTTGTAACTAAGTAATAAATATATAGGAACTTGCAACATATAAAATTTCTGCATAATTGCACTTGACACTATCCTATCTATAAACTTTCCTTTATGAGTTCGTTTATAAACTATACTTTTTTCGCCAAAGTAACGACAAATTTCATTAATTAATGTTGTTTTACCTGATCCATCTATACCCTCTATAGCCACAACAATTTGACTTTTATTCAACTAATTCCTCCTTTAACCCAATATTATAGATATCACTTTAAATAACTCCATAATATCTCAAAGCATCCTTTATCGCTTCCACTTTCTCTGCCGTTGGATGTTTCCTCGGTTGTTTCAATTCCTCTACCGCATTAGGAGCATCATACATCGGCAACCCTAAATCTTGTTTTACTTCTGCGATATATGCGGTATGTACTTTGAAGCCGTATTTTTCTTCTATGTACTCCTTAATCATCTTGTAGGTTACTCGCTCTTTTGGCTTGTAGCTTTCTGCTCTTTTTTCGATATTATCAAGAGGAATTTTGCCCTCACCCTCGCCAAACTCCACTTTTACATTGATTACGCTGTCAGGTTTTTTGTGGGAAAGCATTACTACCGTCTCGACGTGAGTATCAAATTAAAACATATCCCCACAAAATCACGGAAATATAAGCAATATTTCTACAGTACGTATACTGTTCATGCATCCCCCTTTCCCGCAAATACATAACTGATATAAATTTTGCACCACCTTGATGCAAAATCTAATCTTCATTACCACTATTTTCCTCCAATGCCTTAATAGATTCCAATGCTTGATATTCCTGTTTTAATTCACGCAGCAATTCTTCCTCGCTTGGTAAATACAATTTGTATTTTGAAGCAAAAATCTGTGTTTCATTTTCAGGTAACGTATACTTAACTACAGACTCACTTTTATCTGCACACAATACGATACCAATCGGCGGGTTGTCTCCTTCATTCATAAGTTCCCGCTCATAATAATGAACATACATCTGCATTTGCCCTAAGTCCTGATGTGTTAAGTCCCCAACTTTTAAATCTATCAGAACAAAACATTTTAAAATATAATTATAAAATACAAGGTCAATTCTAAAATGACGTCCATCAAAGGTTATTCTTTTCTGCCTTGCGACAAATGAAAACCCTCTACCAAGTTCCAAAAGAAATTTCTGCAAATGTGTAATTAACGCTTGTTCTAAATCGCTTTCATAAAAATCATCATTAGATTTCAGTCCAAGAAACTCCAACACATATGGGTCGCGGATGACATCTTCTGGTTTTTTCGCCGGTTCTAATGTCTGTATTTCCTCTGCAACTTGCTCTTTATTTTTACTGGACAATAGCCTTTCATAAAAGAAAGAATTTATCTGACGCTCAAGTTGTCTGGTACTCCATTGGGATTTTACAGCTTCCTGCATATAAAATTCTCGTGCATTTTCATTCTCCACTCGCATCAAGAGCCGATAATGCGTCCAACTTAATTCGCTACGCAGTGCGTAGCCATTTGGAAATGTCAAATAAAACTGCCGCATATTTTTCAAATTGGCAACGGTAAATCCTTTTCCAAAATCTTGAGTCATTTGCTTCGATAATTCTTTCAATAAACCTGTCCCATACTCCGCCTTTTCATTACCGCCCTGTTCTTCAATGATTGATTTTCCTATATTCCAGTAAGCTTCAACCATTGCGAAATTAGCAGTTTGATAAACTTTAGTTCTTGCTGAAATTAGAATTTCCTTGATTTCGTTATAAAAAGATGCATTCATCTTATCAACTCCATCCTTTCATCTACAAATTATTTATTAGCCCTTCTTCTTGAATTATCAAGTTACATTTTACAACACTTTTGCAACAGCAATTTTCGTAAGAGTATCCGCTTTTTCTCGCCCTTCAGTATCACTTACTTCTGCCATTAATTCATTTGCCACCCGCTCTCTATCATACTTCAATCGTTCTAACATCGGTTTATGCTTTATTTCAAAACTCTTAAATATATCATCCCAGGTAAGTGCATATACTTCACAATTATCAACTTGGAATACTAACCCAACTTTTCCTTTATCTTCAAATGCTTTATATTGGCTTTTAACATAATCATCTACTTCTTTACATACGGCAATAAACTTCCATTTCCGTAATTCACTATTGAATTGAGGCTGTCTTCTAACGTAATCCATATAATCTTCTACTTGGCGTAATACTTTTTTCGTTAACGGAACTCTCGGTGCTTTCAATTCAACAACAATATTTTCTTCCAGCGTTGTTTCAAATGTTGTTTCGATATTTCGCGTATTACACAAAAAAATGTCCATACGTCGTTCATTTTCCGCATCTGAATTTAATTTTGCTGTAACATCCTCTTCTCCATACAAAATATTCCTATACTGCTCCAATGCCTTTTGCATTCTCTGATCAGCGCTTGCCAAATTGTACTGTTCACCAAAAAGCCAAAAATGTCGTTCTACAATCTTCTGCACATGATCACGTTCATTTGCAAACTTTGTCAAATCATACACAATACTTTTTAATAATTCTATTACTTTATACCTATCCTCAATAAACTTGATAGTATCAATGATATTCTCCAAGGATGTCTTTTTTAATATCATTGAAAAATCAGTTCTCTGCTGAGGTGATAATTCCACAACCTGCTCTATTATAGTTAAAACATTTTCTCTCTCTTCAGAGCTCAAAAGCAAATTCAAAAAACCTAATAACGATTTTTCTTGAATTTGTTTTAATTTATGAAAAATTAGTGGCTCCAATTTAAAAATTTCTTTTGTTACCCTCTTCAAATCATTCTTACGCATTTGTCCATATACATCATCTGGAAATTCCGGGAACGTTTTTCTTTCTGTTATCATTGCTTCAACTGCTTCTTCTGCTTTATCTGATAAATATACACTGATTTTTTTCTCAATAAGCATTTGAATCTCTTTATGCAATTTTTTCAGAATCTTTTTCTCATCTGGATATTCGAACATATTAATTTGGGTATCATCGTGATCACCTATAACATTTTCCTTATCATCAAAAAATTCTGACTTCACAAACACACTATGATTAAAGTTAACCGTATTCCGATTAAAAGTTGTAGTTCGATTTCCTTTCAACACGTTTTTGTCATCAAAATAATAACAACAGAATTTTTCAGAGATTGATTCCTGCCATACAACTAAGTTAATCTCAAATCTATATTCTTCAATTGTAACCATAGATTTTTCGCTCAACTCTGTGTTTATATACTTTTCATAATCAATCTTTTCATCATTAACTACTATTTCTACATTCTTATTTTTATATAGGTACAAAAACCAAGCAAAATCTTTAAGTAATGCTGGCTCTATTATTTCAAAGCCCATATTCTCCGCAGTTAATGTATTTATATTGGTAAATTTCACTTCTGTTCCGGTTTCTTGTCTGTCAGATAACTGTGGTTCAGAACAGTCAATCACCTCTTTTTTATCACTTGACATAGCAATATCATATTCTTTATATACATCGTTATCTTTATAAACAGTATGCCACTCTGCATTATTAGAAAAAGCAATAAAAGAGAATCTACCTTTACCCTTATTTGCCTTGGATTTTATTTGTAATGACAGTAAATTCTTCTTTGATGCCAGAAAAGCACCAAAGGTCTCCCCCAATTCATCGTAATTTATTCCATCACCATTATCCTTTATAATTAATTCCTTAACTCCAAACGCTTCGTTAAGTGTATATTCTATACTAACTTTTTTAGCATTAGCTTCAAAACCATTCCAAATATATTCACTTATAGCAGCTTTGTAATCACTTGTGATTCCAGAAGAATCAATACTCTGATTTTTAACGCTTACAGGTATAATCATAATATTCGCCTCCCATATCATAAGTATACCATTATTTCTAATAGTACGCTCATGATTTTAGATAATCTCAAAATGCTTGAGGGCATCTTTAATTGCTTCCACTTTCTCCGCTGTCGGATGCTTCCTCGGCTGTTTCAATTCTTCTACCGCATTAGGAGCATCATACATCGGCAATCCTAAATCTCTCTTTACCTCTGCGATATATGCGGTATGTACTTTGAAGCCGTATTTAGCTTCTATGTACTCCTTTAT
>CAKRFU010000053.1 GCA_934320845.1 uncultured Lachnospiraceae bacterium
AAAGGATACTTGAGATACTTTATTCACTTAGATAATCCAGAAAAACATCAATATAAATTAGAAGATATTAAATGCTATGGTGGAGCTGATTTAGATACATACTTAGCACCCACGAAAAATGACAGAGATTTAATATATGATAAGATGATAGATTGGATTGAGGAAAATGACATAACAGAATTTAGTGATTTGGCGAATTATGCAAGATATAACGAACCAGATTGGAGAAGTTTATTATATTCAAACTCAACAATATTTTTCGCAACTTATTTAAATTCAAGACGAAACAAAAAAGCGGCAATCCAGAAGGATTAACCGCAACACACACACACATTATATCATTTTAATTTATTTAAATCAATAGAATCAATCAAATTATCAACAGAAATATTTAGATATTTGCAAGTTTTAAGGAAATAATCATAAGGCATTTTATTTACTTTTCTTTCGTAACGAGAATATTGTGTTTGTTTAATATTTAAGACATTGGCAATTTGTTTTTGACCGATGTCTTTTTCTTTTCTGACTGTTCTTATTAAATCCATGTAGTCAAATTCCATAATATACCACCTTATATTTTGTTTAAAATTATATTATAGAATTATGAAGAAAATATTGATTTTAGAACACATATGTACTATAATATATTTTAGAACAGATTTGTACTAAAGGAGATTTTAAAATGAAACTACAAATTATCGGAATGAAAAAGACACCTATCACAAGTAAGAAAAACGGAAAACAATATGTATTAATAGCAACAACAGAAAAAACTACAGATTGGTTTGGCATTTGTCCCACAACACAGTTCTTAACAGAAGATCTACTTAGAGATTTATCAATAGAAACAGATAATGGAGAAATTTATGCGGCGGATGGCAAAAAATACTATTTTGATGCTGATTATAATAATCGCGGTCAGCTGGTCGGTGGTAGGATATACAACGGTTAAAGCAGATAATATCAACCTTAAGTATATACTATATATAAAAGAAACTGATTCTCTGAATGTATCAGATCAGCCATTCCATGTTTATGATATGCTTAGAACTTATGATGATAGTGTATCTCATTGTATAGCAACAACAAGTGCAACAAGTTTTAAAGATTTAAAATACAATATTGATTTACAGTCATTCATTGGAGGAGTACAAAACGGAAAACCAGTACAAATAATTAATTCTGATTCTGTAAATGCTAAAATGTCTTTTTACGAACTGGGATATGCAGGTAAATCAAATCAAATGTATCATAAAGCATATATAACAGGTAGAATAACTGGTGGAAGATATGATTGGGAAGATAAATTATCAAGTTATTCTGTTTATACTAACTGTGCATGGTCAAGCGCTGAAAAACAATTAGTAAAATCTTATAGCAATGACTTAGATAATATTATTGGTGCCGGAATAACTGAGGAAACAATAATTAACATTGTAAATAATAGTATTAATTCAACTACTCACACTTACAATGAAGCAACATCGATTTACAACACTATTAAAAATAATTATACGCTTTATCAAAAAGGAAATATCGATAAAGCAACGATGCAAGCAAATCTAACACAAGCTATTAATCAGCTTAATGAACTTAATAATAACTCCGGCAATACATTGGCGGATCTTATGGCTATTAATAATGCTCTTACATATGCGCAAACAATTCAGCAGGAGCTTTTATTAAAACCTGCATCGAGCGTTACAACGTCCGTCCAGACAATTTTACAAGCCGTAAGTAATCTGGTACAACAATATCAGTCTGGCACAGTAACGCAAGCTCAGACAATGCAGGAACTTAGAGGATACGCGTATCAATTGGCTCAACTATTAACAACAGATATTTCAATATCAGATGTAGAAGTAATTAACACAGGTACAAACGTGGTAAATAACTTCATCGAGATAATCTCGAATAATTCTGAATTGAATAAAGATGTATCTGATAGATCACAACTTTCAGACCAAAATGAATTAGACTTCATTGAAAGCATTGAAACAGAAAAATCTGTCGAAGATCTTGCACCAAGTAAAATATATATACAAGGACAAGCTTCTACAACTGATAATAATACTGGAGAAACATTAACAGATTTATTTAATGCGATATGGAATAATGCTATAGTTAAAATTATGGTACCTATATTCGCGGGATTTTCTGTTATTGCAGTTATATTCGGAAGAAAATATAAGCTATGATAGAATTTTTCGAAACGCTTTCAAGTTGGTGGGATAAGGTTATAAAGCTCGGAGAAATAGCTTTTAATTCAATAAAAAGTTCTTTTCAAGAGATTTATACTTGGTTATCTTTGTTTCCTTACGAAATTCTATGTGCAGGATTAATAATTCTATTAATAGTTATAATCTATAAAATACTTGGCAGGTCTTAAGATGATAAACAATGTAATATCTGATTCTGCAACAATGATAAACTATGTATTTGAAATGTGGCTCAATATAGAACCTATATCGGGTATATCAATAGGTTATATTTTGGGATTCACTTTATGCATGGGATTTGTAATTAGATTGCTTGTTAATGACGGAGACTAAAGAATGGTAGAGGGAGTAAAAGAAGCGACAGAGTTATGTACAAAAGCTTTGACGTATTTGATTTATAAAGATGTATTCTTCGGGACACTTTTTACGATATTTTTGCTGTTGGTTATTATTGCTTTCTTTATTCGCCGGTTTAGCAACCGTGAGTGATGCTTCTTCACCAACAACAGTTTTTATGTCAGAATGCGGGCTAACTGCTAAAGGATATTTCACATATATGTATTCTGATTCTGATTATAAGCCTGTAAATTCATTACAAGGACAAACTTTAAATCTATATTTTACCAAAGAAGCAGAGCACAAAATTTTATGGGATTCCGATAGTGCTAACTATATTACGAATGCTTCATCAGAAACTGTAACGGGATTTTTATCACAGTATAATTTTAAAATTGATGCTGGACAGTATGTAGCAGTTTATCAACCACATAGAACAAGTGGTAATTATAATCGTGATGCATGGGCTTATTATATGGTAACAATATCAGATAACGATATAGACACTGATTTATTGTATCGCTCTGATAGGTCTAATACGTTTATTATTCTTATTTCTGCTGGTATAGTGATTTTAATTATTTCAACTTTATTCAAATTCATCAGGAGAGAATTATGATATCTGATATGCTTCAGCTCGCTTGTGATTTATTCGGAATAGAGTTTAATACAACTGCTTATGATGATATATTACTTATAACTTGTATGGTTTTCGGCTTTATGGCTGTAATACTCATAATACAACTTTTTAGGGGGTTTATTAAATGAAAATCAAAGATATGTCGATGGCTGCTATTACTAAAGTTAAGTCATTCGGCACAAAAGCATTAGTAGCTGTTCCGACAGTAGCAGCAGCTACACTCACAGTATCAGCTTCATCTGATACTTCGACCGGCACTACATCAAGCGCAATTACTGATGTTGGTACTGCTCTCACAGGTATACTTAAATATATATCCGGTGTAACCAGTACAATACTCGGTGATGATTTGTGGATTCTTGGTATGGGGTTCTTCGTAGTCTCCTTTATATGCGGGTTGTGCATGTATTTCTTTAGGGTAGGTCGAAGATAGGAAAGCATAAAACGCACGGTAGTGCGTTTTTTGCTTATGAGGTGCTTTATATGGTAACATGGTTAGGTGGTTATTTTACTGCATTATTTTCTAATTTAGCTATTCGTAATATTTTCATTTTTCTTTTTGCAATTTTTTTCATTGATTGGGTAGTTCACTTTTTTGGTGGTTGGTTATATAAAAAATGATTATTATATTATTTTGTCTTGTACCTATATTTATTGGATTTACAATATACACTCGAAAATACTATAATCCTTACACACTTACTTTAATTTACGGCAAAAAAGGATGTGGTAAATCTACTGTAGCACAAAAATATATCTATCAACACTACAAACGAGGGTGGAATATATATTATAATCAAGGTGATAGCAGATTTACTCGAGGGGAAGCAATTGATGCAAGTCACTTGTGGGAAGTTGAATTTAAACCACATTCACTTGTCATAATTGATGAAGTAAATCTTTTGTGGGATAACAGGGAATTTAAGTCATTTCCCAAAGAACTCGGAGCTTGGTTCCGGCTACAGAGACACAAAAAAGTTAAAGTGATCTTATTTTCACAGACTGCCGATGCCGATAAGAAAATAAGAGACTTAACCGACAGAGTTTACTTATGTAAAAGGTATTTTCAAATTTTGATAGTGAATGTACCTTATGAGAAAGAAATCATTTACCGAGAACCGCAGTTTGCCGGAGATGTCAGCGGATTTGTAGACCATTATCGCAAATTGTCATGGGGTCCGCTTGGTTGTAATTTTTGTTTTTTACCTAAATGGGTTAAATATCATGACAGTTTTTCAGATTTGAATAACAGAGGGGAAGCAAATAAAAATGACAATAACACCAATATTTTTAGTAATGATGGAGTTAATAGCAATCGGAGCAGGATTTTTAATATCCTACATAATAGGAATAATAAATACAAAAATGAAAAGTATAAAAGGCAAAAAAAATTAAATAAAAATCGAAATAGGTATTGACTTTGTAGGCACAATATGTTATAATATAGACAAGAAAGGAGGTAAAAAAAGTGCCATACGAAAATACATTAGCTTTACTTATTGCAATCCGCAAATATGCGGATAAGACAACTGACATAGAAGAAGTTAAAAGATTCGTCGATATGTTAGTTGCATCTATGGCTGACTCTAAAAAGATTGAAGAAATTGCGGAGCAATTCGCAAAGATTGTTAGAGACAGCGAAAAGAAATAAAATGGGGGCTGGGGCGTTAAGCCCCAGATTAACCCATTGCCACGCACTCACGAGCGTTTACGGCTTCTCTGCCGTGCCGAAATCGCGAGTGTGTTCGGCTATCGGCTTTATCAGCAATCGCGCGAAGCGCGCCGGAGTGAACGCAGTGAACGAAGCCCGTCCGGAGGACAACAGATGATTTGGACTTCCTCGACTGATAAAGGAAAAATTAACCATTAGGAGGATCTTATTTATGATAAAGGGAAGCAAAAAAATAAACGATAAAGCGGAAGTCTTTAAATTTAGACTTACGAAAGATGAACGGGAAAAACTTAAAAAGTTAGCTGAAGAAAAAAATTGTAGCTCCGGCGAGCTTTTAAGGAGGTATATTAACGATGAGTATATCAAGTTTTTGATTGTTTGAATCTTGGGGGGTACTACGACACCCCCCAAGGGCATCAATAATCAATAATCACAAATTGTAGACTATAAACAAAGGAATGACAAAATGGCATCAAAGAATTGTACAAGAAGTAACAACTGGGCATTTGTTGCATATCCTGAATCATTGCCCGAAAATTGGATATCTATTATTAATAGCTATCACATACCATGGTTTTGTTCACCTCTACATGATGCAGATCTTAATGCGGATGAAACAGAGAAGAAAGCTCATTATCACATAATATTGAATTTCGAAAGTTTAAAAACTCAACAACAAGTAGAAGAAATTACAAAAGATAAACTTAACTCAACACTTCCAATTATTGTTAAGTCAATGAAAGGATACTTGAGATACTTTATTCACTTAGATAATCCAGAAAAACATCAATATAAATTAGAAGATATTAAATGCTA
>CAKRFU010000054.1 GCA_934320845.1 uncultured Lachnospiraceae bacterium
TGACAGATAATTCGGTATTATCCAGCAAAATGTTGGCAAATTAAGGGGATTATGAAGGAGGTACATAAGTATGAAAATTCTGTTCATATCAAACAATTTGGTTGGTGGCGGAGCTGAAAAAGTATTGCTAAATCTGTTAGAAGAGCTTAACGATCCAATATATGAAATTACGCTCTTATTAATTAAGAATAAGGGTGTCTATATAAATGATATCCCCAAACATGTAAAGGTTAAGTATATGTTTGATGTATCAACGGGCGAGGCTGTTTTCCCTATGGAAAAAGATAAGCTTATAGAGTACTACAATTCCAATATCGGTAATGAATTTGATGTGGAGATAGCATTTTTAGAAGGACCTCCCACCAAACTATTGGCATATAGCACAAATAAAAAGTCCATGAAAATAGCCTGGGTTCACATTGATATGAACAATGCACATTGGACATATAAATATTATGAAAGTTTAGCAGAAGAAAAAAATTGTTATGCCTCAATGGATAAGGTAGTTTTTGTATCGGAAAATGCCAAAAACGGGTTTCAAAAACTATTCGGCTTTACTCCCAGACAAAGCATTGTAATTAAAAATCCAATTCCCGTAAAAAAAATCCAGAGATTAGCTGCCGAATATCAGGTTTCAAATACTGACTTTACCTTTGTTGTTGTTGGCAGTCTTGCAAATCGTAAAGGTCAAAGCAGATTGTTATATGCAGCTGGACGGTTAATAGAAGAAGGATATCATTTTCAACTGCAGTTTGTTGGTGAAGGAGAACAACTATTTTCCTATACAGAGCTGGCTCATTTGTTGAATATTCACCAATATGTATCCTTTGTAGGATTTGTTAAAAATCCATATCCATACATTTCCAATGCCAATGTTTTGATTTCATCTTCCATTACAGAAGGATATCCGCTTGTTGTTTGTGAAGCTATAGCACTTTCAGTTCCGGTAATTGCAACAAGATGCACTGGCAATTTGGATGTACTCCAAAACGGAAAATACGGTATGATCGTGGATAATTCCGAGGAGGGAATTTATCACGGAATGAAACAGGTTCTTGATTCACATGATGCATATGCCGATTTAAAAGTCCGTTCAGAAAATGGTTCTGTAGAGTTACTGTTTGAAGAAAGAATACAGCAAATCAAAAAAATAATTAGTGAGGTGTAATTTATGTATAAGTTTAGTTTTATTGTTATAATGAAAGATACTCGTGAATATCTGGAAAGATGTTTAGATTCCATTTCAAATCAGTCTTATAAAAATTTTGAAACAATTGTTATAGATGACCACTCTATAACAAGAAGTGATGATATAATAAATCGTTACCGCTCTAAAATACCTAATATTACGTATCATTATCTTGATTCCAGTATTGGTCCGGGTGGTACGAGAAATTATGGTATTAAACTTTCAGATGGTGAATATTTAATGTTTTTTGACAGTGACGACTGGGTAGATATTCATATTTTAGAGAAAGCATTTCAAATTATTGATCAATATAACCCGGACATTGCTATGTGTAATTTGATGCGGGATTATGACATTCCAACAGAGAAACCATATTATAAATGCAAATACGAAACCGTTCAGCAAATTGATGGGATAACCGCATTTCGTATGATGTCCGGACAGTATAATTTGGGTTGTGTTATTAGTCCTTCTGCTTTAAATAAATTTTTTCGAAAAGATTATTTGAAAAAAAATAATATTTGGTTTGTAGAAAATGTATATTATGAAGATGTTCCGTTTGCATTTCAAACATTACTTGCAGACGGAAAAATTGTAACAATTCCAAATGCTAATTATCATAACTATAAGCGCTCTGGCTCAATCATTCAGTCTTTAACGCAAAGGCATCTGGATGATCTGAAAACAGTATTTAAGGAGATCAGAAAATATTTAAAAGAAGAAGAGATATATGATAGATATGTATTCAATTACTATAAGGTTTTTGAAAGGTTTTATAATTTACTGCTCAGACAAATATTTAACTATGCCAAAACTGAAGATGAGAAAAAGGAATGGACATTAAAGTCAATTGATATTCTGAAAGAAATTATAGACCTGGACGAATTTGCCAGATATTACACAGCTGAAGAGATCCGAAGACACCTTCAGCCATATGTAACAGATCTAACATTATATTAATATACCCTTGGATCAAGATAAATGGTATCAGGGTCAAGGCAAGGGCTGGTACAAACTTCATAACGCATATTATTTAAGTCAATATTTTTAAGCACTTCTAAATTGTGTTGCGATATTCGCCGGTAAGAGGAATTAAAGGAGAACAGCGAGACAGACTGGCGCAAAGCTTCCTGAGCATTGTCAATGTCATTATGCCTTAAATAATAAATTGCTAATATTTGTTTGTATGCGGCATCCATTTTTGTGCGGATTTTCCTTGCTTCTGCAATATCTTTTAAAAGCAAGGTATCCGCCTGACTTGTATACCCTTTTACATAGAGCAGTCCGCAATAAAGAAGATTCAAATGTCTGGAAGAACTGTAAAATGATTTGCTGCATTCTCTTATGACCTGCTCCATTGATCCAATATAGGCCCCTTCCTTTTGGTTAATATAATCAATAAATTTAGCGTAAAAAGTTACCAGTAATCCCTGTTTATTTGAAAAATTTTGTACTTCTTTCATTGCATCTTCAATCCAGATACATGCGGTATTCCAATCACGGACAAATAGTGTCCGTCCATATCTGAACAGAAAATCCACATAATGGTATGGATATTTTTCCTTTAAAAGATTCTTTTGAGCGTCTGCAGCCGTATAGGATTCAGATATATTTTTTTCGGAAGCAATATATAACATATAATTGTTGCTTAACACGTAAAATAAACAACTGTTTTTATCCGGATTTATTCCATAGATATTTACCAGCCTGTCATATGTCTCATTAAATTGTTTAAACAATATTTCACATTCAGAGTATTCTCCCACATTAAAATGGCTGTTAATTAATTCGAAGATCACTTCAAGTTGTAATATATTTAAACGTTTTGATGATGTTCCATTTATTCCTTTAAGGATTATCTCAAACCCATCATAACCAATAGTAGTACGGCTGTTTTGCACTGCCGCATAAGAATATTCAAAATACAGAAGATAAAACATTTCATCGCCCCAGAGTTTACGGTATTTTTCCTGTTGATCAGTCGAATATATTGGACTCAGAATATATTCGACCGAATAAAACTGTTCTGTCTGGCGAAGATGGAAAATCTTTTCATAAGTTTCTTCGGCTATTCCTGTTACCTGATAGCTGTTAATTTGCCGATCTAAGGCATCTAATTCATTATCACTATTTCCTGATACATGAAAGTGGTTTTGAAAGCACTGAGTGTATATATCATGAATAGGCACCAGATTTCCGTAATCATTCTGCTTTATTAAGCGTTTCGCAATAAGTAATTCTGTATTTGGATTCAACTCGCAGGAAATACCCAATGGCTTCTTATAAATCTGGGCGCAGACATTCCATGCATCTGGATGATTTATCCGAATATTCTCAAACTGCTCCAAAATATATGAGTTCTCCGAAACATTTTTTCTGAAGGATATGTATATATACACCAGATCAGGAAGCGTGCAAATTTTCTCGTCTAACCTTTTGGTATACTGTACAAATAAATTAAACACAATAAGATTAGGAAAAAAGGCATCCAATAGTTCCGTATTTATCGGCTCAGAAAGTCCAAATATGTTTTTTAAATTATTTTCAACATCTGCCCGAATTAATTGGAAAGAAAATTTTTGAAGCGTTATACAATTAAAATATTCCTCAAACAATTTCCCTTGAGTGAATGATGGCTGTGTAGCAAGTATAATATGTAACTTAAATTTTTTAAACAGATTTAAAATACATGAAAGGAATTGAGCTCCTATAGGATCTAATTTATGTACATTATCCACAAAAAGTGCACAGCCATTATTATACTCATCACAGTCGTTAATTACATACTTTTTTTCTGCAAATTCCATAACAGCCTTTTCGGAATCGGCATAATTTCGAGATTGAAGTAATCTTAACAATGATTTTGTTAAACCAGAATCTAATTTTCGACTCTTTATGGTGTCTTGTGTAAGGTCATCTATATAAATAAATGGAAACAATACGAAAAATAAAGCTTCCATCAGCCGGGATAAATTTATAGACTTTTCATCCTGTAACTCCACATAATATGTGTTATAATTCTTACTTTTCTTTAATTCTATACACTCTTCAATTATAGTTGTCTTGCCGGTTCCCGACTCGCCTTCTATAAGTCCATAGAAATTTCTCGAAGGTAGTATCTTTTCATAATTATCTTTAAATATCTGCTGTGCCTGTATATTCAAATGTGTTTCCAAATTTTCAGTTATTGAAAATACTGTTTTGGACGTGAGATTGACAGTTCGATTCAGCTTAAATAAACAAAGGTTTCTATAACCGTCTCCATTCTC
The DNA here is from genome assembly GCA_934320845.1 of uncultured Lachnospiraceae bacterium. Lineage (GTDB taxonomy): Bacteria > Bacillota > Clostridia > Lachnospirales > Lachnospiraceae > Butyribacter. The sequence continues at coordinate 4,459 of CAKRFU010000054.1, forward strand.
AATACTAACAGATTTTCCTTCAAAATATTTATCAGTCACCGTAAAGCCGATATGTAAGAGGTTTTCCCCAGTATGCAGCTGCTTGAGATTATAATTTTTAATATGAAATCCCTTTTGTGCCGAACGAATACTTACTTTTTGATTCTGTCCCGAAATTACTTTGCAATATGCATGATATATTCGATTAGTTGTCAAATTCTGTAGAGGTTGCGCTAGTTTCATGTTACTAACATTCCCATAGATTTCTATATCATCCGATACAAATATACTGTCCTTGCTCAGATTTGGTAATGGGATAGTTCCAAAATGTTTTCGATATATTTTTTCATGCGTACAGAGCCAGTATTCCAGTAAATGTTTTGTACAGAAAAACGTTTCTTTGCAATTAGTGGCAATGGCCAATGCTGTTCTGACATCAGATATAACCTTAGCTTTTACCTCAACATTAGTGACAAAAACGATGCGAGTCACTTTTTTATTAAAAATTGAACTGACAATCGTTGCATCAAGTTTAAATCTGTGAAGATATTTATTAGATTGATTTTTGGCGGTGTTATTTTCATTCTCATCTTTTTCTGTTTCGTTTATATATTTAGCTTCCATCCACCAGACTTTATCATCCATAATATTAGGAGAATGATACCCAACTATGATAAGATATCCATCTTTATTTCCGTCATGTGTTGCCGGAGTTTCATTCCATGAAGAATCAGGATATTTATAAATATCTCGCACATAATCTCTAGCCAATTCTTCAAAACCTCTTGGTCCATCTATAATATTATTCCATGGAATTACACTTATCATCTTATCTAATCTCCGCATGTTTAATTTTATTAGAACGATATAATAGCTAGATAATACCGAATTATCTGTCA
>CAKRFU010000055.1 GCA_934320845.1 uncultured Lachnospiraceae bacterium
AATGGTACTGATAATTGAATATTATCGGACGGAGATGTGGCGTGACGGATGATTTTTAGTTATCCGTCAGTTTGTTATGATAAAGTTGGTGAATTACTCGCTATTATCCATTCCTTTTATGATATGCATGATAATCAAGTGTTATCTGTCAGATATATAGATACAGAATAGTTCTAAATTATACCATGTTTTATGTAATGTAAAAAACATTTTGTTAGTATCTGCAATAGCAGCATGTCATTTCAAATAATTTTTATTGTATTTAAGGAGAAGCACTATGGTTACGAAAGAAAACGTTGCAATTATCATTCCATTCCACAAAAATATAGAAATGCTTAGATTAAGCATTCATACATTAGAAGAGAGTATCACCGGAGAAAAGCCCAAGATAATAATTATAGGTAACAATAATAATCCAAATGAACTGAACCTAACGGAAGATGAATTTGGTCAATATGATATTTATAAAATTCCGGAAAATCTGTTTTGGCCCGGAGCTATAAATTTTGGAGCGCGTCAAACAGATAAAGAATATCTACTTTTTTGCGATCCTGATTTATTTTATACGGAAAAATGGTTAGATAATTTATTAGACTGTTATAATCGGCATAAGAATGTAGGAGTAGTGAGTGCCAAAATTATTAATCCTCTTAACAATAGAATTATGGATTTTGGAATGGGATATAACCATTTTAATACAATCCATATAGGAAAGGATTTACCTATTAATCATCCAACAACATTAGAAGACCGAAAGGTGCAGGCTGCCTGTGGGGCAGTTTTTCTTACCTCGCACGAGTTATTTAAAAAAGTAAATGGTATAGATACTTCTATGCCATATATATATTGTGATAACGATTATTCTGTGAAAATTGCAGAATTAGGGTTTGATACTTGGGTTGCAGCTCACTCTGTTGTATATCACAAAGGGAATACAGATACTCACAATTCTAAATATGAAAATTTTAAATACCTACGAGAAGATTCAAAAGCAGCTTTTTATGCCAAAAATAGAGATAGAATAAAAATCAATATTTCTGAATGCTTTAGTTATATGCATAATTGGATTAAAAGTACTGATTTCCCTCTGCAATATGGTTACTATTTATTCAATTTTTGTACACTATTAGATTCAGAAGAATATATAAAACTTTTACCTTCTATAGGATTGTCTGTTATAAATCAAAAGTATGTAACATTACCTCAAAGAGATATAGTCCAAATAAATCTTTGTGACTTTATCTCTACAAGAATGATTTATTCAAACATGCCATTTATTTATTTTGTCGATAATTTTATGTCATTATATAACAATGAACTGTATTATAAAATACGCAATATATCAAATGATATTGTCATAGATAGACAATGTAATATTTTGCCTCTTAGCCAAATAAAAAATAAACTAGTATAATATAAAGCATTGCTACATACATGGCAGATTAAAAAGTCCATCTGTAGTATGTATTTGAGAATATAAATTATGTTGAGGTTCTCTTAATATCGAACTAAAAACAACTTCATTTTCGCTCAATTGTTTTTTTATTGAAGCTATTTTTATTCTGTAATTACTAGATTCTATCAGCTTTATGGCCTCATTATTTAACTCAATAGCATCATCATAGCGTTTCAGATAGTACATATACACAGATTTTAATTGTAAGTAATAAAATCTCTTGTTTGATGCTAATAAATCAGAATAAAAGTGCGCTCTTTCTAAAGATTTTTCAATATCTTCGGCGTTTTCACTTTTATAACATAATAAATATGCCTCTGCTAAAGCATGATAAAACCACCATTTGAAGAAAGTCTGTTGATATGCATAAGGACTAAAATCTATTTCCTCTAGTCCTTTTTCAGCAGCGCGAACAGCTTTTTCACTGTCTCCCACCAATAAAGCAAGCTGTGTCTTCTTTCTCAAATAATTTATATACTTAGCTTCTGCATTTCCCTTTTCGTATATATTGCAAGCTTTCTCCCAATATAGTATTGTTTTATTATGTTTCTTATTAGAAAGAGGAAGATTATAGTATAGATAGCCTCTGTCTGAATAATTAACATATTGCATCACAGCATCTTGAATTTCATCAGCTATATGCGAGGATTTATTTAAATAATCCATAATATCTTTATTTTCTAAAGGAGTTGCAACCTGATGTCTAGAATAAACATGTAATCTATTATATATCTGAGAAATTAGTTTTTGCTGCTCTATTGATAATGATTTTACATTCTGATTTCCAAAAGCCTTTTCATGATAATCCTTAATCAATTGAACTGCCTCTTGATATTTTCCCATAGAATCATATGCTTCGCTGATATAAAGTAGCAATTTTCCATATTCAACACAAGCGAAAAGTCCGTGAATATTTTTTATCTTATACAAAAGCTCATCTACACTTTTTTGCATAACATCATTACCTAAAATATCATGAATAAAAATAATTACTTGATATATGTTATTTATACATGTTGTTTTGCTTTCTGAATAATTATGTTCAAAGTTTTTCAATATTTTTTCAAAAACAAGCAAGTAAAACTCATAGCAAAGCCTACTGTCAACATGTAATAAAAGTATATCCGAGATTTGTGCATTTGAAAGCAACGAACCATTTTCATCACCGTATAGTTTCCCTAAATAGTGTCGAGTATCGTTGCTTCTTAAAATTATATTCATTTTATTTTCATATTTTATCGCTTGTCGTGAAAACGACGGGTACATCTTTGCGAAAAATTTGTCTATCAAATCATGACGGAACTTTACATTGATATGATAAAAAGTATCTTCTATGGTAACAAACCCCAACCTTTCTAGTTCAACGACAATATCCCAAGCTATCCTTAACTCATCAATATCCATTTTGGTCAATTCATTATATAAGTGTATTGCCGAGAAAAGAATAATCGCTTTTTCTATCTCTGATTCACTATGTTCTTTATAGTAATTCCAACGTTCTAATAAAATATCATAAACAGTATTCGGAATATTTCTAATTAAATGTTTGAATAAAATATGATTTCTTATTTTATATGAGTTTTCTTTTGGCTTCAAAACTTGCTTTTCTTGAAGCCAATAAATCATTTGTTCCAAATAGAATGGGTTCCTATTTAAATTTTTAACAATATACTCTATATCAGTTTTTTGAAAAACTTCTCCTATAGAAAATGACTCCTGCAGAAATTCATAACATTCTTGTGAGCTTTTGAATCCAGTAATATGTTCGGTATATGTAAGAGAAGCATCAGAAGTATATTTGCTTAAAAATCGGGAAACTTTTGAATCTTTTTTAATATAATCCACATTAAAGGTAAGTAAAAATTTTGTATTACATGGATTTGTAATAATTAATCTTGTGCATATAGAGTCCAATAAATCGATAATTTCATTATCAAAAAATTGAACATTGTCAATAGCTATTAAAAATTTACTTTTTGCAAGTTTTATAACAATCAAATCAAGATACTGACTAATCCACTTTTGCATATCTGTGTTATCAGTTACACTAAAAATATCTGCAAGCATGCAATATTCAGGTTGCTTTTTAATAAACGAATCATTATTTTCCTGAAATTTTATTGCCTTAATCATCTCTTCAAGCATATCCAAGGAAATACTATATATAGCAACTAATAGTTTTTGAATAAAATCCTGTATTGATAATAAATTTTTTGTATTATTTAAACTTCCGAAATCCACAATATCATATCCATTTATTTTTGAGCTGTTGAGACATTCTTGAAATAATTTGGACTTTCCTGTTCCACTATTACCATAAAAAATGCTTATTTTAAGTTTGATAGTATCAAATAGAACATTTTTCTTGAAATTGGAAAGATACTGCTCATAGCTTTGTCCTATTAATCTTCCCTTATTCTTTGATTCTAATGCTTTAAATTCCACATTTTTTGGTAATCCAATTTGTCTATTATTTATGTAAGGATTGGGAATTGTACAATTTTCTTTAATCGGTATTAGCCATAAACGAATAACCCTTCCCTCATACGGAGCTAAAACAATTTCAGTTTTTGATTTAAACATATACTCTGGGAAAACATCAAATTGAGCTTTTAGTTGTGCCAACTTTTTAAAGCCAAAGTTAATCCTATTACTTGATTGTTCTCTATTTATTATACAGATATCCATTTCAAACATTTTAAAAAGAGTCAAATGCTTTATTTCATACCCATCCATAGTGGTTTCTAAGTCTAAAGGGTTTCCATACAATAAACATTTAGCTTCAAAATTATATTCTGATTTTTCAAACTGTATATCCTCTTTAGTAAATTCTGGAAAAAAGTCTTCTCCAATATAATCCCAATATTGAAATATTTTCTGTTCAAGTACTGTATCATCATAAAAGTAGATGGTTTTTCCTTTTCTGCTAGCATTCAAAAGTAATTTTGCTTTTGTATTTACGTTAATAGCTGAATAACTATAATAAAGAATTGTGTCAATTTCAGATAATTGAGCCATAATCAATGTGGAAGCTAATACTTTTAAGTCTATATTAGAAGCGTAATTTTTGCATTCTGCCCAATATTTCCTTTGCTGTGAATAATAATAAAAATCCTTGCTTCCATCCCATGACTCTCTTGTTCCTTGGAAAACTGCCTTTCCATATTCAGCAATTAATAATTTTTTTACTAGATTTTCAAAACAAATCCCTTTGTTGCACGTATGTTCTTCATTTATATTGTTCCAATGTTCTTTGGTTAAAAAAATCATAACAATTATTTACCTCATCATATATGCGAAAAATATGTAATTAAATATTGAATAATATAGAATTATTCTGTATCTATATATCTAACGGATAACTAAAAATCATCCGTCACGACACATCTCTCCGTCCGATAATATTCAATTATCAGTACCATTTTTAAACAATGTTTCATTATGCTGTACTGAGCAGTA
>CAKRFU010000056.1 GCA_934320845.1 uncultured Lachnospiraceae bacterium
TGGTATTTTTGTCATGAAATTAATATGGAATCAGGTAATGAGGATGTGCAGCTTGGAAAGCTTTTGGATGAGACAAGTTATGGAAGAAGTGAGAAACATATTCAGATTAATGGAGAGATTAATATTGATTTTATAAAAGAACATCGTGAATTACATGAGATTAAAAAAAGTAAGTCAATAGAGCAGGCAGGAATATGGCAGGTTAAATATTATCTGTATTATTTAAAAAAGCGTGGAGTAGATGGATTAAAGGCAAAAATTGATTATCCATTATTAAAAGAAAATGTTACAGTTGAATTATCAAAAGATGACGAAATTCAGCTGCAATTTGTGATTAAAGATATTGTTAAAATGAAAAAGGAAAAAAGACCTCCAATTATGAAGAAAACAAAGTTGTGTTCAAAATGTGCATATCGTGATTTGTGTTTAATTTGAGGGGAGGGTGTCTATGAAGCAAAGTTTTTATGTTTATAATGATGGAGAAATTAAAAGAAAAGATAATACATTGCAATTTCGTACATATGAGGGAGAAAAAAGAGATATTCCTATAGAGCGGATTTCAGATATTTATGTTATGTCAGAAATGTCATTTAATACAGCATTTTTAAATTATATTTCTCAATATGGTATTCCAATTCACTTTTTTAATTATTATAATTTTTATACGGGAAGTTATTACCCGAGAGAATCACTTCTTGCCGGACAGTTATTGGTCAATCAGGTGGAATGTTATCGGGATAATGTGAAAAGATTGAAAATTGCTCAGAAAATCATAGATGCCGCATCTTTCAATATATATAGAAATTTAAGATATTATAATGGAAGAGGTAAGGATGTTTCAAAGTGGATGAATGAAATAGATGGATTGCGGAAACAGATTGACAAGACCAATACAATAAATGAACTTATGGGCATTGAGGGAAACATAAGGCAACAATATTATGCGGCATGGAATGTTATAGTGAATCAGGAGATAAAGTTTGAAAAAAGAGTAATGCATCCGCCTGATAATATGATAAATTCGTTGATATCATATATAAATTCATTGATTTACTCAAAAACATTGAGCGAAGTTTATCATACACAGTTAAATCCAACAATTAGTTATCTTCATGAGCCTGGTGTAAGGCGTTATTCGTTATGTTTAGATATATCTGAAGTTTTTAAGCCTTTAATAGGTGATAGATTAATTTTTTCATTATTAAATAGAAATCAGATTACAGAAGACAGTTTTACACAAGAATTAAATTTTTTGCATTTGAAAAAGGAGGCATCAAAGCTGATTGTGAGAGAATTGGAAAATTCATTAAAAAAGACAATAAAACATAAGGAATTAGGACGACAGGTTTCTTATCAATATTTAATTCGTCTGGAATTGTATAAATTGATAAAGCATATAATTGGAGAAAAAGAATATGAAGGGTTTAAAATATGGTGGTAAAAAATGTATGTAGTTTTGGTATATGATATAAGCTTAGAAGATAAAGGGACAAAAAGATGGAGGTCTGTTTTTAAGATATGTAAAAAATATCTGTCACATATACAAAATTCAGTATTTGAAGGTGAGATTTCAAAGGTTCAATTGACGAAATTGCAAAATGAATTAAAACCTCATATAGATAAAAAGCTCGACTCAGTTGTTGTATTTAAAAGCAGGCAGGAGAAATGGCTTGAAAAAGATTTTTGGGGTAAAGATGATGACATGACAGACTTTATGCTTTGATTTTTGCTTATAAGGTGGATAATAATATATCCACTTTTAACTGATAAATTATTGTTCACCGGTTTTTTCTGAATTTTAATTTTTTACTTTTAATATTTTTACTTGTATCCAAGAAGTATTTTTAACTTTTTCTATGTTAATTTCAATACTTATTCGATTTCTTCCAGTCAATATTTTCCCTGATATATTTAAAGGTTGCTTCTTCGCCCTCATCAGCAAGCATAGTTAAAAGTTTTTCAAGTAATGCCCGTGTGTTAGGATGCAGCACATAATAATCTTTGTTTTTATTGTAGTATGCCAGCGGAAAAGAATCATTGTAGGTGTCACGATTATAGTTTTTACTTGCTGAAATTCTGTCGCAGAACATCTCAAGTACATATCTTGTAGGCATAGGCATACCGACAAGACCGTCTCTCGGATTTATCGCAAAGTCTATCCAGTATTCAAAATGATGTTTGTTGCGTCCTTTATGGTGAAGCCATGCGGAAGAGTATTTTTTGTCTTCTTTTTCGGCAAAGTTCGGACTTCTTTTGCCGCCCTGATAATATTTTACACCTGCAAAAAATTCTATCGGATTATATTTAGACCAGTCGTGCATTATTCCCTGCTTGTAAAGACCGGCTTTAAAGCAGTAGTGCCTTACAAGATTTTTGTGGTGAAGAATTGTGCTGAGATGACCGTAAAAATTTTTTAAGTAGTTCATAATGTGCCTCGTTTCTGGTATATGTATATTGCGTAACCTTTTTGCGTATGATATAATGTGGCATAGGCAAAAAGATATGATTGTATTCATTTAACTATCTATACCTGTTATCAGGTGTAGATGGTTAAACTAACCAAATAAGTATATCATAATATTTCACGATTTTCCATATTCCCGTCTCCAGACCTTCGGTGTCATCCCTTTCCATTGTTTAAACGAGCGTATCAAATGGCTACAGTCTGAAAAGCCTGTCTCCTGGCTTATATAATTTAAGTCCAGGTCGGTATATATAAGCAGGTCTGCCACACGGTTAAGCCGTATAAATTCTATATATTCTTTACATGATTGGTTATAAAGCTGTCTGAAAGAGCGTGCAAAGTTTGAGTAACTCATATTGCACATTTTGGCGAGTTCCTTTACCTGAAGCTGTTCGTTATAATGCCTGTCAATATATTCTGTAATATTGTCAAAGGGATTGTCGGGGGCGGATGCACAGAGAACCTTCTCATCAACAGCAACGCCTTTTGAAATCCATATACGACTCATATATGTAAGAAGTTTTGCTATATTTGAGCCGATAAGTGTATCGTATCCATATTGTCTTGTTTTTATTTCTTCTATACATTGTTCAAAAAGTTCGTAAATCTGGTAGTTTTTTAAATCCTTTTTTGAAAAAAATATATTTTCGGGATTTTGTTCGTAAGCAATATTGAGCATATTTGAAAAGCGTGATTTGTAATTGCCTGATATGTGCAGGAAATTTAAATCAAACTTTAGTACCTGATAGCTTATATCACAGTTTGCAGATAGCATGTTTTTATCGGGTACCGGTTGGATGGAACCATGCTTTTTGTCAATTTTGGGATGAATTTTATCGGATGAAAGCGGACTTAAACAGGCTTTCTTCGTAAGAGAAAGACCTTTTTTAACAATGGAAACTGCTTCGGCAGGAGTTTCATAAATTGAATGTATATGCTTTGGGCAGAAGATAATAAGGTCACCTGGGGAGAGATTATAGATGTTTTCATTGCATATAACTTCTGTATTGCCATTTAATATATGGATAATCTCAAAAAAGTAGTGCCAGTGAGGGAGAATTGGAAAATTGTCAGGTGTCGAGGTATGCACAAAGGCTTCTATAGGTGAATTAAGTCCGTCACAGTATTCGTAAAGATTTTTAATGTTTTTTTCCATATTGTTTCTCCGTTCTTGTTTATTAATAATAATATATCATTTAAAAAAGTGTGAAAAGGTTAGGTGATGCCGATTTTGTTTGAAAATATTATATAATATATAAACGATTTTTTCAATAATATCATTGCTGGAAATAGTAAGCTGAAAATAAAGCAAAATAGTGTTTTTAAGGCTCAAAATAGTATTATAAGCTTTTGGTATATGATAGATTTATACAATTTTTTTATATGTTTATTATATTATATATATGTCTGCTGTGATATACTGTAAAAACTTTCGTAAGTTATAAGATGATGTAAGGGTCAAAATACTTTTTCCACCAACATCATAAGATATGCAGAACAGGAATTGTCTAATGTTTAATAAATAACATTGTGAATAGTTTTGCAGATAACTTATAAATTTGAAAAAACATATGAAAAAGAGGAACAGGAAAAGGAGGATTAGAAAAATGACACCGATGAAATGGTTTTATTCATTTTTGAAGAAATACCGCTGGCGTATGTTTTGGGGAATAGTGCTGACTACTATTGTTGCAGCTTGTGCTTTAGTCAGTCCATATGTTTCAAAACTTATCGTTGACGGGGTTATTCAGCATGAACAGTACGGTATGCTTAAAAATCTCATTATCGTACTTATTATTACTATTATAATAAGGGGAATTTGCAGATTTTTCTCGCAGGTGCTTTTTGAGACGAGTTCGCAGAATGTTCTTTACAGTATGCGTGATACTGTTTACAGAAAACTTCTTCAGGAGGATTTTGCTTTTTACAACAAAAACAGAACGGGTGACCTGATGAGCCGCCAGACAGGTGATATGGACGCTATCAGACATTTCGTTGCGTATGTAATATATGTTACTTATGAATATGTTTTGTATTTTGTGATAGCTCTTATCATGATTTTTGCGACAAACCTGAAAATGGCTCTCTGCATGGTGCTTGTGCTTCCGCTTACGGCACTGACTACATATTTTCAGGCAAAGAGTGTTAAACCTGCTTTTAGAAACTGCCGTAATGCTTTTTCAAGTCTTAATACTTTTGT
>CAKRFU010000057.1 GCA_934320845.1 uncultured Lachnospiraceae bacterium
TATCCAATCTATCCTAAAATGAATCTTTCCAAACGTATGCAACAGGCCAAGGTATGTCCTTATCTGCTCCGCAATGCTACCATAGACAAGCCGAATCAGGCATGGTCTATTGACATTACATATATTCCGATCAAGCGAGGCTTTTTATATCTGACAGCCGTTATTGATTGGCACAGCCGGTGCATCGTTGGCTGGGAAGTGGATGATACGCTTGATACAAGAATGGTCATTAACGCTTTAAAAAAGCATTCAAGGTGGCAAAACCGCAAATACTGAATTCCGATCAGGGATGCCAGTTTACAAGCCAGCAGTACATTGATTTTGTAAAGGAAAATGGAATTCGGCAAAGTATGGATGGCAAAAGCCGCTGGGCAGACAACATCATGATTGAGCGTTGGTTCCGCAGCTTCAAGTATGAAGAAGCCTATCAGACACAATACAATAACATCAAAGAAGCCAGAGCCGCCATCGGACAGTATATCCACACTTACAATTTTGAGCGGCGTCATTCTGCACTTGCCTATCAGACACCGGCTGAATGCTACTATCCGGCAATGCTGTTGCCATATGTAGCTTAGCATAAATGGGGCAGGGGAAAGTTCCACTACTTTCCGAGTGTTCCCTGTAACTTATCAACCATATCAGTTCATTATAAAAATCTCAGATTTTTGTCTTGACAACTGAGCCACTATAAACAGCCCATTTTATAAGGCGTTCCGAGTGCGTTTCCAGCATGGGTAAGGGGATTTGATACCTAACCCTGTGAAAATGGGGTTCTACTGCGTAACATACACTCAAAACTGCACCTACGAAAAGACGGGCGCGGTGGCTATTCATTAGCTGCCGCGTCCCGTCTTTTCATTCAAGGTTATTCCATTCACGATATACTTTTACTGTTGCTTGAAATTTTGATTGAGGCATTACATAATAACTTTTTGTGTTATTGTCCTCAACGAGATTTCTGATTTCTGTTACATATAATTTTTTAAAACGCTCCATGTCAACTTTTTTATCTATGTATTTCGCACAAGCTTCATCGTATGCGTTTAATACATCTTCAAGTGCAGCTTTGGTAGAAGCAATCAAAGTTTGGTTTTGATTATCCTTTGAAAGCTGTATTCCTAACTCAGCATATCTCCATTTGGCAGAAGAAATCATATCTCTTATCTGCATTTCTACTTGTCCTTTTGTTAAAGAATTGCTCTTAAAAAAGGAAAATAAACTAAATCCAAACGCAACAATAGAAATAATAATTGCAATCCAATCAGTTACATTGCTCATAAACAAATCCTCCTAACTATTTAGTATCATTTATAGCCTTTGAAATAACAGCAACCAATTTTAGAAATTCAGCATTATCGGCTTCACAAAGAAGCGCATGACCAGTTTTATGGTCATAAACTGGAAATTGAATATAATTAACTAAATGCCTTTTTTCTTCGTTAGTTAAAGGAGTTCCGTTTGCATGAACTGCCTGTTTAATTTCTAAAGATATTTTTTCGGCTGTTTCCAAAGAACAATCATTTTGTAGTTTTGATTTTAATTTTAAACCTGTCTGTTTTAAATCATATACAATCATAATAATGTTTCCTTTCAAATTATTTGGATATAAAAATCCAAAATGATTTTATCATATTTTGTCGGTTGCTACAAGGCGAAATATAAACAAATAAAAGGCAATGCCATTAAGCCAGTTGTTCGAAGTTTTGTTCGATAGCTCAGTTGTTGTCAAATATCCGGTATTTTGAACTCAAAAAGCCAAAAACAGGTATGCCAAAAAGACAGATGCTGTCCATCTGCCAAAAAGAAGGATATTCAGTTGCAGAACTTACCGATATCCAAAATGAATTGCGCTGATTCCACGGAGAGGCCGTTGAAACTGCCGGAACCTGTCTTTCACTGTGTGGACAGAAACAAGGGGTGCCTGACACAATAAAATTTTTATAAAATAATAAATACGTGTATACGAACTGATTAAAATATGATAAAATGCAAGGAAAAGGACGTTGAGAATAAATATAGATGAAGGAAAAATAAAATGAAGACGATAAGCGATAAGATATTTGAATTATTAAAAGAAAAAGGTATGAGTCAGAAAGAATTTGCCCAGAGGACAGGGATAGCAGAAAGTTCTATAAGTGACTGGAAGAAGAAACGGACAAATCCGGTTAGCGATAAGATATTGATTATATGTGAGGTATTAGGTGTCACACCGTATGAACTCTTGTCAGGAGCGGAGCATACAGGAACCAGAAGTAAAACAAATGAAATGTATGTATTTACAAAGGATACGGAACTGGGGATGCTCATAGAGACATATCAGCAATTAAGCGTAGAACAACAGAAAAGATTACTGGGGTATATGGATGCACTGAAGGATTAAATTTTTGCGCAAGAATACGTATAGACGGATAAATTATGAAACAAGGGGTATGAAAAAATCGGAAGAAAAGAAAGAGAATGGTATCCAGGAGCGATTTATCATTTAATGGAAAGAGGAATCCGCAGACAGGAGATTTTTAGAGAAGAAACGGATTACTATATATTTATTGCAATATTAAAGAATGTAATGGAAAAATATGGAGCAAACCTGCATGCATATTGTTTGATGACGAACTATATTCATCTGTTATTGGAGACATAAGATACAAGAGGTGCCTGACACAATAAAATTTTATTCGTTGTTAAATCTAGTATGTCAGATTTTTAAAGAGTAATCTATATCGTATTATGACGTGTTTACAAAAGAAATTCCAAAGTTTAGTGGTGTTTATAAAATTGTTATTCTATAAAAATGCCTAATATGAACATAAATAAATAGTTGACAAATTTAAAATAAATGATACAATTATGGCAAAAAGTGAGGAAGAATATGCAAAGACAGTTTATTGCTGGGATAGTGCGTGATGAAGTGATGACGGCATCTGAGGTTGCAGATTTGTTAGGGGTTACGAGACAACAACTTGTGAATTTGGAAAAAAAGAAGCGGTTGCTTCCGGTTGTTCAAAAAAAAGGAATTAATTTATACATAAAGTGTGATGTTGAAGAGTATCAGAAAATAAAAAGCAAAGCACAGACTATTATTCCACAGCCTGTTATAGGGCATGGAGTAACTCAAAAATGTTATGATCATATTAAAAATGAACTTCCGAATAAAGGTGATATTGAGGCCATTTTTATTTATTTTAATTATATAGACGCAATTATGGATGGGTTTTATACAACGTATGAGATTGCAAAGCGAGATCAGTTAATGAAGTTGAATGTGCCGACTTTTATTGTGAAATATTCAAATTTAAATGAGGTGTGGTATGAGGGACTAAACTGTGGGTATGGTGGAACTGGACCACATGGAAGTGTTGATGTTTTGACGAAATTTTTTGATGTTCCTAAAGAAATTGCAGAACAGGTTTTTTATGCCAAATATATGAAGCTGTACAGAGAAGGTGCAAAGTGGCGTTGTATATGTGATATTCGTGAGGCGTATAAGAATGATGGTAAGTCAACGTATGAAATAGAATCATTTAAAAGTGTTTCTAAAATTATGCTATTTAATAACAAGTTGGTGTTACTTCAAGAAAAAAGTAGTCGATACTGGAATGAAGATGAAGCAAGAAATTTTTTGAACAGTAACTTATCATTTATATCATATGCAAAAAGAATTACAATTTATCCGCGTAACTTGGCAATTAAGACAGGACATTATATAAATTCATCCGTTGGTGAAACAATATATCAAATCGTGATTGAAGATGTGTCGGGACGGGAATTGTGGTTAAATAATTATGTTGATGAGAATACTCCGATACATCGGCAGGATACAATTGGAGAAATATTAAGAAAACTTGACTTTGATATTGTTGAGGATTATAAAAAGCAGGGTGTATTAAAAAGGACAATTAAGGAGATTTTTGAAAGAAAAATTGATGTGTTAAATCTATATCAGGATCAAGCGTATCAGATAATAAGAAAAAGTAATAATACAATTTAAATGAAATAAATACAAGATGTTAATTGTTAAACAAAATAACAGAATTAGGAAACTAAATTGAATGTTTATTAAGACAAAGTGAAGGTATTCTATGAAAAATATTACAGATTGTATAGACCAAACATTTGATTATAAAGGGTTTAAAAATGCAATTAATGGAGAGGTAACTGTTTGGGATAACTGGAGAAAGTCTGTAAACCAAATGGTAGAATCGATAAAAGAAAATCAAGGCCTATATTCAAAATATATTACTATTTTAGAAATAAAATTAGATGAAAAAAAGTATGAGAGCGGATTTGGAAAGTTTATTGACAGGTTAATTGCTTGCATAGCGGTACTTGTTTCTATATTGGGAATACTTGTTTCTGGATTTATTACGAGTCAAAATTTATTGGGAGGATTTTGGACAAGTTTAAGTCAAAAAGATTTAGTTTCTTGGAGCGAGATAATTGATAATCTAAAGGAAACATA
>CAKRFU010000058.1 GCA_934320845.1 uncultured Lachnospiraceae bacterium
ATAGGGCAGAGGTGGAAGTGTGGTAACACATGCAGCTGACTGTCACTAATAGGTCGAGGGCTTGACCAAAGGAACGAAAGCACAGGGATGACAGACAAGGCAAAGTGAAAACTTGTTTTCAGATTTGACTTGTAGTCAGGCCGGTATTTGAGTGGAATGACATGAAGTATGTGAAGCATACGAATGACATGGAGCTCAAGTGCTTGAGTGTAACGAAGGTTCTGATATCTTAGTGAAGAACGAAAATTCTCTTGCAATCAAAGGAAGTCAAATGTTCAATATACAGTTTTGAAGGTATCAGTAATTAGAATTAGAAACCGATAGGTTTCTTTTTTTATTATTTTAATTTACCTAGTACAAAAAAATTTAATAATATTATTATAGATACATTAAAAATACCCCAGTTAAATAAAGCCCAGTTAAATAAAGTAAAGTGTTATTTAACCGGGGTATTATTTATTTTGTTAATTATATTATAAATTATTTCTTGAATATTGCGCTTTTGATGTCTTCAACAATTTTACCAATTTTTTTATTTGTGCATTCAATTGTTATATCAGCATATTTCTCGTATAAAACTATACGTTCTTCATACAAAGATTTTAGTGTTTGTCCCTCCTTTATAGAAACACCGCGTTTATTTAAATCGCCTAATCGTTCTTCAATTTCTTCATATGGAAGTTTTAGATAAATTATAGTACCAATTGATTTTAAGTGGTTCATGGCTTCTTTTCCATAAATTGCACTTCCGCCTGTCGCAATAATACTTTTGTGAGTATCTATTTTTGCATTAATTTCATTTTCTATTGAATTAAATCCATCAAGTCCATATTTTTCAATCAATTCATGTAATAGCATTTTTTTTTCATTTTGGATAACAATATCGGAGTCTATAAATGTATATCCGATAACTTTTGCAAGAACAATGCCAATAGTGCTTTTTCCAGCACCAGGCATACCGATTAGAATTATATTATCTTTATTTAAAGTCATATTTTTCTTAAATCTCCTTTTCTGTCTACACAATATAATTTGTGAAGAAAATAATTTTGTGCAATATATGTAATAAATAATATTTATTTTAATATGAAAGATTGGATATGTCAAAAAAATAAAGCTATGATATAATGAACGCCATAGGCGTTCATCTTAAGAGTTTCTGTCAAACTCCCGGAAAAATCGTGAATGGGGGAACAAATTGGAAGCAGGAAAAGAATTTAATGGAGGATTTGATATAGAAATATGCTGATTGTAAGAGTTTACAAATAGCTTTGTATAATGTAAAATATAGTATATATGATTATTATGTTTTGCGTATATGCATATGTTGATACATTATGAAGAAAAGCTGAGGAGGTCGGCAGAGATGGATACTAATATATTATTGGAAAGTGGAACAAATGAGCTTGAGATTCTTGAATTTACGGTAAGCGGAAATTACTATGGGATCAATGTGGCAAAAGTAAAAGAGATAATGACATATCAGCCGCTTACTCCTGTACCTAAGGCACATCCAAATGTAGAGGGTGCATTTAGTACAAGGGGAGAAACAATTTCAATCATTAATCTTGCAAGATGCTTGGGGATGGAAGAAAGTACAGACCCATCAAAAGATATGTTCCTTGTCACAAATTTTAATGATCTTTTATCAGGATTTCATGTAAACGGAGTTGTTGGTATACATAGAGTAAACTGGTCACAAATCATTAAACCTGACAGCATGATAAATAATGCTAAGACAGGTGTGACAACAGGAATTATAAATATTGACGGAAAGCTTGTCATACTTATTGATTTTGAAAAGATAGTTGCGGATATTACACCTGATGTTGGAATAAACTTAAAAGAGATTGAAGGATTGGGAAAGAGAGGAAAGAGTGACAAACCTATAATCTATGCAGAAGATTCACAGCTTTTAAGTACATTGATTTATGATGGTCTTACAAAGGCAGGTTATACACGTTTACTTCCGACAAACAATGGTCTCGAATTATGGCAGATTCTTCAGAAGTATAAAGAAGAGGGGACAGTAGCTCAGAATGTGGCATGTGTTGTTACAGATATAGAGATGCCGCAGATGGATGGTCACAGACTTCTTAAACTTATAAAAAATGACCCTGATTTAAAAGATATTCCTGTCATAATTTTCTCATCACTTATAAATGACGAGATGAGGAAAAAAGGGGAAGCGCTTGGTGCAGATGCACAGTTATCTAAAAATGATATTGGCGAGTTTGTCAGAAAACTTGATGAAATATTGCAGGCTAAAGAAGCTGAATAATAAATAGAACTTATTGAAAATAAGCAAGCTGTTTGTAGTAAATATGAGTAGCTTGCTTATTTTATATTTTACAGTACCGGGATTTAATTTAAAAATGTATCACACCGAATAAGTCCCCAGCCCTGCTTTTCATGTGGCATATGAAGGTCTATGGCAGTTCTTTTTAGTTGAAGTTTTACATCTTTATTAGTGAAGTAAGGATATTTTTGCAGCAGTAAAGCTATGCATCCACTGACAATTGGTGTTGACATTGAAGTTCCGCTTCTTGGAATATAAAATGAGCGATTTATAATATTATTGCAGCTTATAATATTCAGCCCCGGAGCAACAATATCAGGTTTTTTTATGCAATTTATGGTAGGTCCACGGCCTGAAAAATCATGTGTAAATTTACTTTTAACAGAATCAGAAGTACCGACTGTGATTATTTTTCGACTGTTTCCGGGAGCTCCGATAGTATAGTCAGAAGGACCGTTATTGCCAGCGGCAGTTACTACTACCAAACCGGCTTCCCATAAAGAATTGATAGAACGCACAAGGAGTGAAGATTCATCAAATTTTTTAAGAGATACACTTCCGACTGAAATATTTACAATTCTTATATTATATTTATCTTTATTTTTTAGAAGCCATTGAATACCGGATAATACGTTTTTAATATTTCCTTCACCGTTTTTATTAAGAATTTTTATTATATGGATTTTACAATCAGGTGCAATGCCTTCATATAATTTATTACTTGCAGTTCCGTTACCGCAGATTATTCCGGCAACATGTGTACCATGTCCGTTATCGTCATAAAAATTATTGTGATGTGCAAGTGTATCGTAAAAAGACATCAGGGGACCGTTTTTATATATTATATCAGGGTGCAGACCGACACCGGTATCCATAATTGCAATACCTATTCCCTTGCCGGTAAGCCCCTGCTTTCTTGCGTAATCAAGTTTTATAACAGAAGCAACGCGGTTCATTAGAAAATTACCTACAATAAAAGTTATTATATTAAAAAATATGCTGGGAAATAAATTGGGTTACTCTTTTGAATTAAAAATAAATACTTGAAATAAGTTGAAAAATAGGATAAAATAGTAAAAGAGTTTTGCCGCAATTTATTCGGCAGACAATGGGACGCAAAAGTCACACATTAAGGAGGATTTTGATAATGGTATCAGCAGGAGATTTTAGAAATGGTTTAACTATTGAGTTTGAAGGCAATGTATATCAGGTTATAGAATTTCAGCATGTAAAACCCGGAAAGGGTGCAGCGTTCGTAAGAACTAAGCTTAAAAACATCAAGAGTGGTGGTGTAGTTGAGAAAACATTCCGTCCAACTGAGAAATGTCCTCAGGCTCATATTGAGCGTCAGGAAATGCAGTACTTATATGCAGACGATATGTATCATTTCATGAATACAGAAACATATGA
>CAKRFU010000059.1 GCA_934320845.1 uncultured Lachnospiraceae bacterium
GATTGCAAAATTATTGGAAATAAAAACCGAAGAAATAGAAAAACAATTATCAGCAAAATGGGTGAAAGATGATTCGTTAGTTCCATTAAAGACCATTTTAAAAGTAGAGAAGCTAGAGCTTCTTGCACTAGAACCAGATAAAAATGTTTTAAAAGAGCAAAAACGTCAGGAGAAGTTATTGAGTATTCCAGGAGTAATGATTTCGGACGTGGAGGTTAGAGAATATCCATTAAAAGAAGCGGTAGCACACTTAATTGGTTATGTGCAAAATGTGACTGCAGAAGATTTGGAAAAATACAAAGGAGAAGGATATACGAGTTCTAGTGTTATTGGAAAAACGGGGATGGAGGGATTGTACGAAAAAGAATTAAAAGGAGAAAACGGATGTAGAATATATATTGTGGATTCAGAAGGACGAGAAAAAGAGGAATTAGCATATAAAATGGTGCAAGACGGAAAAGATATTAAATTGACTATAGATGCTGATTTGCAATCACAATTATATGAACATTTTAAGAGTGACAAAAGTTGTTCACTTTCAATGAATCCTTTCACGGGTGAGGTGCTAGCACTGGTTAGTACACCATCATATGATACGAACGGGTTTATTATGGGGATGACAAAAAAGCAATGGAAAGCATTAAATGAAGATGAACAAAAGCCGTTGTATAACCGTTTCAGGCAGGCATGGTGTCCGGGTTCAACTTTTAAGCCCATTATAGCGGCAGTTGGTTTGCAGTCAGGAGCATTCACAGGGACAGATAACTTTGGAAATGAAGGAAATAGTTGGCAAAAGGATAAGACATGGGGAACATATCATGTTACTACACTTCATACATATAGTCCGGTCATCTTGAAAAATGCATTGATATATTCGGATAACATATACTTTGCAAAGGCAGCACTTAAAATCGGGGCAGAAGAGATGGAGCGTTCATTATCCATGTTGGGATTTCACACATCTATTCCGTTTGAAATAAAAATGACAGAATCTAAATATTCTAATGCCAAACACATTCAAAGTGAGGTGCAATTAGCTGATACAGGATACGGTCAGGGACAAGTGATGATAAATCCACTTCATTTAGCTTGCGTATATACAAGTTTTTGTAATGATGGAAATGTGTTAAAACCGTATTTGCTATATAAAGAGAATGCAAAAGCAGAGTATTGGATTTCGGAAGCTTTTTCTTCTAAAGTATCAAATCAGGTGTTGGATGGGATAAAAAGTGTAGTAAATAATCCACATGGAACAGGATACGCAATACACCGCAAGGACATTGTTTTGGCAGGAAAAACAGGAACTGCTGAAATAAAGGTATCACAGGAAGATACCACAGGGACAGAACTGGGATGGTTCTCAGTTATGACACCGGATAAGAAAACCTCGAAGCCCATTCTTGTGGTTAGTATGGTTGAAGATGTAAAAGGAAGAGGCGGAAGTGGCTATGTAGTAGAAAAGGATAAAGCTGTTTTGGATAAATGGTTTGACGAAAACTGAAATGAGAGGGAGAGTGAATGAACATGAGAAGATATTTATATCTAATTTTTTGTATGATGGCAATCGGTCTTTTTTGTTGTTCATGCAACAATAAGACAAAAGAAGTGAAATCAATACCAAGTCAGAAAAGCGAAAATAAGGAGAAAGGTGCAGAAAATAATACAACAGATGTCAATATATCGGAGGCTGATTTGGAAAAGGGATATAATCTTCCTGTATCAGATCAAGAGAATGAAGAAGCTGAAAGGGACTCTTTTCAGATAATGGAAGAAATTAGTCATATATATAAATGTGCCGACAAAGGGGCGTCGTTAAATGATGTTTTGGATGAAAACTCAATAAGAAAAATGGTAAAAAAAATAAAAAAACAGGGTTATTCAGTTCGAACTTACGAGGAATATTCCAATATGGAAAACTACAAAATAGTTGATTCGTTTTTGAAAGAAGCCCAAGAAGGAAATATGGGATCAATTGCTATTTATGAAGTTCATTCAGATGGAAGTATTGGTAGAGAAAAATATATATACGATGGGGAAAATATGTTTCTTTTAAATTCATGTGCATCATGGGATGATAACAATAAGACAAGTATGACATTTGTTTCTTATACAAGATTAAAGGAATGGAGATATTCGAAAAAAGGGTGGTTTTGTTATGAACTGTGCGTACCGGAATATCCAGAAGTGACAGAAATGGTAGATAGAAGCTGTTTAATACGGATTAAGCCAATGAGTAAAAGAAAACGGGAACTTTCAAAAAAATGTGTGCGGCAATTGGGATATCAGGGGAATAATCTTTTATGCTCTAATTGGGATATAAATCATATGAAAAAGATTGATTTTAACGGTCTTTATGAGTATTTATATGCCATGAAATATAAGAAAAAATTTAATGAAAAAAGATACCAGAATGGAATACCTAAAGAGGAATTTGAGCAGTTGATTATGGAATATATGCCTGTTTCTGTAGAAGAAATTCAAAAGTATGCAGTATATAATAAAAAGAAAAAAACGTATGATTGGATGCGCTTGGGATGCTTTAATTACGCGCCTAATTTTTTTGGAACATCAATTCCAGAAGTGACCAATATCAAGCATAATCCAAATGGTACAATAACTCTTACAGTGGATGCAGTATGCGAAATGGTATTATGTAACGAGGCGGTGATTACGCATGAACTGACTGTAAAGTTTGCGAAAGATGGGAGTTTTAAATATTTGGGAAATAAAATCCTTAATAATGGAATTGAGGAGATACCCACCTATCAATACCGTATTTGTAAAGGATGATGTAGTAAGGAGAACAGATAATAAATAAGGAAGGAAAAGATGAGGAGAAAAATAATAATTATTATAGTTGTGATGTTGATATTTTGGGGATGCACAATGCTTATTGTTAAGAATAATGACAATGAGAAAAGAGAAATGTTTTCGGCTCCTGTAAAAAACAACGAATTGCTTGTTTGTTCAGAAGAAGGGTTTAATTCTATAAAGGTTTATAGGAAGGAGAATCAGATAGTTGTAAATGCGGAATTAGAATCAGCCTTTTTTGAAGGCACGCAATTTTCAGTAGGAACGTCGGGAGAGATAACACCGGAAAATGTGGAAATTATTTGGATGACAATTGGTGGTGGTACAGAACAGGTAGAAGATAATGACCGTATCATTGCTGAGATAAAAATAACTGACAATGGTGAGCTGATATGTGATACAAAGATTAATTTTGCTAAAAAGGCATTTGAAGCAGTTGAAGATGTGTTGGAGCAGATAGCGCAATAAAAGGAGTGTTATAACAATGAAAAAAATTATGAAAACTGTGCTATATATTATGGGGTTGCCTATTGCGCTGTTTGTAGTAGTGTTGCTTTGTATTTTGTATGAAACAAATTATAAGAAAACAATTTGCGATACATCCGTTTCTTTAGATAAGATTTATAAATTGGAACTTTTGACAATTGGAGAACCGGACTGGCCTTTTGGCGCAGCAAGTGGTCGGTTAATTCTCAAGGAAGGACAAGATAAAATATCTCAAATAGATTTTGAATTGCACAATGACGGTGGAATTATCACAAGTAATTGTTGGAAAGTTACATGGTATGAGGACTATGTAGAAGTGATTTTATCAGGAGAAGAACAATTTGATGAGCAGATTATCTTGAAATTTGATGGTACGA
>CAKRFU010000060.1 GCA_934320845.1 uncultured Lachnospiraceae bacterium
GCATAATCAAACAGACCAAAGAAATAAATTCAACTAACACAAAAATATAGCACATATCGCTACGAAACAAAAAACGGCGCAACACCCTAAACTGCAGGGCTTGTAACCGTTTTTTTATTCTCTAACTGTCAAAGATGGGATTATACCAATCCAAGCAACAAAAGTCATATGCTGACAGCATAATAAAGCACTAATAAAGCACTATATTACAATTATTTTTTGTTTTTTGAAATAGCATTTATGCATTAAGATATGCTGAAATCAGGTACAGGTACATATAGTTTTAAAGATATCAAGTTATTTTTATTTTTCTTTAAAACAAGTCAAGCATATTATCAAGATATATCTCCTCTCTGACATTAATCTGATACTCAGGCTTTGTCATATAGTAGAGAAGAAATTCCAGAACAATTGCACTTCCAAGTCCACGACCTTCAATCTTAAAATTTGTAAATCCCATAGGAAGATAAATATTTTTTATATCATCTGTCCCGATAAATGTCGGATTTTTCATTGCTTTTGAAAAAAGATAACCGCTATCCGAGTCAGGTGCAGTACAATAATGTTCAGGACAGTTTTCTCCAAGATTTTTACGGCTGACAGTTTCATAACAATATTTTCTATCATTACATCCAACAAAACAACATTCATTGCACAAAAATTCAACTTTATCTTTCTGCATCTGAGACATTGAACTTAATCTGCCAAATGATTTATTTAAACGAAAATCAGGCACTACATAACTAAAATCTTCTCTGTTTACTTCATTTAAAAAGTCATCAAAATCTGTCAGGACTTTTGTTGTAGAAGAAACAAAATATAAATCTGGATATTGGTCTTTCAAATAGTTTAACAATAAATCTGAATGAACTATTACACCGTTTTTGCTATTTTTAACATTCTCAAATAAAGTGCACAATTCATTACATTTTTTGTCATGGAGATGTTCCTCTCTGAGTAATGAATTGCTAAAAGTCAGTCTTGCCGATATTCCATATTCCTGCATTAATGCAATAACTTCCTGTGCATCATACTCGCCAAATCCGGCACGACCGCCGCCCCATATGCAGTCTGCCGGAGCACCGTATATAGAACCAATCTCGCACCAGTCGTAAAAATATTCCCTGTGTTTGCGGAATAAATGTAAAAATCTGCGGTATAGTTCATAAAATTCAAACAATCCCGGAAGGTGGTAATATGCTGTTTCTTTTTTCAATGTTTTTCCTTTCATGATAAATAAACTATTTAATTACTATTCACAACTTTATCATAGCTACCATGCCGTTTTTCCTGTTTTGATAAGGCTGTCAATATCCATATATGCATTTTAAAATCCTAATACTCCCCAAATGTATTTTTTACTGCTCAAAAAGTATTATTTATATTATAATATATTTAACATTATATTCTAGTGAACATATGGTTTCAATAATATAATATATAATTAATTAACTCTTTCGTCACCTGATCAAACCATACATATAATTCTTCACCATTTTTAAGCCTTAAATTAAATAAAATGCCACATCTGCAAAATGCACGATTTCCATCACTATTATTGTAATATGTACCTATCTCACTGTCTACTGCCGGACCCAAAACTTTATATTCATTATCCTTACATAAATTGTAAGATGTTAGCATATTGTTTATCACAGCTTTATACTGTTTATGATATGCCTGTTTCAGAATTTTTTTATGTTCTTTACTCATATTTTTCCAACTGAGATTACTTCCCTCATTGTCCCTATATATCTTTTCAATATTATTCCAGCTTTTAGGTACATATCCCAGTTTATTCGCATCATCACATATAACTTTTTCACTAATCTTTTCTTCTTTCGTCACACCGCTCTTAAAATCATCTTTAGTCCCCCATGTTTTATATGATAATCTAAAGCTATTTTTTTGCCTCTTGAAAAGTAATTCCTCCTTCTATGTCA
This sequence comes from uncultured Lachnospiraceae bacterium, assembly GCA_934320845.1. GTDB lineage: Bacteria > Bacillota > Clostridia > Lachnospirales > Lachnospiraceae > Butyribacter. Next base: position 1,944 of record CAKRFU010000060.1, read on the forward strand.
ACCTGTTTTTGATTCTTCTGTATAAGCCTTTCCCCCTTAAATGTTTTTCGTCTTGTAAACATATGATAATCATCAGACGTTACATCTCAGGCACGAAAAGGTAATGAAATAGTAAATTCCGTTCCACTGTCAATTTCTGATACAACAGACATACTTCCATTATGAATATCTACAATCTGCTTACACAAAAACAAGCCAATTCCGGTACGACCTTCACTTCTCTCCCTCGCCTTATCAACACGATAAAAAGCCTCCGTTATGTGTTTTATATCATCCTTATCCTTATCGGTTTGAACAATCTTTGCAACACAAGCCATAATAAAATTGTCATAATAAATGAAGTCAAAATACTTATATAGATAAATCTTTTTTTAAGAGTATTCCATGTTTTATCAAAATCTGACAAAGGTTTTTCATATCAGATACTATATGTCTTATCATTATAAATAAATTGTCCCGTCACTTTCGCAGTTGTTACTTTTTTTATTGAATATTCATATCGTCATCTGCACCAACTACATACAGTCTGCCTTTTATATTTTCAATTTTAATCATTTCCTCTTCCGTATGTTCTCTTACTTTTTCAGAATCAATAAACAGACAGGTGCTGCGTTCAAAATCTCCTGAACCTTTTGTCTCTTCCTCAATTTTCTGCCAGTACACCGGATGCTCGTATACAAACGGCATATAAGCCAGTGGTTCTCCTTTATATGAAAGCGTAGAAGCCAATAACCACACAATCCGAACCTACTGGATTTTCATAATAGTTTCCATAGAAACCATCTTTTTCAGTTTCAAAAAATATTTTTTTCATTACCTTTCCTCCCGTAACCACTGTCTTTTTGTTGTAACCATCTTATGACATAAACCCTGCTGCCACAATCGTCAATCTGCAACTGAATAACCTGCATCCTCAAGAAATTTCAACGCTTTTATATAATTTTCTTCTTTTATCATAACATAATCTGTATTATAAGTGGATATTGCAAAAATAGAAATATCATTTTCTGCTAAAACAGAAGCGATTTTCGATAATATTCCAATTAACGAAAAATCCAAAACTCCCTGAATTCTGAATGCTTTCCAACCGTCATCGCGTTTAATTACATTTGATGGCACTTCATCGGTAATACATACAAGTGATTTTTCTTCATCTGTCTTTCCGACAAAACAATACTTGGAATCCAAATTTACGAGTGAATAGTCTTCTACCTGACATACTGAAAACTCCTGATAAATCTTTTTTATGACCATAATAATCCCTCGACTTTCTCCTATAGTTAATTTTAATTATAGTTTAGCATGAATAATTTCTGAAATGCTTTTGCGGCATTACTAAATACTGTATACTTCTTCCATACAAGCGCAAGCTGTGTTGGCAGTTTTGGATTTAGCGGCAGAAAACATACTTCCGAATCCAGTGTCGGTGCAAGCAAATCTCTGCTCGTTAAAAAATATCCTAATCCCTGCTGTTTACATATATTTTTTATTTTAGGCAGTATACATCGCCAGTCCTTTTGTTATTCCTGACTCTATTT
>CAKRFU010000061.1 GCA_934320845.1 uncultured Lachnospiraceae bacterium
TTCCTTATAGTTAAATCCTCCACGATTTTCATCGCTTTTGTAGTATCTACCATCTAAATTACATCGTTAACTTCCCACCATTTTTATACATCTATTAAAAATGTCAGAAAAAACAGGCTTATTATTTCACCTGTTTTTTTGCTTCTTCCACAAATTTATGATAATCAACTTCTTTTATCTCTAATGTATTCAGTATCTTCTTCTGTCTGCTCGTAAGATTATATCTTTCATGATATTTTTCATCTGAAAGTCTTGTTAATCCCAGTCTCTCAAGCTGCTGCACTATCTTCTGTATTGTGAACTCTGAACGGTTCGACTGATACAATTTTTTTGTCTTTTTACTGATTTCATTTCTTATTATCAGGGCAATAAACGATACAAACATTTTACTTTCAAGCTTGTCTGTTGTATGTACTCTGAATACATCACATCCTAGATAACTTTTCTCCATTCTGAATACTTTTTCTACTGCATCTCTGTCCCGGTAAATATTCAGTGCCTGCTCTGCATCCATTTTTTTCGAGGTGACAATTACAAAATATCCCATCTTATCTACAGCTTCTTTTATGTTTTTGTCTTTTCTCTGATAATTAAGAAAATACCCGTTATCATCAAATTTCATTCGATAATATGCTTCGTATGATTTGACATCTTCTCTTCTCTGTATTTTCTCTTCTATCTTTTTGGAAAGTGTATTTTCTATTTTTCCCAGTTGACTGTTGAACTGTATTTTATCTTTTTCTGCCTGTACTCCATTGTAATAAACATGCACATATTGTTTGTGGCCTGCAGTAAACAATTCCTTTTCTACTGTTGTTCCATATATCTCATGTTCCGGAAGATAATGTGTTACACCATTTTTCAATACTGCTCCAACTTCTACAACTGCTTCCTGTACAAATCTGGCATTTCCTTTTGTCATCAATATATAATCAAAGCCGTGTTTTTCAAAATATTTGATGTTTTCTATTGAAAAATACCCTCTATCAAGTATGAAGCCAATATTTTTGCATCCATAATAAACTGCTCTGTCCACCATTTTTTGACACTCGGTGTTGTCTATAATACTTCCTGAATATATTTCATACATAAGCGGAAGATTATCTGTCTGGTTATATCCCAGTGATACATTTACCTGTGGAAGATCAGAATTGTCTTTTGCATGCCCGTATTCAACAAGTTCAAGATTTCCTGCTACACTGTTCATGTTTGTTGAATCATACGAGACATAAATATCTTTTTTTGCGTAAATATTTACCCACGATTTAATAAACAAATCTATATTCTTTACAGTAATTTCATCAAACAGCCTTCCTATGGAACTGTCAGTGAAATTCTCTCCATTGAACAATGAATGACAGTATCCATAGTCTTCAAAACGGTACATTGCATTATCCTGAGCTGTAATCATATACATGGCTATGTCCAAAATCTTTTTGCTGTTTTCTCCAAAGATGCTTTCAAGCAGTTCTTTCAATTGCAGCTTTTGTGATATATCGTCAACCGCACAATGAATACCCGCAGAAATAAAATCTCCTCTGTCATACGGATTAACATATTCTTCATCAGCACCGAAAATATCAATATAGTTCTGGTTAGGTAAAAGTTTTCCTTCATCATTCAATTTACCGATATAAATCCTTTTCGGGCTGGAACGTTTCTTTTCAGGATTGTAAACAACCTTTTCGGTAAGATAAACATAATCCACATCATTTTTATGAACAATAACAGTGCGATCAGGACGATCAACAGGGTTGAGTTTTTTCATAGAACACCTCCGCTAAATAGATGTATATGTTATACATCTATTATATCAAATCCAAACAAAAAAGAAAAGCTAAAAAAGTGCATAAATACAGCGCTTTTCCAGCTTTTTATTTTTATTTTCTATATAGATGTATATTTTTATAGGAAGTTAACGATACATTATGAACATTACACATCTAAAAATCAATAGCATTTTGACTGTTTCTGTCATATGTGACATTTTTTATCAATAGATTATAATCCCATCATTTCTCGTATGATTCGATCACTCATTTTAACTGTACCAACAAGAACCAACATATTGAAAGATAATTGAGCAATATATGACCAAATTTGCGTTACCGCTGCCGCACTTGTATCTACAACAGGTGGTGTTGAAGCAAATAAAGAAAAGATTATACAGGATAATAAAATAACTGCACCCTCAAGTAATACTGCACAATAACTTCTGACAAAACTTTTTCCAACACTTTGTGATGGTTCTCCTGCAAAAGTTGATAGTGGAATAGGAGCCAAAGCAGTATACATATATAACTTAAAGAATCTCCCATATACTGTCATAATCAAAATAAATGAAAGCACAGTAATAAGTAAGCCACCAATCAAAGTTACTGCCCATAAAGGGATACTTTCAAAGAAACCGCAACTCTCAATAGTTGTAATGTAAGCGTCAATAAGTTTACTAGCTAAAGTAATATTAAGATTGTCACTATCTTGCCATCCTAAAGAAGTAGTTAGATCACCTTGCGGGTCTGCATCAATAAGTAATACTCTTTTACCTTGTATAGCTAAACCAATACCAAGATTTACTGTTGTAGTCGTCTTTCCAACTCCACCTTTTTGATTACATATTGCAATCACTTTGCAGTTTGACATTTAATTGTCCTCCTTTCTACATTAGCCATAAATCTATATATATGGCTATGTAAAGCCAAGAGAACATCTTGACTATAAATGTTAATTGTTTACTAGTATTTATCTCATCCCCTAGTAAGGGAGGTTAATAGGTAGTAAGTAGCTTTCTTACATCATAGGAATCTCACCTCTGCCGGGTTCTCCGCCAGCTCCGTAGAGAAGTATCATTATCATTTCAACTGTCATTGCCATATTAGAAGCTATCTAATACTTATATCAGGGGTTCTCGCTCATCCTATATTGTTAATGTATTCATAGGGTCGTGGCGTACTTGATAAGGTAGCTAATCATTGAAACTAAAGTCCTATTAACTTGAATATTCAATTTTCAAAAAACAAGTGTAAAAGTTAAAATTTTTAACCTCTACACTTGTTTGGACTGGGGAAGGCAAAACCAAACCCTAAAATTGAAAATTTCTTAAAAAAATGCTTCTTAAAAAAATCATCAAAATATTAAAAAGCTCATTTAAGAGGGATATATATTCCTTTATAATGTAGTATTAAGAAATAAATAAACTTTAATTTAACAAGGAGGTAATGATTATGAGTAGAAATATAAAAGGTGGTTTTTTAACATTGAGTGGTGTTGTTGGTATTGTAGGAATGATAATAGC
>CAKRFU010000062.1 GCA_934320845.1 uncultured Lachnospiraceae bacterium
CTCCTTTGAAATTCGCAGACACCCCGTAATCACTGCAAACTCAAGGTAGTCATTTGTCTTTAATGCCGACTCAAACAGCGAACGGATAAAAAATATCATCTCATCATAAAAACCATTAAAATAGGAATTTTCCAATGGTACATCATATTCATCGATAAGGATTATCGTCTTTTTCCCAGTAGCCTCATAAATACATTCAGACAAAAATTTCAGAGATCCTGAATAATCATCATACTCGGCTTCACCGTCCATTATCCTTTTATATTCTTCTTTCCTCACATCACTTATTCCTGAATTGATTATTCTTTTCCAATGTGCCTCAAACTCTGAACGAATCTCTGCTTTTGCCTTAAAAAACGCTGAGGAAAAAGAAGGCTGCTTCATCGACTTAAGTGTCAGAAAAATCACAGGATATGCACACATCTCATCTGTATATTTTTTATCTTCATTCATAATCTTAAGCCCATCAAACAGATGACGATGTGCTTCATTTAATTCCTCATTTCCCGTATCTAAAAAAAAGTATTTTAACATACTAAGATTCAATGTCTTTCCAAATCTTCTGGGACGGGTAAAAAGTGTAACCTCACCCTTCATATCAAGCAGCTCTTTTATCAACAATGTTTTATCTACATAATAATACTCATCTTTTATAATTTTTTCAAAATTGTCTACCCCGATAGGCAATGGTTTCTTAATTTTCTCCATAAAAAATCCCCCCTTTGTGACACTATGTTTTATATAGTATGCCACAAAAGAGGGAAATCCTCAAGAAAAATGTAATAATCCTGTATCCTCTCCAATAAGCACCTTTTTCCCTTCAAAAGCAAAACCATAATGACGAATCTTTTCCGCTGGGATTCCTTTTTCTAACAGGTTTGTATCATATTTCTTTTCATTTATCTGCTTTAAGGCTGCCTGCACAGTATCAACAAGTGTTTCTTCTCCTTCTTCACGCTCAATCACCTTGAATTCTAATACGATGGCATCCAACTCTGGTTTTAATGGCTCTAACACAACATCATAGCGCCCCAGCCCACTTTCACGATTGGAAGCCAGATGATACATTCCACGAAGCTCCACTAAAAGTCCCAGCACAAAGCCATGATAGAAACGCTCGGGTTCTGCCTGCCTTGAAGGATGGTTTCCCGTGTCAAAGCTTGAAAATGTCGCAAGTGCTACACGATTCATGTAAGCGTTCATTTCCTTTAAATTACCATGCAGTAGCGCCTTAATGAAATCATTGTAATGTGCATCATCTTCGTTAAACCAGTTAACAATCATATTTTGAAACATAATCATTGTTTCCCTGTTAGTGATTGCCAGTTGATACAGACAGATTCCAGTTATGATATCCAGATCCTTCTTTATAATCTTTAAATATCCACTTGCAATCAACATACTCCATACAGAACCACGCATCCTGTTTAACTGGTCAAACACAATCTGCTCATCCAACTGCACGCATAAAATTCCACCTTCCAACAGATTTTCCATCGCCTGCTTGATCTCTTGATTTCCTTCCCGTATCAGCTTTGCCACCAAGCCATTAGAGCTTGTATTCGCCCAATAGACACCGTACTGTCCCTTGTCTAAGAAATTGATAATAGACCATGGATTATAAATATCTGTCCGTTTGCCAAATGTAAAACCGTCATACCACGCCTTAACCTTAGCCTTTTCTGCTGACATTTTAAAACTATCCAGTGACTCGAACACCTCCTGCTGCGTAAAACCAAAACAGGTGGCATATTTATCCGATGTCGTAGTAATTACCTCTAAATTATTTAAATCCGAAAATATGGACTCTTTGCTGACACGGGTAATTCCAGTCATAATGCCTCTTTCCAAATAAGGATTTGTCTTAAATGTATTATTAAATAGATTGCGCGTAAATCCTACTAATTTCGTCCAAAAACCTGATACATAGGCCTCCTGAAGTGGTGTATCATACTCGTCAAGAAGAATGATAACTTTTTTGCCATAATATTTCTGCAGATAATCGGACAACTGATGCAGACTTAATGCTGCAGTTGTTTCATCCATTTCATTACATACTGCCTTAAAATGCCTTTTTTCGTTTTCATTCAAAACATCCTCTTCCAATAAAAAATAGAATTTGTTGTACACATCTGACAAGGTCTGCTTTATCATCCGCAGCGTTCCCTCATAAGTATTTTCCTTAATTCCTGCAAAACTTAAGAAAATAACAGGATATGTCCCTTGAAGCTTCTGATACTTTTCTTCCTGCCAGATAGAAAGTCCCTCAAATAAATCCGCCCTATTCTCAAAGTTGTTAGAGAAAAAGCAATTAAGCATATCCATATTTAATGTCTTTCCAAATCTTCTAGGACGGGTAATTAAGGTTACTTCATCCTGATTTTCCCACCATTCTTTGATAAAACAGGTCTTATCAATATAAAAATTGTCCTGTTCTCTCATCTTTTCAAAGCTCTGTGTCCCGATTGCTATCACTTTCTTCATTCCAAACAACTCCCTTACCTTTATAAATGATGCCTCGTAAAATGAAACATTCACAATCCGCTCTGCTACTTATGAGGATTTCAAAAAGTCTTATAATCTGCAAAAGAATATTATACCATAATATCTATGTTACTTCCAAGATTTGGATTGACTGAGTTTTCCATCATAGAACGCTCCATCATGTCAATCATCCCATCTCCCATTTCTTCCACCATATCTAAATTTTTTGCCAACACTGCCGTCCCAACATTTGTCATAAGCTGTGTCTGTGACATTCCTGTTGCTAATGCTGCTATATCCATACGCATCCTCTTTTCTGCACATATTTATAGTATATACAACAGATAATATCCCATGTGCGCGGACATTATCCTACAAATACCAACTCATACTGTATGCAAAAAGCATACGAAGAACCCAATTCTATAACTATTTATTCGTATCAATATGAATTGAACGTTTATATAATAATATTATAATCATACCGATAAATAAAGTCAAAAATATCGCATAAATAATATAGCTTATCAGAAGTTGCAACGCAAATTCTGATAAAAGGCACTGCTCTTGTGCCGCCAATCGATTATAAGGTTCGCGAAGCGGTTCTTATAATTTAATTTATTCCTCTGTAAACTTCTACGCTTTCCCACCATATCGTACTTCACAGTTTTTCCTGTAGAATGCTATTCCATATACCGCTATATCACTATATCCACTTTCTTTTAATTCATATGAATAATTCTTTTCCTCTATCTGCTTTAATGCTTTTTGGGCATCTTTTTC
>CAKRFU010000063.1 GCA_934320845.1 uncultured Lachnospiraceae bacterium
TCACTTGGTTTTCTTATTAGATTAACTATATTATAACGTGCTGTAGGTCGGATGTCGATGATTTTTTGACCATATTTTACTCTAATTTACTCTTATAATCTTCTACTTTATAATTCTTTCCCTTTGCTCCAATATCGCAATATAATTGTCAAGCAAAAAATTCATATCTTGGGGTACTCCTTTTTTTATATTGCCCGTTCCTGCCAAATCTTTTATTGCCTCTTTTTCTATCCTGTCTTTAAAGAACATTTCAAGATTTTCTTCTCGAATCCACTCTTTGAGTTCTTCATCCCCACCGGTAAAATAAAAACTAAAATCCCCATTCTCAAAACATTCAGACAGAAAATAAGGCATATAATCATAATATGGTTTATCACCCCTACGCTGCATGCTTCTATCCTTTAATATCATAACATTGCATCTTTTCTGTCCTAAATCGAACAGCCTAATCAATTTCATTACAATACTATTTTCCAATGGAAGCAGTTGTGGTATGTTTCCTGCTATTGCTCTTAAGAATTCCCCTTTTTTATCTTTATTGTTTATATCTCCATATTGATTTAATACATTATAATCGTTAATACGAACTAATACGAATCGTAGCGGTAGCCACAACGAGAAAATTGTATCCGCATATAAATTTCCTTCTGTTAAAATACAATCCATATCATTATTCTGCCTGTATTCATCATGCTCTTGTTTATGAGCAGCATAATTACCTTTAGGCTTATTCCTATCATAATCAATCCATGACTGTATTTTCTGTGTTATCGGCTTATATATGATTTCTCTTACCGCATCTACCAAACCATAGTAAAGCAGGCAATCTTTAACCCTCGCTTCCGGGTGCGAATATTCAACAATAATCCGGCCCGTTGGCTCAACAACATACCATATACCATGTTTTGTCTGTTTCCAGACAGGGTTTGAATACTCCGTAATACTATTAAAATAATTTCCAGAAGTACCACCACAGATTATGATATCTGGTTGACACATATTTATCTGATTACACAACATCTCCCCATTATCTATAGCTGCCTCTGTTATCTGCTCAATTGCAGAGGTATGGCCACCAGGAGTCTTTTTTACATTCACAACTGCTATTCGTTGCAGATTTTCTATTCTCTGTTCTTCAGTTATAGTTTCTATCTCTTTCCATGGTATATCTCGCTCTAAGTGATTTATTCCTATCACCCATCTGGTAACATTATCCTAGGTCTGCTTTCTTCCGCCTTCACGAAGAAATTCTCTTAAATCCCAGTCTTCTCCACCATTCACCTCTTTTAACAAAAATAAAATTTTTATCCCACTTTTCCAGTAAAATTCATGATTAACTATCCCATCTCTTATAAAACCGGAAACCTTTGCTGCCCAATCGTCCAAGAAAGTATTTTCTCTTTTCAAGTATTCATTTATCATCTTTTATTTTCTCCTCGATTACCTAACAAATCATCTTTATCGGTAGCATAACCTACTTTTCCTTATATCTTTTTACAAAGTTCCTATACCTATCATGTCTATTGCATGAGAAATCATATTTACTATAACCCAATGATTGCTAGATCATCTAACTACCAAAGCCTATTATTTGTAATGCTTCCCAAATTAAACTTACTGCCAAAAATATTCTTAGGATAGCGATTCTCAACAAATACTATCAATTCGTCTACTTTGCCACTTACAATATTTTCTATAGCAATTCTACCATGATGAAATATCTGACCTTGTTACCTTCTGCGAGTACATTATCATCCACTACTAATTGCAATGCGTGATGTAGCTGCATCAGCTCGTATTTTTCACTGTTCTCTCATCATATAGTTAATTTAATACTTCAACTACATAGCAGTCCTTTTCAAATACTTTTTTCACATCTACTATTCTGCATTTTGAACCACAATTTAATAATAGCTCTTTTTCATGCATAAAAATAGGAACCCAATAATTTATATATGCGCATGCATATCCTTTTGGAATTAGATATATTACATATGCTGTAGTTGTATTTTTGAATATATATTTTGACACATGAGTTCCCTTAAAATCCTTATTTTCAAAAATTTCATTTTTACTAAATTTTTTTATATAATCACATTCTATCCTGTTAATTGTTCTGTACGTTACAATGTTATTATTTATTTTTGCTCTGGAAATTGCATTTTTCAGTATTTTAACTTTATCATTTTTTTTGCAATCATTTTGTGTACTATTTCTTAAATATGCATTGATATTCCTCTTTCCCGGAGCAACTGTTCCTATCCTATATTTTCGTATTTCCTTAACTTCTTCTCTTGTAAGTTCCTTTTTCCACTTTTTATATTCTTCTCTTAATATTTTACTTTTAATTGCATGGTATTCCATGTTTAAATCCATGATTACACTGTCTATTGCTACACATCTTTTACGAATTAACTCAATCACTATCTTTCATTTCACCTTTTTTTATTTATTGCTATAATATAGAATACCACAAAAAAAGATATCGCACAGATATATCTTATCCACGCGATACCCATATTTTCTTCATTATACTTTTATTGTCTTTGCCAGGCTAGTCAGCAAAGCCGCCATCTCCGGATTTTCCAGAACTTTCATCAAAAGTTCGACGTCAACACCTTCCGGAACAGCCATCATGTTTGCTGCCTGATCAGCATCTGCACCCTTCATCTGCGGATTAAGATTTTCCTTATTATAAAAGGCATTCTCCATTCTCTCTGCATTCTTCCGCCGGTCCTCATCAATGATGTGTCCATACACTTCCGTTACCATGTCCGCCTGTGCATGTCCGGAATCCCCCTGGACTGCTTTGATATCTCCACCGCTCAGTTTCAGTTTGTATGTGACACTTGTATGGCGCAGACTATGAAAAACCACATCCGGAAGACCTTCTTTATCAATTACTTTCTGCATCTGATCCCGAATATAGCTGCCATTAATCGGCATTCCAAAAGTAGTCGCCATTATCAGGTTGTAATCGGTATACTCACTGCCAAGTGCCTCCTTTACCTCATCCTGTTCCTTCTTTATATCAATAAGGCACTGTGCCACAAATCCCGGTATATAAACTTTGCG
>CAKRFU010000064.1 GCA_934320845.1 uncultured Lachnospiraceae bacterium
CTCATAGAAGTCTGCGATATGACAAGGATTGGTGTGGCTAGCTGAAGCTATGTTATGAATGCACTTAAAGAGAATTTTTCTGGCATAGGGATTCCCACGTTTGGTGATATGTTCCTTGGCTAGAAAGTTTCCAGATTCATAGTGTCTGAGGTCAATGCCGATAAAAGCATTGATTTGATTGGCAGAGTGAAATCGACGAATATCACCAAGTTCGCCAATAATACTTGTCGCTGTGGTTTCGGCTATTCCAGGAATAGAGAGTAGAATCTCGTATTCTGGCAAAGATTGAGCCAATGTTACCATCTCCTCTAAAACACCTTGTCTGTGTTCAGAAAGCCTAAGTAACTCCCTTGCATAGTATTTGACCTCTTCTATCACTGGAGAGGTTTTTTTGACCGCACAATAAGACTGATTAGCTAGTTTTGTAAGCTTATCTACTAAGTAAGTCACACGTTTTTCAGAGATGCGTTTTGCCGTAGACTGACGGATGGTAGCTGTTAATGTGGCGTCATCCGACTCCAGTACAAAACTATTACATGGAAAAGTTATTACCAAGTTCCAATATTGTTCCCCAGTTGGTGCTGACAAGATGTTTTCCAATTCAGGAAAAGTGACCTGTAAAACCTTGTGCAGACGGTTTTTAGCGCAGACAATATCCTCAGTAAGATTCTGATAGAAACGACTGAGATCGCGTAATTCTTGGTAAAGCGCTTCTTGGACATAGCTTGGTTTACGATTGAGGATGAACTGAGACATAGCTAGTTTTTCAGCGTCAATCTTATCGGTTTTACGTACTCGTAAGCTATCTAGTTGTTTTTTGGATTCTAAAGGATTGAGCCGTGTATAAGCGTAACTATTATCCTCAAAGAAGGCCTGAAGACGACGAGAATAGACACCAGTCGCCTCGAAGACAATCTCTGGCTGGTGAACAGTCTTCAAGTCCCCAAGTAGTCGATTAAATCCGACTGCATTATTGGGTATGGTATAGCCATGTACTTTTTCTCCATTGACCAAGATGGCTACTTCTGAACTTGCTTTACTCACGTCAATACCAAAAACTACTCGCATGATATTACCTCTTTGTCTTGAATGATTCCTTGCTTTAGTGATGCCATTTTCAATACTCGACGTTTTTCGTCCCACATACTTTGATAACATTCTTCCTAAAACAGGTGTCTTGTCAGTTTTAGTTACGACGTCTAGCGCCAAAGGACTTATCGACTTAACAAGACACCACTACTTTAACATAAAGAAAAAGTAGTGAGTACTTTCTCCCGTCGGAGATTTCCTCACTACTAATCTTAGTATGTTTTAGTTTTACCTTAATGCGTTTGTTGTTGTAATAATTAATATAGTCTACAATAGCTTGTTCCAAATGATCAATTGACTTAAAAATCTTTTCATAACCGTAAAACATTTCGGATTTCAAAATGCCAAAGAAAGATTCCATCATGCCATTATCTGGGCTGTTCCCTTTACGTGACATGGATGGTTGGATTCTTTTCTCCTCTAAAAAATGATGATAGAAATCATGTTGATATTGCCATCCCTGGTCACTATGGAGAATTGTATGTTCGTAATGGTCCTCTGTGAAGGCTTGTTCCAACATCATTTTTACTTGTGCTAAGTTCGGTGACGTAGAAAGATTGTAAGCAATAATTTCACTGTTAAAGCCATCTAAAACAGGCGATAAATACAATTTCTGTGTGCTATTTGGAATGGCAAACTCTGTCACATCCGTATAGCACTTTTCCATTGGCCTTGATGCTTCAAACTGGCGTTGAATAAGGTTATCTGCTTTCTTGCCAACTTCTCCTTGGTATGAAGAATACTTGCGTTTACGACGAATTTGGGCACTGAAACCAAGGATCTTCATCAGACGTTGGACCTTCTTATGGTTCACTACAAAACCACGATTCCTCAATTCAAGAGTTATTCGGCGATAGCCATAATTTCCTTTATGCTCATAATAAATTTCCTGAATTTCGCCTTTAATCTCTTTATCTTTGTCGTGCCCATCTAGTTGTTTTAACTGATAATAGTAAGTCGAGCGAGCTAAACGTGCTGTTTCAAGAAGAAAATCTAGTCGAAATCCTCCTGAAACCATTTCTCTAACTGTTTCTGCCTTTCTCGCTGTAAGGCTTCGTCCCTTTCCTCTAACTCTTTTAACTTTTTTAGGTAGGCCACCTCAGTCCGTAAGCGTTCATTCTCCTCCTGAAGTCGTTCTAATTCTGTCATTTCTTCCCAAGTTTTCTTACGTTTACGTCCCATTTTAGCTGCTCTCCCTCTTGTTTTCTCAACAATAGTATACCCATTTTTCTTGTATTGTGCTATCCAATTTTTCAATAGCGAAGGATCGGGTAAAACATAATCTAAAGATACACTTCTTAGTGAACGACCTTTAAGCAGAACGTTATTAATTATTTCTTCCTTTAATTCGGGAGAATAGTAACGATTCTTTCCTTTTTTTGCGATTTCTATCCCGTAACGATCAATTAATTTAATCATGTACCTAAGATTAGAAATGTTTATCCCAAATTGATTTGAAAGCTGTCTAAAGCTCTCTCCTTGCTTTCTCAATTCATATATTTGAACTTTATCTTCATAAGTTAATTTCATTATAAAACACCCCAAAAGTTAGATTTTTTCTGTCTAACTTTTGGGGTGCAGTTCATTCAGCCGTGTTTCTGTGTTTATTTCACCAATTTCTTCATCTCATCAATACGTGCAACAGTCGCATCATATTTCGCTTGGTAGTCGGCTTGTTTGTCGCGTTCTTTTTGGACGACTTCTGGTTTAGCATTGG
>CAKRFU010000065.1 GCA_934320845.1 uncultured Lachnospiraceae bacterium
CAGGGTCTTACATTCGCTATCCGTGAGGGTGGACGTACAGTAGGATCTGGACGTGTTGCTACAGTTATCGAGTAATTAAATATTATTCAGTAAATTCAAGGGTTTCGGAGATTTCTCCGGAACCCTTTTTACATGCGATAATAATGAAGATGGGTGTGAGCGGTGCCAAAACGGTGCCAAAAAGAAAAACTCCGTTGAATTTTGCTATTCAACGGAGCTTTTTTCTTACCATCCCTTAATCTGTTTTACCTGTTCTGCCCGTTCGGGATCTCTGTGATATTGTAGTTTGAATTGTATCGTTTCAACCACTTCTTTCCTAGCTTCATCATCCAACTGATAAAAAGAAGTCAGAAGATTATCCACATCCGGCATACTATTTTTACCGAATAGGTACATAAGTGGATAGAGAGAGTTTTTCAAGTAGGTTTTGACTCTGCTTGCATCCAAGGCTCCATTCAATCCATCTGGGAGAGTGGGATATATTTCTTCTTCGGTAATAGCTCCAGAGAAAGGACTTGCAGAGCATATCTCATTCACATCAATATCTAAAGCATTGGCAAGACGAAGTGCAAAGTCAAAGCGGATATTGGAATCTTTTTGAATAATCGTGTATAACGTGGTGGCACTAATGCCGGTTTCTTTTGCAATTCTGCGTACATTTGTACCTTTTTCATCAAGGTACTCTTTTAATTTCTTTCCATCGCCCATAAGTAACCTCCTATTTTCATAGACAAAGTAATTACGAAAAACATAAATCCAATTGTTATCATATCACATTTATGAAAAACATAAAAGTGAAAATTACATAATTTTAGAATTACGAAAACCGTAAAATATTATTTACGAAGTATTGACATTATTTACGGACAGTGATAATATGAATTTACGAAAATCGTACACAACAAAAATACAAGAGTTGTAACGGAATTGTAGAATGAGAAGGGAGGATGAATATATGGCGAACTATCAATATATGATGAGTGCGGATGATGTGGCTAAGGAACTGGATTGTTCCAAGTCCTATGCTTACAAGTTGGTTAAGGCAATGAATAAGGAACTTGCGGAGCAGGGATATATCACAATGGCAGGACGGATTCCAAGAGCATATTGGGCAAAAAAGATGTTCGGATACGAGCTGGCTGCGAACTAAGAGAGGAGAAGAAAGGAATGGCTTACAAAGAAAAAGACACGAAGAAATGGACTGCCCAGTGGTTTGAAACGAATGCAAAGGGCGAAAAGAAAAAACGAAGAAAGAGAGGATTTTCCACAAAAAAGGAAGCTCTGGAATATGAGCGACAGAAAAAACTCAATAGCAGTCGAAGTATGGATATGAAATTGAGTGAATTTATGGAGGTATATTTTGAGGACAAACAGAATGAACTCAAAGAACGTACCATGAAAAACAAACGTTATATGATGGAACAGCATATTATTCCGTATTTTGGAAATCAAATGATGAGTGAAATATCAGCTTCGCAGATTATTCAGTGGCAGAATGAAATGCAGACAAAAGGCTTTTCGGAATCATATCTGCGAATGATACAAAATCAGCTAACCAGCTTGTTTACTCATGCTTCAAGGATTTACGATTTGCATACGAATCCATGCAAGAAGGTAAAGCGGATGGGAAACTCGGACAGCAGAAGCTTGGATTTCTGGACAACAGAGGAGTATCAGCAGTTTATTCAGACTATAGAACCGGGAACAAGATATTATCTCATCTTTGAAATTCTTTTCTGGACTGGATGCAGAATTGGAGAACTACTTGCATTAACTCCGGCAGATATAAACTTTGAAAGAAATCAAATCAGCATCACAAAAACGTACTATAGGACAGAACGAAAGGATGTGATTACAGAACCAAAGACAAAACAATCTGTGCGAACAATAGAAATACCGGAATTTTTGAAGCAGGAAATAAAGCAATTTATTGAAGGACATTATGGTATGCCGGAGAATGAAAGACTTTTCCCTATTGTGCAGGAAGCAGTACAGCATAAGATGAAGCAAAATATGGTGAAAGCCGGAGTAAAGAAAATCCGAGTGCATGATTTAAGGCATTCGCATGTAGCATATCTCATCAACAAAGGGATTGAGCCGATTCTGATAAAGGAAAGATTAGGGCATAAGGATATAAGAATTACCCTAAATACTTATGGTCACTTATATCCGAATCAGCAACGGAGAATTGCAGATTTGCTGGATAATGAACAAGAAAAAAGTCCCAACAGCGGCAACTGTCAGGACTAAAGATAACCGGATAAACCTCTGTTATCCTATGTATATACAAGCTAAGTATAGCAGAGGTTTTCTCCGGTAGCAATTATAAAATTAAAATTGGAGGAGAAAATGACAGAACAGAAGATTGAATTAAAGATGATTAGAATGTCAGAGGTACAGTCGCAGGAGATTGAGTGGCTGTGGTATCCATTCATTCCTTATGGCAAGCTGACAATTATTCAGGGTGATCCGGGTGACGGAAAGACAACAATGGTCTTGAATCTGGCGGCAAAGCTGTCAAAGGGCGAAGCACTGGATGAAAATATGAAAGTCACAGAGCCGGTCAATGTAAT
>CAKRFU010000066.1 GCA_934320845.1 uncultured Lachnospiraceae bacterium
TTTTCTTTTTATTTTTAGTATATAATATATACTATATACAGTCATGGAAGATGGATTATTATACAGCAAATGGCGTTAGAACACTGTCGGCACTTAAGGCATGTGTTTTATGCCTTTATGTGCCGCTACAGTTGTTCTCCGAGGCGGGAGCCGTCCATTTGTCGTATAATAGCCACTTCCATGACGTTCGGGTAAAATAAAAGGTGGTCGTATTTTTGTAAGTATGTTAAAAATAGCCGCAGAAAACACGATAAAATCGTGATATTCTGTGGCTATTTTTCTTTGAGCAGTGTTTGAAACTGCTTTATACCCTAGATTTCGCGACAGCGAAATCTATTCCTGAATTATTTTCGCCGTGGCTGCATTAGCATAGATTGATGTGTACAAATGGTAATCATCTGTTGAAAATTCACTTTTTTCCTCTCCTAACAAGTTTATGTAAAACTTAAAAACTGTAGCTTTATCAGCTGGTACAGTTCTCTCTACCAGCTGTTCTACAAGTCTGCTGTCAATGCTTTTCTGCTGAGAATCTGTGCACTCTTTTTCTCAGATTTCTGTCTGTATTTGACACAAGGACAATAGGAACGATGTTTTAGATTTTCACTAAAAAATTATCAAGATTATATTATGCGAGATTACATATAATCTGCGATTACTGTTTATCTGCTATAGCTGCCTGTGCGGGGGGTTACCTCCGAAGGACACCTTAACAGCGAACTCTTACACTAATACAGACTCTTTATCCTTTATAATATTATTTACTTCCTCTTCACTCAACTCAACAATATCTGATATCTGTTCTGGCGTATATCCTTTTTTATACATATTCACAATAACCTTCTCATTATTCTTTTTCTCAGCTCGTGCTTCAGCTCTTTCCTCTATTCCCAAACTTAAATTACACATAACGCTCACTTCCTCTCTCAATTCTGTATTGACTGGAATATCATATTCTTTCTCAAGAATATCAAACCCTGCTCAAACTTGCATTTGGCTTTCCATTAACAGTCAATGAAACAAATCATTTACTTTACTATGGAAATGTAGGTTCACTATATCCAAGAGTTAAAAGAGATGCGTATATCATGTTTGCACTTCATCAAAAGTATACGGTTATACAGACCAATGAATATTTATATGCACATAATGAAAGGACGCTTTCAATCTGAAAGCGTCCTGTTTTGTCATTAAACTTGACCAGTCAAGCGAATATTCACAATCTGCTCTGCTACTTGCTCACAACAATATTAACTGCTATCGCAGCATATCAGAAGGGGCTTGTACCTATCCTGATACAAGAAAATTCCCAGCTTCTATTACTCTGCGCAAAAAAGCTGGGGGCTTCCTTGATAGTGTTAAAATATATGCCTATTTTTTACTTATAATGTTATAATGCCATAATTATAATTATAATCAATGCAACCAAAGCACCTATACACAAATTTTTGTTATTATGATAAAATTCTACAGCTTTTTCAACAAAATCCATTATTTTACATGCCTTTTTTATTTTATCAAACATACTCATTATCATTATTGCTTCATCAACTACCGGAATAGGATCTGGAAAAATGGCATTAACGATAAATGCAACCACTTGTAATGGTAAAGACAAACATACATATATACACAACAGTACAATGTAAAATATTATAATCATCTAATTTTCCATCCTTTGTAATCCATTTTTATGCTTGCTCGTGTCGTCTCCTATTTTTCTCTTTTATTTTTTCATAACTCTGCTTATCATATGCCATTTTTTCTTCATACTCTCTTAATTCACTCTGTGATGCCCCGTTATTTTTCATATCACGATAGATTTGTTTCTCCCTATCTAAAATTCTCCTCCCAGAAGTCTCTACTTCATCCATCATATAATTTGCAGTTATTTTTCCTGCTTTTTTAGCTATCTTTCCTGCTTTTTCTAAGTTTTCCATCCAACCCATCAAATCATTCCTCCTATGTACCTAAATATGATTATATTATACCAATCCAAGCAACAAAAGTCATATGCTGACAGCATAATAAAGCACGGGAGTTTGACAGTTAAATAACAGAAAAACACCTTGCAGGTCGCATAAAACCTGCACTTTTTTTGTCAAATTTTTC